>NZ_JBLZQD010000002.1:0-320190 GCF_049199305.1 Stenotrophomonas sp. PD6 | reverse complement strand
GACTGGGTGAGGTCTTCGTGGGCCTGGCGGTAGCCTTCCCACAATTTCAGCACGCCCACGAATTCCGAGCGGCCATCGGCGAACAGCGCGTGTGCGTTGTCGGCGGCGGCGCGCGCCTCCGGCGGGGGGGGGGGGGGGGGGGGGGGGGGGGGGGGGTGTTCGTGCTCCGCGGGGGGGGCCCCCCCCCCCCCCCGGCCCCCCCCCCCGCGTCCACAGCGGCCCGGTATTGGCGACCTGCTCCAGGACATGGCGCGGGGCGCTCTGCGCCGGGGCGCGGGGCAGTTCCCCCATCACGTCGGTGTAGCTCGGCGGCGGATCATGCTGCAGCTGGGCGGAGGGACCGGGCACGCGGCCGGCAGCGGGGACGGGGTGAATCGTCGAATCGGTACGCCACATGGACTACGCCTCCTTCCAGCGGACCCCCACAGCGGGTGCCCGTCAGGACGCCCATTGCAGCAGCCGGCACAGGCTGGCGCTTGCAGGTTCCCCTCAGCCGTCGGCTCAGTTCTGTGACTTCTTCGGCACGATGGTGATGTGCCCGTTGATCTCCAGCACCGCCAGCGCGACATCACTGATCTGCAGGCAGCCCTGCTGGCGCAGCGCAGCGTCCACGTCGGCCGGCGTGACCATTTCACGTTTGAGTACCGAGTCGAGCAGCTTGCCGTCACGCGCGATGAGCACGGGCTCGCCTTCCACCAGCGACTCGACGCGGCGGTTGCGCGTGGTCAGCCAGCCCACACCATAGTTGATGCCGATCAGGGTGGCGGCCAGCAGCAGGCCACCGCCCAGCGAGGTGTCCTTGCCCAGCAGCGCGTTCTGCACCGCGTTGCCCAGCAGCACGATCAGCAGCACGTCGAACGGGGTGATCTGCCCGAGCGCGCGCTTGCCGGACAGCCGCACCATGCCCAGCACCACCACGTACACCACCACCGCGCGCAGGATGAATTCCCACCACGGCATGGCCAGGTCGAACAGGTCGCTCATGGAACCTTCCCTCGGGAGTCGTCCCGCAGCATGGGCGGGTAACCCGGCGGAGGCAATGGCCACGTGCACGCCGGGTAGGGCCGGCCGACGGCCGGCGCTATCGGGGGTCAGGGTGTCCGGCGGCTGGGCTGCCGTGCCTGCTGCAGTTCACCGTCCACTTTGCGCAGCTGCGCCTCCAGCTTCCGCTTCTTCTTCAGCAGCTCGAGTGTCTGCTGCTCGCTGGTCTTCTGCAGGCGCTTGGCGATCTTCTCCACGCCGACGGGGTTCTGCGGTGCGGCACGCACGCTGTCCGTGCCGCCGCCGATGCACGACAGCGGCGGGGCCGACGGCTGCGTCGTGTACCCCTGCCGGTGCGCGTCAACCGCGTGCGTGCTGCTGCTGATGGTCGTTTTCAGCTCCTGCAGTACCTCCGGCGGCAACACGCCGGTGGGGGGATGCACCTTCCAGCGTGGATCGCTGGCGCTCAGCGCGGCGGTGGTCCGGTCGGGGTAGATGTTGCCGATCATGGCTGGCCGCGGCACGCGTTCAACGGCGGCGGCATAGGGCGGCGGATCGTCCACAGACATGCGCGCGGCAAACGCATTCGCGGCGGCAACCGCGATGGCGGCAGATTTGTGAGGCGTGAACGTTGCGTGCGGCATGGGAAACCCCCTGGTCGTCGCGGGGCCCATGTCGGGCGCCGCTGAAGGGTCCATTGCAGCCAGCTGCGGTCTGTACCGCTTGCAGATTCCGATCATCCTGAGCCGCCCCGCCGTGGACGTCCTCGCGGCGGGATTCCAGGCGACCCAAAATAAAAAGCCCCGCCGACCAGGGGGAGGTCAGCGGGGCCGGGGAACGGGCGCTTGGGGAGGAGCCCCCGTTCCGAGATCTGCTCCAGGGGATGGGAGAGATCCACAACAGGCATTGCGCCTGTCGAGGTCTATAAAAGCACCTCGAACATTGATAGTTCGTGAAGGCGCCCAATTAATCCTGATGTGAAACCAGAAACATTCATCCAAGAGTCAGTTTATGCGCACGCAATGAACCAATTCAGCTAATTTACCGTTAATTGCGTCTCAATGCGCCTCATCCCAGTTATCGCCGACGCCCGCGTCGACCACCAGCGGCACGCGCAATTTGGCTGAAGACGACATCAACTCCACCACTTGCGAGCGCAAGGTTTCCAGAAACTCGCTTTCGGTTTCGAATACCAGTTCATCGTGCACCTGCAGAATCATCCGGGCGCGACCGCCCTGGCCCTGCAGCCAGTCGTCCACCTTCACCATCGCCCGCTTGATGATGTCCGCCGCGGTGCCCTGCATGGGCGCATTGATGGCGGCACGCTCGGCCCCGGCCCGCAGGCCCTGGTTGCGCGCGTGAATGTCGTTCAGGTACAGCCGGCGGCCCTCGATGGTTTCCACGTAGCCCTGGTCGCGGGCCTGCTGGCGCATGCGCTCCATGAAGTCGCGCACGCCCGGGTAGCGGCTGAAGTACAGCGCCACGTAGTCCTGCGCCTGGCCGCGGTCGATGCCCAGGTTGCGCGCCAGTCCGAACGCGCTCATGCCGTACATCAGGCCGAAGTTGATGGCCTTGGCGGCGCGCCGCTCGTTCGGGGTCACCTCGTCCAGTGCGCGGTTGAACACTTCAGCGGCGGTGGCGCGGTGCACGTCGACACCCTGCTCGAAGGCCCGCACCAGGCCCGGGTCCTCGGACAGGTGCGCCATGATCCGCAGTTCGATCTGTGAATAGTCGCAGGCCAGGATCTTGCAGCCTTCCGGGGCCACGAAGGCGCGGCGGATGCGGCGGCCGTCCTCGGTGCGGATCGGGATGTTCTGCAGGTTCGGGTCCGACGAGGACAGCCGGCCGGTGGCCGCGCCGGACTGGTGGTAGCTGGTGTGGACCCGGCCGGTGTCGGGATTGACCATCTCCGGCAGCTTGTCGGTGTAGGTGCTGCGCAGCTTGGCCAGGCCGCGGTACTCCAGGATCACCCGCGGCAGCTCGTGCTGCTCGGCGATCGCCTCCAGCGCCTCTTCATTGGTGCTGGGCTGGCCCTTGGGGGTCTTCACCAGCGCCGGCAGCTTCAGTTCGTCGAACAGCACCGCCTGCAGCTGCTTGGGCGAGTCCAGGCTGAAGGTACGCCCGGCCAGCTCGGTGGCCTTCTGCTGGGCAGCCAGCATGCGCACGCTCAGGTCCTGGCTCTGCCGGCGCAGCTCGGCGCTGTCGATGTACACGCCGTTGGCCTCGATCCGGGCCAGCACCGGCACCAGCGGCATTTCGATGCTGCGGTACACGTTGTCCAGCGCGGCCGATTCGAGCAGCTGCGGGTGCAGCACCCGGTGCAGGCGCAGGGTGATGTCGGCGTCTTCGGCCGCATAGCGACCGGCTTCATCCAGGCCCACCTGCGAGAACGGGATCTGCTTGGCGCCCTTGCCCGCCACGTCCTCGAACTTGATGGTGGTGTAGCCCAAGTAGCGCATCGCCAGCGAATCCATGTCGTGGCGGGTGGCGGTGGAATTGAGCACGAAGCTCTCGAGCATGGTGTCGTCGTGATAGCCCTGCACGTTCACGCCGTGACGGCGCAGCACGTGCAGGTCGTATTTGCCGTGCTGGCCGAGCTTCTTCTTGTCCGGGTTCTCCAGCACCGGGCGCAGCGCATCCAGCACCTGCTCGCGCGGCAGCTGGGCCGGGGCCCCCGGGTAGTCGTGGCCGACCGGGATGTACGCGGCGCGGCCAGGCTCGACCGCCAGGCTGATCCCGACCAGGTTGGCGCGCATGGCATCCAGCGCATCGGTCTCGGTATCGAAGGCGATCAACTCGGCCGCTTCGGCCCGGGCCACCCAGGCCTGCAGCTGTTCGGTGGTGAGCACGGTCTCGTACTCGCCCGGGGCCGCCAACGTGGGATCCAGCGCCTCAGGCGTCTCGCTGGAGGCGCTGCGGGCATAGCCGGCGGCAGTGCCGCGCAGGCTGACCGGGGCGTCACTGGCGGCGGCAGGCGCGGCCACCGGGCCACCCAGCTCCTTCAGGGCCTGGGTGAAGCCGTAGCGCAGGTACAGCTCGCCCAGGGTGGGCACGTCCGGGTCGCGCAGGGCCAGGGTCTGCGGGCTGGCGTCCAGTGCGACGTCGGTGCGGATGGTGACCAGCTCGCGGTTGAGCGGCAGGCGCTCCAGCGCCGCGCGCAGGTTCTCGCCGATCTTGCCCTTCATGGTCGGGGCAGCGGCCATCACCCCGTCCAGGTGCTGGTACTCGGCCAGCCACTTGGCGGCGGTTTTGGGGCCGCACTTGTCCACGCCGGGCACGTTGTCCACGGCATCGCCCATCAGCGCCAGCAGGTCGACGATCTGGTCGGCGCGTACGCCGAACTTCTCCATCACCGCCGCGTCGGAATCCATGCGGCTGCCAGTCATGGTGTTGACCAGCTCGATGCCCGGGCGGACCAGCTGCGCGAAGTCCTTGTCGCCGGTGGAGATGGTGACGGTCATGCCGTCGCGGTGGCCCTGCAGCGCCAGCGTGCCGATCACATCGTCGGCCTCCACGCCGGGGATGCGCAGGATGCTCAGGCCCAGCGCCTCGACGATGCGGCACATCGGCTCCACCTGCGGGCGCAGGTCGTCGGGCATCGGCGGGCGGTTGGCCTTGTAGTCGGCGTACAGGTCGTCGCGGAAGGTCTTGCCCGGCGCATCGACCACGAAGGCCACGTACTCGGGGCGCTCCTTCAGGGTGGCGCGCAGCATGTTGACCACGCCGAACAGCGCCCCGGTGGGTTCACCGGCGGCATTGGTCAGCGGCGGAAGCGCGTGGAACGCGCGGTACAGGTAACTGGACCCGTCAATCAGGACTAATCGGCTCATGCGACGATTCTACGCGCCCGGCCGCAGCCGTTCGCGGCGCCGGCGTCACGGACCATGGGGCATAATCGGGGCTCCCCGCCCCCAGGAACCTTGGCCCATGAAGACTCTGCTGCTGGCTGGCCTGCTTGTGTTGGCCGGTTGTGCGACCACCGGCGGTGCCGGCGTGCCCCCGGTCGATGTCACGGGCGCCGATATTGCCAAGCGCACCATGGACAACGGCGATGTCATCGAGGAATACCGGGTCAGTGGCCAGCTCCGCATGGTCAAGGTCACCCCCTCGCGTGGCGCGCCGTACTACATGTACGAAGGCAGCCCGCAGGGCGGCGTGGACCGCAGCAAGGACGGCGTCTCCCCGGTCTACTGGAAGCTCTACAGCTGGTGAGTGGGCCCGTGCCCTGCCGTACCCGATGACGACGCCCGAACGCCGCAAGCCCATTGACCCCGCCGCCCTGCGCGCGGGGCTGACCGACGAACAACGCCAAGCCGTGGACACCCTGGAGCATTTCGGCTGGGCGCTGCGCTTCGTGCGCCGCCCGCTGTTCCGCGACCCCATCCCGGTGCTGTTCGACCGCAGCGGGGAGCGCTACGTGGTGCTGCAGGCGGATGGCAGCCTGGATGAGTCGCAGACGCTGAAGCTGCGCCCGTAACCGGCAGCCGGGCGGTAGAGCGGGGCTCTGCCCCGCTGATTTGGCGCGCAGCGGGGCAGAGCCCCGCTCTACTGCCCCGCTGACGTAGCGTTACCGGATCACCAATACCGGCACGGTGCTGCGGGCCAGCACTTCGGCCGTCTGGCTGCCCAGCAGCACCCGGGTCATGCCGCGGCGGCCGTGCGAGGTCATCACGATCAGGTCGCTGTTCCGCTCGACGGCGGTGTCGATGATGCCGTCGGCGGCATAGCGGTCCAGCACGTGAATGGTGGCCGTGCGCAGGCCCTGCGCCTCGCAGGCGGCCTTGGCCGGTTCCAGCACCTTCTGCGCGGTCTCCTCGCGGTCGGCCTTGTACTCCGGGCTGTTCATGTAGCCCACGCTCCAGCCCATCGCGTCGTACATGCCCACCGCCCACGGTTCGGATACGGTCACGATATCGACGGCCGCGTCCAGATCCTTGGCCAGCTCGAGTCCCTTCAGCAGTCCTTTTTCGGACAGCTCCGACCCGTCGGTGGCAATCAGGATTCGCTTGTACATGGCAGGCTCCTTGGCGAAGTGACGGGAACACCATTGCACACCGGACGTGCAGGCGATGCCTTGAGCGCGATCAATTGGCAATCAGCGGTTGCCGGTACGTGGCCGCCCGTGCGTGTCCAGGTACTGAGCCGTGCGGATCCGCGCGGCGTCCGCGGTCCGCCGGGCGGCGCCAGGAGGACTGCTGGGCGGTGCGGGCAGGCGCAACAGCGCCAACCGCAAGGCCACCTCACTGGTCGCGCTCTCGGTTCGCGCCGCACTGACCCTCGCGGCGCGCTCCGCTGCCTCCTGTGTGGCCCGGGACTGGGCCGCCTGGCGTGCCTTGTTGGTGGCCGTCTCGTAGGCCAGCAACGCGGCGGCGCGTTGACTGTGGGCCAATGCGCTGCTTTGCGCGCGCGCCGCCACCGCATCGGTTGCCCGTCGGCCTGCCTCGGCGGCCGCCCAACGCGAGGCACTCTGCCCCGCCTGCGCCTGCGCGCGCTGCTGTACCTGTAACTGCACCCCCTGGGCAACGGACTGTGCTCGCGCCGCGACCTCTGCGCCCAGCGTCGCGCCGCCCGCCGGGGGCGGGGACGTGCCTGCGGCGTCGGCGACCATCGCGCCGATGGCGCCGATGGCGCGGTCCACGCCGCCCCGGAACAGCGCCTTGCGCGCCTCGGCGGTCAGCGTCGGCTGCGCCCGCACTGCCTCGCCGTACCCCGTCGTGGCCTCTGCGATCAGCGCCTCCGCATCCTCCCGGCGCAGCGCCCACATGTCCTGCTCGAAACGGCTGCGGGCCGCGTGCTGCTGGCTTTCCAGCAGATCCCGGGGCGGGCTCGCATGTGGCAACCCATGCTTCTGCAGGGCCTCGGCCCACGCACTCCACACGGCCTGGGCGACGCTGGTGGACAGTGCCTGTACTTCGTCACGGTGAACCAGCCGTACCGATTCAAGAACCTCCTGCCTCAACAGCTCTGTCTCCAGCACCAGCAGCCGCGCCGGGCCGTTTTCCCGGCGCAGTTGCGCCACCAGCGGGCCAGGCGCCATCTGCTGCAGTGCATGGGCGGCGCGCGGCGCGGCAAGCGCGACCTGGCCGCGCGGCAGCAGGCTGCGCAGGCCGAAGGCGGTCCGCGAGCGCCACGATTTCGCCTCCCGCAGGTCCTCCGCGCCGGGCCAGAGCTGTGCCAGCTTCAGGCGTTCGATCCAGGCGGCGGAGGCGCGGCTGCCCAGCAGTTCGGCGAAGTAGTTGGCCGTGCCGGAACGCTTGGCGGTCAGCAGTCCCACGCGCAGCCGCTGCGCGGGTACGCCCCGTGCCACCAGCCCTTCCAGCAGTTGAATGAAGGCAATGCCCAATTCGGGATGCTTCTCCGACCACGCGGCGACATCGGGCGGGTAGCTGCCCGCCTCGACCGGCGTCAGCAGCAGGCGAGCGACCTCGCTCGGGTTTGCCTGGCCCATGGCCACCAGCTTCTCCATCAGCACCAGCCACGCATGGTTGGTGTCGAATGCCGCCAGGGTATGTGCGTGCCTGCCGGGGCCCAGCGCCAGATGGTGCAGCAGTTGGGTGTGCAGCGGCGGCGCCAGCAAGGCGGCAACCGCATCGGCCATGCCCTGCGGAGACTCGCTTGCCCAGGCCTGTTCCAGTTGCTGCAGGGCGTCGTCGAACTGCTGCATCGCACGGGTTTCGCGACACACGCCGTTGATGCAGATGTCGTCCGTCGTTGAGGCGATGGGTTCGCCGCTACCCAGCAGTGCCTCGTGCAATCGCTCGACGTGCTGCTGGTGGGGCGCGACCGCATCGGCGCCGAGCACCCTCTGCATCGCGTCGGTCACCTCCTGGCGGACGCGCGCGGCGCGAACCGGGTCGGCGTGCAGCCAGTCGCGGATCTGCGCCGGGTCGAACCGCGCCAGCAGCGCGTCGCGACGGGCGATCATCTGCCCGGTCAGGGCCGCGGCCTGCGGCCACGCCTGCGCCGCGGTGGGCGCCAGGTTCGGCCAGTGGCGCTCGATCACCGCTTCGATGGAGGACGCGGGCAGCACCGCCAGGCGGTAGCCCATTTCCACCAGGGCGTCGGCGATGGCCGGGTCCGAGGCCGCCGGCGGCCGGAACAGCGCGGCAATGCTCTCGGACTGGAATCCATAGGGCCAGCAGGTGGTGTCATGCAACGCGCCCGGGTCGGCCTGCATCGCGTCGAAGCCGCTGGCGTTGGCCGCGAACGCCTCGGGAATCGGGAACAGCGACGCAGGACGTTGCCGGATCGCTACCTCGCCGCTGAGCTGCTTGGGCAGCATCACGCCGGTCTGCGGATCGCGGAAGCCGAGCGGGCCGCAGGAGCCGAAGTCCAGCGACATGCCGACCCGCTCGCCATCACGCAACGTGTAACCGAAGTTCTCCATCCGGTAGTTGAGGTGGTCCCAGTTGTCCAGCCAGCGCGACGCGATGAAATGGCGCATCTGCTCGCACCGCAACGGCGCGCGCAGCATCCGGTTCATGGCGTCCAGTGCGTCGAAGCGGGCGCGATCGTTTGCCGCGTGCGCGCGCGCATCCACCTCGCCCAGCGCCCACCATTCCACGCCCGCGTCGCGCAACAGTGCGGTGTTGGCGGCCACGGAGGCGGCATGCGTTGCCCGCAGCGTGTCGTATGCGGGCCGCGATGAGGCGTTGTCTGCCGCAACCAGGTCGGCCGCCGCGTCGCTGACCAGGAAATCGCCCAGATCCTGGAACTGCGGTTCATAGCGCGAACCGACATGCAGGTTGGCGGTGGGTAGGCCGTCGAGCGCGCCCACCAAGGCGGTATCGGGTGCTAGCAGACCGGTGAGCTGGAACAGCTTTCCCAGGGTGACTTCCATTGCACTGCTGGCGCCGTCGGCCGTGGCCTTGACCCGCCAGCGGTCGGCGCCCTGCGAGGCGATCATGGCCTTCTGGCTGCCCGCCCCCTGCCAGGGGCTGAGCGTGGCGCCGGCAAAGTTCAACGGCGCGCGATCGTCGCGCGTTGCGTTGCGTACCGAATCCACTGTCAGCGTGGCAGGACTCGCGGCCGGGGTCCGTGCCGCGCCGGCTTCCCACTCGCTCGGCGCGGCAAGAGAAGGAAGTGAGGAAGCCCTCTGCATCGCAGTGTTGATCAACGTCGCACCCCTGAGTGACAGGGCACGCACACTAGCAGCGTTGCTGGGCCGCCAAGGCTCGGACTGGTTGCAAACTTACTGCGGTAGACCCGATGTCGGCCGGTTCCTACGCGAGCGCGTTCCCGTCCGGGTCGTCGCCAGCGCCACCACCGTGGCCATCACGATCAGCATCAGCCAGAACCCCCAGCCGTGCAGCAGAACATCGGTCGCCGCCACCGGCGGTTCGCAGCGCATCCGCATCAGGTCCATGCTGCCGCCGTCCTTCAGGCAGGTGGCCACGTGTTCGAACAGGGCCAGCACCGGCGCCGCCCAGCCCGCCGACAGCGTCAGCGCGACCAGTGCAGACAACAGGTACGGGATTCCCTTGTTCATGTGCGTGCTCCCAGCAGACAGCGCCAGACTCTGGGCGCGTAGCCGGGGGCGTACAAGCGGCAGGCGACGAACCGTGTGAAATCCGGGATGAGTCGGGGGACGCCGGGGGCGAACGGAGCGCACCGGCCGGGACAGTACCCCGCCGGCGCGGCCCGACGTCGGCCTCAGCGGCTGACCTGCACCTGCCAGCCCTGCCCTTCCGGCACCCACTCGAACTCGACCGGCAGGAACTTCTCGATCAGCCGCGCGTTGCTTTCCAGATGCTCGCTGATCGTGGCGGTGGTGAAGCTGCCGGCGCCGGCCAGCGCCATCGGCAGCAGCAACTGGTCGGAGAGGTGCTCGGCCACGCAGCCGTCGCCGTGCAGGTAACGCTGCACCTCATCGGCCAGGCGCGCGCCGACCTGTTCGGCCGACACGCCACGCTCGCCGTGTCCACTGAAGACTTCCACATGCGCGTCGTGGCGCACCTGCACCAGCGCCACGTTGCCCGGGCCGAGTGCCGGGCGCACGGCATGCACGTGGCGCGGGTGCGGATCCACGCCCAGGCGATCGGCCAGCACCTGCAGCTCGCGTTGGCCGATGCTGCCGGACAGGCCGGACATCAGCACCTTGGCTTCGACCGAGGCCAGCGCGCCGCGGGTGTTGAATGCGCAGGGCTGCAACGCCGCGCAGGGAGTGACCTGCACGTCGAGCACGCCGCCGCCGGCTGGATGGAACCCATGCTGCTCCAGCGTGAAACCGATCTGCACGCCCATCCGCGCCAGCGCGGGCAGGTAGGCATCGGCGATGAAGTCCGCGCTGGGCGCGAGCGGATTGTGGGTGCCGCCTTCCAGACGCAGCGTTGACGGCGTGGCCGCCTGCCACAGGGCCGGCAGCAGCGTCTGTAGTACCAGCGTCGCCGAGCCCGCGCTGCCGGTGGCGAAATGGTAGTCGCCGCCCTGCACCGCGCCGGGCTCGAAACGCAGCGCGGTCGCGCCCAGCTGGGCGCCATGCACGCGGGCACCGCCGATCGCCGCGGCGGCATTCACGGCGGTGAGGTGCTGGCGCATCAAGCCCGGGCGGCGGCGACGGCCACGGATGTTGCCCATGCTGAAGCCGGTGCCGGTGCACAGGCTGAGCGTCAGCGCCGAACGCAGCAGCTGCCCGCCGCCCTCGGTGCCATCCAGTTCGATCATGTCCATGTTCCTGTCTTTCTCCTTCAACCGCGCGCGGCGCAGTGTACTCCGCGCGCGGTCAACCTCATCCCTTTACGCAGACCACCTGGCGCAGGGTGTGGACGATCTCCACCAGGTCGCGCTGCGCCTCCATCACCGCTTCGATCGACTTGTAGGCGGCCGGCGACTCGTCGACCACCTCGGCATCCTTGCGGCACTCCACGTGCGCGGTGGCCTTGGCGTGGTCGTCCACGCTGATCAGCTTGCGCGCCTGGGTACGGCTCATTACGCGGCCGGCGCCGTGGCTGCAGCTGTTGAAGCTTTCCGCATTGCCCAGGCCACGCACGATGAAGCTCTTGGCCCCCATGCTGCCCGGGATGATGCCCAGCTCGCCCTTGCGTGCACTCACCGCGCCCTTGCGGGTCACGAAGACGTCCTTGCCGAAGTGGTGCTCGCGGCTCACGTAGTTGTGGTGACAGTTGACCGCCTCGGCCGCGGCCTCGAACGGCTTGGTGATCACCGTGCGCGCCGCCGCCACCACGTTGCGCATCATGATCTCGCGGTTCATGCGTGCGAAGCGCTGCGCCCAGTCCACCGCGAACACGTAGTCGCCGTAGTGGGTGCTGCCCTCCGGCAGGTACGCAAGGTCCTGGTCCGGCAGGTTGATCATCCAGCGGCGCATTTCCTGCTTGGCCAGTTCGATGAAGTAGGTGCCGATCGCGTTGCCCACGCCGCGCGACCCCGAGTGCAGCATGAACCACACGCGCTGCTCCTGGTCCAGGCACACCTCGACGAAGTGATTGCCGGTGCCCAACGTACCCAGGTGCTTGAGGTTGTTGGTGTTCTTCAGCTTCGGGTGACGCTCGCAGATCAGCGCGAAGTCGTCCACCAGCTGCGACCAGCCCTCAATGGCGAGTTCCGGCGGGGTGTCCCAGCTGCCCTTGTCGCGGCCGCGGCCGACTGTACGGCCGTGCGGCACGGCACGCTCGATCGCGCTGCGCAGCGCCGACAGGTTGTCGGGCAGGTCGCTGGCGGTCAGCGTGGTACGTGCGGCGATCATGCCGCAGCCGATATCGACACCCACGGCGGCCGGCACGATCGCGCCGATGGTCGGCACCACCGAACCCACGGTGGCCCCCTTGCCGAGGTGCACGTCGGGCATCACCGCGATCCAGCGGTGGATGAACGGCAGGCGCGCGATGTTCTGCAGCTGCTCACGCGCGGCATCTTCCAGCGGCACGCCGCGCGTCCACAGGCGAATCGGGACGGCGCCCGGCTCCTGGATGACGTCATGGTTGTGGGTGGTGTTGGTCATGTTGAACGTCCTGTCTATCCATCAATTAGGTGAAGCGTTGTGCGTGGGCCCTGCCCGGCTGGCCCCATTGCCAGCCGGGCAATCCCTGCGACATCCCTGTCGCGTTACAGGAGCGGGTCCTTGGCGGAACAGCGCTCGTTGTGTCTTGCCGTATACAAAGCAATGGGCGTGCCAACTTCTTTGATGCAGCCCTAACGAATTGATTTATAGCGTTTTATGCAGTTTTCAGACGCTACTCCCGCAATTGAAGCAGCTCAAATTGATATAGTTTGGTCGCGCTCTTTATATGGAGATATACATGCAGAAGCGGCGGGTGGTGTTCGGCATGCTCGGCATCCAGCTCGATGCGGGCGAAGGCCCCGGTCGGTGGCAGAAATGGCGGCCTACCGTGGCGTTGGGCATGCATGAGGACTTCGTGCCGGACCGCATCGAGCTGCTGCTGGACGAGCGCCGCTTCGGCAAGCTGGCTGCGCTGGTCCGCGAGGACCTGGAACGCGTTGCGCCGTCCACCGAGGTCCGCCGGCACGACACCTACATGGCGGACCCGTGGGAGTTCGAAGGGGTCTATGCCTGCCTGCACGACTTCCTGGCCGCGTATCCCTTCGCGCCGGAGGAGGAGGACTACTACATCCACATCACCACCGGCACGCATGTCAGCCAGATCTGCTGGTTCCTGCTGACCGAGAGCCGGCACTTCCCCGGGCGGCTGCTGCAGACCTCGCCGCCGCGCAAGCAGGCCGTGGGCGATCCCGGCACCTATGCGCTGATCGACCTGGACCTGTCGCGCTATGACCGCATCGCGCAGCGCTTCGCCCAGCAGCAGTTGCAGGACCGCGACCTGCTCAAGGGCGGCATCGCCACCCGCAACGCCGCGTTCAACCGGATGATCGAGCAGATCGAGATCGTGGCCACCCGCTCACGCGCGCCGATGCTGCTCACCGGGCCGACGGGTGCGGGCAAGAGCCATCTGGCCCGGCGCGTGTTCGATCTGAAGAAGCTCAAGCACCAGCTGCCGGGCCGCTTCGTGGAAGTGAACTGCGCAACGCTGCGCGGCGACGGCGCGATGAGCACGCTGTTCGGCCATACCAAGGGCGCCTATACCGGTGCATCGAGTGACCGTGCCGGCCTGCTGCGTTCGGCGCACCAGGGCCTGCTGTTCCTCGACGAGATCGGCGAACTGGGTCAGGACGAGCAGGCCATGCTGCTGCGTGCACTGGAAGACAAGCGGTTCCTGCCGGTGGGCAGCGACCGCGAGGTGGAGAGCGATTTCCAGCTGATTGCCGGCACCAACCGCGACCTGCACGAGGCGGTGCGCCAGGGGCGGTTCCGCGAGGATCTGCTGGCCCGGCTCAACCTGTGGACCTACCAGCTGCCGGGCCTGGCGCAGCGGCGCGAGGACATCGAGCCCAACCTGGCCTTCGAGCTGGAGCGGTTCTCGCGCGAGCAACACCAGCAGGTGCGCTTCAATGCCGAGGCCCGCGCGCGTTACCTCGCCTTCGCCACCAGCGCGGAGGCAGCGTGGAGCGGCAACTTCCGCGATCTGGGCGCATCGATGATGCGCCTGGCCACGCTGGCCAATGCCGGGCGCATCCAGACCGAGGGCGTGGAGGAGGAGATCAGCCGGCTGCGGACGCAGTGGTCGGGCGGCGAGGTGCCGTCGCTGTTGGACGCCTTGCTGGGTGAGCAGGTGGCCGCGCTGGACCGGTTCGATCGCGTGCAGCTGGAGGAGGTGGTGCGCGTCTGCGCGGCGGCAAAGAATCTATCGGCCGCCGGGCGCGAACTGTTCGCGGTGTCGCGCACGCAGCGTGCGAGCACCAATGACGCGGATCGCCTGCGCAAGTATCTGGCGCGATTCGGGCTCGATTGGGAAACCGTGCGGAGAGCCGACTAACAGTCGGCTCTACCCCGTCGGCTCTACCCCGTCGGCTCTACCCCGTCGGTACAACCCCCGTCGGTACAACCCCCGTCGATACAACGCGGTCGGTACAACCCGGTCGGCGCAACCAGTCGGCGCAACCGGCCGGCGACAGATTAGGCGATCCGCACCACGCGCGCGCCCTGGCACAGCGGGTAGGTTGCCACCAGGTCGGCGATGCGCTCGCGCAGGGTCTCGAACGATGCGCCGTACAGGTACAGCGCGGTCTCGCTCGGCCCCTGCCACCAGCTGCAGATCTCACCGTGGCCGTCGATGCGCTCCACGATCTGGTCGAACACGTAGTTCGAATCGCACTGTTCGTAGACCTCGTCGGGCAGGTCGGTGCCGTTGAGGTACAGCCCCAGGCCTTCGGTGATGCCGAACGGCAGGTCGGCCTCGCCCTCGCGCTGGATCAACGAGCCCTTGGGCGCGCCCAGCTGCTGGAGCATTTCGATCACCTGCGGCAGTGCAACGCCATCATGCAGCTGGATCTCCAGGTCGCCGTATTCGACCTCGCCTTCTTGGGTCAGCGCGGTGCCGCCGCCCATGATTTCGCCGATGCCCACGCCTTCCAGCATCGCATCGAGCGGATCCTCGAACAGCTGCAGGCGGTGCTCGGGCTGGAGGCGGGCGTTGAGTTTGACGTTGATGGCGACGGGGGTGGTGGACATGGGGTTACCTGGCAATAAGGGGGAAAGGTAGAGCCACCCCATGGGTGGCTGCGCGGTATCGGGCATTCCGCAGCCACCCATGGGGTGGCTCTACGGCAGGTGCGGGGTTACTTTCTTCTTCAAGAGCTCCACCAGCGCCGGCGCCATGAAATCGTAGTCATCCGGAATATCCAGGCAGATCACCCGCGCTCCGTTCAACCACGGCCGGTACCGGCTTGAAAGCCGCGTGCGGTGTGCCCGCTCCATCACGAAGATCAGGTCCGCCCACTGCAACAGCTCGGGGCTGACCGGGACATCCGCATCCGCCAACACGCCAGCCGAGGCGGTTTCCACGCCTGGCCAGTCGGCAAACACCTGCTCGGCCGTCGGGCTGCGCAGGCGGTTCTGGCTGCAGATGAAGAGCACGTGGCGGGTCATCCGTGACACGCGCCGTCAGAGCACCGTCAGGTTGGCGTAGGCCATGACCAGCCACTTGCTGCCGGCCTCGGCGAACTCCACCTGCACGCGCGCATGCGCGCCACTGCCTTCGTAGTCGGTGACCATGCCTTCGCCGAAGCGCGCATGGGTCACCATCGCGCCCAGCTTCAACGGTGGCGCCTCGATCGCGGCATGGCCCATCACGCGGTTCGCGCCGAGCGAGGCGGTGCGCGATACCTGCACCTTCGGGCGGACTTCGTTGAGCAGTTCACGCGGAATCTCGCGTAGGAACCGCGAGGGCACGTTGTAGTTTTCCTGGCCGTGGATGCGGCGCGATTCGGCATAGCTGAGCACCAGCTTCTGGCGCGCGCGGGTAATGCCCACGTAGGCCAGGCGGCGCTCTTCCTCCAGCCGACCGCTTTCCTCCAGCGAACGTGCGCTGGGGAACAGGCCATCTTCCATACCCGCCAGAAACACCAGCGGGAATTCCAGGCCCTTGGCCGAGTGCAGCGTCATCAGCTGCACGCCCTCCTCGCCCGCCTGGGCCTGGCCTTCGCCGGCCTCGAGCGAGGCGTAGGAGAGGAACGCGACCAGCTCACTCATGGTCTCGCCGGTCTCTTCGATGTCGTCCTCGCGGCGGGTGAAGCGCGAGGCCACCGAGACCAGTTCGTCCAGGTTGTCCGCGCGCGACTCGGAATCGAGGGCGTTGCGGCTTTCCTTCGACCAATGCTCGCGCAGCCCGGACCGCACCAGCACGTGGTCGATGCGCTCGGCCAGGCTCATGTCACCGGCTTCGGCATGCAGCTGGTTGACCAGGGTCAGGAAGCCGGCCAGCGCGTTGCGGGCGCGGGCCGCCAGTTCATTGCCCTGGGTGGTCAGCATGGTGGCTTCCCACAGCGAGATCGCCTGGCTGCGCGCCAGCCGGCGCACTTCGTCCAGCGTGCGGTCGCCGATGCCGCGGGTAGGCGTGTTGACCGCGCGCTCGAAGGCAGCGTCATCGTTGCGGTTGGTCATCAGCCGCAGGTAGGCCAGCGCGTCCTTGATTTCGGCCCGCTCGAAGAAGCGCATGCCGCCATACACGCGGTACGGCACCTGCTCGGAGATCAGGGCCTCTTCGAACGCACGCGACTGCGGGTTGCTGCGGTAGAGCACCGCCGCGTCGCCATAGCTGCCACCGTCACGCACCCACTGGCGCGTGCGTTCAACCACGTAACGCGCCTCGTCCATCTCGTTGTAGGCCGCGTACAGATCGATCTGCTCACCGTCGCCGCTGTCGGTCCACAGTTCCTTGCCGATGCGATCGGGGTTGTGCGAGATCACCGCATTGGCCGCGCCCAGGATGTTGGCGCTGGAGCGGTAGTTCTGCTCCAGGCGCACGGTCTGCGCGCCCGGGAAGTCCTTCAGGAAGCGCTGTACGTTCTCGACCTTGGCGCCGCGCCAGCCGTAGATGGCCTGGTCGTCGTCGCCGACCACGAACACGTGGCCGCTGTCGCCCGCCAGCACGCGCACGAAGGCGTACTGGATGGCGTTGGTGTCCTGGAACTCGTCCACCAGGATCTCGCGGAAGCGCGAGCGGTAGTGGGCCAGCAGTGCCGGGTTGTCGCGCAGCAGTTCGTGCGCGCGCAGCAGCAGTTCGGCGAAGTCGACCAGGCCGGCGCGGTCGCAGCGCTCCTGGTAGGCCGCGTACGCCTGGCGCATGGTTTCCAGCCACGCGTCATGCGGCTCGGGCTGAATGTGCTGCGGGCGGCGGCCCTCGTCCTTCTGCTCGTTGATCCACCAGGCGATCTGCTTGGGCGGATGCTTGCTGTCGTCGATCTCCAGCTGCTGGACCACGCGCTTGACCAGGCGCAGCTGGTCGTCCGAGTCCAGCACCTGGAAGCTGTCGGGCAGCTTGGCGTCCTGGTAGTGCAGGCGCAGCAGGCGATGGGCCAGGCCGTGGAAGGTGCCGATCCACGCGCCGCGGCTGCCGTGCGCCAACTGCAGGTCGATGCGGTGACGCATCTCGCCAGCGGCCTTGTTGGTGAAGGTCACCGCAAAAATGCCATGCGTCGGCACGCCGCAGACTTCATTCAGCCAGGCGATGCGGTGGATAAGTACGCGGGTCTTGCCGGAACCGGCACCGGCAAGCACCAGATGGTGGCCGGGCGGGGCGGACACAGCTTCGCGCTGGGCGGGGTTGAGCCCGTCGAGCAAGTGGGAGACATCCATGTACCCATTTTACGCCCTCCGCGCCCTCGCTGCGTCAGGGCTTGCGGCCGGCCGCTTCATCTGCCAGCCGGGCGTCCAGATTGGCCCGGCCCGTCTGCGCATAGCGTTGGCATCGCCCGGGATCCACCAGGGGTTTGCCCGCGTCTCCGCGCAGGCGGGCGAACAGGTCGCTGGCCGCCGGATGCGGGGAGATCTGGATATCGCAGGGCAGCGCGGCCATGGTGTCCAGGCCACGCCTGAACGCGGCCACGGCGTCGGGATGGTCGGCATAGCGGTACTGGGCGTCCGAAATGGCGCTGGTGCTGTCGGTGTAGGCGAGGTCGTAGCAGCGATCGGCCTCGCAGGAACGCCAGGTCCAGCTGGTGCCGCCCGGGGTGTGGACCGGCGTGGCATGCGCGGTCAGCGCCAGCGGGCCGACGCGGACGATGGCGCCGTCGTCGATGACCTGCACGTTGGCCACGGCGGGGAACCCTTCCAGCAGCTCGAGCTGCTGTGGGTCGCTGCGGTCGCTCCTGCCCGTGCGCAGGGTGGCCGCCGCCGGCCCGCGTGCGAGCAGCGGCGCGCCCGTCATGCGCTGCAGGTAGGCCAGGCCGGCGGCGTGGTCGTAATGCGCATGCGAGTTGAGCAGGACTTTCACGTCGCGGGGATCGAAACCCAGCGCGCGGATGTTGGCCAGGATCAGGGGGCCGGCAGGCTCGGTGGCGCCGTCAATCAGCACATGCCCCTGGTCCGACGTCACCAGCACCGCCGACAGCCCGCAGGTGCCCACATACCAGGTGTTGCCGAAGATGCGGCGTGGCGGGGCGCGATCGTTCCAGCCGTCCATCGCCGTGGCGTTCGCCGGGCACGCGGCCACGGCGGCGGCGGCGCTGGCAGGCGGTGTCGCAACCACCGGGGCACCCGGGCCTGCCGACTGGCACGCGGCCAGCAGCAGTGCGGCGCTCAGCGCGCACATGCGGTGGAAATGAAGGGCCGGCGTCGCGCGGGAAATAGGCATCGGTGTCTCCGTGGTCATGACAGGAGCCTACGGCCGCGAAGTTGGCCCTACCAACGCGAATTCCGAAGTGCAGGCATGAGCCGGGGTTATGCCTGCACCGTGGGCAGCGCGCCTGCTGCCGCCTGCTGGGCCTGCACGCGCAGCTCGGGAATGGCCAGGCTTTCCCACAGGGTGCCGATGCGCAGGCTGCCCACCAGCTGCAGGCCCGGCTGTGGCTGGCCCTGCGCGTCGCGCACGCGGCCGGCGGCGTCGCTGTCCAGGCCCAGTCCATGCGGGCCGGGGCGCGCGTGGCCGTCGGCCAGCAACTGCTGCAGCAGCGGGTTGCGCATGGCCAGCGCACGGGTTTCCACGCCGGTGGCATTGATCACCGCGCCCACGTTCACCGGCTGCATGCCGCCCTGCGGCCCGTGCGCGTGCAGTTGCAGGGTGCCGTCGAGCACCAGCAGCGCATCCAGCCGCGCGCGATGGCGCTGCAGCTGGCCCGACTGTTCCAGTGCCGCCACCTGCGCATGCACGGTTTCTGCGATGCGGTGGCGGTGCACATCCCAGTAACGCACCACATGGCGCAGGAAGCGGCGCTGGTCGGCGGTGTTCAGGCTTTGCCATAACGCCTGCCCCAGCGGACGGATGCGATCCATCACGCCCTGCCACGGCACGCCCTGCGCGGCCGCATCGCGCACGTGCGCGCGCAGCGCGCGCATGCGCGCACGCAGCGGCATGCCCAGCAGCGGCTGCGGATCGAAATCGGCGCTGCCGGCGTGCGCGTGCGGCAACGGTAGCAGCGCATGCCGCGACACCACGTGGATGCGGCCGCGATGCCCGGCGGTGGCCAGCGCGACCACGCTGTCGGCCATGCTCAGCCCCGACCCGATGATGGCCAGGTCGCCGTCGCCCGCGAGCATGCGTACGCCGTCGTAGTCCCATGCGTCGACCACGCGGCCCGGCGGCAACGCGTCGGCACCCGGTGCCGGCAGCGGGCGCATGCTGTTGCCGCACGCCAGCACCACCTGCCGCGCCTGCCACTGCGTGCCGTCCGCCAACCGTAGCTGCTGCAGCGACGCGCCGGGCTGCAGCGCCATGACCGGTTCATGCACGACGTGCAGTGCCGCCGCGCTGTGCGCCTGGGCCTCGGCAAGCCGCTGCTGCAGGTAGTCCGCGTAATGGCGGCGCGCAACAAAGGTGTCGGCCACCACGTCGCGCGGCACGCCCGGCAGGGCATCGGCCTGCAGCAGGTAGTCCACGAAGTCACCCGGAAGTTCCGGCAGGCCGCTCATCTTGCCGGCCGGCACGTTGAGCAGATGCTCCGGCCAGGGCGTGGCGTAGGCGATGCCCTGGGCCAGCGTGGAGGCCGGTTCGAACAGGACGATCTGCACGGCCGAGGTGGCGCTGCGCAGTGCGTTCAGCGCGACCAGCACACCGGCGGCGCCGCCGCCGATGATGGCCAGGTCCGCCGGGAACGTGGATTCGGATGTGGTCATGCCGGCATTGTAGAGCATGGCTCCGCAGTGCCCTGTGCGCTACATCAGCGCGTCGGCCAGGCGCGCGATGCCTTCGCGGCTGCGCCGCCACGTCGCACGCTGCCGCCATGCCTTCAGGTCCAGCTGGCGCGACTGCCGCAGGTAGTCGTCTTCAATCTGGATCAGCTGTCGCACTAGCCCCCAGTCGTAGCAGAGCATGCCGATTTCGGCGTTGAGCGCGAACGAGCGGATGTCCAGATTGATCGAGCCCACCAACGCGATGTCCTCATCAACGGTGAGGTGCTTGGCGTGCAGGAAATGTGGCTCGTACAGCGCGATGCGCACGCCCGCGCGCAGCAGTTCGTCGTAGTACGCCTCCTGCGCCCACGCGGTGAGCCGCTGGTTGTTGCTGGCCGACAGGATCAGCTGCACCTGCACGCCGGACAGTGCGGCGATGCGCAGCGCACTGAGCGTGGCCTCGTCGGGCACGAAGTACGGGGTGACCAGCACGATGCGGCGGCGGGCCAGGTGGATCAACGCGTTCACCGCGTCGCGCGCGTTGCTGAAGGGATAGGCCGGGCCGCTGGGCAGCAGCTGGGTGGGCACATCCTCCCCACAGACCGGCTCGACGGTCACCACGTCCAGGCGCTGGCCGGTTTCCATGTACCAGTCGCTGGCGAACACCGCCTCCAGGTGCGCCACGGCCGGGCCGCGCACCCGCGCCACCAGTTCGCGGTTGGGGTAACCGGGCACGAACTCGGGCTGGGCCAGGTTCTGCGAGCCGATGTAGCCGACCCGGTTGTCGATCACCGCGATCTTGCGATGGTTGCGCAGGTCCATGCGTCCACTGCGCCGCCAGCGCAACCCGCCCGGCAGCATCGCGCGCACGTCCACACCCAGCGCCTGCAGGCGGTGGCGGTAGCGGCGCAGGCCGCGTTTGGCGCCCACCGCATCGAGCAGCACACGGCAATGCACGCCGCGCGCGGCGGCGCGCTGCAGGGCTTGCACGACGGCCTCGCCCACCGCATCGTCGAACATCAGGTAGTACAGCAGGTGGACGCGGTCGCGAGCCTGGTCGATATCGTCCAGCAGCGCCTGCAGCGACGCGTCGTAATCGGCCAGCAGCTCCACCGCATTGCCGTGCACGGGCATGAAGTCACCTTGCCGCTCGATCAGCGGCACCATTTCGGCGGTCGCGGTGTCGGGCACCGGGTTCCAGCGCAACGGCGGCTGCAGCGCCTGCTCCTCGCGGATCAGCTGCGAGGCCTCGGCCTGGCGCTGCACGCGCTGGCGCGACAGCCAGGGGTGGCCAAACAACAGGTACAGCGGCAAGCCCAGCAGGGGCACGAAGCCGACCAGCAGCAACCAGCTGCGTGCGGCACCGGGCGTGGTGCGGCTGGGAATCCAGAACAGCGCGGCCAGCCGGATCAGCCAGTCCAGCAGCAGCAGCCATGAGCCCAGCAGCCATTCAAACAGCATCGGTGCGCCCGTTCGGGGGTGTGCCGGCATTCTGCCATGGCCGATGTGCACGACCGTGGAAACGAAAAAACCCGCCGTGAGGCGGGTTCTTCGTTGGCATCGAGCAATCCGGTGAGGGATTACTTGATCTTGCCTTCCTTGTACGGGACGTGCTTGCGCACGACCGGATCGTACTTCGAGAATTCCATCTTCCCGGGGGTGTTCTTCTTGTTCTTGTCGGTCGTGTAGAAGTGACCGGTACCGGCGGTCGAAATCATACGGACCTTATCGCGCTTGCCTGCCATGATCGTCTACTCCTCAGACCTTTTCGCCGCGCGCACGCAGCTCAGCCAGAACGGACTCGATGCCGTTCTTGTCGATGGTGCGCAGTGCATGCGCGGAAACACGAAGCTTGACCCAGCGGTTTTCGCTGGCAACCCAGAAGCGACGCTCGTGCAGGTTGGGCAGGAAACGACGACGGGTCTTGTTGTTGGCGTGCGAGACGTTGTTACCCGTCTGCACTCGCTTGCCGGAAACTTGGCATACGCGGGACATTGCGCACCTCGATAAAAGTATGTGTCAGCCCATAGCCCGGGCGACGGCGGCCTCGACGGTTTCCCGCCACACGTCATGAGAATCAAAGGGTTACGCTGACGAGGGCAGACCGGATGACGTGTTCCCGGCCGCCAATCCGGACAAATCCGGACACAGCGAGCCGCGCATTATGCCGGAGTCGACCGAGTGGTGCAAGTTGTCCACAGGCTCTGACAACAGTATTTCCTGAATGGGTGGGGCCCTGCACGCAGCGGTCGCAGCCGCTGGCGATACTGGTCGAACTTCGCGGGAGCACGGTAATGCGGCTGTTGGCAGTGACTTATGGAACCGAAGGCGACACACGGCCGCTGGTGATGCTGTGCCACGGGCTGCAGGCGGCCGGTCATGAGGTGATGCTGCTGGCTGAGGGTGGCACGCTGGGCAGCGCGCGGGCGCTGGGCGTTCCGCATGCAGCGCTCGAGGGCGACATCCATGACGAGGTGGTGGCGCTGGTGTCGCGTGGCAACAACATGGCGGCCGCGTCGCGGGGACTGGCGCGCATGGCGCAGCGGCACGTGCCGGCGTGGATGCGGCAGGCCGATGCGGCCGCCGCAGGCTGCGATGCCGTGCTGACTGGCGGGCTGGCCGCGTTCGTGGGCATGACAGTGGCCGAACACCACGCCGTGCCCGCTATCGGCACCGGCATGATTCCGCTCACCCCTACCCGCGCGTTCCCCTCCCCGTTCCTGCCACGCCTTCGCCTGCCCGGCATGCTCAACCGGCTCAGCTATGGGCTGGTCAACCAGGCGGTGTGGCGGACCTTCCGTGCGCCGATCAACGATGCCCGACGGGCGCTCGGCATGCCGGCACGGCGTTCACTGTGGCGCGATCTTCCGATGTTGTATGGCATCTCGCCGAGCCTGGTGCCGCCGCCTGCGGATTGGCCGGCGAATCATCACGTGTGCGGTCAGTGGCGCGCACCGGATGCGCCCTGGCAGCCCACACCAGAACTGCAGGCCTTTCTCGATGCTGGCCCGCCCCCGGTTTATGTGGGCTTTGGAAGCATGACCGGGTTTGATCGCAACACCGTGCTGCCGGCATTGCTGCAGGCGTTGGCGCCGCGGCGGGTGCTGCTGTTCCCTGGCTGGGCGGGCCTTCCCGACGGTCCGCTGCCCGCAGACGTCTTTGTCGTCGGCCCTACTCCGCATGAAGGGTTGTTCCCGCGCTGTTCCACCGTGATCCACCACGGCGGCAGCGGCACTACCCATTCGGCGTGCCGCGCGGGTGTGCCTTCATTGGTGATGCCATTTGCGGCGGATCAGTTCTTCTGGGCGGCGCGATTGCAGGCGCTGGGCGTGGCACCGGCGCCGCTGTCGAAGCAGCGGTTGGATCACGACACGTTGGTGAATGCGATTGCATTTGCCGAACGCTCCGATGTCATCAGTCGGGCGAGAACGCTCGGAAATGCGATGGCACGCGAGGATGGCGTATCCATCGCTGTCGATGTCATCGAACAGTTACTGTCATCCCGCTAGACGAAAGCGCCGCATCTGAGCCAGTTGCGTCGGGCAGTGATGCAGCACCTCACAGCTTGTGCCAGCATGCGTGCGGCGCTGCTGATCGGACCTTGTAAACAGGATAGTCGCGCTGCGAAGTCAGACATGCTCTGTACTTTCCTCAGCCATTGGCGGGATAGGCGAATGCCGACGCGTTGCACTGCCGAGACCCTTGAAGGTCATCCTTCAAGAACCGATGACGGATCAGAGGGTCTGTTGCTTTCTGAACAGGCGAATTGAAGTGCGATGGATTGCATTGACTGGCGTTTAAACCGCTGATCCAATGGTCCCACGACCTCGCCCTCGCAGCCGTCATTAAGTTGGCCAAGCGGCTTGGGTTGAAAAAACCGCCGCGAGGCGGTTTTTTCTTGCCCAATGGGAATCGAGATGGGCGGATCTACCGCCGTGTACGTTGACGGCTACAACCTCTATTACGGCCGTATCCGCGGCACCCGTTACAAATGGGTGGACTTGGTCGCACTGTTCGATAGTGTTGTTCGGAAGCAGGCTCCCGATAGCCAGGTCGAGCTTTGGCGATGTATCGTGACGCCCGCTCTGGCAGGTTCTCGCAGTTGGTCATCTGTTCCAACGACAGCGACGTTGAGCCAGTACTCCGTTCGATCAGAGAAGACTTTCCCGGAATCCGGATTGGAGTAATAACTCCCCGACCGCCTCCGGAGTCCGGTACCCGGTCCCATCGAAATGTCATGTCGTCCCTATCCAGGCACGCAGACTGGACTCGCAGCCACATCCATGACGAAGAGCTTGAGGCGTGTCAGCTTCCTTCTCGCATACACACAGGAAGGCGTCCTCTGGTGAAGCCAGATCATTGGTGACGAAGCAGCATCTGTAATCTGGGCTCTGGCTTTCTACCAGTGCCCAGATTTGCGCTTGGCTTCGGTGGAAGCCGGCCAGAGGCCGGCTCTACCTCGGTTTGTGCAGCCACCGGTACAGCACCGGCAGCACCAGCAACGTCAGCAATGTTGAGGAGACGATGCCGCCGATGACGACGGTGGCCAGCGGGCGCTGCACTTCCGAGCCGGCGCCGACGTTGAAGGCCATCGGCACGAAGCCGAGCGAAGCCACCAGCGCGGTCATCAGCACTGGGCGCAGGCGACCCAGTGCGCCCTCGCGTACGGCATCGGCCAGCGGCATGCCACTCTCGCGCAGGCTGCGCACGAAGCTGATCATCACCAGCCCGTTGAGCACCGCCACGCCAGACAACGCGATGAAGCCGACACCGGCGGAGATCGACAACGGAATGCCGCGCGCGGCCAGCGCGAGCACGCCACCGGTGAGTGCCAGCGGCACGCCGCTGAACACGATGGCCGCGTCCTTGACCGACCCGAACGCCCAGAACAGCAGCGCGAAGATCAGCACCAGCGTGACCGGCACCACGATGGCCAGGCGCTGACTGGCCGAGATGAGCTGCTCGAAGCTGCCGCCGTACTCGATCCAGTACCCGTTGGGCACCTGCACATCGCGGTTGATGGCCTGCTGCAGCTCACTGACGAAACTGCCCAGGTCACGGTCGCGCACGTTGGCGGTGACCACGATGCGGCGCTTGCCGTTCTCGCGGTTGATCTGGTTCGGCCCCTCACTGTTGGCCAGCGTGGCCAGCTCGCGCAACGGCACGGTGCGCGCGGTGCCGCTGGTTCCGCCGCCGGCCTGGCTGGATTCGTCGGCGTCCCCGGCCAGCGCCGGCGCCAGCGACACCGGCAGATCGGCCAGCGCAGCCGGGTCCTGGCGCAGTGCCTCGGGCAGGCGCACCACGATGTCGAAGCGGCGGTCGCCCTCGAACAGCTGGCCGGCCACCTGCCCGCCCACGGCCGTGGCCACGGTGGACTGCACCTGCCCGGGGTTGAGCCCATAGCCGGCCAATGCACTGCGGTTGGGGGTGACGGTGAGCAGCGGCAGGCCGCTGGTTTCCTCCACGCGCACGTCCGCCGCACCGGGCACGCTGCCGGCCACGCTGGCGATGCGCTTGCCCACGGTCAGCAGCGTGTCCAGATCATCGCCGAACAGCATCACCGCCACGTCGGCGCGCACACCCGAGATGAGTTCGTTGGTGCGCATCTGGATCGGCTGGGTGAACTCGTAGTTGTTACCCGGCAACTGCTCCACCGCCGCTTCCAGTTCGGCCAGCAACGCCGCGCGCGGCTTGCGCGGGTCCGGCCAGTCCTTGCGCGGTTTCATCATGATGAAGGTGTCGGCCACCGACGGCGGCATCGGATCGGAGGCGACTTCCGGGGTGCCGATTTTGGAGAACACCTTGCCCACTTCCGGGAACTGCACCAGCCGGTTCTCGATCAGCGTCTGCATCTGGATGGACTGGGTGAGGCTGGTGCCGGGAATGCGCATGGCATGCATGGCCACGTCGCCCTCGTCCAGGTTGGGCACGAATTCGCTGCCCAACCGCGTGGCCAGCAGCCCGCAGCCGACCACCAGCACCAGCGCGCCCGCCACCATCCAGCGCCCACGCCGCAGCGAGAACGCCAGCAATGGTTCGTAGCGCCGGCGCACCCAGGCCATGACCCGGTTTTCCTTCTCCTGCACGCGGCCGCCCAGGAACAGCGCAATGGCAGCGGGCACGAAGGTCAACGCCAGCACCATCGCACCACTCAGTGCCAGCACCACGGTGATGGCCATGGGGTGGAACATTTTTCCTTCCACGCCGGTCAGCGCGAAGATCGGCAGGTACACCGCGGTGATGATGCCCAGCCCGAACAGGCTGGGACGGATCACCTCGGCGGTGGCGCTGGCGGTTTCGGCAAAGCGCTCCTGCCGGGTCATGTCGCGGCCGAGCGCGTGCTGGCGTTCGCCGAAGCGGCGCAGGCAGTTCTCGATGATGATCACGGCGCCATCGACGATCAGGCCGAAGTCCAGCGCGCCCAGGCTCATCAGATTGGCCGACACGCCACCGCGCGCCATGCCGGTGAGGGTGAACAGCATGGCCAGCGGGATCACCGCCGCGGTGATCAACGCGGCGCGGAAGTTGCCCAGCAGCAGGAACAGCACCACGATCACCAGCAGCGCGCCTTCCACCAGGTTCTTGGCCACCGTCTGGATGGTGCGGTCCACCAGGCCGGTGCGGTCGTAGCTGGCGGTCACCGTGACGCCGGGCGGCAGGCTGCGCTGGGCCTGTTCGAGCCGGGCCGCGGCGGCCTGCGCCACCTCGCGGCTGTTGGCGCCGATCAGCATCACCACCGTGCCCATCACCACTTCATGTCCGTTCTGGGTGGCCGCGCCGCTGCGCAGCTCCGGACCGTCGGCGACGTCGGCCACGTCATGCACGTGGATCGGCACGCCTTCACGGCGGGCCAGCACGATGTTGCCGATCTCCTCCAGGTTGGCGACCTGGCCGGGAATGCGCACCAGGAACTGCTGGCCGTTGCGCTCGATGTAGCCGGCGCCGACGTTCTGGTTGTTGGTCTCCACCGCCTCCGCCACGTCTTCCAGGGTGAAGCCCAGCGCGCGCAGGCGGGCAGGGTCCGGCGTGATGTGCACCTGGCGCTGGAAGCCACCGATGGTGTTGACCTCGGTCACGCCCGGCACGTTGCGCAGCTGCGGGCGGATCACCCAGTCCTGCAGGGTGCGCAGGTCGGTGGCGGTGTACGCGCTGCCATCGGGTTTGCGCGCGGCAGGGTCGGCGTCGATGGTGTACATGAAGATCTCGCCCAGGCCGGTGGCGATGGGCCCCAGCTGTGGGTCGAGCCCGGCCGGAATCTGCGACTTCACCTGCTGCAGGCGTTCGGCCACCTGTTGCCGCGCGAAGTAGATGTCGGTGCCGTCTTCGAACACGACGGTGACCTGGGACAACCCGTAGCGCGACAGCGAGCGTGCCTGCTCCATGCGCGGCAGGCCGGCCATCACCGTTTCCACCGGATAGGTAACGCGCTGCTCGGCCTCCAGCGGCGAGTAGCCGGGAGCGGCGGTGTTGATCTGCACCTGGACATTGGTGATGTCCGGGGTGGCGTCGATGGGAAGCTTGGTGAAGCTCCACGCACCCACGGCGACCAGCACCACGGTGAGGCTCATCATCAGCCAGCGGTGGGCGATGGAGGAGGCGATGATGCGCTCAAGCATCGGGGCGCGCTCAATGCTCATGCGAGGCCCCTGCCTTGCCGATGTCGGCCTTCACCACGTAGCTCTGCTCGGTGACCACGTTTTCGCCGACCGCCAGGCCGTCCAGGACTTCAACCTGCTGGGCGTCGCGTGCGCCGAGACGAACCGGGCGGGCGGTGTAGGTATCACCGCTGCGCACGAACACCACGTCCTTGCCGTCCAGCGTCTGCAGCGCACTCAGGGGCACCACCTGCACCGCCGGCCGGGTGGCGACCACGATGCGTGCCTTCACGGCGGCGCCCGGCCTCCACAGGCCATCGTCGTTGCGCAGCGTGGCGCGGGCGACGGTGCTCTGGCTGGCGGTTGCGGTGCCGGGAAGCACGCGTTCCAGCGTGGTGCCCTGGGTGACCCCGTCGGTCATGCGCGACACGGTGACCGGCACGCCGGCGGTGATGTGCTGGGTGTCGCTGCCGAAGATGTGCAGGTCCACCCACAGCGTGGACAGATCACCGATCTCGAACAGGGCGGTGCCCTCGCCCGCCACGCCGCCGACCTGCGCCTGGCGGGCCAGCACCACGCCGCCGATCGGCGCGCTGACGGTGTAGGTGGTCAGGCTGAGGTTGCTCTCGATGCTCGCCAGCACCTGGCCGGCGCGCACGCGGTCGCCCACGTTGGCACGCAACGAGCGGATCGGGCCGGGGAAACGCGCCGTCACCTGCGCCACGCGGCCATCGACCGGGGTCAGCAGGCCCTGCACATCGTGTTCGTCGGCAATGGTGCCTGCCGCCACGGCGGCGATGCGGATACCCGATTGTTCCGCCATCGCGGCGGGAATGGTGGTGCTTTCAGGCGCTTCGGCGTGGTCGTCGCCTTCGTCGGCGTGGCCGGGCTCACCGTGGTCCGCATCGGCGTCGGCGCCGGTCGTGCCGTTCGCCGGGGCCGATGCGTCCTTGCCACAGCCGGTCAGGGCGAGCAGGCACAGCAGCAGTGCGGTGAGCGGGACGGCGCGTGCAAGGGAACGGGTCATGGGCGGTCCTCCGCGGACACGGCAGGAGTATCGGTGGGGGTGCTGCCGTCGGCACTGGCCAGCAGGCCCTGCCCGGTCAGGCGTTGAAGTTCGATGAGGGCGGTCTGTGCGGCGATGGCCGCGTCCAGCTGGCGCCGACGCGCGTCAATGCGCATGGCCTGCAGCTGTGCCCATTCCATGTAGCTGATGGCACCGGCGCGCCATGCCTTCTCGGCGGCGTTCTCGGCGCGCTGAAGCTTTGGAAGCACATCGCGCGCCATGCGCGTGACTTCCAACCGCGCCGTTTCATAGCGGCCATGCGCCTCGGCCAGCGTGGCGTAGAGCTGCAGCGCGCGCGCCTCACGTTCCACGCCGTTGAGCGCCAGTTCGGCCTCGGCCGCGCGGATCTCCGGCCCGGCACGTGACACGCTGCCGAGCGGCAGGCTGAAGCCGGCCACCAGCGAGGTATCGCCACTGTCGCGGCTGTTGCGCACACCCGCCTGCCAGCTGATGTCCGGCCGCGCCTGGGTGCGTGCGAGCTGCAGCTGGGCCTCGCGCACGCGGCGCTCGCCGGCCAGCACGGCCAGCTCGGGCGTGCGTTGCAGGGTGTCGGCGAGCACGCCGAAGTCCTGCAGCGCGGGCAGCTGCATCGGATCGCCGCTGACCCCATCGAAGCCCGGCTCGCGCTCACGCCACAAGGCCGCCAGCGCCAGCCGGGCGGAGCGATCCATCTGCTGCGCGCGGGCGCGATCGACCTCGGCCTGGGCGAGCATCGCCTGCGCGGTCATCAGCACCGATTCGGGCGAGGCGCCGGCCTGCAACCGCAGGCGGGCGGCGGCAACGGCGCGGCGACGCTGCTCGATATCGGTATCGGCAATGGCCAGCTGCGCGCGCGCCTCGGTAACGCCCAGGTAGCGTCGCGCCACCTCGGCCAGCAGGTCCAGGCGCGCGGTTTCGCGCTGCGGCGCCAGGGTGTCCAGGTTGGCCTGCGCGAGCACGCGGCGGGCATCGAGCTTGCCGCCGCGTTCCAGCACACCGGCGAGGGTGACGGTCAGCTCGGCGGCATCGAAGCCGCGGCTGCCCCCACTGCCCAGCGCGTTTTCCAGCGCTACGCCGAGGGTCACGGGCGGGCGCAGCACGGCCGCGTCACGGCGCGCTTCCCAGATCGGGCGTTGGGCGTCGACCACGCGCAGGTCCGGGTGGAACCTGGCCACGCGCGCGAAGGCGTCGTCCAGGGTGAGCGGGGATGACGACGCCGGCGGGGCGGCGGGTGAAGCAACGGGCAACGGTGAAACAGGCGCAGTGCCCTGCGCAGACGCGCACGGCACGAACGCTACGGCAGCCAAGGCTGCCAGGCGCATCCACATGGGAATCTCCAGAAAGCGGTTCAGAATGTCGGTCGCGGCACGCGGCCGCGCGGCATCAGACCGCTATCGGGGGGCGGAGCAGACTCTCGGGGGGCTGGGCGAGCAGCTGTGCGGTCATGCCGACCGGCACGAGGTGGGCCGGCGCGCCAGGCAGGGTCCAGGCCGATGCGGCCAGCGGCAGCACGCCACCGTGGCCGTGGCAATGCCCGCAGTGGACCAGCGCATGCAGCAGTCGGGTGCCGTCGTCATCGGCGTCGATGGAGGCGTCCATCTGCACGTCAATGGACGCGACCAGTTCGGCATGCGACGCCGGATGCGGCGCGGTCGCCGTCTCCGCGTGCGACAACGCGTGCAGGTCGCCGAGGGCCGCCGCCAGGGCGCCACCGGCCGTGCCCAGCAGCATCACCGCCAGCATCAGCAGGCGGAGCGGCAACGGCAGGCGGCGGCGCAGACGGGACATCATGGGCGGCAGGGTAGCGGCCGATCCGCCCGTTACACAATCGCAGCGCGGCCGGCGGTTCACGTTGGCGAGCGCACTTGAAGCAGGTAGTCGCAGCGCAGGTGGCCGTGCGCGCGCAGGGCGGACGGAAGCACGGTGAGGCCGGGGTCGATGCCCGCCTGCAGCCGCGGCGCGTTGGCGTCATGGATATCTTCCACGCGCATGCTCGGCACGCCAAGGCGCCCGGCGATGCCCGCGATGCCATCGAAGGTGCCCGCGTGCGTGTTGCCTACCAGTGCGATCCAGCGCCGGGGCCGGTCGCCCGCTCCGGGACGATGCTGGTCGTGTTCGATGCGGGCGGCCGCGACATGGTTCAGCACCCGCGTACGGAGGTGGTCGCCATGCGCATCGCCGGTGACCTCGTGCTTGGCCCCTTTGAGGTGGTAGCTGGCCATCAGGTCGAGCGCCACGATGCGCACGCCAGCCCGGGTGGCCGCGTCGACAACCGCGCGGAAGGTGGCGCCGGAGGCTGCATCGGTCATGTGCCCGCGGTCCTGATCGGACAGGAACTGCTTCAGCGGCAGGGTGAGGCCGGCGTTCTGGTGCAGCAGGTCGAGGTCAGCCTGATGGATGTCGGCCTGCAGGTGTTCCAGGTACAGGGTGTCGACGCCCAATGTGCGAAGCAGGCGCATGTGGTCGATAAGCAGGCGTTTGCTTGCCCTCGACGCGTGCGCCTCGCCGACCACCACGCCGGAAGAGGTACGCAGCAGGTGCTTGAGGACGTCGGGTTGGGTCCGCAGGTGGCTGACATCCGGCAACGCGTTCCGCGTGGTTTCCCCGCTGGAGGGCTGCCCAGCACCCAGCACGTCGCGCAGCAGTTGGCTCCGCCGGGCATGGAAGCTGTCAATGGCCGCGCGATGCGCGGCAGGCAGCGCCATGCCGTAGTCCGGATCGAGTGCCCTGGGATACTGCCGGCAGAGCGCGACCAGGCGCCGCGCATCCTGGGGCGGGACGGCGAAGCCACGCAGCGGATCTGCAGCGGGAACAGCTGCGGCCGGCGGGGTATCGCACGAGGTGTTGCGCACCGCCAGAAGTGTCGACCCCGGGGGTGACGCAGGTGTGGGCGAACGTGATCGGGCGCAAGGCAGGCACCGGGATAGCAGGGCGTCGAGGCGATCCATCGTGGTCGGGCTCCAGGGTGGGGACGCGCGCTCGTTGAAGCGCACGCCCGTCAGCCTAGTCATCCGTGTCCATGGCGCTGCGATGTCGCCCGCAGTTTTGCCACCTGCCCAGCGCCGCACGCCGATGTGTGCACAAGCGCACATCGGTTTGCGGCCATTACCGACGTCAGGGGGCGCGATTCGCGGCGATGTAGGCGCGGATCTGTGCGTCCAGTACCGGCAGCGGCACCGAGCCCTGCTTGAGCACGGCGTCGTGGAAGGCCTTGACGTCGAAGCGGTCGCCCAGCGCCTGTTCGGCTTCGGCGCGCAGCCGCACGATCGCGATCTCGCCCAGCTTGTAGCTCAGCGCCTGGCCCGGCCACGAGATGTAGCGGTCGACCTCGGTGGTGACTTCGTGCTCGCTCAGCGCGGTGTGGTCGCGCAGGTAGGCGATGGCCTGTTCGCGGGTCCAGCCCTTGTGGTGCACGCCGGTGTCGATCACCAGGCGCGCGGCACGCCACATCTCGTAGGTGAGGCGGCCGAAGTCCTCGTACGGGGTTTCGTAGATGCCCATCTCCACGCCGAGCTTCTCGCAGTACAGGCCCCAACCCTCGCCGTAGGCGGAGATGTAGGCGGTACGGCGGAACTCGGGCTGCTCGCCCTGCTCGGCGGCCAGCGCGCCCTGCAGGGCATGGCCGGGATCGGACTCGTGCAGGGTCAGCGCAGGCAGGTTGTACAGCGGGCGCGCCGGCAGGTTGTAGGTGTTGAGCCAGTAGGTGCCCATGCCGCCGCGGCCGGCGGTCCAGAACGGCGCGATGTCCGGCGGGACCGGCACGATGGTGAAGCGTGCGCGCGGCAGGGTCATGTACTTGCCGACGACGCCGTCGACGCGCTTGGAGATCCACGCCGCGCGGTACAGCAGCTCGTCGGGGGTCTTGGCGTAGAACTGCGGGTCGGTGCGCAGGAACACCAGGAAGTCGGCGAAGCTGCCCTTGAACTGGACCTGCTTGATGATGCCGTTCATTTCCTTCTGGATGCGCGCCACTTCCTTCAGCCCGATCTCGTGGATCTGCTGCGGGGTGAGGTCGAGCGTGGTGTATTCGTGGATCTGTTGCTTGTAGTACGCCTCGCCGTCGGGCAGGGCTTCGGCGGCCAAGGTGGTGCGCGCCTGCGGCACGTATTCGCTGACGAAGAAGGTGCGCAGCTTGGCGAAGGCCGGTACCACGCTGCCACTGATGGCCTTTCGGGCCTGCGCCTGCAGCTCGGCCTGTTCCGCGGCCGGGATGACGGACGGCAGCTTCTTGAACGGGGCATACAGCGGCGACGCGGTCGGGTCCTTGAGCTCGGACACGGTGGCGATGGACACTTCGCGGCCATCCAGCACGGCGCGCGGCACGCTGAAGCCGCGCTTGAGGCCGGCCCGCATGTTGTCGGTCTGCTGGTCGAAGTAGCGCGGTACATCGTTGAGGCGCGCGATGTAGTTTCGGTAGTCCTGCGCCGTCTTCATCTCGCGGCGGGCCATGAACGAGAGGTTCGACCAGAACGAGGAGTCGGCATTGAACGGCATTTCATAGCCGCGCAGGCGCACCTCGGCGGCCAGGTTGAAGACCTGGTCGTGGTAGATGGCGTAGTTGATCTGGTTGTCGGCCGACAGCGTCTTCGGGTCCAGCGTGTCGAGCTGGGCCAGCACCGCGTCCCAGACCTTCAGCCGCGCCTGCTGGGCGGCGGCGCCCACATCGGGCATGCGGGTGGCATGGGCCGGGCCGTCGCCGTCTTCGCTGGCTTCGCCACCGCCGTCCTGGCGCCACTTCCATTCCTTCTCGTAGATGGCACGGAACTGCGCATCGGCGGGACTTTCAGCGGCCAGGCTGGCGGAGGCAGCGGCCGGCGCGGCCGGAGGGGCGGCGAACGCGGCGCCTGCGGGGAGGGCAAGGGCAAGCAGCAGAGCGGTGACGAGCGGCGATTTCACGATCAGCGGTTCCCGATGGACGGCAAACCCCGATCATGGCACCGCCACCCGGGTGGGCGCATGGATCAAAGGTCCTGCCCGGGAAGCGGGCAGGACCTGGGGATCGGCCAACGGTCGAGACCCGAGCGCCGAAGGCGCGTGGTCGGCTCTACCCGGTAGCTACCGACCGTTGGTCGGTAGACTTGGTCGGTAGACCGTTCAATGCTGCGCCCTGTCCCGCTTCCATCCCCGATGCTGGATATCAAGCTTCAGGCTGTACAGCGCGGTGAACGCCGGAAACAGGTTCTGCAGCACGCCCACCGAGTCCTGCTTGGCCGAAAACAGGAAGTAGCTCAGCGTCATCAGGCTGCCGACCACGCTCATGTACCAGAACAGGCGCGGGATCACCGGCTTGCCGGCACGCCGGGAGGCGACGAACTGGACCAGCCAGCGGCCGCCGAACATCAGCGCACCGGTATAACCGATCAGCTTCCAGCCGGTCACATGCAGGCCGGTCCAGAACAGCCAGGTCAGCGGTTGGTCGAGCCAGTGCAGCTCCATCAGCGTTCTTCCACGGCGGTGCGCTTGCTGCGCGTGATCAGCCAGGCCACGCCGCGCAGGTCGCGGATGCCCACCAGCGCACGGCCCAGGTTGTTGTACTTGGACACGCCGGCGGTGCGGTGCCGATGATTGACCGGCACGCTCACCGTCGCCCAGCCCGCACGCTGCATCAGCGCCGGCAGGTAACGGTGCATGTGGTCGAAGTACGGCAGGTCCAGGAACGCGTCGCGCTCGAACAGCTTGATGCCGCAGCCGGTGTCGGGCGTGTCGTCGCGCAGCATGCGCGCGCGGATCGCGTTGGCCCACTTGCTGGCCCAGCGCTTGCTGCCGCTGTCCTGGCGGTTGACCCGCCAGCCGGCGAACAGCTTCACCTGCGCCGCGGCGGCGGCGCGTGCGGCCAGCAGCTTGGGAATGTCGGCCGGGTCGTTCTGGCCGTCACCGTCGAGCGTGGCGATCCACGGCGCGCGGGCATGCTTCACCCCGGTACGCACGGCGGTGCTCTGCCCGCTCTGGCTCACATGGTGCAGCACCCGCAGCTCGGGATTGCTGGCCTTCAGCCCCTGCAGCACGGCGAGGGTGTCGTCGCGCGAATGGTCGTCGATGTAGACGATCTCGAAGTCCAGCTGGCCGCGCAGGGCAGCAGTGATCTCGTCGATCAGGGGTTTGACGTTGTCGCGTTCATTGAATACCGGAACGACGACCGACAACTGGGGTTGGCTCATGATCGGGCTCTGCGAAAGGCCAGGGATGTAAAAGACCGCGCATTTTCCGCGTCCAAGGTTATCCGAAGATGAACCAGCCGGTGTGAGTCAGGCGCGATCCCCGAAATAATCACGGCACCACGCCACCACGGGGGGCAGGCCCTGCTCGATCGGGGTAGCCGGCTCGTAGCCGAAAGCGTCGTGCGCGCGGGTGGTGTCGGCCATGGTGCGGACCATGTCGCCGGGCTGCATCGGCTTGTAGACCTTCTGCGCCGGGCGTCCGGCGGCGGCTTCGATGACCCCGATGAAATGCTCGAGCTCGATCGGCGTGTGGTTGCCCAGGTTGAAGACACGGTGCGGTACATCCTCGCTGGACGGGTGCGCCAGCGCGCCGAGGATACCGGCCACGATGTCGGAAACATGTGTGAAATCGCGCTGCATCCGACCTTCGTTGAACACCTCGATCGGGCGTCCGGCCAGCACCGCGCGCGAGAACAGCAGCGGCGCCATGTCCGGCCGGCCCCAGGGTCCGTAGACGGTGAAGAAGCGCAGGCCGGTGGCGTGCAGGCCGTAGAGCTGGGAATAGGTGTAGGCCATCAGCTCGTTGGCCGCCTTGGTGGCCGCATACAACGAACGCGGTTTGTCGATGCGCTGGTCTTCGGAGAATGGCGGGGTGGCCGAATCGCCGTACACCGAACTGCTGGAGGCATACACCAGGTGTTCCACGCCCCGGTGCCGGCACAACTCCAGGATGTTCACGAACCCGGTGAGGTTGCTGTCGACGTAGGCGTGCGGGTTTTCCAGCGAATAGCGCACGCCGGCCTGGGCGGCCAGGTGGATCACGCGGGTGGGCGCCACGTCGTCGAACAGCGCGGCCAGGCCGTCGCGGTCGGTCAGGTCGAGCGCGCGGATGTCGGCGCCCGGGCACAGCGCGGCCACGCGGTCACGCTTGATCTGCGGATCGTAGTAGGCGTTGTAGTTGTCCAGCCCGACCACGGCTTCGCCCGCATCGCGCAGCGCGCGGACGGTATTGGCGCCGATGAAGCCGGCGGCGCCGGTCACAAGAATGGTCATGGAAGGGCATCCGAAACGTTTCGATGCGCCATTGTGCTACAGGCTGAGCGGCGCGTCCTTGGCCAGCGTGGCCTTGCGTTCCTTGCTGAAATCCCACCACGGCCGCGGGGCTTCGCCCTGCATGAAACGCACGATCGACAGGAACACGTCGATGACGCACGGGTCGTGCAGCACCCCGGTGCGCATGCACAGCTGCGCGTACATGTCGTAGGCATCGCGACCGCGCACATGCGCGGGCACGCGGATGCCGATCAGACGCAGATCTTTCTCACAGGCCGGCCCGACATTCGGCAGGTCGGTCAGACGCAACAGATGGTTGCGGTCGACCTTGGTGGGGTTCATCAGGTGAGTGGATTCCTCTTGCGCAGTGGGGGACTCAGCCCTTCTGTACGCGGAGTCGTTCGAGCACGCCGTCCAGCGTGTCCAGGTCGGTGTAATGGATGATGAGCTTGCCCTTGCCGCCGCGACCGTGGTTGATCGCCACGCGGGCGCCCAGCGATTCGGACAGTTCGGTTTCGAGCGAGGCGATATCGGCCTGGGGCGCGCTGGCGCTGGGCTTCTTGCGCAGCGAACCGGGCACCTTGCCGGCGGCGAACTGCTGCGCGCGGTGTTCCACTTCGCGGACCGACCAGCCCTGGTCTGCCGCTTCCTGCGCCAGCTTGCTGGCCAGTTCCGGGGCCAGGGTCAGCAGCGCGCGGGCGTGGCCCATTTCCAGGCGACGCGTTTCCAGCAGCAGGCGGATCGCCACCGGCAGTTCCAGCAGGCGCAGCAGGTTGGACACGGCCGCACGCGAGCGGCCAACGGCCTGCGCGGCCTCGGCATGGGTCAGGGCGAATTCGCTGATCAGGCGCTGCAGCGCCTCGGCTTCTTCCAGCGGGTTGAGGTCTTCGCGCTGGATGTTCTCGATCAGCGCCATCGCGATGACGGTGCGGTCTTCCAGCTCGCGCACCACCACCGGCACTTCGTCCAGGCCGGCCAGCTGCGAGGCGCGCCAGCGGCGTTCGCCGGCCACGATCTCGAAGCTGTCGGTGCCCAGCTGGCGGACCAGGATGGGCTGGATCACGCCCTGCGCCTTGATCGACTCGGCCAGCTCGGCGAGCTTGGTCTCGTCCATGTCGCGGCGCGGCTGGTACTTGCCCGGCTGCAGGTGCTGGACCGGCAGCTTGCGCAGTACTTCACCCGGCAGCGGCTCGACCACCGCGGCGGCCTGCACCTGTGTCACCGCTCCCTTCGGCCCCAGCAGGGCATCGAGGCCACGGCCAAGGCCGCGTTTCTTGCCGGGGGCGGGCTTGGTGCTCATCAGGCGGTCTCCATGGCCTTGTCGGCCGTCTTGCGTTGGTGGTGGCGGCGGATGATCTCGCCGGCCAGGCCGAGGTAGGCGACGCCGCCGCGCGAGGCGCGGTCGTAACCCACGATGCTCTGCCCATGGCTGGGCGCTTCGGCCAGGCGCACGTTGCGCGGCACGATGGTGCGGAACACGCGGTCGCCGAAGTGGTCGGTCAGTTCGGCCGACACGGCATTGGCGAGGTTGTTGCGCACGTCGAACATGGTGCGCAGCACGCCCTCGATCTCCAGGCTGGGATTGAGGTTGGCGCGCAGCGCGTCGATGGTTTCCACCAGCGCGCTCAGGCCTTCCAGCGCGTAGTACTCGCACTGCATGGGCACGATCACCGAATCGGCGGCGGCCAACGCGTTCAGGGTCAGCAGCGACAGCGCCGGCGGGCAGTCGATCAGGATGAAGTCGTATTCATCGCGGATCGGGGCCAGCGCGCGCTTGAGCCGCTGCTCGCGCTCGCCCTGGTCCATCAGCTGGATCTCGGCGGCGGTCAGGTCGATGTTGCCCGGCAGCAGGTCGAAGCCTTCCGGGGTGGTCACCCGCACCTCGACCGCGGTGCTCTCGCCGAGCAGCAGGTCGCAGGTGGAGGCGGCAACTTCGCGCTTGTCCACACCGCTGCCCATGGTCGCATTGCCCTGGGAATCGAGGTCGACGAGCAGCACGCGCTTGGGCGCAGCCGCCAGGGCAGCGGCCAGATTGACGGCCGTCGTGGTCTTGCCGACGCCACCTTTCTGGTTGGCGATGGCGATGATGCGAGCCATGCGGGTGAGCCTCATCGGCAGGGAGTGGGACTGGGCATTATGCGTATATGAGGCGTGTCATGCACTGTGAGATGCGCGGCGACGGATTGCCGCAGCCCTCCCCAGGCACGTTGAAGGGCGCTCAGGGCCCCGCCACCACGACCAGGTGACGCTCGCCGGTGAGGCCCGGAACGTGCAGCGGCAGGACCTGTTCGACCCGCCAGCCGGCCGGCAGCTGGGCAATCTCGTCATGCGGGTAGACGCCCTTCATGGCCAGCAGGCGACCGCCCGGCCGCAACAGATGGCCGCCGACGGCGATGATGCCGGCCAGCGTATCCATGGCGCGCGCCGTCAGGTGGTCGTAGGCGCCCGGCTCGGCCAGGGCCTCGGCCCGCGACTCGGCCACCCGGGCATTGCCCAGCCCCAGCTGGCGCACGGCTTCGCGCATGAAGCGGGCCTTCTTGCCATTGCTCTCGACCAGCGTCACCTGCAACTCCGGGCGGGCGATGGCCAGTGGAATGCCGGGCAATCCCGGGCCGGTGCCCAGGTCGGCCAGGCTGCCGCGCTCCAGGTGCGGCTGCATCGCCAGCGAATCCAGCAGGTGGCGGGTCACCATCTCCCGCGGATCGCGGATGGCGGTGAGGTTGTAGGTCCGGTTCCAGCGGTCCAGCAGGGTCAGGTAGGTCAGCAGGGGCGGCGCCAGGGCGGCGTCCAGCCCCATGGCCGCCAGGCCCTGCTCAAGCGATTCGGCCACGCCGGCCGGAAGTTTGTGTTCGGTCATGCGCCCATTATCGCAGGGTGGCGCCGCCACGACTGCGCGGATTCGGTGCGCTTACAGGGAGTGCCAGGCCAGCGCGGCGCGGAAATCGGCCGCCGCCTGCCATTCGTGCAGGTGCCAGCGTGGGGCCGGGCCGAGTTCGGGGTCGCACCAGGCCAGGTGCAGGGCGCCCTCGGGGTCCGGCGCCAGCTGCAGGCGATGCAGGCCGAAGGAGATGCCCTGCCCCTGCGCCTTGAGGATGGCTTCCTTGGCGCACCAGACGCGGAAGAACCAGTGATTGCGGGCAGTCTCGTCCAGCCCCAGCAGCCAGGTCACTTCGTCCGGGTGGAAGAAACGCTCGATGATTTCGATCATGCGTGGCCGCGGCCGCAACGGCTCCAGGTCCACGCCCAGCCGGACGCCTTCGCCCAGTCCCACCAGCAGCAGGCCGTGGCTGTGGCTCCAGCCCGTGCCGACATGGGCCAGCGGCCCATGCAGTTCGGGGCGGCCGCGCGGGTCGCGCTGCAGCGGCAGGGTGTCGGGGTGGCCGCCCAGCTGTTGTGCCAGCAGCACCCGTGCCTGCGGCTCGCCACGGGTGCCGTGGACGTGCGGCAACCGCCACACGGTGACCGGGCCGAACCGCCACGGACCGTCGGGCGTCGCCGACAGGCTCATGCGAACACCCTGACAAGACGACTGCACGACGACTTCACGGGGGCTGCCGTCAACTGGCCCGGTCGTATCCGCACACCACAGGGAATCACTACCATGGGCATCATCATCTGGTTGATCGTCGGCGGCATCGTGGGCTGGCTCGCCAGCATCATCATGCGGCGTGACGCGCAGCAGGGCATCATTCTGAACATCGTGGTCGGCATCATCGGCGCACTGCTGGCCGGCTGGCTGTTCGGCGGTGGCATCAACGAAGCGATCACCATCCGCACGTTCCTGTTCTCGTTGATCGGCGCGGTGATCCTGCTGGCCATCGTGAATCTCTTCACCCGCAAAAGCATCCGCTGATTCCACAAGGTGGGTACCCACGATTGGTGGGTACTCTTCTCCGACAAGGCCCGGCATCCGCCGGGCCTTGTTGGTTTCAGCCCAGCTGCACCCATGCCGGGGCGTGATCGCTGGGGCGGTCCCAGGTACGCGGCTCGCGGTCGATGCCCGACGCCAGCGCGCGCGCCTTGAGCGCGTCGGACACCAGGGTCAGGTCGATGCGCAGACCCAGGTTGCGGCGGAAACCGGCCGCGCGATAGTCCCACCAGCTGAAGATGCCCTCTTCCTCGCTGTGCAGGCGGAATGCGTCGTGCAGGCCCAGCTGCAGCAGCTTGTTCAGCGCGCCGCGCTCGGCGGTCGAGGTCAGGATGTGGTTTTCATTCCAGACCAGCGGGTCGTGAACGTCGCGCGCGTCCGGGGCGATGTTGAAGTCGCCCATCACCACCAGCTCGGGGTACTTCGCCAGTTCCGACGCCACCCATTCGTGCACGGCGTCGAGCCAGCGCAGCTTGTAGGCGTATTTGTCGGTGCCCACATCCTGGCCGTTGACCACATACAGGTTGATGATGCGCACGCCGTTGACGGTGCCGGCGATGACCCGCTTCTGCTCGTCCTCGAACCCGGGAATGCCGATCTGCACGTCCTGGGCGGGCTCACGCGACAGCAGCGCCACGCCGTTGTAGGTCTTCTGCCCGGCGAACACGCTGCGGTAGCCCAGCCCCGCCAGTACCGCGTCGGGGAACTTGTGGTCCTCCATCTTCGTTTCCTGGATGCCGACCACGTCCGGCGCGAACGCCGTGAGCCACTGTTCCAGGTGCGGCAGGCGAACGTTGAGGGAGTTGACGTTCCAGGAAGCGATTTTCATTGGTTATATGGACTATTGATGTAGTTGGATTTTTCGTATTTCAGGCATACCCGCACCGGCGCGCGGGATGCCGCACGGCAACCTTAACAAGGATGGTGCGCGAATCAAATGTCGGTCTGGCCGATATCCACGGCCGCTGCAGCGCTGGGCGCCGCCCGCCCCGTGCGTCGCGCAACGGAAGGGTCCGGTTATCCACCACGGGCGAGGAAAACGCTTTCAGGACGTTTCGCCCGTCAGCGCGACAGGTAGGTGGCGCTTGGGTGAATCCGTTGTTTTCGGCTAATTCAGAAGCGTCTGATGTCGCCCTGCAGTGGGACTACAGAGAATGCGCGCCGACCAATACCCCCATCGCTGGACCGCCAGCAGAGCGCGCACATGAACAAGATATTCAGTAAGGTTTGGAACCGGAAACTCGGCCAGCTGGTGGTGGCGTCCGAGCACGCGCGGTCGGGCGGAGCCAAGGTGGGCGGCGGCGGCGCGAAGGCAGTGGCGCTGTTGGCAGTGCTGGGCGGCAGCCTGCTGCTGTTGAGCACCGCGGGGGCCGCACCGATCACCGCGCCCATCCAGGCGCAGAGCGGCACGAAGACTGCAGATGCCATCGCGACCACGACCGATACGACGGCCGCTGGCGCGGGTTCCAGCGCAACCTACGCCGGTGCAACCGCGTATGGTGCCGGCAGCACCGCCAGCGGCGGCGCCAACACGGTGATCGGTTTCAACGCCACCGCAGCGGGCAATGTCTGGGCCATCGGCAACCTCGGCAACCGCCGTACCGATGGCTTGGGGATGAACATCACCTCGAGCACGGCCCTCGCTGCCAGTGTTGCTGTGGGTGCGGGTGCCAACACGGGCGCCCAGACCGGCACCGCACTGGGCAGCTACGCGACCACGGGTGGCGTGGGAGCGATCGCCGTTGGCGCCCACAGCAACGCAGCCGGCCGCAACGCCATCGCGCAGGGTTCGGCGGCGTATGCCTCGGGCTTGCAGTCGACCGCCATCGGCTCGTTCTCTGCGGCAACCGTAGACCGTGCGATCGCGATCGGTACCACGTCCACCGCATCCGGCGTGGACGCCAACGCCATCGGTACCTCGGCGACGGCCAGCGGCGACCGCGCGATCGCGCTGGGTTCGGCCCGAACCGCGACGCTCAATACCGATACGCAACAGAACACCACCGACAACACCCAGGCCACCGGTACGGACGCCATCGCCATCGGCACCAGCACGCAGGCGGTGAGCAGCAACGCCATCGCCATGGGCACGAGCAGCTATTCCGACGGCAACGCGTCCATCGCCATCGGCAGCGGGTCGCTGGTCAGGGCAACGGGCGCTTCCGGCTACGGCATCGCCATCGGCAAGGACGCGAGCACCTCGGGCAGCATTGTGGTCGGTAACGGCGCCACGGCCTCCATCAACGGCCTGAAGGTCTCGTCGACCATGGCGGCGGCCGACGCGGTCAATTACGCCGTAGTGGTAGGCGAAGGCGCCATCGCCAAGTCGAACCAGGCACTGGCACTGGGCTACAAGGCGACGGTCGACGGCGTTGGCGGCATGGCACTCGGCACCTCAAGCGCGGCCACGAGCACCGGCGCAGTGGCGTTGGGTCAGTCCAGCATTGCCAACGGCATTGATGCAACGGCTTCGGGCGCGCGCTCCACGGCAATGAACACCGGCGCGACCGCGTACGGCGCCGAAAGCCTCGCTTGGGGCAACAACAGCGTCGCAATCGGCTTCCAGAGCCGGGTGGGTACGGACGTAGCGGGCCTGGCGACGTGGAACATCGCGGGCCGCGGCAATCGCCGCACCGATGGCCTGGGTGTGGACATCGTGGACGGTGTTACGCAGAACGCATCGAATGTGGCGCTGGGTGCCAATTCCAGCGTCACCGGTGCCGGTGGCACGGCGCTGGGCGGCTATGCCAGCGCATCGGCCATCGGCGGTGCGGCGCTGGGCGTGCACAGCACCGCGGCCGCTCGCAATGCCCTTGCTGCGGGCACCGCAGCCTATGCCGGCGGCACGCAGTCGCTGGCGATCGGCTCGTTCTCGGCGGCTACCGTGGAGCGCGCCAATGCAATCGGTGCTGCCTCCACCGCGAACGGCACCGATGCCAACGCCATCGGTACCTCGGCCACGGCCAGCGGCACCCGCGCGATCGCGCTGGGTTCGGCCCGGACCGCGACGCTCAATCTCGACGCCCTGCAGAACACCACCGACAACACCCAGGCCACGGGTACGGATTCGATCGCGATCGGCACCGACAGCCGTGCCACGGCGACCAATGCGGTTTCTGTTGGCGCCAGCAGCTGGGCCTCGGCAGACAATTCGGTGGCGCTGGGTGCCGGCTCCACCACCACCGCCGATCTGACGGCCGCGGGCTACAACCCGGGGTCGAGCGTCCTGGCTGGCACGGCTTCGGCGGCGAATGGCGAAGTGTCTGTCGGCGCGGCGGGCGCGGAACGGCGCTTGACCAATGTTGCGGCGGGTTCGGCGGCGACGGACGCGGTGAATGTGAGCCAGTTGCAGTCCGAAGCCGTGAAGTCCGCGAACATCGGCACCAGCACGGCGGCGGCACTGGGCGGTGGCGCGAGCTACGGCGCGGACGGCACGCTCGGCGCACCGAGCTATTCGGTCGGCGGAACGACGTACAACAACGTCGGTTCGGCGATCACCGGCCTTGATGGCCGCGTCACGACCAACGCCACCAACATCACCACCAACACCGGCGACATCAACAACCTGAAGACCGGCAAGGCCGGCCTGGTGCAGCAGTCTGCGGCAGGTGCGAGCCTGACGGTCGGCAAGGATACCGATGGCGCCGCCGTAAGCGTGGCGGGCACGGCGGGTAGCCGCACGGTGACCGGCGTGACCGCAGGTTCGCTGTCCGCGCTCAGCACCGACGCGGTGAATGGTTCGCAGCTGTTCGCGACCAATGCCCGCCTGGGTACGGCTGAAAACAGTATCAGCACCTTGCAGACGACCGTGGCAGGGAACACCACCAGCATCAATACCCTGCAGACGACCGTGGAAGGCCATACCACCAGCATCACCAACCTGACGCAGAGCCTTGCTGATGGCGAAGTGGGCCTGGTGAAGCAGGACGCGACCAGCAAGCGGATCACGGTGGCCTCCGACAAGGACGGCACGGTGGTGGACTTCACCGGCAACGAAGGCGCACGTGTGCTGGAAGGCGTGGCGGCCGGCGCGGTCAACGCGTCCAGCCTGCAGGCAGTCAACGGTGCCCAGCTGCATGGCGTGAGCCAGTCGGTGGCGACCAGCCTGGGCGGCGGTTCGGTGGTGAACACCGAGGGCACGCTCACCGCACCGGTCTACACCCTGACCGGTGCCGATGGCAACGCCACGACGGCAACCGGCGTCGGCAATGCGATCAGCCAGCTGGATACCCGCGTGGCGGGCAACACCACCAACCTCAACACGCTGCAGACCACCGTGGAAGGCAATACCACGACGATCAACAGCCACACCACGGCCATCACCAATCTCGACAGCCGTGTCACCACCGTGGAAACGAATATCACCAACGGCCTCAACAACGGCGAAGTCGGCCTGGTGCGGCAGGACGCGACCAGCAAGCGGATCACGGTGGCCTCCGACAAGGACGGCACGGTGGTGGACTTCACCGGCAACGAAGGCGCGCGCACCCTGACCGGCGTGAAGGCAGGCGGCGCAGATGCAGACGCGGTGAATGTCGCGCAGCTCAAGGGCGTCGTGGCCGGCCTGGGCGGCGATGCCTCGGTCAATACCGATGGCAGCATCACCGGCCCGAGCTATCGGGTGGACAAGGATGCCGACGGTACCGGCGGCACCACCGTGCACAACGTAGGGGACGCCATCACCAACATCGATGCGCGCACCACCACCAACACCACGGCCATCACCAACCTCAGCGAGAGCCTGGCTAATGGCGAGATCGGGCTGGTGCAGCAAGATGAAGACAGCCGCGTGATTACCGTTGCCAAGGGCAAGGACGGCGCGACGGTGAACTTCAACGGCACCGCCGGTGCGCGGGTGCTGGAAGGCGTGGCGGCCGGCGCGGTCAACGCGTCCAGCCGGCAGGCGATCAACGGTTCGCAGCTGTATGCCGTGAGCCAGTCCATCGCAAACAATCTGGGCGGTGGTTCGGCGGTAAACGCCAATGGCACGATCACGGCGCCCAGCTATTCCGTGGGCGGTACGACGGTGAACACTGTCGGCGATGCCATCGGCAACCTGGATGGCCGCACCAGCCAGAACAGCAGCGACATCGCCAGCCTGAAGAACGGCATGGATGGCATGGGCGGGAATCTGGCCGACATCACCAACCAGATCACCAACGTCAGCAACGATGTCGGCGGCCTGGACAACCGTGTCACCCACCTGGAGAACGCCATCACCAGTGGTGGCTTCAGCGACAGCGGCCTGGTCAGCGCCAATGTCGACGATGGCGCCAGGAAGGTGGCCTCAACGGCGGGTAGCGATGCGCTCGCGGTGGGCAATGCCTCGGAGGCTGCGGGCAACAACAGCACCGCGCTGGGCAACAGCAGCAAGGCGACGGGCAAGAACTCGGTGGCCTTGGGGAATGGCTCGGTGGCTGATCGTGACAACGCGGTGTCGGTGGGCTCGCAGGGCAGCGAACGCCAGGTAGCCAACGTTGCCGCCGGTACGCAGGACACCGACGCGGTGAACATGGCGCAGCTGAAGCAATCGGTGCGTTATGACCAGAATGCCGATGGCAGCACCAACTACAACCAGGTCACGCTGGGCCAGGGCACGCCGGTGACCATGAGCAATGTGGCCAGCGGCCGCGTCGCCGCCGGCAGCACCGATGCGATCAACGGCAGCCAGATGTACGACTGGACGCTGAACCGCGACAACAAGTTCAGCAACGCCAGCCTGTCGAACCGGATTGACGGCTTGGAGCGCGACATGCAGGCCGGTGTCGCCACCGCCCTGGCCGCTCGCCAAGCACCGTATGTGCCGGGCAAGACCACCTACGCGGTGGGCGCAGCCGGCTACAAGTCGCAGGGCGCAGTGGGCATCAGCACCCGCTACACCGCCGGAACCGGCCGCTGGAGCCTGGAAGGCGGCTTCTCCAAGAGTGGCGACGGCACGGGCGTGTACATGGGCGTGAGCGGCGTACTGGGCGACTGACCGGTCGGGTTGGAGCGAGGGGCGCTGGCGTATGAGCCGATTAGCGTGTTTATTCGGCTCACCATCGCCCGAGGCAGCCCATGACCGCGCCCCGCTGGATCTGGCAACAACCCGATTGGCCGCACGTCCACTGGCAGAACGACGCCCTCGCCCAGCCGCTGCGGGACTGTCAGCTGGCGTACGGACAGCTGCTGGGCATGGCTGGTGCACTGCACCGCATCGACTGCGTGCTGGCCAAGGCACGTTTCTGGCAGCTGCATCGCGACCGGGTCAATGCCTCATCGGACCATCGCCTTCAACAGCCCGGCGATTTTCGAGTACGGCGGCTTGAGCAGGTCGCTGGCCGCCCATCGCGACTGCCACAGGATCGGCAGCTGCTTGCTCATGGCGTCGAAGCCGGCGCGGCCGTGGTACGCGCCCATGCCGCTGGGGCCGACGCCGCCGAACGGCAGGCCGTTGATGGCGAAGTGCAGCAGGGTGTCGTTGACGGTGACGCCCCCGGCCACGACGGTGCCGAGGACGCGTTCCACCACGTCGCGCTGCTGGCTGAAGACGTACAGCGCCAGCGGGCGGTCGCGCCCCTGCACCGCCTCCAGCGCCTCCTCCAGGTCGGGGTAGGCGCATACCGGCAGGATCGGGCCGAAGATTTCTTCCTGCATCAGGTCCAGATCTGCCGGGGGGTCGAGCACGATGGTGGGCACGATCAGCCGCTCGCGGCGCGCGCGCTCGGGATCGATGCTGGCCAGTTCGATCACCGGCACGCCGCGTTCGCGCGCCTGCGCCAGGTAGCCGATCAGGCGCTGGTACTGGCCCTCGTGGATGATGCGGGTGTAATCGTCGGCGTTGCTGAAATCGCCGTAGCGTTCGCGCACCTGGGTCTGCAGCTGTTGCACCAGCTCGCGCTGGCGGCGCCCGTCGACGAGCACGTAGTCGGGCGCGATGCAGGTCTGCCCGGCGTTGAACCACTTGCCGGTGGCCAGCCGCGCGGCGGCCTTGTCCAGCGGGTAGTCGCTGCAGACGATGGCCGGCGACTTGCCGCCCAGTTCCAGCGTGAGCGGGGTCAGGTGCTGCGCGGCGGCGGCCATCACCTTGCGGCCGGTCGCGGTGGAGCCGGTGAACACCAGGTGGTCCAGCGGCGAGCCGGACAGCGCGCTGGCCAGTTCGCCATCGCCCTGCACCACCGCCACCCGGTCGGCCGGGAACACCTCGCCCAGCAGGTCGTGCAGGAACGCGCTGGTGCGCGGGGTGTGTTCGGACGGCTTGAGGATGACGTGGTTGCCGGCCGCAATGGCGGTTGCCAGTGGGATCAGCGCCAGGTTGACCGGGTAGTTCCAGGGCGAGATCACCCCCACCACGCCGAGCGGCACCGGCCGGGTCTGCGCCCGTGCCGGCCAGAACCGCCAGCCGACCGACACCCGGCGCGGGCGCATCCAGCCGCGCAACTGGCCCAGCAGGTGGTCGATCTCGTTGAGCACGGTCATGCCGTCGGCGATCAGCGACTCATAGGTAGCGCGGTGGCCGAAATCGGTGGCGATGGCCTCGGCCATCTGCGGCAGGCGCGGCTTGAGCGCGGCGCGCAGGCGCTGCAGGTCGCTGCGGCGCTGCTCCAGCGACGGCCGGTTGGCCTGCCAGGCGCTGCGCAGCGTGTGCAGGATCGCGGGAAGTGCGGCGGGGTCGGTGTGGGGAAGGGTCATGTCGGGAATATACCAACGGCGGCGTCCGGCACCGCGAAGACACGCATGGCGTGCCCCTACGCGTCGATGTAGCGACACGCCATGCGTGTCTTCGCGGACCCAAACGAAAAGGGCCGTGGCAATGCCACGGCCCTTCTTGTTCACGCCATCACCGCGTTACTTGGTGATGTCCACACCCTTGGTTTCATGCAGGAACAGGCCGCCGACCACGACCGTCATCAGCGCGATGATGATCGGGTACCACAAGCCGTAGTACAGGTTGCCGGTGCCGGCCACCAGTGCGAACGAGATCGCCGGCAGGAAGCCACCGAACCAGCCGTTGCCGATGTGGTACGGCAGCGACATCGAGGTGTAGCGGATGCGGGTCGGGAACAGCTCGACCAGGTAGGCGGCGATCGGCCCGTACACCATGGTCACGTACAGTACGAGGATCCACAGCATCGCAATGGTGCCGATGATGTTGATGCGCGCGTTGTCGGCCTTGGCCGGGTACCCGGCGCCGGTCAGTGCGGTCTTCAGCTCGGCACCGAACGCGTCCGCCTTGGCCTTGCCTTCTTCCTTGGTCAGACCCGCGGCCTCGTACGAGGCGACGTTGGCCGAACCCACGTTGACAACCGCCAGCGAACCGGCCGGTGCCGGCTTGACGTCATACGGCACGCCCGCCTTGGTCAGCGCGGCGGTGGCCACGTCGCAGGAGCTGGTGAACTTGCGCAGGCCCACCGGATCGAACTGGAACGAGCAGGTGTTCGGATCGGCATTGACCAGGGCCGGCGAGCTGCTGCGGGCCTCTTCGATGGCCGGGTTGGCGAAGTGGGTCAGGCCCTTGAACACCGGGATGTAGGTCACTGCCGCCAGCAGGCAGCCCGCCAGGATGATCTTCTTGCGACCGATCCGGTCGGAGAGCCAGCCGAAGAAGATGAAGAACGGCGTACCCAGGGCCAGTGCGCCGGCGATGAGCAGGTAGGAGGTGGTGGCATCGACCTTGAGCATGCTGCTCAGGAAGAACAGCGCGTAGAACTGGCCGCCGTACCACACCACCGCCTGGCCGGCCGCGGCGCCGAGCAGGACCAGCAGCATCAGCTTGAGGTTGCCGTCCTTGAGGCTGTCACGGAACGGGGTCTTGGAGCCCTTGCCTTCGGCCTTCATCTGCTGGAACAGCGGCGACTCGCTCAGCTGCAGGCGGATCCACACCGAGATGCCGAGCAGGACGATGGACACCAGGAACGGAATGCGCCAGCCCCATGCCTCGAACGCCTCGTTGCCCAGGAAGTAGCGGCAAGCGAGGATGATCAGCAGCGACATGAACAGGCCCAGCGTGGCCGTGCACTGGATGAAGCTGGTGTACAGGCCGCGCTTGTCGGCCGGTGCATGTTCGGCAACGTACGTCGCCGCGCCACCGTACTCGCCGCCCATGGCCAGGCCCTGGGCGAGGCGCAGCACGATCAGGATCACCGGAGCGGCAAAACCAATGGATGCGTAGTTGGGCAGCACGCCGACCAGGAAGGTCGAGATGCCCATGATCAGGATCGTGACCAGGAAGGTGTACTTGCGGCCGATACGGTCGCCGAGGCTGCCGAAGAAGGCCGCGCCGAACGGACGCACGAAGAAGCCGGCCGCGAACGCCAGCAGGGCGAAGATCATGCCCGTGGTTTCATTGACCCCGCTGAAGAACTGCTTGGCGATGATGGCCGCGAGCGAGCCGTACAGGAAGAAGTCGTACCACTCGAAGACGGTGCCCAGGCTGGACGCGAAGATGACCTTCTTGTGCCCCTGGGTGAGTTCTGCTTTTGCAGGTACAGGTGTTGTTGACATGGGACGCTTCCCCTCCGAAGCAATCATTGGTAGCGCCGACTGTGTGCCGGCGTTCGTGTTGTCGTCCGGTAGCGCCGACCGTTGGTCGGCACTCATTTAAAAACTATATTTGGTGGTGAACTGCACGCGGTTGATGTCGCCCTTGCGCCCGTCCTCGATCTCGCGCACGCCGTACATGTACTCCGCGCCGATATCGACCTTGGGCATCGGCGTGTAGAAGATGTTGCCGCGGATGCTCTGCACGCTCTTGGTGACCAGCGGCCCGAGCACGCTGTCGTTGTCGTAGTCGCTGCGCGCGTAGATCAGGTTGGTGCGCAGCTTCGGGCTGAAGGCGTGGCGCCAGCCGACATAGCCGGCCAGCACGCCGGTCGGGTTGAGTTCGTCGCGGGCCACGTCGTAGGCCGTGTCCGCGGTGACACCCAGGCCCACGTAGCGTGCGATGCCTTCACCGCCGCTGATCTGGTAGTGCAGCTGGTCGCTGCTGCCCATCACCCACTTGCCGCCGAGGGTGAGGCCGCCGCCGATCTTGTCTGCATCGGCACCGGTGGTCTGGTTGTCCACCTTGAGCTGGCGGACGATACCGCCGACACCGAAGGTGCCCCAGTCGCCCTTCCAGCCGTAACGCAGGGTCAGGTCCGGCAGGGAACCGCGGTCGCTGTTGCTGGCCACGTTGGTCCACGCACCGGTAATCGGGTTGCGGGTGCCGGTGAGCACGGTGGTTTCCGGGTTTTCCAGCGCGACGCTGAAGCCGCCCTGGGTGTAGCGGACCTGGGCCTGGCGGACGAACAGCACGCCGTCGGTGGGACCGACGAAGTCGACCGCTTCCGGCAGCGACGCGGCGTCCATGAAGTTCGACCAGGTCTGGCCGGCCATCCAGTTGTTCCAGTACATGTACGCGTGGCGCAGGGTCACGCCATAGGTATTGGTGGCGGTCTGGTTGCCCAGCGAGTTGCCGAAGAAGTCCATCTCGAAGAACGCACCGGACTTGTTGCCCTTGTCCGACACGTTGTCGATGCCCAGGTTGAAGCGCGAGAACTTGGCGTGGGCGTTGAAGTCCACATCCGAACGCTCGCCGCTGCCGCCGGCACCGGCAACCGGGGTCTGGCCCGGCAGGTACAGCGCGCGGCCGGTGGCGTCGTCGGCCAGCTGGCCATCGCCGGTCTGGGTGAGCAGGAAGTCGGCCTTGATGAAGCCACCGATCTTGACCGTGGTGCCCGGCGCGGCGCCCGGGGTGATGGTGGTGACCTGGATCGGCTGCTTGCCGGCCGGCACGGTGGCGAGGGCAGGCTGTTGCGCCTGCACCGTCTTCACCGCGGTCACATCGGTCTGCGCCTGGCTGATCTGGCTCTGTTGCTGTTGCGTGGTGGACAGCAGCAGCTGGACCTGGCGCTCCAGTTCGGCGACGCGGGCTTCCAGCTGCTTCTCTTTGGCGGTGTCTGCAAACGCCATGCCTGGCGCCACCAGCGCGACCAACAGGCAGGTCGCCAACGGCTTGCGCATGGTCTTCAACATACGGGTACTCATGTTGCCCTCTCTCCCGGGTGGCAAAGTGATCGCCGCGTGTGGGGTCACGGTCGAGCCGAGCGTGCGGCAGGCTGACGCACCCCGCTATTGGCCATTGGTCGAACCCGCGGTCACGGCTGACGGTCACGACCAACGGTCGTGACCTACCGGGGAGGGAACGCGCGGCACCCCGGTACGACCATGGTCTAACCATCCCGATACCGCGCGACCCGGTGGATGCGGCAAACTGAGGGGGATGAATCGCGGGTTATGCTGCGATCGCACAACCCAGTCCTAGTGCAAGTGAGGGTGCCATGGCCGATCTTTACCCCGTCAAGGCGGACGTTGCCGCCAAGGCGCGCATTGACAAGAACACTTACCAGCAGCTCTACCGCGAATCGGTGGACAACCCCGACGCGTTCTGGGGCAAGGCCGCCGAGCGGCTGGACTGGTACAAGAAGCCGTCCACGATCCGCAACGTCAGCTACCAGCTCGACGATTTCCGCATCAAGTGGTTCGAGGATGGCGAACTCAACGCCAGCGTGAACTGCCTGGACCGCCAGCTGGAAAAGCGCGGCGACAAGGTCGCCCTGCTGTTCGAACCGGACAGCCCGGATGCACCCGCGCAGGGCGTCACCTACCGCGAGCTGTATGAGCGCACCTGCCGGCTCGGCAACGCGCTGCGCAACCTGGGCGTCAAGAAGGGCGACCGGGTCACCATCTACCTGCCGATGATCGTCGATGCCGCCGTGGCCATGCTGGCCTGCGCGCGCATCGGTGCCATCCACTCGGTGGTGTTCGGTGGCTTCGCGCCGAACTCGATTGCCGACCGCGTGATCGACTGCGGCAGCAAGCTGATCATCACCGCCGACGAAGGCCTGCGCGGTGGCCGCAGGATTCCGCTGAAGGCCAATGTGGACGCCGCGCTGAAGCTGCCCGGCACCACCACGGTGGAAACCGTGCTGGTTGTGCGCCACACCGGCGGCGCGGTGGACATGCAGGCCCCGCGCGACCGCTGGTTCCACGACGTGGTGGACCCGCAGCCGGCGCAGTGCGAGCCGGAGCGGATGAACGCCGAGGATCCGCTGTTCATCCTCTACACCTCCGGTTCCACCGGCAAGCCGAAGGGCGTGCTGCATACCACCGGCGGTTACCTGCTGTACGCGGCCTACACCCATGAAGCGGTGTTCGACCTGCGCGAGGACGACATCTACTGGTGCACCGCCGACGTCGGCTGGGTTACCGGCCACAGCTACATCGTGTACGGGCCACTGGCCAACGGCGCCACCTCGCTGATGTTCGAAGGCGTGCCGAACTTCCCGAACACCTCGCGGTTCTGGGAAGTGATCGACAAGCACCAGGTAAGCATCTTCTACACCGCACCGACCGCGATCCGCGCGCTGATGCGTGAGGGCGAAGCGCCGGTCAAGCGCACCTCGCGTGCGTCGTTGCGCCTGCTCGGCAGCGTTGGCGAGCCGATCAATCCGGAAGCCTGGCGCTGGTACTACGACGTGGTCGGCGATGGCCGCTGCCCCATCGTGGACACCTGGTGGCAGACCGAGACCGGCGGCATCCTGATTTCGCCGCTGCCCGGTGCCACCGATCTCAAGCCGGGTTCGGCCACCCTGCCCTTCTTCGGCGTGCAGCCGGCGCTGGTCAATGCCGACGGCGAGATCAAGGACGGCGCCACCGAGGGCAACCTGATCATCCGCGATTCGTGGCCGGGCCAGATGCGCACCGTCTACGGCGATCACCAGCGTTTCATCGACACCTACTTCCGCACCTACCCGGGCAGCTACTTCACCGGTGACGGTTGCCGACGCGACGAGGATGGCTATTACTGGATCACCGGCCGCGTCGACGACGTGATCAACGTGTCCGGCCACCGCATCGGTACGGCGGAAGTGGAAAGCGCGCTGGTCTCGCACCCGAAGGTGGCCGAAGCGGCCGTCGTCGGCTTCCCGCACGACATCAAGGGCCAGGGCATCTACGCCTATGTGACCCTGGTGGCCGACGAGACGCCGAGCGACGAACTGCAGAAGGAACTGGTGGCGTGGGTGCGCAAGGAAATCGGCCCCATCGCCTCGCCGGACCACCTGCAGTGGGCGCCGGGACTGCCGAAGACGCGCTCGGGCAAAATCATGCGCCGCATCCTGCGCAAGATCGCCGAGAACGCGCCCGACCAGCTGGGCGACACCTCGACCCTGGCCGATCCGTCGGTGGTGGCGTCGCTGGTGGAAGAGCGCAAGGTCAAGTAATTGGTCCCCACCTCCCCCATGCCTACCCTGCTGATTGCCGATGACCATCCCCTGTTCCGCGAAGCATTGCGCGGCGCGGTACAGCGCGTGATGCCGGGCGTGCTGCTGTTCGAGGCCGACAGCGTGGAAGCGCTGTACCAGCTGGCCGACCAGCATGCCGACGCCGACCTGGTCCTGATGGACCTCAACATGCCGGGCGCACAGGGCTTCAACGCGCTGGTGCACATGCGTGCCCTGCACCCGCAGCTGCCGGTGGTGGTGGTGTCCGCGCGCGAGGAACCCACCGTGATGCGGCGTGCGCTGGACCACGGCGCGTTTGGATTCATTCCCAAGTCGGCCGACTCGGACACCATCGGCCATGCGCTGGCGACGATCCTGGACGGCGAGACCTGGGCCCCGCCGGAGGCGCACAACGTGCCGCCCACCGGCCGCGAGGAGCGCGAGGTGGGTCAACGCCTGCGCGAGCTCACCCCGCAGCAGTTCCGCGTGCTGCAGATGCTCGGTGCCGGTCGGCTCAACAAGCAGATCGCGTATGACCTCAACGTGTCCGAGGCGACGATCAAGGCGCACGTCACCGCGATCCTGCGCAAGCTGGGCGTGACCAACCGCACCCAGGCGGTGCTGATGGCGGGCAAGCTGACGCTGGACGACGAGCCGTTGGTGTTGCCGCCGGAAGAAGACTAGCTGCCGGGCAGAGCCCGGCACTACAGCGTAGAGCGGGGCTCTGCCCCGCTGCATTGAAACGCTGCCGGGCAGAGCCCGGCTCTACCCGCCTCGGCTTATAGCCGAAGCTATACATCCCAGCATCCCCTGCGCAATTCGCTGATTTCGGCGGTAAAGCGCATTGCCGGTGCTAAGCTTCGCGTCCCCTTGGGGAGTAGCCTGTTTCCTGCTGAAGGGAAACGCCCGTATCAACATACTCGGCCAGTGCGCCGTGGTGCGGGCAGCCATGATGGTTGGCGAGACCAGCGGTCCGCGCGCGCAACGACAGGTTGGGCGCGAGCGCGGCCCGTTGTCCGACATCGCCCAACCTGCCGTGCCTTCCATGTCTCCTGTTTCGATGCTCCTCATCGGCTTTGCCATGTCCACCGATGCCTTCGCTGCGGCGATCGGCAAAGGCGCCGCCATGCGCAAACCGCGTTTCGTTGATGCCCTGCGTGCCGGCCTGATCTTCGGCGTCATCGAGGCGATCACACCGGTCATCGGCTGGTTGATGGGCCGCGCCGCCTCCTCCTACGTGGAGGCCTTCGACCACTGGATCGCGTTCGGCCTGCTCGGCGCGCTCGGCGTGCACATGATCATCAATGGCGTGCGCCCCGACGAAGAAGGCGACGCGGAAGACGCCGACAAGCACCACGGCTTCTGGCGGCTGGCCGTGACCGGCTTTGCCACCAGCATCGACGCCATGGCGGTCGGCATCGGCCTGGCCTTCCTCGACGTGAATATCGGCGTGATGGCGCTGGTGATCGGCCTGTGCACGCTGGCCATGGTCACCGCCGGCATCATGCTGGGCCGGGTGATCGGTGGCATGGTCGGCAAGCGCGCGGAGATCGTGGGTGGCGTCATCCTGATCATCATCGGTGCCACCATCCTGTTCGAGCACCTGCACGGCGCGTCGTAAGCGCCGCTCAGGGCTCCCACCAGCGCGTCCTGCTGCCGCCGCGGCGGGGCTCGTGGTAGTCCACGATACCGACCAGCTCATGTCCGTTGGGCGTGCGCCGGTGCAGTAGACGCCACAGGTTGCGGCCGTTCAGACCCTCGAGCTGGATGTCGCTCGCGCTGTAATGCACGCCATGCAGCGTCACCGGCTTGCCGCACACGCGGCCGGCCTGCAGGTCCTCGGTGATCGCGGCGAGCTTGGTCAGCGTGCGGCCTGACACGGGCAGCTGGCCGATCTGGTCGGTGAGGATCTGCCCCCACACGATGTCGCGCGGTGCAGGGGACACGGCACCGGGCCCGGCAGCGGCCCGAGGGGCCGCCAGGATCGTGTCGCGCGGGCGCGGAAGCCGCCGGCGCGGACGTGGCGCCACTGCCGCAATGCCTTCCTCCGGCGCATGCGACGACGCGGCGGTACGCGACGACGCGGCGGGAATGTACTCCACGTCATCGCGCTCCATCTCGAACGAGGTGGCCCCGCGTACATGCTCGTTCACCAGATCCGCACGGATGAACGGACAGCGCAGGTTGCGCAGCACGGCACTGGGCGACGCGCCCTTGCGGCTCAGCGCAGCGCGGATGGGTTCCTGGTCCTGCGCATGTGCGGCCACCAGGTAACACTCCTGCGTGCTGCCACGACTGACCACCAGGATGCCGCGGTCGCTACAGTGCAGCAGGAAGAAGTGGCGCAGCACCTGTTCCATCAGCGGCGCGACCTTGAGCCCCTGCTCGTCGCAGTGCTGCTGGAAGCGAACGCACATGGCACGAACATCGCGATCCACCCGCTCGGACAGACGCTTCACGGCCGCGACGTCATGCAGGCAGGCATCTGCCCGCTTCAGCAGATCGTGCACCGCCGGGTAGTCCTTCAGCGCGTGGACGCGCGCCTGATGCATCTGCACGGCATCCTCGGAATACGACACGCTGCGCAGCGCGCACAACCAGCCGGTGCCCAGCAGCGCACCCACCCCGGTGCCCGGCAGCAGGTTGCCGATGCCTTGGAACACCAGCGCCAGCGCGCCGCCCACGCCTGCCCCCACCCCGGCGGCGACCGGCACAGCCAGCGCGGAATGCGGCGCTACATTCAACACCGAACGCAACCAGGGCGCGGCGCGGCGGGCAGCCGACGCAGCAGGTAGCGCCGACTCGATCAGGGGCGGCGCCGCCGGAGCCGCAGAAGCCAGAACGGGAATGTTGGGCATGACCGATGCAGTGCATGGCGCGTTGCGCGTGGCGGCCAGCATAGGCCGCCGTGGCGCTTCGTTTCAGATGCGCATCCGGCGCGGCCGCGCGCAGGCGCATGGACAAGGCCCCGCACCTGCGTGCCCCTTGTCGGCTTCAGCCCGGCAGGCTGGAATATGCCGCCAGGAACGCGCGCAGCGAGGCCGGCTTGATCGGCTTGGTCAGCAACCGGTAGCCGCGCTCGCGTGCCATGCGCTTGAGCTCGTCGCGTCCATCGGCGGTCAGCAGCGCGCCGGGAATCTCACGGCCTGCGCGCTCGCGCAGCGCCACCAGCGTGTCCAGTCCGTCCATGCGGTCATGCAGGTGGTAGTCCACCAGCATCACGTCCGGCTGCGCATCCACCGCTTCCAGCGCCTGGTCCACAGTGCTGGCCGTGATGACCTCCACCTGCCAGCGGCCGAGCAGCGCGCGCATGCCGTCGAGAATCTCCTGGTCGTTGTCCACGCACAGCACGCGCATGCCGGCCAGCGAATCGGAGCGGTTGGCCCACTCGGGGGCCGCATTGCTGGCGGTCGCCGCCGGCAGCGTGGGCACCGCCGCGCGCGGCAGCAGGATGGAGAACATGCTGCCACTGCCCACCCGGCTGCGTGCATTGAGCCGGTGGTCGAGCAGGCGCGAGATGCGCTGGCAGATCGACAGGCCCAGGCCGAGGCCCTGTTCGCCCCAGTCGAATGGTTGCTGGTAGCGATGGAACTCGTCGAAGATCTGCTGCATGTGGTGCTCGGGAATGCCCGGCCCGGTGTCCCACACCTGCAGCTCGATCTCGTCGCGGCGGTGGCGCACCGCCAGCACGATGCGGCCCTGGCGGGTATAGCGCAGCGCGTTGGCCAGGAAGTTCTGCAGCACCCGGCGAAGCAGGCGGCGGTCGCTGCGTACCCATGCCGGGCGGGCGAACAGGTCCAGGCGCAGGCCGCGGCCGGCCGCTACGGGCGAGTACTGCGCGGCAAGCTCGCGCATCAGCAGGCTCACGTCGAAGTCGCCGATCACCGGGTGCAGGCCACCGGCGTCCAGCCGCGACACGTCCAGCAGGCCATCGAGCAGCTCTTCGGCCGCGCGCAGCGAGGCATCCACGCGCTCGGCCAGGTGGCGCTGCTCGTCGTTGTCGTGGTGGCTGTCGCGCAGCGCCGAGGCGAACAGCCGCGCCGCGTTCAAGGGCTGCAGCACGTCATGGCTGATGGCGGCAAGGAAGCGGGTCTTGGACTGCTGCGCTGCCTCGGCGGCGTGCGAGCGTTCGGCCACGCGTTGTTCCAGCGTCTCGTTGGCCTCCAGCAACGCGGTCTCGGCATGCTTGTAGTCGGTGATGTCGTTGTAGCTGGTGACATAGCCACCGCCCGGCAGCGCCTGCCCGCGCATCTCGATCACCCGGCCGTCGCTGCGGGTGCGCTCGAAGATGTGCGGTGAGCCGGCACGCATGTAACCGATGCGGCGATTGATCTGCAGGTCGATGTCGCCCTCGCCCAGTTCGCCGCGCTCGGCGTTGTAGCGGATCAGGTCCGCCACCGGCCGGCCGACATACAGCATGCCGTCGGGGTAGCCGAACATCTGCTGGTAGCGGCGGTTCCAGGCGGTCAGGCGCATCTCCGGATCGACCACGCTGACCCCGGCGCTGATGTTCTCCAGCGTGGTGGACAGGATCTCGCGATTGAAGCGCAGCTCCTGCCCCGCTTCGTCCAGCACCGCGACCACTTCGCCCAGGTCCATGCCCGAGCCCCGCAGCAGGCTGGTCAGCAGCAGGCGCGCGGACGCCGCACCGATCGACGCGGCCAGCAGGCGTTCGGTGAACTGCACCCAGGCACGGTCGGCGGCGGCCGATGCCTGCAGTTCGTGCCCCATCGACTGCGCCTGTTCGAAAAACGAACGGCGCGCGTGGCGGTCGCCCACCACCCGCGACGCCAGCGCCAGCAGGTCACCGACATGCACATGGCCGGGCCATGCACCGGCCACGGAGGGGCGCTCTGCGTATGGGTCCAGGAACGGGGCGGCGCGCAGGCGTTCGTCCACGCCGGGCCGCCAGCGTACCGACACCAGCAGCATGGCGGCGGCATTGATCAGCAGCGACCAGAATGTGCCGTGGGTGAGCGGGTCCCAGCCGCTCATGCCGAACAGGCGCTGCGGCTGCAGCCACTCGATCCCGAAGGGACCTTCGGTCAACCATGCGGCATCCATCCAGCCGGCGTGGGTCAACGCCGGCAGCAGCAGCGTGTAAATCCAGGTGCCGAAGCCGAGCAGGATGCCCGCTTCAACACCCTTGCGGCTGGCCCCGCGCCAGTACAGGCCGCCGATCAGGCCCGGCGCGAACTGCGCCACGGCCGCGAAGGCCATCAACCCGTAGGAGGCCAGCGTGCTGTCGTTGCTGCTGCCGCGGTAATAGGTGTAAGCGGCCAGCGCCAGCAGCAGGATCGCCATGCGGCGGATCCACAACACCCGCGAGGCGACGTCGGCGGCCTCCTGGTGGTCGCCACTGCGGCGCAGCAGCACCGGCATCACCAGGTCGTTGCTGACCATGGTGGCCAGCGCGATGGAGGACACGATGACCATGCCGGTGGCCGCCGAGAAGCCGCCGACGTAGGCCACCAGCGCCAGCAACGTGCGCCCTTCGGCCAAGGGCAGCGCCAGCACCATGCTGTCATCGGCGATGCTGCCGCCGGTGCCGAACAGGGTCACGCCGGCGGTGGCGATGGGAATCACCATCGCCGAGATCACGATCAGGTAGCCGCCGAACATCCAGCGCGCGCGGCGCACATCGCGCACGTCGCCGCATTCGACCACCGCCACATGGAACTGGCGCGGCAGGCACACGATCGCCAGGAAACTGAGCAGCGTCTGCGAGATGAACCCCACCGGCGGCAGGCCGGTGAACAGCGTGCGCGCGCTGCGCACCACGGTCTCGCCACGGTCGGACAGCCACAGGTAGGCGAACAGGCCGAGTGCCACCATCGCGATCAGCTTGATCATCGACTCCAGCGCGATGGCCAGCATCATGCCGTGGTGGTGTTCGGTGGCATCCACCTGGCGGGTACCGAACAGCGTGGCGAACAGCGCCATCAGCAGCGCGACGTACAGCGCCGGGTCGCTGAAGTAGCCGGTGGGGCCGACGTTGCCGGTCAGCACCTGCAGGCTCATCGCCACCGCTTTGTACTGCAGCGCCAGGTAGGGAATGATGCCGATCAGCGCGATCACCGCCACCAGCGCGGCCAGGCGGCGCGAGCGGCCGAAGCGCGAGGAGATGAAGTCGGCGATGGAGACCACGTTCTGGCTGCGTGCGATCAGCGCCAGCCGCTCGATGATGCGCCAGCCGAACAGCAACAGCAGCAGCGGACCGAGGTAGATGGGCAGGTAGCCGATGCCATTGCGCACCGCCGTGCCGACCGCGCCGTAGAACGTCCACGACGAGCAGTACACGGCCAGCGCGAGGCTGTAGACCACCGGGCGCAGCCACGGGCGGTCCGGGTACATCGGCCGGCGGTCGCCCCACCAGGCCACGCCGAACAGCAGCGCGGCATAGGCCACCGACACCAGCAGCAGGATCCAGCTAGGAACCACGGGCAGTTTTCCCCAAGATCAGCCCGCAGTGTAGCCGCTCGGCCCGCACCCGCCCGGCCGCGCTCAGGCCGGCGCCCGCGCCATCGGGCGCGACGGCAGGTGGATATGCAGGCGGGTGCCATCGCCGGGGCGGCTGTGCACCTGCACCGTTCCGCCGGCGGCGGCGACCAGGCTGGCCGTCACCGCCAGCCCCAGACCCGTGCCCTGCCCGACCGGCTTGGTGGTGAAGAACGGCTCCAGGCAGCGCGCGCGCACCGCCTCGCTCATGCCGTGGCCGGTGTCCTCCACCTGCAGGACCACCTCGCCATCGCGCACCGGCTGTTCCAGCCGGAGAGTGAAGCGCCCGCCGCCGGGCATGGCCTGGTTGGCGTTCACGGCCAGGCTGAGCAGGATCGATTCCAGCTGTGCCGGGTCGAAATGGATCAGGCACTGCACCCCGCCGGTATCCACCTCGAACTGCACCCCGTCGTCGAAGACCTGCTGCAGCATCGGCGCCATGCCGGCGACGGTGGCAGCCGCGTCGAGCAGCTGCGGCCGGCCGGGTTCCAGGCGGCTGAAATCGAGCAGGCGGCGGCTGACCGCGCTGGCCCGCCGCGTTGCCGAGTCCGCGCCCTGCAGTGCGTGCTGCAGTTCGTCGGCCTCGCTGCGGCGGGCCTTGGCCACGTAGCCCTGGATCAGCGCCAGCAGGTGGTTGAAGTCGTGCGCGATGCCACTGGCAAGCCGGCCCACGTTCTCCATCTTCATGGCGTGCACCAGCTGGTCGCGCGAGCGCTCGCGTTCCTGCATCTCCACCTGCAGCTCGTCGCGCTTGCGGGCCAGCTCCTGGCTGCGCTGCTGCGCCACCGACAGGCTTTCGCGCAGGCCGGTCACGCTGTGGTGGAGCAGCCAGGCGGTCATCACCGCGCCCGCCGCGGAAATCGCCAGATCGGTCGTGGCATGCAGCACGCGGTCGGCGCGGAACAGCGCCCCGGACGCATCGCCCCAGGCCCCCAGCGCCATCAGCCCGCACACCCACGCCGTGCTCCAGCGCAGCGGGCGGCGGCCGAGCAGCGCCGCGACCAGCAGCACCGGCACCAGCTGCATCATCTGCACCCGCAGTTGCGCGGCCAACCCCCAGTAGCCATAGGCCAGGAGCAGCAGCAGCAGCTCACCCACCAGGAACACCACGGCGGCATGCACGGTACGGCCGGCGCGGTGTTCGATCAGGCACAGCACGCACAGCAGCAGGTGCGAGACCGCCATGCCGGGCACCATCATGTCCAGCCCCATGCCCGCGCGCAGCGCGAACCACAGGGCGAACAGGGGGTGGTAGAGCGCCACCAGCAGCAACAGGCCACGCAGCATGGCATCGGTCCGCCTGCCCAGGCCCTGCGGGCAATCGGCGGTGGCGTCGGGTGCGGGGGGCAGCGGGGCGGGCATGCGGGGCGGGATCCGGCGGGTGAGGCCGGCGCTCGGCGGCAACACGGGTATATTAGCAGCGCGTGTCCCGGGCACCGCCGCCGTGGCTCTCCGGCGCCGGACCGGCCACGCCGTCATCAGTCTGCACCCGACCGGGGAAGTCGTTGCCTCCATGATTACGTTGTCGCTCGTCCGGCGCGGACTGCCTGCGCTTGCCTGTCTGCTGTCGCTGACCGCCCTGCCCGCACTGGCACAACGCCCGCTCGATGGCGCGCCGCGGATGGAACAGGTTGAACAATGCCACGCGCTGCTGACCAGTGAACCGCAGGCCGCGTTGACGATGGCGCGCACCCTGCTGGCGGCGCGTTCGCTGCCCACCTCGATCGAGATCGGCGCCGTGGGATGCCTGGGCGTCGCCTCGCGGGCCGTGGGGCAGCTGGACCAGACCGCCGGGCTGCCCGAGCGCCTGCTTGCGGCGGCGGCCCGTGCCGACGCCACCACCGAGGACCGGCTACGGGCGCGGTCGATGGCCTCGCACCTGCTGCTGTGGCGTGGCGACCACGCCCAGGCACTGGCGCTGACCCGCAGCTTCCTCGACGACGCCGTCCGCCAACGCGACGTGCAGGGCCAGATCGCGGCGCTGCTGCAGATCGCGATGATCCGTGGCGATGCGATGGGCGATGCGGAAGGGGCGCTGGTCTACCTGCGCAAGGCCACCGCACTCAGCGAACACCTGCACCGGCCGCCGAACCCGAACGACCTCATCCTCTACTACAACTACGGCTACGGGCTGCTGCAGATGCAGCGCAATGACGAGGCCGCCGCCGCCTTCAAGCGTGCCGAGGCGATCGGGGCGCGGCTGAGCGGGCAGGACGTGTTCCTGCACCGCATCGCCAGCCATCGGGCCGAGATCCAGCGCCGGGGCGGGCAGCTGCAGGCGGCCGAGGCCGGGTTCCGCGGCGTGCTCGACTGGCAGGCCGTGCAGGATCCGCAGGGCCAGGTGGTCACCCTGCAACGGCTGGCACGGCTGGCCATCGACCAGGGGCAGGACGCCACGGCGCTCGCGCGGGCCACCCAGGCGCAGACACTGGCCGAGCACGGGCGGTTCACCGATGAGGTCCGCAACGGGCTGGACCTGCTGGGCGACATCCATACGCTGCAGGGCAACCGCGAGCAGGCGCTGCGCTATGCGCGGCTGGGCCGCGAGATGGACCAGGCGCGCAGCAAGGACGAAACGCTTACCGAGCTGGCGCGCTTGCAGGCCTCGGCCGAACGCAGCATCGACCCGGCCCAGGTCAATGCGGTGCAGGACCTCGGCCGGGTACGCCTGCTGCGCAACAGCGCGGTCGCGGCGCTGCTGGCGGTCTGGGTGATCGCCACGGTGATCGTGCTGCGGCTGCGCCACCAGCGCCGCCAGCTCACGGCGCTGACCCGCACCGACAGCGTGACCGGGCTGGTCAACCGGCGCGAGGCGGAACGCCTGCTCGACGCCGATGTGGCCCAGGCACGGCAACGAGGCCGCAGCGCGCTGCTGCTGATCGAACTGGACCATTTCAAACAGCTCAACGACCGTCATGGCCAGGGCGCCGGTGATCGCGTGCTGCATGCCGTTGCCACGTGCCTGCAGCAGGCCTGCGACCGCCACGATCGGGTGTCGCGCCGGGACGGTGCCGGCTTCCTTGTGGCCCGCCACGACACCAGCGGAAAGGCCGCACAGGCGCTGGCAAACCACCTGCGCCTGGCGATCGAGCGGCTGGTGGTGGAGATCGGTCCGGGGCAGCACCTGACCCTCAGCGCGAGCATCGGGGTGGCCCCGCTGCCGTTCTTCGACGCTGCGCCGGCCGTGCTTGAAGACAGCCTGCGCGCCGCCGACCTGGCGCTGCAGGGCGCCCGCCAGAGCGGACGCAATGCCTGGGCATGCGTGTGGGGCGAACACGGCGGCGGTGCGCCGCCGCTGCACGCGGTGTTGGCGCACCCGGACGACGCGATGGCCGCCGGGTGGGTGACGTTGAGCGGCAGCCGCCCGATCCGCTGGACGGCGTGACGGGGCGCGTCAGCGCGTGACGTTGAACCGCACCTCTACCCGACGGTTGGGCAGCAGGCATTCGAGCAGCGCCGCACGCGGCGTCACGCCGTCGCACTGCTGTACCTGCTGGGTGTCGCCGCGGTATTCGTAACGCACCTTGGCGGGGTCGATGCCGCGCCCGATCAGCAGTTCACGCACCGTGCGTGCGCGGCGTTCCGACAGCGACTGGTTCGCGTCGAAGCCGCGCCCCTGCATGCGGTCGGCATGGCCGACCAGGGTGACGCCCTGCAGCTGCAGTTTCTCGCCGGCAATGCTGGCCAACGCGCGGTCCACGCTTTCCAGCGAGTAGGTGCGGATGTCGCGGTAGCCGTCGCGGTCGAACTCGAACAGCACGTTGGCCACCAGCGGGCCCGGCGCCGCCACCACGGCCGGTGCCACGTCGCACTGGCGCGCCTGCGCCTCGGCGTCGTTGACCAGCTCCTCGGCGATCTGGATGTACGGCTTGGAATGGCGCCACTGCTGCTGGTTGAACTCGTTGCCGGCATGCACCAGCTCGACTTCACCACAGGCCACCTGCTGCGCGGCGCAGGCGAACCCCGGGCTGCCGTGCAGCACGCGCAGGCGCTGCCACAGGTCGTCGCGCAGGTACTTGGCGTTGTTCACCAGCGGAGTATCGGTCGGCAGCGGGCTTGCGCCCTGCTCCATGCCGACGATCAGCCGCTCCGATTCGCCCAGCGCCGCCTGCGGGAAATCGCTGCGGTCGTTGCGGCTGTACTCGTGGAACGACACGTCCAGCCAGCACTGCGCCTTGGACAGGTGGTAATCGCGGATCGGCCGGCCGCCGTCGTCCAGCGCCTGGATGCGGCCCTGGGTGGCTTCATACGTGGCGTGGTCGGCATGGATCGCGGCGTCGGTGATGCGCTGCTGCTGCGGCAGCAGCTGTGCCTGCTGCGCCGACGCGGCACCGGAGAGGCCGGCGAGCAGCGCCACGGTCAGCAGCGGGCGCGCGAAACGGAGGGTCGTGTGGGTAACGGTCATCAGGGCATCCTCAGCGTGCCGGGTCGCGGTAGCGGACGGGGTCCGGCCGGAAAAGGTCTTCATCGAACTTGAAGCGCAGGCGCACGAACACGCCCTGCTGGGTGTATTCATAGCCATTGAGATCGCGGTCACCGGCGAAGCCGGTCCAGTTGTAGCCGGCCGACAGCCACAGGTTCTGACGCAGCAGCCTGCCGACCTCCATGCCGTAGGCATACTGGTTCGCACCGTTCTGCCCGCGGAAGGTGGAGCCGAGCACGCCGACGTCCCAGTTCTCGGTCACGTCGTACACCACCCGCGCGGAAAACAGCATCGCGCGGAAGCGGCTGTCCACACGCGCACCGTCGCTGTAGGCGAACTGGTCCTGCTGCCACTTGCCGGCCACGCGCCCGGTGAACCACCACGGACGCGACGGATGCCAGTCGGCATGCGCCGACACAATATGGGCGCGCGTGCGCACGTCCTGGCTGCTGCCATCCACCGTGCCGCCATCGACCAGCGTCAACCCGCTTTCGTCGCGTTCGAGCTTGTACTCGTAGCGGGCCAGCGCATTGATGCGGTTGCGGTCGGTATCGCGGTAGGCCACGCCCAGCTGGAAGCGGTCCTGCAGCACATCGCCGCGCGCCTCGTAGCGCGTGCTCAGCAGGTAGTTGCGGGCCAGCAGCGTCCAGTCGCGGCTGAGCTTTCGCGCCAGCATGAACTGCAGCAGCGTGGTGTCGAACGCCTCGTTGGTGTCGGTATCCGGCACGTCTTCGGAGATCCGGTGCTCGGCACGAATGGCACCCCGCCACAGCGGGTTGGCGGCGTAATCGAGGGCCAGCGCCAGGCCGGTGCTGTCGCCGGTACTGCCGTCGATCACCTTGACGTGCTCGGCCGAGCTGGACAGGCGCAGGCCTTCGGCGATATCCCAGTTGTTGCGGATACCCGAGGCGGCCTGCACGTCGCGGCCACTGATCGCATCGCGCAGGCGGTACTCGCTGAAGGTCTGGGTATCGCGCAGGTAGCTGCTGTCGATACCGAATACCAGCGCATCGGCCTCGCGGTCGGTGGTGGTGATGCCGTACGCGCTGGTCAGGCCGGTCTGCTTCTCGTAGCGGCCGTACAGCCGGCTGCGCTCGAACACCTGGTAATCCAGGCCTGCCGCCAGGCGTCGGCGGTCTTCACCGCTCACGCTGTGCTCGATCTCGGCGCCGCTGCTGAGCGTGTCGCTCAGGCGATAGCCCAGGCCGAAGCGGGCGCTGTCCGATTCCAGCTCGGTGCCCACCGGCAGATCGCTGGTGATCGGGCTGCCGGTGCTGCTGCCGTTGATCACCATCAGCCCGGTGGCGGGGTCCAACGCCTGCTGGCCGTAGCCGAGCGCGCCGCCCCCGGCGCCGGTGGCGAAGCCGCCGGTCAGGCCGCCGGCATTGCCGAATGGCACGCCGGACGACCACGGCGAGGTGATGCCGATGGTCTCGCGGATGCTGCGCACGCCCACGTCCACGGTCAGCCGTTCGGTGGCGTCGATGCGCACGCCGGCACCCCCGGCGTCGCGCTTGCCGCCGTCAGGATTGCGGTCTTCGCTGCGCAGACCTTCCACGTACAGCTCCAGGCGCGGGCCGAGCTGGTAGGCGACACGGGCGTTGTACTCGCCACGGCCGCCATACAGCGGCGCCGCCGGATTGTTGAACGCCGGGTCGGTGCGGGCGGCGAACAGGCGCGCTTCCAGCTTGTCGGTCTGGTGGGCGAACTCCACCCGCCAGGCATCGCCGCTCACTTCGCCAGTGACGTCCTTCAGCCCCTGCGAGGTGATCTGGTTGATGCTGTTGGTGTTGACCTCGCTTTCAGTGCGCGCGAACTCGGCCACCAGCAGGGTGTTGTCGCCGAAGCGGTAGCTGGCGTTGGCACTGCCCATGCGGAAGGCCGCATACGGGTTGCGGTCGTCCACCGCCGCTGCGCCCACTTCCAGGCGGTCGGTCAGCTTGACCTGTGCGTCGGCGCCCACCACCCAGAACTTCACGGTGTCCTGGTCCAGTTCGTAGGTGATGCGCAGCGACACCGCATTGAGGTCGCTGTCGAACGCCGGCAGGAACTGGTTGAGCAGGATGCGCCCGGAGAACGGCTCGAAGCTGTAGTCCACCAGCCGCGCCAGCGGCCGCACCGAGACGATGCGGGTGGGCTGATTGCGGTCGCGCACGATCACTTCCACGCGCTCGCTGCCTTCCAGCACCGCGTTGTTGCGCAGCGCATACGGGCCACTGCCCTGGCTGCGGAACTCTTCGATCACCTGGCGCAGGGAGTCTTCGATGGCGAACACATTGCTGCGCACGCGTTCGCTTTCGAAGTGCCAGCCCAGGCCGGTGGCGGTGCGGTTGTAGGTGCCCAGGCTGCGCTGCGGAATGGGACCACTGCCGCCGATCCCGGTGGCGGTGGCCAGCCCGTCGCCGGTCTGGAAATCGCCGTACAGCAGGTAGCTGCGCTTGTTGTCCAGGCGCACGTACAGGCGCTCGGCCGAGCGCGCGTCGAAGCCGCGCAGCGACGAGTCGCCGTAGACCGGGTAGAACTCCTCGGGCTGGATGTCGCGCAGCAGGCGGCCACGGGTGTCTTTGTCCGAATCGTAGGCGGCGGTCAGCAGCGTCTCGCCCTTGATCCGGCCCTTCACGAAGAACGCAGTGCGCGCCGCGGCGTTGGCCTTGCCGTTGTTGAACTGGCGTTCCCAGCGACGGATGTCGCGGTCGAAGGCGTCGTTGTTCTCCACTGGCGAGATCAACCCGCCGTTGCCGTGGCGGCGGAAGTTGACCACGCCCTCGATCAGGCCGGTGGCGATCATCTCGCGCATTTCCGGCACGAAGCCGATGCTGCCCTGCGCGGTCTCGGCGCCGGCGGTGATGCGCAGCAGCACGTCCTGCGGCTCGTGCGGGGCGATCAGGTCGAACTCGGCCACGCCGTTCACGACCTGCAGCTGCACGCCCGGGGTGACCTTGTCGGCATCCAGGGCGCCGGGGCCGAGTTCATCGGTACGCGAGCCCGGCAGGCGGATACGCCCACCGCTGTTTTCGAGCGTGGCGTAGGTGGTGCCGGTCAGCGGCAGGCCGCTGGGATCGAGCAGCTGCACGCGCACATGCACCGGGCTCTGGCCATCGGCGGGTACGCCGTCGCGGTCCAGCTCCACCACGATGCGGTCCAGCGTGCCCGCCGCCGGGGTCGTGCGCAGCGCAACCGGCGCCGCGTCCGTGCTGGCCGGGCTGCGCGGGTACAACGTGCTGGCATCGCCCAGCACCGGGGTAAACCGGCCCGGGGTGCCCACGGTCTGGGCCATCGCCGGCACGGCGGCCAGCGCACAGGCCAGCAGGCTCAGGCGGGGCAGCTGGCGCACTACGGAAGCACGGCTCATGGCTGGCCCTCCGTGGCGGTGCCGGCGGCGGGCGGGTGGGCTCTGGGGTGCACGATGGGTCTCTGGTTGGCCGTATCGGTCGCCTGTTGCGGCGCCCGTGCGGGTTTGCTCTCGAAGCGCAGCGGCGCCTGTCCCGGTTCGGTTTCCGGCGCGCGTACCTCACCCTGGGTGCGGCGGGCCTTGACCTGCTCCAGCACCGGGTTGGAACAGCTGCCCTCGATGAAGTCGGCGCGGTGCAGCTCGCCGTTCTTCAGGTCCAGGAACAGGCTGTCGGCGTCGCCCAGGTTGCGGTTGCTGCTGGTGGTCAGGTGCGCGCCGACCGGCAGCGTGCTGGCGTCCACCTTCAGCGTGTGGCTCTGCGGCGGCAGGCCGCAGTGGCTGTACTTGCCTTCCGAATCGCTGATTACCCAGGTGCCGTCGGAGAAGTACAGGCGCACGCCCGGGATACCGAGCTCTTCCAGGTCCTGCACATGGTTGTTGTTGCAGTCCATGAACACCTTGCCGAGCACACAGGCCTGGTCGGTGAACACGCCGCCGGTGACACGCACGCGGTACTCGGCGCGGTTGGACGCCAGCGAACCGGGTAGCGGCGCGATCGCGACCGGATCGATGCAGCCACCGGCAATCGAGCAGCCGAAGGCCTGCGCCCGGTTGATGCCGTCGCCCTGCTGCGCGCCAACACCCACGCGGACGCGGTAGGTCAGCACCACCTGGCCACCGACGCTGATCGGCCCCAGCGCGAAGCCGAGCAGCGGGCCCGGCTTGCCGGCCGGGTCGGCGACCGCACGGCCCTCGGCACGCGCGGTGCCGTCGATGTAGGTGAAGCCACGCGGCAGGCGGTCGACCACGTTCAACGCCGCCAGCGCACTGCCGGCGGTCTGCCGCACGGTGATGGTGTACTGCACGGTGTCGCCGATCTCGGCGGTCTGGCGGTCACCGGTCTTGGTGATCGCAAGGCCCGTGGCCACCGCCGTATCCAGCGGCAGGTGGTTGTGCACGATCGCCGCCGTGGCCGAACCGGCGAACAGCGTGAGGTAGTACTGCGTGGCGGTGCCCACGGCACCGGTCGGCGCCTGGGTGTTGGCCTGCACCACGTGGTTGGCACCGGCGCCGCCGGCCGGCGACAACGCGTCGGCCTGCGGCGGAATCATCGTCGACACGAAGGTGTAACCGCCCGGCGGGGTCACCGTCAGCTGGAACTCGCAGCGGGCCGGCGCGGTCGGGGCGAAGGCGAACTGGTAGAAGCCTTCGCTGCCCACCGTCATGGCAATGCTGTTGCCGTCGATGCGATAACCGCCACCGGCCGCGTTGAGCACGGCGGTGCGCGGGTCGTAGCCGGCACACAGGCCCACCGGCGCCAGCGTGACAATCGATCCCGGCACGGGGTCGCGGGTGGTGGCGTCGTACACCACGCCCGACGGGTCCACCGGCAGGCTCTGCTGCGGCAGGTGTTCACCGGCACGCAGCACCACTTCCAGCTGGCTGGTGCCGTTGTCGCTGGTGCGGCAGGCACTGACGCCGCCGCGCGCGATCGCCGCGTCGGCGTCGCAGGCTTCCTGCACGCCGTTGGCGGTTTCGCGGGTGACCGGGAACGGCCACAGCACGGTCGAGCGCGGGTCGCGGAAGCGGATGTTCCACTTCACGCCGGGCACCACGTCGCCGAAGCGATAGCTGCCGTCGGCCGCGCTCACCGCGGTCTTCACCACCTGGCCGGTGGTCGGATCGACCAGTTCAACGGTCCAGCCCGACAGGCGGCTGTCGCCCCCGTCCAGCAGCTGGTCCTCGCTGCCCGCGTCGAACCACACGGTGCCACCGACCGACGCCGACAGCTGCACGCTGTTGGGCACGCGGCAGGCGTTATGGCTGATGCTGTCCACGCACACCGGCAGGTTGCCCACCTCGCCGTCGAACGCCGCGCGCTCGGTCGGGGTCGGGGCGCGGAACGGGTTCTCACCGCCGCCTTCGACCAGCACGGCGTTGTTGACCGTGCCGGCTTCTGCGGCGGAGGCCGCCACACGGACCACCACGGCGATGCTGTCCGGCGACACCGCACCGGCCGCCAGCACGCGCTGGCTGGCGCAGCTGAAGCGGACCGCGCCGGGTTCGCCGGTGCAGGTCCAGCCGGTCCCCACCGGCACGCTGTCCAGGCTCAGGCCGGCTGGCAGCCGGTCGTGCACCGTGTATTCGCCACGCGAGACCTGCTGGCCGGCGTTGCGCACCTGGATGGTGTAACCGGCCAGGTTGTTGACGGTGAAGCGGGTGCTGGTGGACGCCTTGCTGACCATCAGGTCGGGCGAGTCGCCGATCTCACCGAAGTTGTTGTCCACCGAATCGGCCCCCAGCGGCAGCACGATCTGGCTGATCGTGGACGGCACGCTGGTGCGGTCGCTGGCCACGCCGACGCTGGCACCGTTGACGGTACCGGCGCTGGTGATGCCGTTGAGCGTCTGCGGCGGCTGGGTCGGCTCGGTCACCGTGTAGGTGCCCGGGCGCAGGCCCTCGAAGCGGTAGCGGCCGTCGGTATCGGTGGTCAGCGTGAGCGACACCGGCTGACCGAGGTCGTCGGTGCCGGTGAGCACGACGCTGACGCCCGCGATGCCGCCTTCGCCGGCATCGACGCTGCCGTTGTCGTTGCTGTCGTTGTAGACGCGGCCGGCAATGCTGGCCGCCGGAATCTCACCGAAGTTGTTGTTGATCGACTGCTGGTTGACGCCCAGCACCAGCGCGCTGATCTGCGACGGTGCGGTGCCCGGCGCGGTCACGCTGCCACCGGTGCTGCCGGCCACGGTGCGGCCGTCGCGGGTGCCGGTCGGCTGGTCCGGCTCGGTCACCCCATAGGTGCCCGGCGGCAGCTCGGCGAAGCTGTAGCTGCCGTCGGCGTCGGTCACGGTGTCGCGGGTGATCGGGTTGCCGGCCAGGTCGGTGCCGGACAGGGTGACGCGCACGTTGGCGAGCCCGGTTTCACCCGGATCGACCACGCCGTCGTTGTTGCGGTCGGTCCACACCTTGCCGCTGATGCCGCTGTTGAGCGGAATCTCGCCGAACAGGTTGTCCACCGAGGCGCTGCCCGGCGTGCTCAGGTCGATGGCGCTGATGCGGCTGGGCACGGTGGTCACCGGCGTGGCGGTGCCGCGGCTGACGCCGCCGACGGTGCCGGCGGTGGTGATGCCGTTGCTGGTGCCGGCCGGCTGCTGCGGTTCGGTCAGGGTGTAGATGCCCGGGCGCAGGGTATCGAAGGCGAAGCGGCCATCGGCATCGGTCTGCATGCTCACGTTGACGCTGGCGCCGGTGTCGTCGGTGCCGGTGACCTGCACGGTCACGGCCTCGATGCCGGTCTCGGCCGCCCCATTGCGCAGGCCGTCGTTGTCCACGTCGAAGAACACCGTGCCGGAGATCGCCACCGGCAGCACTTCGCCGAAGTTCTGTTCAATGGCCGCCTTGCCGGCCGGCAGCACGATCGCACTGATCGCGCTGGGCACGGTGGCGACGGGCGTGGCCACGCCGGCAGAGGCGCCATCCACGGTGCCCGCACGGGTGATGCCGTTGAGCGTCGGCGTGCCGTTGAACAGCGGCTGCGCGGTCTGCTCGCTCACCAGGTAGGTGCCGGCCAGCAGGTGTTCGAAGCGGTAGCGGCCATCGGCATCGCTGACCGCCGCCGGCACGGCATTGCCCAGCGCGTCGACCGTGCCGGCCGGCAGCAGCAGCTGCACGCCGGGCAGGCCCGGTTCGCCGGCGTCCTGCACGCCGTTGTTGTTGCGGTCCAGATAGACGGTGCCCGACAGCGACGCCGCCCGCTCACCGAAATCATTGCCGCTGGAGCCCGCCGCCGGCAGGTTGGTCACGGTGATGACGTTGCCCGGCTGCTCGCGGCCCTCGCCCAGCCCGGTCGGCTGGGTTTCGGTGATGCGGTAGTCCTGGCCGGCAATCGCGCCGGGGTAGCTGTACTGGCCCGCGGCGTTGGTGACCAGATCCACCGAGGTGTCGTCGGAGGTGCCGAACACGCCGTCCGCACCGGCGCCCACGATGGTCACCTGCACGCCGGGAATGCCGACGTCGCCGGCATCGTTGTCGCCGTCGTCGTTGCGGTCCAGGTACACGGTGCCGCTGATCGGCGCATTGGCCAGTTCGCCGAACAGATAGCCGGTGGCGTCCTGGCCGGCGGTGATGGCGATGGCGGAAATCACATTGGCCACCGCCGTGCTGCCGGGCGTGGCGGCATTGCCGGCCGTGTGCTTGCCGTCCAGGTAACCGGCCGGCTGGGTTTCGGTCAGCGTGTAGTCGGTGCCCGTCTGCGGCGGCAGCAGGTCGGCGAAGCGGTAGCTGCCGGTGGCATCGGTGGTGGCGGTCAGCGCCATCGGGTTGCCCAGCAGGTCGATGCCCGAGAGCGTCAGCGTGACGTTGGCGATCGGATTCTCGCCCGGGTCGCGGCGGCCGTTGTTGTTGTTGGCCGCGACGTTGGAGAAGTCCTCATAGACCACGCCGCTGATCGAGCCGAGCTTCTCGCCGAAGTCATTGCCGCTCGAACCGGTCAGCGGCAGCGCGTTGATCGCGATGACGTTCGACGGGTTCTCGGCCGCGTTCGCGTAGCCCTGCGGCTGCGTCTCGGTGATGCGGTAGTTCTGCCCGACCACGAGCGCGTCGAAGGCGTAGCGGCCCTGCGCGTCGGTCTGCACCACCACCGGGGCAAGGTCATCGGCATTGCCGAAGATGCCGTCGGGGCCGGCGCCGGTGAGCGTCACGGTGACGCCCTGCAGGCCGCCGTTGGGCTGCGAATTGCGGGTGCCGGCATCGCCGGCATCGAAGTCGCCGTTGCCGTTGCGGTCCAGGTAGACCTGGCCGGAGATACCGGTGATGGCGTCTTCGCCGAAGTTGAAGACAGTCCCGTCTTCGCCGCGCGACAGGTCGATGTTGCCGATCCGGTCGGTGGTGGCGGCGTCGCCGGCCGCGCCGGTCGTCGTGGTGCACCCCACGCACGCGGTGCCGCCGACCAGACCCGGATTGATCGCGCTGGGACGGTTGCGGTAGCTGCCGGCCGGCAGCACCTCACGCAGCGTGTAGACCTGCAGCGGGTCCAGACCATTGAAGGTATAGCTGCCGTCGCTGCCGGTGGTGGTGGTCGCCAGCACGGTACCGGCCGCATCGAGCAGCTCGACCGTGGCGCCGGCGATCGGCGCGTCACCCGCATTGCGGGTGTTGCTGTAGTTGCTGTCCACGTAGACGAAGCCGGACAGCGCCGGGCGACGCACTTCGGGGAAGTTGTAGCGCAGCGCATCCACGCCCGCGCCGAGCGCAACGCCGGTGTAGAGCGAGTTGGCGCTGGCGGCGGGATCGACCACCGCAAACGTGCCGCCGGCCGACGGCGCCTGGCCGCCGCTGGTCGGCGGTGCCACCGGGCCATTGACGTAGGTCGTCGGCTGCACCTGGGTGACGGTGTAGCCGCTGGCATCTGCCGGCGCGAGGTTGTCGAAGCGGTAGACACCGCTGGCGTCGGTGGTGGTGGTCAACGCCACCGTGTTGCCGTAGGCATCGGTGCCGCCGAGGCGGACCTCGACGCCGGAAATGGTCGGCTCGCCGGCCTGCGGCGTGCCGCCATTGGCGCCCGCGCGGTCGCGGTCCTGGAACACCACGCCGGCCAGCGAGGAACGCACCACCGTATGGGTGCTGGTGCCCTCGTCGTTGCCGGGGGTGGGGTCGAGCTGGTCGCTGGTGGCGCGCGCGGTGTTGCTGCCGGCGCCATTGGTGGGCAGCGTGGTCCAGCGCGCGGGAACCAGCACGCGGGTGCGCCCATCGAGGGCCAGGTCGCCCATGCGGCAGGTAAGGTTGCGGCCGTTCAGCACGCAGTTGCCGCTGCCGTTGGTCACCACGCCAGCGTCGGCGGTGGTGCCGGCTTTCTGCCAGCTGGTGCCTTCGCCGCCTCCGATCACTTCCAGGCCAGCCGGCAGGGTATCGGTGACCACCACGCCATCGCCGCGCAGCGGGTTGTCGCCACTACGGTCACGCGACAGGCTGTGGCCAGGGCCGTTGTTGACCACATCCAGCACGTACCAGAACGGCTGGCGCAGGCTGATCGTGGTGGCGGCCGCCGGCAGCGGCTGGGTCGGGTTGGCGTTGGGCGCCAGCACCACGCTGGTCTTGGTCATCGCCAGGTCCGAACGCGTCCGGATGCTGGTTTCCTGCACGGCAGTGTTGTTGCTGCTGTCGCGCTCGGTCTCGGCGGAGCGTGCGGTGACCGAGTTGAGCAGGGTCGCGCCGGTCGCCGGCGGCGGGCTCAGGTACTGGTACACCAGGTACAGGTAGCTGGTCTGGCCAGCGCCGATCACGCCCTGTTCGGTGGTGGCCACGCCGATGCTGGGCATGCTGCACGACAGCGTCTGCGGTGCGGTCGTGGGGTTGCTGCTGCCTGCGGCCACGCTGCAGCGGTCGCCCGGCGCTTCCAGCGCCCCCTGCGGGGTGGTGGCGGTACCGGTGCGGCTGCCGACGAAGGCGACGTTGGCGCCACTGGCCGGGGTGATGGTGTCTTCGATCAGCGCGCGGGTGGCCAGCGAGGGGCCGTCGTTGCGCACGCTCACCTGGTAGGTGATGTAGTTGTTGGCTTCCTGGCCGACGCGCGAGTCGTAGCCCAGCGGATCCACCGCGCCGACGAAGTTCTGGTCGATCTTGTTGACGATCAGGTCCACTTCACCGGCGGTGAAATCGAGCACGGCCGACTTGCTGTCATCGTCGGTGCGGCTGTTGTAGTTGTAGCTGCGCCCGCTGCTGTCGGTGCCGCTGGCCGGCACGGCGGTGCCGGTGTTGTCCGGGTCGAAGTAGAACGTGCCGTCGTTGGTGAACTGGCGGCCGGTGTTGCCGCTGTTGACGTTCGGGCGGATCACCACCGTCATGGACTGGGTGGAGTTGTTGGCCATGTCCAACGGCGCACAGGTCAGCCGCAGCGTGGCGGGCGCCGCGCTGGTGTTGGACCACGAGGTGCCGCCCGGCCCGGCCGCCGAGCTGATGCCCGCGTCCTGACGGGTGACGGTGCACGCCTGGGTGCCAGCGCCGGTGCGCGCGGCCGACACCAGCACGAAGCCCGCATCGTTGGCCGGCAGGGTGAAGGTGTCGCTGAACACCACGCCGCGCGCCATGGACGGGCCACGGTTGAGGTAGGTGATGCGGTAGGTGGTGTTGACGCCCGCACGGCCGGGGCTGCCGGACGTGATGTCCTTGGCGGTGGTGGCCACGTTGGCCACCGGGTCGATCTGGACCCAGTCCGAGGCGCTGTTGTTGGTGGCGTCGGCTTCGCCGATCGACCCGCTCACGCTCGGGTCGACGCTCACCCCGGCGGTGTTGCAGAAACGCCCGGCCGGCATCGCCACGCCGCCACAGGTGCCTGCCGTCTGCGCCTGGCTGTCGAACAGCCCGCGGTTGACGGTGAATGCAATGGTTACTGTGGCATTGGCCGCCAGCGCGGTGGTGTTGGAGCGGCAGATCCAGCTGCTGCCGGAGAGAGCGCAGGTCCAGCCTGCCGGGGTGCTGGTGGGGGTCACGGTGGTCGAACCGGTGACGAAACCCGGGATCGGATCGTTGACCACCACGCCGGTGGTGGCTGCGCCACCGTTGCTGACCTGCAGCGTGTAGCTCACGCCGGCGTCGGTCTCGCGGATGATGTTGTCGGCATCGCCGGCACCATTGGTGCGCTTGGTGATGGACAGGTCGGCGCGCGCATCGGTGGCGCGGCTCTGCGCGCCGGTGCAGTCATTGCTGGTGTTCGGGTCCAGGTTGATGCCGCCGGCGGTGGTCGGTTCGGCCGAGCCGCCGCTGCCGCCGGTACAGGCGGTGTTGGCCAGCGTGCCCTGCAGGCGCGCCAGCGTGTACAGGGTCAGCGCGGCCGAGTTGCCGTTGACGGCCACCGGGTAGCCGCCGGTCTGCGTGCAGGTAACCACCTGCGCGGGGGCGCCGCTCCAGGCGCGGTCCACGCTGCAGCTGAAGCCACCGACGGTGACCGGCGTGCCCGGCGCGTACGGCTGGCCGCTGGCATCCACCCACTCTTCGCCGGCGGCGAGCGTGTCGACCAGCTGCAGGTTGCCCGTGACCGTGCGCGGCCCCAGGTTCTGCGCGCGCAGCGCATTGGTCATCATGCTGTCGGTGCGCGCGCCGGTGTTGTTCCACACCGGCACCAGCGCCGGCGTCTTGGTCTTGGTCATGCGCAGGTCGGCACCGTCGGGAATGACGGTCAGGCCGACCGTGCCGGTGTTGTTGGCCGCCACCGGATCCGGCGTGGTGGCGCTGATGGTGGCCGTGTTGCTGACCGTGCCGCTGCTGTTGGTGCCGGTGGACGGCACCTGGGCCTGGATCGCGATCTGTGCCTGCGCGCCGGGCGCGACGCTGGCGGCGTTGCAGGTCACCACGGTCCGTTCCGGGTTGATGTCGCACGACCAGCCGTTGGGCCCGGAGACACCGTTGACGATGAAGCCTTCCGGCAGCGGATCGCGAAGCACCACGTCGGTAGCCGCGCTCGGCCCGTCGTTGCGCGCGGTCAGCGTGTAGGTCACCACCGAGCCGGCAGCGGCCGGCGCCGGGGACACCGACTTGGACACCAGCAGGTCCGCACCGGCGGTGACCGGGGTGGTCACCTGCGCGGCGTTGTTGTCCGGCACCGCATCGGGCACCGTGCCGGCGTTGACCACGGCCGAATTGACGATGTTGCCGGTGCCGACATTGACCTTGCCGCGGAACGAATAGCTGGTGGTCGCGCCCACGGCCAGGGTGCCGTTGTAGGTGCCGTTCTGCTGCGCGAACGCCCAGTCCGCACCGCTGGGCACGCCGACCAGGGTGACGTTCGGCGGCAGCGTATCGACCACGTTGAAGCCGGTGGCCACGCTCGGGCCGTTGTTGCGCACGGTGAGGGTGTAGGTGATCTCACCGCCGCCGATCACCGGGCTGGGCGTGGCGCTCTTGCTCAGCTCCAGGTCCGCAGCGGCCTGGATGGTGGTGTTCTGGCTGGTGCGGTTGTTGGCGACGTTGGTGTCGCTGCCGAAGAACGGGTCGGTGTTCTGCAGCGTGCTGATCGGGGTGGTGGCCGGCGGCAGTGCCGTCGCGAAGCCAATCGCGGCGCGCACGGTAATCGTCGCCGGCTGCGAGGCCGTGGTGGTGACCGGCAGCTTGAACTCGTACGGAGCCGTCGCGGCATTCAGCACCGGGTTGTTGCAGACCACCCGGGTGCTGCCGCTGGCGCCTGCCGATGCGCTGCAGCCGGCCGGTGCGGTGCTGCCCAGCGCCGTGCCTGCGGGCAGGTCGAACAGCGTCACGCTGCCGCTGGCGTTGTCGTTGGCGCCGTTCTCGACCTTGACGTTGTAGATCACCGTGGTGCCGGCGGGCACCGGGTCGTAACCGGTATCGGAGAAGTCGGTGATCTGCAGGTCGATCGCCAGCGCGCTCAGCGGCGAGCACAGCAGCACGGCGGCCAGGCCACGCAGGCAGCGGGTGCGCCACGGCAGCGCTTTCGCGCGCTCGAACGACGACACCGCCGCGCAGACGACTGCGCGATCGCTATGGCTGGACATGTGTTTTTCCCCTGTTCCGGTCGTTGCAGCGTTCACAGGGAACGCCGCAAGCTGCGTACCTGCCGCAACCGGTCCAGACGTCCCCTGTCAGATCAATCCCGAACGGCAGGCGACAGACGTCGCCGGCGGTGCCGGGCGGGGCGAATTGTGATGTTGCCGTGAAATCAAGTCAGTGCCGGCGGCTCACGCACGCTCACACTGGCTCACTCCGCCCTGCGGGGCAGCGGGTCACACCGTGAGCAGGTAGCCCTGGCCGCGCAGCGCGCGAATCGGCAGTTCCACGCCGGTGGCGCTGCGCACGCGCGTGCGCAGCCGGTGCACCAGCACGTCGAGGCGGTGCGGATCGAAGTCCCACGGCGCGTCGGTAAGATTGGCGATGAGCTGTTCGCGGGTGACTGCCACCCCTGCGGCCACGAACAGCCGCTGCAGCACGCCACGCTCCATCACCGTCAGCGCCAGCGTCGCCGCCGTCGGTGCGTGCAGGGTCCAGTCGTCGTCTGCCAGTCGCCAGCACGGCGGCGGCGGCGGCGCAGTTGCGGCGGCCACCAGCGCGGCCGACGGCAGGCGGCGACGCAGGCTGTGCAGGCCGGCGGCGAGCACATCCATGTCCGGTGGCTTGACCAGATAGAGATCGGCGCCCTGGTTCAGGCCCAGCGCCATGTCACGCGCGTCGCCGCGCCCGGTGAGCATGACGATGCCGATCGATCCCGACGCGCGCAGGTGGCTGGCCACCGCATAGCCGTCTTCGCCGGGGAGACCCACGTCCAGCACCACGATGTCGCAGCGGTCGCTCAGCAGCGCGCGGTACAGCGCCTCGGCACTGCCCAGCCCGCGCACCGTGGCGCCACGCCAGGCAAGGTCGTCCAGCAGCAGCGCCCGCAGCTCCGGATCGTCTTCGACCACCCAGACCTGCAGCCCCGCCAGCTCCCCCGCGCGGGTCATCGGCGTTTTGCCGTGACCATCGTCGTTTCCTGCCGTCACGTAGCCTGTCGCATCCCCCAAACCAGTCCGCAGTCTAGCCTTCGTTCTGAATCGAGCCAAATGCGACAAAGGTGGGAGTCCGGCCCAAGGGTGCCTGCGACAGTCGAAAGTCGCCGCCGCCCCTTCTCCCGCAAGGGTCCTGCAGGCAGCGTAGAGGTCCCCAACCCGCCCCCTGAGCGCCCATGCAACCCGCTGCCCCCTCTCTCGGTTTGACCCCGCTGCTGCGCCACCGGCTGGAGGTGACCCTGCCCGCGCGCGACCGTGAGGCGATCATCGACGCGCTCGACGACATGCTGGTGACGGTCTGCAATGCGCCATTCGTCGCCCCGCCGGGGCGCGGCCGCGGTGCCGCCTGCGGGTTGATGGGGACGCTCTACCTGGCCATGCAGACGCCTGCCGCCGGCGCGCAGGCCGGCCCCCTGTCGGAGCAGGAAGTGGCGGCGCTGGAGATCACCCGCTTCCTGCACGAGATCGAACTGTCCTGCCGGGACGCGTTGGATGTCGACCTGTCCCAGACTCCCCGGCACGCACAGGTGCTGAACGAGGTCCGGCGGGAGCTGGGCAGCCTGCCCGCCCAAGGCTGCCTGCCCTCGTTGGGGCGCGACTGCTCCATCAACAACCTGGCGGGCAAGCTGATCCTGGCCGCGGCGGCGGCGCATCAGCAGATCACCGAGGTGCGCGTGTTCGATGTACGCCGCGTTGCACCGGCGGCCGGCAGGCACGACGGCGGTGTCGCGCTGAAGGCGGCCGCCTGGCATGCCGACGCGCCACCGCCCCGCCAGGCGCAGCCTGCGCGGAGCGAGGGCTGGGACCCGAACGACCCGCTCGATACGGGCGACGCCGCGCTGGACCTGTCCCGAGCACCGGTGGTGCTCGGCTGGAAGTGCCTGCGCCGCCTCTGACCGGGGTCAGTTGGCCGGAACGCCCATTTCCTTGAGCAGTTCCGGTGCCGGGTAGACCTTGGCCAGCAGCCAGCGCAGGTAGCGCATGTCCACGTGCACGGCGCGCTTGAAGCGCGGGTCGAACCACCAGCTGGCGCTGACCGATTCCCAGTTGCTGTCGAAGTTGAGCCCGATCAGCTCGCCGCGTGCGTTCAACACCGGCGAACCGGAGTTGCCGCCGGTGGTGTCCAGGTTGGTCAGGAAGTTGACCGTCTGGGTCTTCAGCACGGGGTCGGCGGTGCTGCCGAAATCGCCCTTGGCGATCGCCGCCAGCAGCGGCTTGGGCGCGTCGAACGGGAAGGCGTTGGTGTTCTTCTCGACGATGCCGGCCACGGTGGTCACCGGGTCGAAATGCACCGCATCGCGCGGCGACAGCGCCTCCACCTTGCCGTAGCTGATGCGCAGGGTGCGGTTGGCATCGGGATACACCGCCCGCCCCTGCTTGGCGCGCCACGCGAACAGGGCCTGCATGTAGGCCGGGCGCAGACGCAGCTGCTCGCCTTCGCGGTCCTTGCGCTGGTCTTCCAGGCGCAGCTGCGCTGCCACCAGCGGGCCGGCCAGGTCGATGAGCGGATCAGCCGCCAGGGCCTTGCCGTCCTTTGCCGCGGCGAAGCGGGTCAGGCGCTCGGCTTCCTCGCCCAGCCGGGTGCCGGCGTACAGCGTGTCCAGCGCCTTGGCCAGCGCGGCCGGGGTGCGGCCGAACGCGGCATCGAATTCGGGCAGGCGCTGCGCGTCGGGCAGCTGCTGATAGCGGGTGAACAGGTCGGTCAGCAGCGCCTTCTCCACATCCGGCGCGTAGCGGCGCTGGACCTGCTTGAGCACGCCTTCGATCAAGGCCTGGTCGCGCTGCTGGTAGCCGCTTTCTCGCTCGGCGTCGGGCTTGGCCGACTCGATGCGCAGGCGCTCCAGCAGCAGCGCCGAGCGCAGCAGCTGGCTCTGGGTGGCGGCCTGCTCCAGCACGAAATCGCGCTCGCCCATCGCAGCGCCCTGCGACAGCGTGCCGAACAGCGCCTGGATGTCCGGCTGGTAAGCCGCATCCGTGGCCTCCAGCATGGCCGCTTCGTCGGCGGCGCGCTGGGTCTTGGCATCGCTGCGCAGCAAGCCTTCGAGCTCACCGGCGGCCCGCTTGCGGTTGTTTTTCAACGACTGCAGCTGCGCGGCGTAGCGGGTGCGCGCCTGCGAATCCTTGGCCGTAGCGGCCTCGATGGTGTCGATCATCTGCTGGAACACCGCGACCCGGCGCGGCAGCACTGCATCGATCTGGCCGGCGAACTCTGCCGCGGTGCGGTGGCGGTAGGTGATGCCGGGGTAACCGGCCAGCATCGCGTAGTCGCCGGTCTTCGGGCCGTCGATGGCCATCTTCAGGTGTGCCGGCGGGTGGTAAGGCACGTTGTCCGGACTGTAGGCGGCCGGCTTGCCGTCCTTGCCCACGTAGGCACGCAGCAGGGTGAAGTCGCCGGTGTGGCGCGGCCACATGAAGTTGTCGATCTCGTCGCCGTAGTTGCCGATCGCGCGCGGCGGCGCGTACACCAGGCGTACATCGCTCAGTTCCAGCTGGCGGATGCGGTAGAAATCGGTGCCGTAGTACATGTCGGCCACGCTGCAGCGCACGTTGCCTTCCTGCTCGCACTCGGCCACCAGCCGCTTGCTGGCGCGGTCGACCGCGTCGAAGTAGGCGCGGCCGGTCTTGCCGCGTGCATCGCGCAGCACTTCATTGGTGACCTTGTCGAAGCCGGTGGTGACCAGCACCCGGAAGTCCGGGTTGGACGGGCGCTCGTCGGCCCGGCCCTGGGCGATGAAGCCGCCATCGATCAGGTTGTGCTCGGCCGTGCTGTTGTACTGGATCACGCCCATTGCGACATGGTGGTTGGTCAGCAGCAGGCCATCGTCGGACACGAACGAACCGGTACCGCCGCCGGCCCGCACCACCGCGCTCAGCGGCGGCGCCGTCACGTTGGCCAGGTCGGCCGGGTTTCCCTTGAAACCGGCCGCCTTGAGCGGCTTGGCCAGGTCCGGCAGCTGGGTCGGCATCCACATGCCTTCGTCGGCATGGGCGCCGGCGGCGAGGGTGAGACCGAGCGCCAGGGCGGCGACGAGCGGGGTGCGTGCGGGCATGGGTGCATCCAGTACGGCGGAACGAGCGGGCACCTTAGCCACTGGGGGCGCGTGGGGCAACGCCCGATGGTCAGGGGTGGCGGTCGGTGGATAGAATCTGCGCTTCTCAGGGGGAGATGGCAGGGATGATCGTAGGGATTGATCTGGGCACGACGCATTCACTGATCGGCGTGCATGACGGTCAGGGGGGACGGCTGTTTCCCAATGCACATGGCGAGCTGCTGACGCCATCGGTCGTGAGTCTGGATGGCGACACGGTGCTGGTCGGCCAGGCCGCGCGGGAGCGCCTTGTGACCCACCCGGAGCTGACCACGTCCGTCTTCAAGCGGCAGATGGGTACCGACCATGAGACGACACTGGGCGGGCGTCGGTTCCGCCCCGAGGAACTGTCCGCGCTGGTGTTGCGGTCACTGATCGCCGACGCGGAGAGCGCGCTCGGGGAGACGATCACCGAGGCGGTGATCAGCGTACCGGCCTACTTCAGCGATGCCCAGCGCAAGGCGACGCGGGCGGCCGGCGAGCTGGCCGGCATCCGCGTCGAACGGCTGATCAACGAACCTACGGCTGCTGCGCTGGCATATGGGCTGCGCGACCGCGAGGGCGAAGGCCGGGTCCTGGTACTGGACCTGGGCGGCGGCACGTTCGACGTGTCCCTGCTGGAGCTGTTCGACGGCGTGGTAGAGGTGCATGCCTCGGCGGGCGATACCTTCCTGGGTGGCGAAGATTTCCTGGAGGTCCTGCTGCAGGCATTCGCTACCGATACCGGGACCGACCTCAAACGGTTGCCGGCGTCGGAGCTGGCGCGCCTGCGCCAGCAGATGGAGGCGTTCAAGCAGGGTCTGTCGACCCACGGCGACAACCGGCTGCAGATTCAACTGCTGGATGCGTCCGTGGAGTGGAGTTGCACGGCGGAGCGGTTCGAGACGCTCGCCGCACCGCTGCTGCAGCGCATGCGACTGCCCATCGAGCGTGCACTGCGCGACGCCCGGCTGGTGCCCGGCGACATTGATGACGTGGTGCTGGTCGGCGGAGCGGTACGCATGCCGATGGTCGGCCGGCTTGCTACGCGGCTGCTGGGTCGCTTGCCTTTGCGGCACATCCATCCGGATCAGGCCATCGCGCTGGGTGCCACGCTGGCGGCAGGATTGAAGGCGCGCGCCATCGATCTCGACGAGGTCGTGTTGACCGACGTTTGCCCCTACACATTGGGCATCGATGTTTCCCGGGTGGACGAGCGCGGCCGATACCATCCTGGCTACTTCCTGCCGGTGATTCCACGCAACAGTGTGGTGCCGATCAGTCGCGAGCAGTCGATCAGTCCGGTGTCGGACAAGCAGAAGATACTGTCGATCGGGGTCTATCAGGGCGAGCACCCGGTAGTGGAACGCAACATCGCGCTGGGCCGGCTGGAGATTCCAGTCGATCCAGCGCGCGGGGGCGATGGCAGTTTTCGTGTGCGGTTTACGTACGACGTTGATGGGCTGCTGCAGGTGGAGATTACCGATACCAGCAACGGGCACCGGCACGACCTTGTCCTGCAGCGCAATGAAAGCGCACTGGACGCTGCGCAGATCCAGACACGCCTGGCCGCACTGCAGGCGTTGAAGGTGCACCCCCGCGAGCACCTGCCCAACGTGGCACTCATGGCGCGCGCCGAGCGGGTCTACGCGGAGTACATGGACAATCGCGACCATGTCCAGGCGTGGCTTGCGCAGTTCCGATCCACGCTGGAGAGTCAGGATACGGCGCGCATTTCCGAACAACGCGATGCATTCAGTGCCGCGCTGGACGCACTGGAAGCCGAATCATGAGTGCAGGCGAGGAGCTGCTGGAGCTTGCCGAACAGGGCGACGAGCGTGCGGTGAAACGTGCCTACGCACGGCTGTTGCGTTGCAACCGGCCTGATGATGATCCTGACGCGTTCCAGGATCTGCATGCCTGCTACCAGCACGCGCTCGCGATGTGCCGCAGTGTGCCTGAGGAACAATCCGATGCGCCGCCTGCGCTTCATTTGCCTGTACCGGACGTTGGCACACCAGCGGTTGCCAGGCTCGAAACGACGTCCACTGCGTTGGATCCGGAGGTCGCGGCGCTCGACATCCTCCAGCAGGCGGCCGTGGTGAGCGCAGCGTCATTGAGCCAGTTGCTGCAGGAGCGTGCCCTGGGCTGGTCGCTCAAGTTCCGGGGCGACGTCGGCTGGGCACTATTGGAACGCCTGCATCACGAGCGTCCGCCCGTATCGGAGGCAAACTTCGGCACGCTGATGCAGGCCTTCGACTGGGATGACATTGCACTCGACCTGGACGCGTTGTGGTTGGCGACGGTGGCGCGCCGTTGCCGGCAGGCATGGAAGCTGCTGCCGGAATCGCGTGGCGCACTGCGCATCGACTACGAGCGTTTCAGCGAGCGTTACCTGTCCGCGCAGGAGACCGATGAAGCGGTGGCGCGATTGCACGAGCCGCGCCCGCGCTGGCGCAATCGCCTCGACGCCACCCTGCCCACTCGCGCCCGCGACACCCCGTTCATGCTGGCCGCGCTGGAGTACTGGCCAGAAGAAGAAGTACCGACGGGGCTGGATCCGGGCCAGGTCGGCTTCTGGGCGAGGTTTGGCGATGCATCGCATCCTGTGCGCCTTCGGTACGGCGCGCTGCGCTGCGCCATCGTCGGGCTGTTCCTCGGCGCGGTTACCGCATGGGGTGTCAACGCCAGCCCTGCCGTAGGCGTGAACAAAGGATGGCTGTTCATCGCCACCGCAACCCTGATGGTGCCTGCCGGCTGGCTGCTGGTCCTTGGGTTCAAGGGACTGTTGCGTTGGCAGTGCGTGCATGAAGACGAAGCGCGCGGGCCGGCTTGGCTGCGTTGGGCGTTCCTGCCGTTGGCCGCCGTTGCGGTGGGCGCGGCGATGTGGGCGCAGCGGGCGCAGGGAATAGACGGGCTCCTGCTGATGACGCTGGACCGCGCGTGGGTATTCGGGTTGGCCCTCATTGCGATGACGCGCGCCAGAGTGCGTGGGCCGGACCCGGAAGGCGAACCCAACGCGCTACCGCTGGTCGCCGGGGTGATCTGGCCGCTGGCGGGCATCGGGATGTCGCTGGTGTTCTGGGCAATCGATCTGCGCAGGAACCTCGGCAATCGCCGAGGGTAGGATTGGTTCCCAAAAAACCGCCGACCATGCGTGCGATCGCGTTGACGCCTGGAAGCCCGCAATCGCACGACCGTTGGAGCTGCGATGCCGACCATTGCAATGCCGCCACCGGATGCGGGCACACGGTCGGCGGTCGATTGGGATGCGACCCTACCAGCGGACGCGGTCGGAACGCTGCTTGGCCTGGTACCACCCCGGCCGGCACGCCACGCGCACTACCGGGGTGAGGGTGCGCAGCAGCAGGCAGCCAGGCGCGATCTGCACGCTCAGGCGCGTGCCTGCTTCGATGCCCGCCGTGGTCATCCACATGCCGCGCAGGTGCAGCGACGGTATCAATAACTCGTCGGGCGGGGGCGCACGGTCGTGCTCGCGCAGTGCGCCGGTCAACACGGTGCGTGGTGTGCGCCAGTGGTAGATGACACGCGGCTGGGTGTCAGCGGATGAATCGCTTTCATGGTCGTGCATGGTAGGCCTCTCCTGGATGTCTCCCTCGCCGGAATGGCGAGGGAGTCGGGAGGCTAATAGCCGTTAGCAAGAAACGGTGCGACGTATTTCCACGAGGGTGTTGTATTTCGCCACCCTCCCGACGCATTACATCAAGCCTGCTGTATTGCTGAGCTATTAGACTCAGGACCTACCATGCGCACGCGGAAACCATATCGGAAATCGGTTGTATCTGTTGAGGTGCGCTGCTTGGTTGGCGTCGCCTAACACCCTGTCGGGTTTGAGCTGCATGTGCCTGCAAGTCATTGCGCGCCAAGCAGATCGCGGAATGTGATGCGCCGCGCAGGCTGAGCAGTCGCAGTGCTGGTAGACGATCTGATTCGCGTTTTTCATTGCCGTTTTCGGCATGCACCGCGCTGATAGTTGTGCACGTGCCGGTAGGGTTGGTTCCCAAACAACCGCCGATGATGGGTGCGATCCGATTGACGCATGGACGCCTGCAATCGCACGGCCGATGAAACCGCGCTGCCGATCATTACAATGCCATCACCGGGTGCGGATGCAGGGTCAGCAGTGGTGCTCTTCCGCATCCTGCGGCCGCACCACTTGTGCATCCCTGCACGTCGTCGATTGGGATGCGACCCTACCGAGGCAGCTCGGCGTTATTTTTCCTTTCGCCAGTTGAGCGAGCCGCGGTTTTCCACGGTGCTCGATTCCACTTCGATATCGAAGCCGCGGCGCAGCAGGTACTTCAAGGTCAGCACCGAACCGCTGCCGACCAGCGAGACGCCGTAGCCCACGTACAGCTTGGGCGAGATGAACTTGCCCACGCCGATCACCGAACCGCCCAGCGCGCGCGACTGGCTCACACCTGCGTCGTCCAGGCCGAGCTTGGCGCCCAGCTGCGAGGCGAGCAGGCCACTGCCGGCCGACAGCGCCGCCGAGGCCGCGTTGACCTGCTGGGTCTGGTCGCTGCTGGCACCGGTCAGGCTGCGGCCCAGCACCAGGAACGCCAGCGCCTCGGACTGCGACATCGTCGGGTCCGACCACACATCCACGCGTGGCGACTGCGCACGCCCGGTCACGTCGATACCGGCAGTGACATCGCCGATGCGGCGCTCGGCACGGATGTTGATGCGCGGGTCGGAAACGGCGTTGAAGTTCCAGTTGAGATTGCCGCGGGTGATGGTCAGGTCCTGGCCATAGGCCTTGTAGCGGCCACTGACTTCCAGTGCGCCATTGGCCGTCATCTCACGGCCCGGCCGCGACCACACCTGCATCTTGCCGCCCAGCCCGCCCTTCAGGCCGAACCCGGCCATGCGCACGTTGTCGCCCAGGCTCACGGTCAGGTCCATGTCCAGCGGCGAGCTCGGCGTCTCCTCGGGGTCGGCCGGGTCCAGCACCACCACGTCTTCAGACACGGAGGTGCCACGGTCCAGCCGTTCCAGGTCCAGGTCGGCCTCCGGCACGTGCACGGTGCCGCGCAGCTGCATGGCGGCGGCGGCCAGGGTGAAGTCGAGGTTGGGGTTGGCGACGATGCGCAGCTCCGGCGTATTGGACAGCAGCACGTTCTCGCCATGGATATGCAGCTGCAGCGGCTGCGCATCGCCGAACCACGACAGGCCACCGTCCACGAACAACGTGCCCTTGCCCGAGTTGGCCTGCGCGGTGATCTTTGCCGAACCGTCCGGCTGGGCGGTGAAGTTGCCGCTGCCCTGGTCGAAGGTGAGGCCCAGCGCGGGGAACTCGCCCTTGAAGTTGCTCAGCTTGGCCTCGCCACCCAGCGACGGCGTGCCACGGGTGCCGCGCAGGCTCACGTGGCCCTCGATCAGGCCGGTGGGGCGCACGATGTCCGGCGAGAACAGCTCCAGCCAGTACAGCCGCGACATGTTGAGGTACAGCTCGCCGTTGAGCGGCGCGCTGGCATCCCAGCCGGTCTGCACCTTGGCATCGACGAAGCCGTTGCCCTGGAAGCCGACACCCAGCTTGGCGTTGATCTGCGCCGGGGTCATTTCCAGCGTGGCCGAGAACTGGTCATAGCGCACCAGTTCGCCACGCGCGTTGTCGCCCAGGCGGATGCCGCCTTCCAGCGACGCGATTTTCGCGCTGCCTTCCCACGCATTGCCACGCGGGCGGATGTGCCCGTCCAGGGTGATCTCGCCACGCAGGTGCAGACGACGCCCGGACTGCGGCGGCAGCCACGGCTGCACCAGTGCCAGCGGCAGCGCATCACCACGAATTTTCAGCCCGTCGCGCGGCCAGTTGGCGCTGGCGCACAGCGCGCCGCCGGTGGCGGCGCCCAGGCAGGTATCGCTGAGGGTGAAGCTGCTGCCCTGGATGCCGAACGTGGACGGCGCGCGCAGCGACCACGCGTCGCCCTTGACCGGCGCGATGCGCAGCGCGGCAAGCTCACCACGCCAGGCGTTGCCCTGCTGGCGTACGCCGCCCTGCAGCGCCACCGCGCCCAGTTCGTTCTTCGCCTGTGCGTCCAGGCGCAGGTTGGAGATGCCGCCGCTGGCATTCACATTGAGGGTGTCGAGCAGCATGCCGACCTGCACCTTGGTGCCCTGCAGCGCCAGCGTGCCGTTGTTGCCCTGCCATGGCAGGTTGCCGCGAATGCTCAATGCTTCGGCGCTGTAATCCGCATAGCGCAGGCCACTGCCCACCAGGTCGGCGGTGATGTCCGGCGCGGTGCGCGGTCCACGCACCTGCACCTGGCCACGCAGGGTGCCGGTGCTGCCGGGCATCAGGTCGTCCAGCTGCACCGGATCGAGCTGTGCCTGCACGTCGAGCCGGTCGCCCACGCTGCCGCGCGCGGTCAGCCGGCTGTTGCCCACGGCCAGCCGCACGTTGCCCTCGCCCTGCTGCCCGCGCAGCGCGAAGCGCCCCTGCGCGTCCACGCGGCGGTTGCGCAGCGTGCCGTTGATGCCGGGCACGTCCACGGTGGCCTCGTATGCACCGGCGGTGCCGGCCGGGCTGCCCGCGGGCGGCGGCAACTGCCGGCCCTTGGACGCGAGCGAACCGGACAAACGGCCGTCCCAACCGGGCACGAAGTAACCCGGGTCGAACGCGGCCAGCTTGGCGGCGACGTCCCAGTCCAGCTGCGGCGCCCACGCCACCTGGCCGGTCATGTCGAGCGCGCCGCCCGGGGTCTTGGCCTGCAGCTGTTTGATCTGCGCGGCGGTATCGCTGCCACGGATGTCGAATTTCAGGTCAGCCGTCTGCTGCTCGCGCTCGACGGCCGCGGTGCCCACGGCGGCCCAGGTCTTGAGCGTGCCGGCCAGGCCCATGCGCGCTTCTTTCAGCGTCACCGGAACCGGCTTGGCCGCACCTTGCGTGGTGGGATCAGCTTCCGGCACGAAGGTGAGGTCGTTGGCGACGATCGCGAAGCGCAGGCTCGCGTTCTCGCGGTCACGGAAGTCGGCGGTGCCCTGCAGGCGCGCCTGGCCACCGAAGCCCTTCACCACCAGCGGCGACACGGTCAGCACCTGGTCGGCCAGGCCCACCCGCGAAGGTGCCAGCTCCACGGCCAGATCACCCTGCTGGATGCGGCCCTGCAGGTTGGCTTGGCCGCCCTTGCCATCGGCGGTGAAATCCAGCGACAGCGGCGTACCGGCGGCGTCCATGCCCGGCACCAGCAGCGCCAGGTCCAGTTCCTTGCTGCGTGCGCTGGCCTTCCACACCGGTTCGTCGCGGCCTTCGAAGACGAGGCTGGCCTGCAGCGGCGCAGGCGCATGACCGGCCAGCGCGATCTCCATGCGGTCCAGGTCGCCGCGCGCCACCAGGCCCAGCCGCGCCGGGGTGCGCCCGCGCGGGGCCGGCAGCACCGCGCCGATGGTGATGTCGGTGGAGTAGTTGCTGCGCGGCACGTAACGGCCGTCCACGCGGAAATCGCCGCGGTCGCTGTCGATCTTGAGCTGCTGCGCGCGGAACTCGCCATTGGCGATCTCCAGCCCGCCGCGCAGCTTGGCGATGTCGATCAGCGGCTCCTGCGCCTGGGTGATGCGGAACCCATCGATGATGATGGTGTCGGCCTGGATCGCCAGCGGCATCTCGATCTGCGGCAGCGAACCGGGCCACGAGGGCATCTCGAACGGCTCGTCGCTCTTGGCCAGGTTGAGCGTGGCGTTCTTGATCTGCAGCGCATCGAGCTGCAGCTTGCGGCCGAGCAGCGGGCGGATATCGGGATCGAGGTAGGCGCGCTCGGCGGTGAAGTGGATATCGTTGTAGCGGAAGTCCAGATCGTGCAGCACCAGCGGCCCGGCCACCGGGCCATCCACCTTGCTCCAGGTCAGCGTGGCACCGGCCGGCAGCCGTGCCACCACCTGGGCCAGCAGCACGTCGCGCCCGGCCACGGTCTGCAGCAGCCAGTACACCAGCAGCAGCGCGAGCAGCACCAGCCCAAGCACGGTGAAGCCCGACCACGCCCAGAAGCGGCGCTTGCGGTAGAAGCGCACGCGCGGCGGCGGAGCGGGTTTCGGGCTCGGCGTGCTCACAGGTCCGCTCCGATGCTCAGGTACAGCTGGAACTTGGAGTCCGGGTTGTTCAGGCCATGCGCGATATCCACCCGCACCGGGCCCACCGGCGATTTCCAGCGCACGCCGAAGCCCACGCCGGTGTGCAGGTCGATGGTGTTGTCGAAGGCGCTGCCGGTGTCGACGAATACCGCGCCGCCCCACGGGCCGCCCTTGAAGTAGTGCTCGTACTCGGCCGAGGCGGTCACCACATTCTTCGCACCCAGCGCGAACTTGTCCGGCTCAGGCGTGCGCGGGCCGACCTCACGGAACGCGTAGCCGCGGATGCTGCGGTCGCCACCGGCGAAGAAGCGCAGGCTGGGCGGCATCGCCACCAGGTCGCTGGTCCAGGTGGTACCGCCTTCGCCGCGCAGGATCAGGCGGTCGGCATCGCCGATCGGAATGAACCAGCGCAGCATCACATTGGCCTGCACGAAGCTGGTATCCGAACCGGCGCCTTCAATGCCGCCGCGCAGGGTCGCGCTGCCGCTGATGCCGCTGCGCGGGGCCAGCCGGTCGTCGACATTGACGTAATCGGCCGTCAGCTGTGGGTACACCAGCGTGGAGGTGTTGTAGATCGCGTTGGTGAATTCGGTACCCGACGCATAGCGCCAGCGCTCGCGCAGGGCGTTGATCGAGGCGATGGCGGTCCAGTTTTCGTTGATCTCGCCGCTGCGGCTGCCGATCAGCTTGAAGTTGCGCAGGTCGATGTAGTCGGTCTGCTCGTCATAGGCGCTGGCGGTCAGCGCGTACCAGCCATCCAGCCACTTGAACGCCGGCACCCGGTAGGTGGTGACCAGGCTCTTGCGCTTCTGCGCATAGTCCAGCTGGGTGTTCATCTTGTGGCCGCGGCTGTTGACGAAGCGCCGCTCCAGCCCGCCGCGCACACCGGCGCCACTCTCGCTGCCGTAGCTCACACCGGCGGTGTAGATGGTGCGCTTGGCGCGGGTCAGGGTGACGTCCACCGGCACATTGCCGTTCTCGTCGGCCTGGTCCGGCTGCGGCTGGATGTCGATGACGCTGAAGTAGTCGAGCTTGGTCAGCGATTCGCGCAGGCGGTCCAGCTTGCCTTCGTGGAAATAGCTGCCGGTTTCCCAGTACACCAGCGGGTCGAACAGCTTGGGGTCGAAATAATCTTCGTGGAAGCGGATGTCGCCCATGTTGTAGCGGCGGCCGCTGTCCCAGCTGAGGTTGATGTCGGCGGCGTTGTCGGCGCGGGTGATCTCCACCCTGCGCTGGGTGAAGTCCGCATCGAAGTAGCCGCGTTCGGCCAGGCGCCGGGTGATGGTGATCCGGCTGGCGTCGTACACGGTGTGCTCGAACCGCTGGCCCTTGCGCGGCCGGAAATTCTCCAGGTCCTGCTGCAGGTACTGGTCCAGCTGCGCCGGGCCGGTGATGTCGATGTTCTCGCGGCGCACCAGGGTGGGCGGGCCACGGTCGACATGGATGACCACCCGCAGGTTCTCGCCGTCGCGCGGGCTTTCGACGGTGATGGTGGGGTTGTAATACCCAAACGGCTCCAGCGCCTGGCGGGTCTGGCGCTCGGCCTGGGACAGCAGGTATTCCAGGCGCGACTCGCCCTGCGGCTTGCCGATGGTGTCATACAGCGACAGCGAGACCTCGATGTTCTCGATCATCTCGGCATCGTCGCCCTTGTCCAGGCCGGTGATGTCCACTTTCTCGATGGTGCCGCGCGCATGCGCCGCCGAGGTGGCGGCAAGGGCGAGGAACATCAGCGGCAGGGCATATTTCGTGGGCAGCATGGGCACAGGATAGCGGGATACGGCGGGCCGGCAAAACGACATGGGCGTCCCAGGCTGGACCAAGGCCATTGTCGTTGTGCGGCGGGAAGGCCCCTGTGAAGACCGATGGTCATCGCCTTCCGCCACCGCAAGGTGGGCTCACCACCAGTGACGTTGCGCCTCCAACTGACTCTTGAGGGCCTCCCATGTCATGGGCGGCGATACGAAGATGTCATACGGCCCATGGGTCGCCATCCCCGATTCGATGCACACACTGAAGAATTCGGCTCCCCGGGCAACGTAGTAGCAATCGCCCACACCCTGACAGTCCAGGAACCCGAACACGCACGCATCCTCATGCAGCACGAGGCTCACCTCGCCACGCGACACGTTGTCGGCAGAACGCGCCTCAGGCACCTTCGGGAGGACAACGCCGTGACCCTGGCCGTCCTCGAGAAATCCATACGCAAGGTACTCACCCAGCTGCTGTGAGAGTGCGCTGCAGAACCCGGCATGCAGGTCGGCGTGCTCCGGGCCCAACTGCAACGGGCCACCCTGCAATTGCATGCGTTCTACGATGGAGGGCCCCGCAGGGGCCGGATCGCCTGCGCGAACCGGCCCAACCGTGCGGTGACAAGGGGGGATTCCGTCAATGGGCATATGTCCCTCAGTACGTTTCCTCGATCTGCGGCTCCCACAGCTTGGGTACCGGCAGCGGCGGGGGACGCCGGGTCAACGCTTCGTCCACCCATGTTTTCGTGCCTTTCCTGACCGCCGATTCGATCGTCTTCAGCTCGACGGCGGCCATGTCCTGCATCTGGTCCCAGGTTGCGCCTGCCGCCTCCCAGGTATCCCGGTTCTTCGTGACGATGACATCCACCTTCCTGGCCGTCCACCAGTTGACCCGCTCGATATTATCCTCGAAGCGATAGAACACCCGGATGTGCATGCTGGGCATCATGACGAGCATCTCACTTATGCGTCGATCACAGCTGCGCCTGCACGGATTCATTTCCGACACCAAGTGAAGGTTGCCGTTGAGCTTGTCGACCTTCGCGCCCCGGGGTCCCCACAGCAATGGCTTGAGGGCCGGCAAGGCCTCGCTCAACGCCCTGAAGAAGCCATCGAGGAACTTCCCTTCGCTGCACGAGCGGATCTGGTACATGCGGTAGCCGATTCCCGCCTTCCATGTCCGCACATTGGCCGGCAGCAGGCCCGCATCGCCGACCAGCTTTCTGAGATTGGGTGAATAGTCCGAGTTTCCCAACAGTGAGATCTCCTCGTCGGTGAGTTCGGAGATTGGCACCTTGATCTTCTTGCCCTGCTTCGTGCTGGGCTTTGTGACGCGCAGGTCTTCTTCCTTCAGGATGATCAGCTTCGACGCCTGGCCGCCTTCAGCAAACTTGCCCGTCACCGGCGATAGATCGCTGCCCAGTGCGTAGTCCTCACGATACTGCTCGAAAAGCTGCAGGATGTGGTTGGACTCGGCGTCCGGCACCAGTATCCGGCGCACGGGTGCGCCTTCAAGCACCCCCTCCGACCCCAGCAGCGGGCGTGCATTGCCACTCATCGCCGTGGCCACCCGTGGGAAATGGGAAGGCAGTTCGAGTTGCCGACCGTCGTAGGAGAGGTCATTCAGCTCGTAGCTGGCGAAGTTGCCGATATCGAAGCTGTCCAGATCGCCAAATGACCTGCCCTGCAGCTCCTTCAGGCGAGCCTTCGATACGGGGTCCATCTCGTTCGCCGGCTCATCGAGTCTCTGCCCTTTTCCATGGGCACTCTTCAGCTGCCTGAGGTCCGCTTCCTGCTTGGTCAGTGTGTTGAACTCAACCAGCTCGCGCGAAAAATGCGTATGTCTTTCGGTCAGCCTTGCGTGCGTCGTGTCCATCACCCTCGCCAACGCGTCACGCATCTGCCGGTCATAAGGGGTTACGTCTGCGGGCGCGAGTGCGAGCGCATCGGACGATATGCCCGCGCAGTCGTCTGCCTTCTTGAACTTCGAGCCCGGTGATCTGGGCCAGCTGCACACCGTCACGATGGGCGACTTCCGCATCTTGTCCACCACGGCGCGGCGCAGGTCGCTCGGCATCGGGGTCAGTCCATTCCTGCCCGGGAGAGATTCCCGCTCTGCCGGCGTCAACTGCTCGAAAATTCCGTCCTGCCAGCTCGCGTACTCGTTGCCTGCACCATCGACGGGCGGCAGGTCATCATTGGCACGGCCAGCGAAGAGCAGCTTTGCCTCTGGCGCTCCGGGGCTGGAGGCAGTGAACGCAAGTTCGATACGGTCGCCCTCGACGCTGAGTGCCCTCACCTGTCGGCGCGGTAGCACCTCCTTCAGATGGATGCTGAGCTCCGAGACCTCGGCGAGCGTGTGCACGTTGCCTTCGATGATCGCCTGGCGCTGCTGACGCTGTGCGCGGCTGGCCAGTACGTTGGACACCGCCGTGCGGATCTCGGTGGGAAAGTCCCACGATTCCAGCTGGTGCTTCAGCTGTGGGCTGGCCGCAGTCACAAGCTCTTCTGCCTCGGCCTTGGTGAGTGCCCGGAAGTGCTTCACAAGATTGTCCGCTGCGGTGGGCAAGCGGTGCCGCATGGTGAGCCAGCGCTGCCAGCTTTCCAGACTCTGCTTCGGATTGTTGCGGATCGTCCGCACCAGTTCTTCGCGGACGGCGGCGATGAGCGTTACATCATCGGTGTCCTCCGGCAGCCCCAGGCGGCGCAGCACTACGTCCTGGTCGGCGGCGGCAATGAGATCGTCCAACGTGGGCAGATCTCTGGAACTGCCCACCCGCACGTGCAGGCCGACGTCGCCCTTGCCGAACCGGGCGGCCTGGTTCCATTCGTTCCCGACCATCGTATAGGTCAATACGCCTTTTCCGCCGCCCAGCGCGCTGTCGGCCCAGGCGCGAATCATCATCGCTTCGTCGCCCGGCAACCCCAACGTTCCGGGGTCGGCAAGGATGTCGGAAATGCGCAGGTTCATCAGCTCGCTGTCGATGACGGCATGCACATCTGCGGTGGGCTTCTTCAGCGTAAGCTCGCCGAACAGCGCTTCCAGTTCGTCGTAGCGGGTCGCCGGCAGGTTCTCGGCGTTCAGCCGCTTGGCCCAGTCGGGCGATCCGGGGCGGTTGTGTGGCGTGGTCGGGGCGCGCATGAGCGGAGGCGTGTCCGAACGCCGCCATGCGCCATCCTTGTACTCCACCGGTGCACCCACGGCGTCGCTGCGGCTGGGGTCACGCAGACGAAGCGTCCCATCGCCGTCGTCGTAGACCTCGACGAAATGATCGCCCTGACGGATATAGCGGCTTTCACCCTGCTGGTACACCACACCGCCGCCCGCTGCGTAGCGTACCTGCATCGGTTCGTTGGTGAGGGTTTCGCGGGAGCGCTGGAAGGCGTTGTTGACCGCGCCGTCGCGGGCGAACGCCCGCCCCTGCGCCCGCCACTGCGTCAGCGCGCGCCGCGCATCCCCCACGTTGTGCAGCGTGCGCCGCCCCAACTGGAACAGCAGCGCGGGAACGGTGCTGATCTGCAGGACATCGGCGGCGTCGAGCACGCTGCCGCCGATCGATTGAATGGCACCGTCGACATCGCCCCGATCGATCAGTTCGACGCCCTCGCGGATGCCGTCGGCCACCAGCGCCAGCGTGCCGACCACGCACAGGGCTACGGCGGTACCGCCGGTGGCCGCGGTGCACACGGTAGCCACGGCGATGGCACCGATGAGTTTCAGGGTCTCGCCGAAACGCTCCAGCTGGGTGACGGTCAACTCGTCGACGTCGGCAATGCGGCCTTCGATCAGCCGCCGCGCTGCGTCGTCCGGCCCGCGCGTGGGGCCGAAGCCCACGCCGAGTCCCGTGCCGGCCTCTTTCTTGCTGAAGGCCAGCGCCAGCGCCGGGTGGTGCCGGTAGAGCGTGCGCAGGCGGATGTAGCGCTCCGCATCATCGCCCTGCGCGACCCAGGCCTTGAACGCGCGCGCGTCCAGCAGCAGGTCGCCCTGCGGCGTGTCGGGCAGGAACACCCAGGTCGCGTTGCCGGCCTGCATCGCCCACAGGCCGGTGATCGGCTTGCCTGCCAGGGTGACCCCCATCAGCGAGGACGCGCGCGCGCCGGCACGGGCCTCGATCTGCGAATGCGCGCGGCGCAGCGCCGCATGCTGGGCGGCATCGAGCGTGCCGTCCAGATGCGCCTTCTCGATCATCCACGCGGTGCGGACGCGGATCTGGTCACCCATCGCCGTGACCAGGCGCGTGCCGGCCGCGCTGTCGTCGCGGTGGCTGCTGCCGAGCAGCGCCTGCAGGTGCTCGCTGTAGGCGTCGGCCAGGTGGTTGCTGTCAGCGAAGTCTTCCAGCACGCCACAGATCGCGCGTCGCAGGTCCTCGTCCTGCAACTGCGCGGTCAGCGCCGCAGCCGTGCGGGGCGTGGCGTCATCGGGCGACGGTGTAGCCGTGACGGTCATCAGTGCCAGCACGTCGGCGCTGGGCCACGGCTCGGCGGCCACGCGGACATTGGGCATGCGCGCGGCGGTATCGGGATCGGCCACCAGCGCCGGGCGGTGCAGTGCGCCGCGCTGCCAGCCGTTGCTGGCCCAGGCGGTCAGGGACATCTGCTGGCCGTCATGGCCGAGCATGATCCGGTCGGGGTCCACACTGTCCAGCGGGCCGCGGAACCCGGCCATGCGCAGGGCGCCGCGGATGGCCTCGGCCACGGCAGGCGCGGCGTGGGCGTTGAGCGACTGCAGGTCCTCCTTCAGCCGCTGCTGGAATTCCGCCTCAGCCGCGACGTTGGCGATGCCCAGTGCGGACCAGCGCAGCGCGCCCTGGTCCAGACGCTGCTGCTCCAGGGTCTGGCGGTAGTGCACCAGTCGAGAGGCCCAGTCCTGCAGCGCGGTCGGCGAGGCGGTGAAGCGCAACGCGAAGCTCTCCTGCGGGTTCCAGGCATCCGGCGACGATGGCCGCGTCTGGAACAGGGCTAGGCGCGATTCCCAGGCCTGCACCCGCTCGCGTACGGCGGCCTGTCGGGCCGGCGGCGCGGCGCGCACGATGTCGTCGGCCAGGGTCGGGTCCACGCTGTGGTTGTCGACGAACAGCCCGGCTTTGGCCCGGTTCGCGTCCAGGAACTGGCGGAACCGGGATTCGTCGCGGAACGCCTGGAACGTGGACAGATCCGAGCGGTACAGCACCACCTGGCCCTTGAGTGCGTCGTCGGTGCTGGTGCTGCGCAGCACCAGGTAGTTGGACACCGCGATGGAGACGTCGGTGCCATCGGGCAACCGGTCGACATAGGTGAGCGGCGAGGTTTCCACGTCCTGCGCCCCCTGCAGGAACCCCAGCACGATGTCGGCGCCGCGCAGCGGCTGTGCGGCATCGCTGCCGAGGCTGCCCTGCGCCTTGGCACGCAGCGCATGGATCACCAGTTTGGCCTTCACCGCTGCTTCGAGTGCGGGCCGCAGGGACTCCACCTCGGCGTTGACCTGCGCGCGCAGGTCGCGGCACGCGCGGCTGGCCACGAACCGGCGCAGCTGCGCCATCTCCGCCGCGTTCACCGGCAGGCCGTTGCGCAGGAAGGCGGGCGCCGGGCCGGCGTAGTCGCTCCGGGCCAGGCAGAACTCCAGCAACGGCAGGCGATCATCAACGCGGACCCCGGCACGCTGCGTGGACGGCAGGCGCACCTCGATGTCCTGCCAGTCGTGCGCCCAGCCATGCGCCGCCAAGCCGGTGGCCAGCAGTGTTCCCGGCACGCGCTCCAGTGCCACGAGTTTGGCCTGCTCCCGGCGCAGCGCGTGCCAATGGGTGACCAGCAGTTCCTGCTCCGACGCCGGCGCCTGGGCGACCCATTCCCAGCCGGGCTGCTGGGCGATGTCTTGGGCAACGGCCAGCGACCACAGCCGCATGACGTGGAGCTGCTCGTGCAGCGTCAGCGCTGCCGGCGGCGCGGCGGTGCTGGTCGGTGGGGCCGCCTCGCGGCGTGCGCGGCCGGTGCGGTGGGGTCCGGTGTCCAGCGTCTGTTCCAGGCGGTCCAGCTCGGACCGCCACGCGCCGTCCGGCGCTTGTTCAATGCGCATGGCGGCGTGTTCGACCAGTGCATCAACCGTAGGCGCCTCCTCGCCGCCCCAGGCGTAGTTCATGGCCTTCCAGGCCAGCGCGACCGCACCGCCTGCCGCAGCGGTGACGGCGGCAGCGACGGCGGCGGTCACCGTGCGCGGGTGGCGGTGGTAGATACGTCCGATCGCGCCCGCACCCGCGCCGCCTGCATTGGCAAGCATCGGTGGCGGCTGGATCAGTGGCTGGGTGGCCTTCACCCCACGCAGCGCCGAGTCACCCATGAGCTGCATTTCCACCGGCGGCGGCGCCTGCGGTACCTGCACGAATCCCGCCGCCTCGCGCAGCAGCGGCACTCCAGCGAAAAGCCATGCCACCCAACCGGGCAGCGCACTGGTCGCGCGCGACGCCGGCGACGTCGCCGCCTCGGGGTGCTGCTGCACGTCGCTGGCGACGGGCGGGGCGGCGATCGCGCCGCCGCGTTGGGGGTGTCCGGGCACCGTCCAATCGGCGGGCTCGACGTCCACGTTCTGCCAACTCGGCACGATGGCATGGCGGCGGTCGACCGCCCTCTGGTGCTGGACCAACGCCTCCTTCTGCTGCCGGGTCGGCCGCACCTTGTCCGCCGACAGGTCGGGCCCGTCCGGCTTCACCACGTGCGCCAGCAGCGACCCACCCACACTGTTCATCCCCACCAGCGTCTGCCAGTACCCAGGCAGGCCCGCCACGAACCGGCCCGCGCCCTGCAGCGCCTGCGACGGCGGCGGCAACGCCTTCTGCACTTGCCAGAGCAGCACGGCAACCGCGAGCGCCGGACCGGCCTGGCGGATATCCAGCTGCGGCAGCAGCGCCTCATCGGTGCACTCGATCCAGCGGTGCAATGCTTCGAGGCCGTCGCGAATGTCGGCCGGCAGCGCCTGGATCAGGCGCTCAACCTCGTCCCAGTGCCGCAGCGGCGAGGGCAACAACGCCGCCAGCGACGGCAGTGCCGCCGCCACGCTGGACCAGTTGCGCTGATAGAGCGAATGGGCCACCTGCCCTGCGGCCATCAACGCGCCTGCACCCGGAGCCGCCGTCGCGAGAAGGGTCAGCTGCAGGCGGTTGAGCACCCGGCTGGCCGCGCTGGAGAGGAACGTCGTCAGCGCTGCCGGATCGGCAGCGCGTTGCGCCAGCAGCGTGCTGTAGAAGTCCGTGATCTGCGCACGCGCATCCTGATCCGCCGGGCCGGACGCCGCGTCCAGTTCGCGCTGCATCAGCGCGGCGACCTCGCGTGCGCGGGGATCGCCACTGCCCAGGATGGCGTGCATGACCGCACGCTCTTCCGGATCCAGTGGAATCGGCGCGAAGGAGGTTGCCGGCCACGGTAGGGCCGCGTGCGCATCGTTGGCGATCTGATCAAGCACCAGTATCGGCTCGCGGTTCTGCCCGGGCGGGCGAGCGCTGCAGACCGGTTGCGCAACGGGGTTGGGGCTCGCAGGCGTAGGCGCCGCGACAGCAGATCGTGGGGGATGCATGTCAGGTGTACTTCCAAGGGAGTGCAGATGAAGGAGGACCGCACGGATCACACGCATGCGTGATCGCCAGTACCGCGGCGCGCCGACATCATTACGACGGGTTCACCTGCTTGGATTTCAAAAACCTATCGTTTCATTCGGTACATACCGATCGCTCAATCAGAACTCGGATGTGTTGCATGGTTTAAACAGCGCGCGCACAAACGAAAAGCGCCCGGACATGCCGGGCGCTTCAAGGGATACCACGCGGATCGGTGCAGTTACGTCAGCTCGACAGATGCTCGATCGCCGCCACGCTGCCCAGCCGGTCGCCCAGCCGCTTCAGCAGTGCAAGGCGGTTGCCACGCAGCGCCGGATCGTCGGCATTGACCATCACGCCGTCGAAGAATGCATCGACCTGGGCGCGCAGACGAGCCAGACGCGCCAGCACGCTGACGTAATCCTTCTGGTGCAGGCTGGCGTTGCTGTCATCGATGGCCGCTTCCACGGCTTCGGCCAGTTCGCTTTCGGCCGGTTCGGCCAACAGCGCCGGATCGACCATGCCCGGGATCTCGCCCTCGGCCTTGCGCAGGATGTTGCGGATGCGCTTGTTGGCCGCTGCCAGCGCCTCGGCTTCCGGCAGCGCGGCGAAGATGCCGATGGCATCCACGCGGCGGTCGAAGTCATACAGCGAGGCCGGCTTCAGTTCCGCCACCGCATTGAAGTGCGTGGCGGGCACGCCCTTGTCGGCGTAGTAGCCGCGCAGGCGGTCGAGGATGAAGTCGTACAGTTCCTGCGGCAGCGCGTCGGTGTTGCGCTCCGCGCTGGGCTGCACGGCCACCGGAAGACCAGCCAGAGCGGTGACCAACAGCGCGCGCAGGTCCAGATCGAACCCGGACTCGATGATCGTGCGGGCCAGGCCCAGCGCGTTGCGGCGCAGGGCGAACGGGTCCTTGTTGCCGGTCGGCTTCAGGCCTGCGGCAAAGCCGCCGGCCAGGGTGTCCAGCCGTTCGGCAATCGCCAGCACCTTGCCCAGCGCCGACAGCGCGATGTCATCGCCGGCGAAGCGCGGCTGGTAGGCCTCGTCGATGGCCAGCGCGACCTCGGGCGATTCGCCACCGGTCACCGCGTAATGACGGCCCGCGATGCCCTGCAGCTCCGGGAACTCGTTGACCATGCGCGACTGCAGGTCGTTCTTGGCCAGCTGCGCGGCGCGTTTGGCCAGCACCGGGTCCACGTCGACCTGCGCGGCGATGGCGCCGGCCAGCGCGACCACGCGCTGCACCTTGTCGGCCACCGAACCCAGCTTGGCCTGGTAGGTCACGGTCTTCAGGCCATCGCCCATCGACTCCAGGCCCTGCTTGAGGTCTTCGTCGAAGAAGAACTTGGCATCGGCGAAGCGCGGGCGGATGACCCGCTCGTAGCCCTTGGCCACTTCGGCCACGTTCTTCGATTCGATGTTGGCAATGCCGATGAACTTCTCGGTCAGCTTGCCGCCGGCGTCGAGCACCGGGAAGAACTTCTGGTTGACCTCCATGGTCTCGATCAGCGCTTCCTGCGGCACGGCCAGGAATTCGCGTTCGAAACTGCACAATACCGGCGCCGGCCATTCGACCAGGTTCACCACCTGGTCCAGGTTGTCGGCGGTGATGCGCGCCTGGCCACCGGCCTTGGCCGCTTCGGCGTTGACCGCCTCGACGATGCGGGTGCGGCGCGCGTCGGCGTCGACCAGTACATAGGCGGCCTGCAGCGAGCTGACGTAGTCGTCCGGCGAGGACAGCCACACGGTCTTGTCGTGCATGAAGCGATGGCCACGGCTCATGCGGTCGGAGCTCAGGCCCAGCAGCTCGGCCTCGATCACGTCCTTGCCGTGCAGCAGCACCAGCCAATGCACCGGGCGCGCGAAGCCATAACTGTGGCTGCCCCAGCGCATCGGCTTGGGAATGGGCATGGCGGCGATCGCCTCGCGCAGGATCTCCGGCAGCAGCGCGGCGGTGCGCGCGCCCGGGGTCACCGAACGGTGCACGAAGCGCTCACCCTTGGCGTCGCTGGTGCGCTCCAGCGCGGTCCAGTCGATCCCGGCCTTGGCGGCGAAGCCCTGCAGCGCCTTGGTCGGCTGGCCGTCGGCGTCCAGTGCGATGTTCAGGTACGGGCCCAGCACTTCACCGTGCTGCTCGGGCTGCTCCACGGCCACGCCGGGCAGCAGCACCGCCAGCCGGCGCGGGGTGGACAGCGGCTTGGCATCGCCGCGTTCCACGGCCACGCCACGCTTGGCCAGGCCGTCGATGACGCCATCGAAGAAGGCCTGGGCCAGGCCCGGCAGCGCCTTCACGGGCAGTTCTTCGGTACCCAGTTCGATCAGCAGCGGCAGCATCGTGCTCATGCCTGCACCTCCTTGGCAGCCACCGCTTCGATGCGCTTGGCCTCATACAGTTTTGCCACGGCCTGGGCCAGCGCGCGCACGCGCAGGATGTAGCGCTGGCGCTCGGTGACGCTGATCGCGCGGCGCGCGTCCAGCAGGTTGAACGAATGGCTGGCCTTGCACACCTGCTCGTAGGCCGGCAGCGGCAGCCCCACCTCGACCAGCTTCTGCGCTTCCTTCTCGCACGCGTCGAAGCGGTGGAAGAGTTCGTCCACGTCGGCGTACTCGAAGTTGTAGGTGCTCTGCTCGACTTCATTCTGCAGGTACACATCGCCGTAGGTCACCGGCGTGCCGTCCGGGCCATAGGTCCAGACCAGGTCATAGACGTTGTCGCAGTTCTGCAGGTACATGCACAGGCGCTCGAGACCGTAGGTGATCTCGCCCAGCACCGGCTTGCACTCCAGGCCACCGGCCTGCTGGAAGTAGGTGAACTGGGTCACTTCCATGCCGTTGAGCCACACTTCCCAGCCCAGGCCCCAGGCACCCAGCGTGGGCGATTCCCAGTTGTCTTCGACGAAGCGCAGGTCGTGCACCAGCGGGTCGATGCCCAGCGCCTTGAGCGAATCCAGGTATAGCTGCTGGATGTTGTCCGGGCTGGGCTTCATCGCCACCTGGTACTGGTAGTAGCGCTGCAGGCGGTTGGGGTTCTCGCCGTAGCGGCCGTCGGTGGGGCGGCGCGAGGGCTGCACGTACGCGGCATTCCAGCTTTCCGGGCCGATCGAGCGCAGGAAGGTGGCCGGGTGGAAGGTGCCGGCACCGACCTCCAGGTCCAGCGGCTGGATCAGCACGCAGCCCTGCTGCGCCCAATACTGGTTGAGGGTCTGGATCAGGCCCTGGAAAGTGATCGGAACGTTCTGGGTCGCGGACATGCGGCGGAGTCTTGCCTGCTCAGGGGGTGCGCTAGTATAGCGACGGACCGCCCGCCGGCATTCCAGGCAAGCCGCCATCACGCCGTGCAGCCCCCGCTCCGAGGATTCTGGCGCCATGGAACACCGCTCTCCGGCAACGCTCGCCCCCGCTCCAGCTCCGGGGCCTCTGCCGCCGGGCCGGCTGGTCTTCGAACAGGTCGCCGCCGCCATGGTTGCCGACGGCCTGGTCGCCGCCAGCGACCTGGAACGCATCCGTTTTTCCGGCCACGGCGCGCGCAACGCCAGCGAAGTGCACCCGCTGGTGCTGCTGGCCAACCTGAAGCTGGCCGCCACCTCGGGCGGTGAACTGGGGCTGGAGCGGCTGACCGAATGGCTGGCCACCCGCACCGGCACCCGCTACCTGCGCATCGACCCCACCCGCGTGGACGTGGCGGCGGTGACCGCGCTGGTCTCGCATGCCTATGCGCGCCGGCACCGGTTCCTGCCGCTGGCGGTGGACAGCGAACGCCTGCTGGTGGCCACCAGCGAGCCACTGGCCCAGGAATGGCTGCTCGACCTGCAGCACCTGGCCCGGCGCCGGATCGAGCTGGCCATGGTCAACCCGCTGGACCTGCACCGCTACACGATGGAGTTCTACGGGGTGACCCGCTCGGTGCGCGGCGCGCGCGGCGACGTGCGCAGCGAGCCCAGCGGCACCCTGCCCAGTTTCGAGCAGCTGGTGGAGCTGGGCCGCGCCGGCGATGTGAATGCCGATGACCAGCACGTGGTGCACATCGTGGACTGGCTGCTGCAGTACGCCTTCGAGCAGCGCGCCTCGGACATCCACCTGGAGCCGCGCCGCGACATGGGCCGCATGCGCTTCCGCATCGACGGGGTGCTGCACAAGGTGTTCGAGGTGCCGCCGCCGGTGATGACCGCCATGGTCAGCCGGATCAAGGTGCTGGGCCGCATGGACCTGGCCGAGCGCCGGCGCCCGCAGGACGGCCGCATCAAGACCCGTTCGCCGGGCGGGCGGGAGGTGGAAATGCGCCTGTCGACCATGCCCACCGCCTTCGGCGAGAAGTGCGTGATGCGCATCTTCGACCCGGACGCGGCGTTCAAGAGCATCGACCAGCTCGGTTTCAGCCCGGAAGAAGCCGCCGGCTGGACCGCGCTGGTGGAGCGCCCGCACGGCATCGTGCTGGTCACCGGGCCCACCGGCTCGGGCAAGACCACCACGCTGTATTCGACGCTGAAGCGGCTGGCCACGCCGGACGTGAACGTCTGCACGGTGGAAGACCCGATCGAAATGATCGCGCCGGAATTCAACCAGATGCAGGTGCAGACCAACATCGACCTGGACTTCGCCGCCGGCGTGCGCACCCTGCTGCGGCAGGACCCGGACATAATCATGATCGGCGAGATCCGCGACCTGGAAACGGCGCAGATGGCGGTGCAGGCCTCGCTGACCGGCCACCTGGTGCTGTCCACGCTGCATACCAACGACGCCCCCTCGGCGATCACCCGCCTGCTCGACCTGGGCGTGCCGCATTACCTGCTGGCCTCCACCCTCAACGGCATCCTGGCCCAGCGCCTGGTGCGCACCCTGTGCCCGCACTGCAAGGTGCCCAAGGCGCTCAGCGCGGCGCAATGGGCGGTGCTGGCTGATGCCGATGAAGCATTACCTCAGGCGCCCACGCCATATGCGCCGGCCGGTTGCCTGGACTGCCGGCGCACCGGTTACCTGGGCCGGGTAGGCCTGTATGAGTTGCTGCCATTGGGTTCGCGGCTGCGCGGGCTGATCCGCGCGGACATGGATCTGGCCGGTTTCAGCCGTGCCGCGCGTGCTGAAGGGTTGCGAACCCTGCGTCGCGCGGGACTTGAAAAGGTAGCCGCAGGGCTGACTACAATCGAGGAAGTCCTGACCGTACTGCCTCCTGCTGATGAACCGCTCACCCTTCCTGATTCTTGAAACCGGCCAACCGGTCGCCTCGCTGCGCCGCTACGGCCGTTTTCCGCACTGGATCCGGGTCGCGGCGGGGTTGGATGCGGACGAGACGGTGGTGGTGGACGTCGAACACGGCGGGCAGCTTCCCGACCCGCGCCAGTTTGCCGGGGTGATCATCAGCGGCTCGGCCGCCTACGTGACCGACCGCGCCGACTGGAGCGAGCGCAGCGCGCAGTGGCTGCGCGACGCGGCACACGACGACCGCCCGGTATTCGGCATCTGCTACGGCCACCAGCTGCTGGCGCACGCGCTGGGCGGTGAAGTGGCCTACAACCCGGCCGGCCGCGAATCGGGCACGATCGAGCTGGCGCTGGAGCCCTCGGCAGTCGACGACCCGCTGTTCGCCGGGCTGCCGGCCCGCTTCGCCGCCCATGCCACCCACCTGCAGACGGTGCTGCGCGCGCCGGACGGCGCCGCGATCCTGGCCCGCTCGGCGCAGGACAACTGCCACGCGTTCCGCTGGGGCCGCCAGGCCTGGGGCGTGCAGTTCCACCCGGAGTTCGCCACCCACCACATGCGCGGCTACGTCCGCGCCCGCGCCGACTGCATCGGGCGCCACGGCGGCTGCGCCCGCACGGTCGCCCGCGACGTCAGCGCGGCCCCGCTGGCCCGTCAGCTGCTGCGCCGCTTCGTGCGCCAGGCGCGCAACAACTGAGGCCCGCTGCGCAAGCGTCGTTCCCTTCAGGTGATGCGCACGGAAAACAGGGATAATCGATCCGATTCGGGGCGTGCGCGCCCTTCCTCCCCTGTTCCGGAATGGTATGAGCGAGATTCGCAAGCTGCCCGCCTCGGCGGGCGCCCAATGGCTGCTGGACGCGTTTTCCCTGTATCGCCGTGCCCCGCTGCAGCTGGCGGTGCTGGGCGTGATCGGCATGCTGGTCAGTTCGTTGATCCTGGTCCTGGCGCAGGCGCTGCCCAGCTGGCTTGGCGTGCTGGGCCAGCTGGTCTCGGTGGCGGTCGGCCCGCTGGTGTTCGGCGGCATGCTGTGCGCGGTGAGCGAGGTGGACCAGGGCCACCGCGCGTTGCCGGTGCACCTGCTGCAGCCGATCCGCGACCGCCGCGTCAGCCACCTGCTGGTTCCGCTGGCGATCCAGCTGATCGCGATCATTGTGCTCGGCACGCTGCTGTACCTGATGCTGGGCGCGGACGGACTGAGCGCCTCGGCCGACATGTTCCGCAAGATGCAGGAACTGCAGCAGTCCGGCGCGACGCCCAGCAATGAGCAGACCCTGGCCTTGATGGCCGGGGTGCCGGTGGTGCGCATCCTGGTGTGGATGCTGCTGGCGTTCGTCACGTTCGTGGCGCTGAGCATGGCGATGTTCACCCAGCCGGCGCTGGTGGTGTTCGACCATCAGAGCGGCATGCATGCGCTGCGCATGAGCCTGCAGGGCTGCATCCGCAACTTCGGTGCGATGGCAGTGTTCATGCTGCTCGGCCTGATCGCGGCGATGTGCATCTACTTCCTGGTCGCGATCATGATGCAGCTGGCCTTGCTGGTCGGCGGCATGGGCGCGGCCGCCTTCGTCGTGCAACTGGCCATGGCCACGGTGATCATGCCGCTGTACGTGGGTGCGGTATACGCCGCCTGGAAGCAGATGTTCGCCCACCGCAGCCGCGCCACCCCGCCGCAGGTACCGCCGTCGAATGGGCCTGGGAATATTTTCGCGGCTTGATCGGCAAGGGCAACGGCAACAACGGCAGCGTTTTCATTGGTACGTGCTGGGGCCGAGCGACGGGCAGCCCCGCTCCGGGACACGCCGCAAGTACGTCCCTGTAGGCTGCGCCAAAACTTGCGCGTGGACGCAATCCTGCGTACACGGCAAGGCCGGGGTTGGGCGTCCTGCCCAACCCGTCCGGCGCATGCGCCGGACCCATGTTTTGGAGCGTCCCTCCGGGGGCTACCCGCCGGCCGCCCCCGACAGAGGGTCGCGTGCGGATGGAACAGCAGACACGCATGGCGTGTCTCTACGCGGCGGCGCAGCCGCCTGCGGGCCGGTAGAGTTGGTTCCCAAACAACTGCGCGCGATGCCGATCGGCACGGCAACGCATGACAGAAAACGAAGAACGCCGTTGCCGTTGATCTCCATCGGCCACCTGCCAACCGTCAAAGGGTCGGCGGGGGTGGGTTTGCGGGGGTATGAGCCGCATGGATGCGGCGACTAAGCCCCCATGGATGGGTTTACGGCGTCCCCCGCAAACCCGCACCCGCCGGCCCAGCGCGAGCACGTTCGCAGGCCTGGGCTGTTCGCCCAAATGCATGAAGCAGCCGGGCAAAGCCCGGCTCTACCGGACCTCATGCAACCCGAGCTGTCATGCAACCCGAGCTGTCATGCAACCCAAGCTGTCATGCAACCCGATCCATCAGGCCGGCACGAACTGCCACGCAATGACCGCCAGGATCGCAGGCACCGCCTGGATGAAGAAGATCCGCTTGTTCACGCTGTACGCGCCATAGCAGCCGGCCACGATCACGCAGCCCAGCATGAAGTTCACCAGCATCGGCAGATGGTCGAACAGGCCCCAGAACAGGCCTGCCGCCAGGAAGCCGTTGTAGAGGCCCTGGTTGGCGGCCAGCACCCGCGTCGTCTCCGCCTTCTCCGGCGTATTGCGGAACGTCTTCAGCCCCAGCGGGCGCGTCCACAGGAACATCTCCAGCACCAGGAAATACACGTGCAACAGCGCGACCACCAGGGTCAGGATCAGTGCGGTCCAGTACATGCGCAACCCTCGAACAAGATGGACAGAGCTTACTCCGGCCGCTCGGCCGGCAGCTTCTTTTCTTCGCGCAGCAGTCCGAACGCCGCCGCCGTCATGATTCCCGCCACCAGCAGCCCACCGGCGAACACCGCGTGCGAGCCGAACAGCGACAGCCCCTTGTGCACCCACGCGAACGTCAGATCGCCGCCGCGGTACACCACCGTGTCGATCGCCGCGCCGGCCTTGTAGCGCCACTGCCGGTCCACCCGCGTGAAAATCGTCTCGCGCGCCGGCTTGGCCAGCGAGAACTCACTCGCGCGCGTCATCACCTGCACCATCGCCACCAGCAGCGGCAGCGGCGACGCCGCCAGTATCGAGAACCCGACGATGATCGCAAAGCCCGGAATCAACAGCGCCGGCGCGATCCCGAAGCGCGACAGCAGCCAGCGGGTCACCCCCAGCTGCAGGATCAGCGTCAGCGCATTGATCGCCAGGTCTACCCGCGAATAGAACGCCGTGCTCGCCGCCGCGTCCGTGTACAGCCGGCGCACGATCGACGCCTGCTCGTTGTAGAGCAGCGTGCCGATCCCCACCCCGAACACCACCATCAGCGCCAGCCAGCGCAGCAGCGGCTCCCGTGCGATCAGCTTCAGCCCGTCCAGCACGCCCCCCCCCATCGGCGCCTCGCCCGACGCCAGCTGCAGCTCCTGCTCGCGTGCCACCGCCCACAGGCGCAGCCGCCAGATGCAGAACAGGCAGACCGTCAGGAACCCCGCCGACACCAGCATCAGATTGGCAATGCCCACCCGCTGCACCAGCGTCGACGTCAGCGTCGGGCCCAGGAATGCCCCGATCGTCCCGGCCGCCCCGATGTAGCCGTAGAACGCCCGCGCCTGCACGTTCGAGAACACATCGGCCATAAAGCTCCAGAACACCGCCACCGCGAACAGATTGAAGACCGTCGTCCAGAAGAAGAACAGCATCCCGCGGCCCGGCACCCCGCTGTCGAACAGCACATAGAAGCCCAGCAGCGTCACAATGAAGAACCCGTACACCGCCGGCAGGAACACCCGCCGTGGATAGCGGCTCACCAACGCCCCGTACAGCGGCTGCAGTACCACCATGATCACGAACACGCAGGTGAACAGCACCTGCAGCACGAAGTCCTGCAGCGCAATGCCGTGGCCGGCGAACCAGCCGATCAGCGCCGGCGGGAATACCGTCTGCAGGTCGGCCGACGCCGCCATCGCCTCGCGTACCGGGCGCAGCACGTAGTAGCCGCTGAGCAGGCAGAAAAAGTACACGCACGCCCAGAACAGGGGCGGCGACTGGCGCAGCGCCGCACGCAGCCCGGGCTGCGCCGGTGGGGTCGGCTCCGGGGCGGTCATCGCACGCAGGTCCCGCACAGGCGGCGTGGCAGCGGCAGCATCGTGGGGATTCCGGGCAGCAAAGCGCGCAAGGTAAACGATGCACCGCAACATCGCCAGTGGTCGACGCGCGCACCCGTGCAACGCAGCGTGGCGGCACGTGCTGGCTTATGCTCGTCCCATCACCGTTGGGGAACGGACATGTACGACTACATCATCGTCGGCGCCGGTTCGGCCGGCTGCGTGCTGGCCAACCGGCTCAGCGAGGACCCGCGCTGCCGCGTCCTGCTGCTCGAAGCCGGCCCCCGCGACCGCAACCCCTTCATCCACATGCCGGCCGGGCTGGCACGGCTGGTCAACAACCGGCGCATCAACTGGAACCTGTACACCGAGCCCGAACCCGCGCTGGACGGGCGGCGGCTGTGGTGGCCGCGCGGCAAAGTGCTGGGCGGCTCCAGCTCCATCAACGCCATGTGTTACGTGCGCGGCGTGGCCGCCGACTACGACGGCTGGGCGGCAGCGGGCGCCACCGGCTGGAGCTGGGACGACGTGCTGCCCTGGTTCCTGCGCGGCGAGGCCAACAGCCGTGGCGCCAGCGCGCTGCATGGCGACGCCGGGCCGCTGTCGGTGTCCGACCTGCGCCACCACAACCCGCTCTCCGATGCCTTCATCGACGCCGCCGTGCAGGCCGGTCACCCCCGCAACGACGACTTCAACGGCGCCGGGCAACTGGGCGTGGGCCTGTACCAGGTCACCCAGCGCGACGGCGCACGCTGCTCCAGCGCCACCGCCTACCTGCGCCCTGCGCGCGGCCGCCGCAACCTCACCGTCCTGACCGGTGCGCAGGCGCGCATGCTGAGCTTCCAGGGCGACGCCGCCAACGGCATCTACTTCCACCACCACGGCGAACACCGGCATGCCAGCGCCACCACCGAGGTCATCCTGAGCGCGGGTGCCATCCACTCCCCGCAGTTGCTGATGCTGTCCGGCGTCGGCCCTGCCCAGCGCCTGCGCGGCCACGGCATCACCCCGCGCACCGACCTGCCCGGCGTCGGTGGCAACCTGCAGGATCACCTGGACATCTGTACCCTGCGCCACACCCATCCCGGGGTGAGCTACGACCGCAGCAACCAGGCGCGCATCGCCTTCGACTACTTCCTGCGGGGCCGGCGCGGCGCGGGCAGCAGCAACATCGCCGAGGCCGGTGGCTTCGCCCGTTCCCCCTTGGCGCCCGACGCGCACGCCGACGTGCAGTTCCACTTCGTGCCGGCCATGCTGGACGACCACGGCCGCCACCGTCTTGCCGGCGATGGCTACACCCTGCACGCCTGCGCACTGCATCCGCGCAGCCGCGGCCGCATCCACCTGCGCGACGCCGACCCGGCGTCTCCGCCGCGCATCGAAGCCAACTACCTGGGCGATGCCGACGGCCACGACCTGGCGATGATGAAGGCCTGCGTGCGCATGTCGCGCGAGATCCTTCGCCAGCCAGCCTTCGACCGCTGGCGCGGCGCGCCGATCTTCCCCGGCCGCGACGACCTGGACGACGCCGCGCTGACCGCCTTCATCCGCGCCAAGGCCGAGACCATCTACCACCCGGTCGGCACCTGCGCGATGGGCCAGCACCGCGACGCCGTGGTCGACCCGCAACTGCGCGTGCACGGGCTGCGCCGGCTGCGCGTGGTCGACGCGTCGGTGATGCCGACCCTGGTGAGCGGCAACACCAATGCCCCCACCCTCATGCTTGCCGAACGCGCGGCGGACTGGATCCGCAGCGCCTCCACACGAAACTGAACAGGGGCGCGCCGACGCGCCCCGCTCCCATGCGTCCAGACCATGCAAAAACCGGGCCTTTTCAATGCGATACGCATTCATCTTCGCTTCGTTTGTGCAATCAGGAAAAGCAGCGCTAGAATCGGGCACAGCAGTTGCGCATGGGCCCTACACGATGAAACAGAACAGCAGGCGCCGACCGATCCGTTCGGCGGCCACCGGGTTGCTGGGCATGCTGATGCCCATCGCAATGTCTTCCACCGCACAGACTCCCAGTGCCGCGCCGGCCGCGTTTCCCGTCAACATCGAGAGCAGCGCGGCGACCAACGTGCCGCACACCCAGCCGGCCGCCTACCGCAGCGCGGCGGCGACGAACCCGAAGGTGCTGCCGCCGGCAGCGGGCTTCAACGTGGCCGCCATCGAATCGATGGCCCAGCAGCTGACCTATGGCGAGCGCGTGCCCGGCATGGCCGTGGCGATCGTGCAGGGCGGCCGCGTGCTCAGTGCGCGCGGCTACGGCGTCACCGACGTCAACAACCCACAGATGGTGGACGCGCACACCGTGTTCCGCCTGGCATCGCTGTCGAAGGCGTTCGCCGGCACCATGGCCGGCCTGTTGGTCAATGACGGCACCCTGCGCTGGGACAGCAAGGTCACCGACTACGTGCCGGGCTTCCAGCTCAGCTCGCCGGAGGCCACCGAACGGCTCACGGTGGCCGACCTGCTCAGCCACCGTGTCGGTCTGCCGTACAACGCCTACGATCGCGACGTGGAAGGCAACGCCGAGTACTACACGCTCACCCACAAGCTCGCCTCGACCTCGCTCAAGTGCCTGCCCGGCGATTGCTACGCGTACCAGAACGTGGCCTTCAGCCTGATCGGCGACGTGGTCTACGCCGCCTCCGGCAGCTTCTACGAGCAGTCGGTCGAACGCCGCCTGTTCAAGCCGTTGGGCATGGACGATGCCAGCCTGGGCCTGGCCGGCATCCAGGCCAGTTCGCGCTGGGCGCGTCCGCACGTGCGCAGCCGCAACGGCTGGGTGTCGCTGTCGCCCAAGCCCACCTACTACCGCCTCGCCCCGGCGGCCGGCGTCAATGCCAGTGCCAGCGACATGGCGCAGTGGCTGCTGGCCCACACCGGCCACCGCCCCGACGTGCTGCCTGCGCCGCTGCTGGCCACGCTGCACTCCACCCTGATCAACACGCCCGGCGAGATGCGCTCGGGCTGGCGCCGCGAGCGCCTGCAGTCGGCCGGCTATGCACTGGGCTGGCGCAACTTCGATTACGCCGGGCATGAAGTGATCTTCCATGCCGGCGCGGTGCAGGGCTATCGCGGCCTGGTCGCGCTGGTGCCCGAACGCGATTTCGGTATCGCGATCCTGTGGAACGGCGAAAGCAGCCTGCCAAGCGGCCTGCTGCCCACCGTGCTGGACGCGGCGATGGGCCTGCCCTCGCAGCGCTGGCTGGACGTGGACACCGACTTCGGCAGCGACAACCTGATGACCGAAGACAGCACGCCGGCACCGGGCAAGCGCAAGGGTGTCTCTTCGGATCGCGCGGTGGCTTCGCCGAGGTAAACGCTGGCGAGGTGTATCGCATCCACTACAGGGCGGCCTACGGGTCGCCCTTTTTTTGCACGACCGGCCGCTGGCCGGCTCCCGACACCGCCTGGGCCGGCCAACGGCCGGCGCTACCTGTCGGGATCAACATGCGTTGATCCCTCGCGGGAGGGGCTTTTTTTTGCGGGCAAAAAAAACCCCCTCCCGCTGGGCTGCCGGGAAGGGGGTTTCAGGTACGGCTATCGGGAATGGATCAGATCAGCGGTGCCGGGGTTGCCGGCAGGGCGACCGTTGCAGCCTTCTTGCGGGTCGCCGGCTTGCGCTTGGCGACCTTCTTCACTGCCTTCTTGGCGGACGCCTTCTTGGCCGGAGCCTTGCGTGCGGTCGCCTTCTTCGCGGTGGCCTTCTTGGCTACCTTGCGGACAGCCTTTTTGGCAGTCTTCTTGGCAGCCGCCTTCTTGGCTACCTTGCGGACAGCCTTCTTCGCGGTCTTCTTGGCGGCGGCCTTCTTGGCAACCTTGCGGACTGCCTTCTTCGCCGTCTTCTTCACTGCCTTCTTTGCGGTCTTCTTGGCGGCGGCCTTCTTGGCGACCTTGCGGACTGCCTTCTTTGCCGTCTTCTTCACTGCCTTGCGGGCAGTCGCCTTCTTGGCTGCCTTCTTTACCGTCTTCTTGGCCGCCGCCTTCTTGGCGACCTTCTTCACGGCCTTCTTCGCAGCCGCCTTCTTGGCGACCTTCTTCACGGCCTTTTTGGCGGCCGGCTTCTTCGCAGCTTTCTTAGTTGCCATGGGATGGCTCCTCGTCAGTGATCTATGGAGTTGAAACGCCCAGGTAAAGCAAACCCGCCATTACAGCTTCGCGGGGACCGCCGTCGCGTCGTGCGCGTCGTTACGGATACGGTGACACCTGCCGCGACCCTTCGGGCAGGTGTCGAATCAGAAAGGGGCTTGCGGTTCGCCGGAGGAAGCGAAGCCATCTCCACCGTCTTCGGACGCGAGGTGGATGTCCAGGTTGTGCTTCGCGACTCGATGTCGATTCTGCTCACTCTGTTCGCAGGCAAGGTCTGCTGGGCGAAACCTAATCACGCTTTTTTTCACTGTCAACAACCCCGGCGAAAAATTTTCACACCGGAGCACCGCCGCAGACCGCCACGCACGCCTGCCGCGCCCCCCTGCACGCTGCCTCAACCACCCTTCGACGAACACCAACATCCCCGCCACAAGTGCAACGTTGAAAAGAAAAACACTTAAAAGAAGCACTTTGGTGTAACGCCCCTGCAACCCGCACACGTGTCGGCACCTGCAGACACCACGCGCGGTCGCGACCACCACCGCCGTCCGAGCGGGCGCTAAACGGACCGAAAAACTTTTCACACGCCGGCGCGTTTTTTGCCACCCGATTCGCGTAACTGCGCAAACTTTTCCGGGTCCGCGACCACCGCATCCCACCGCACCGACGACCATCGGACACCCTCGAACGCATGCGACGTCGCCCGGTGCACCCACCTTGCCGACGTCGGTTCGACAGCGATGAGGCGACCGCTGCAGCAACCGACCGATCATCCAGGGGCCAACCGACCTGGCCGAGTACACCCGCGTGCCGCGTTGGTCATCACGTACTACTAACGCCGCCGGCGCGCGCGCAAAAAAAAACGGCCGCACCAGGCGACCGTCTTTTCGGACAAGGCGACGATCAGTGATCGTCGTCTTCCAGCACTTCGGCGTAGGCGTCCGGATCCAGCAGTTCGTCCAGCTCTTCCTTGGCCGACAGCTCGATCACGCAGATCCAGCCTTCGCCGTAGGCGTCTTCGTTGATGGTTTCCGGCTTGCCATCCAGCGAGGAATTGACCTCGACCACCGTGCCGGAGACCGGGCTGTAGACGTCCGACGCGGCCTTGACCGACTCGACGACGGCGATCTGCTCGCCCGCCTTGGCCGTGGCACCCACTTCCGGCAGCTCGACATACACCAGGTCGCCGAGCAGGCCCTGGGCATGGTCGGAAATGCCGATGGTGACGCGGCCGTTGCCTTCAACGCGCGCCCACTCATGGGACTTGAGGAATTTGAGGTCGCCGGGGATCTCGCTCATGGGACTGCTCCGAAGAATTTCAGGGGGGTCAGAAAACGGGGGTAGTGTAACCAACCGGTGCGGGCTGCTGACAGGCCGCACCGGGTGAAACAGACACTGCTCAGGCGTCGACCAGCACGCCGGGCTGGGCCTGGCCTTCGCGCACGAACGGGAACTTCACCACGCGCACCGGAACGTGCTTGCCACGGATGTCCACGTGCACCTGGCCAAGCTCGCCTGCCGGAACGCGGGCGAACGCGATGCCCTTGCCCAGCGTCGGCGAGAAGGTGCCGCTCAGGATCTCGCCTTCGCCACCGGCCGTCAGCACGACCTGGCCATGCCGCAGCACGCCCTTCTCGTCCATCACCAGGCCGATCATCTGGCGCGCGTTGCCGGCGGCCTTCTGCGCCTCCAGCACGTCACGACCGATGAAGTCGCGGCCCTCGTCCAACGCGACCGTCCAGGCCAGCGCGGCTTCGAACGGGCTGATGGTTTCGTCCATGTCCTGGCCGTAGAGATTCATGCCGGCCTCCAGGCGCAGCGTGTCGCGCGCGCCCAGGCCGGCCGGCTTCACGCCTGCCGTCGCCAGCGCGTTCCAGAACGCGACCACGTGGTCCTGGGCGACCAGAATCTCGAAGCCGTCTTCGCCGGTGTAGCCGGTGCGGGCCACGAACAGCGCCTCGCCGGCGGCGCCGGTGGCTTCGACCGCAGCGAACCGGCCCAGCTTCTGCAGCGCGGCGCGATCGGACTCACCGACCAGGCCGATCACGCGCTCGCGCGCGTCCGGTCCCTGCACCGCGATGATCGCCAGGTCTTCGCGTTCGGTGACGTGCACATCGAACGCGGCGGCCTGCTCGCGGATCCAGGCCAGGTCCTTCTCGCGGGTGGAGGCGTTGACCACCATGCGGAAGAAGTCGTCGGCCAGGAAGTAGACGATCAGGTCGTCGATCACGCCGCCCTGCGGGTTGAGCATGCACGAGTACAGCGCCTTGCCCGGGACCTTCAGCTTGTCCACCGAATTGGCCAGCAGGCGGCGCAGGAACGGACGCACCTGGGCGCCGCGCAGGTCGACCACGGTCATGTGGCTGACGTCGAACATGCCGGCCCCGGCGCGCACCAGGTGGTGCTCGTCCAGCTGCGAGCCGTAGTGGATGGGCATGTCCCAGCCACCGAAATCGACCATCTTGGCGCCGAGCGCGCGGTGGGTATCGTTGAGAAGCGTCTTCTGGGTCATGACCATGTTCCGGGGGAAAGATTCGTCGCGCCGGACGGTGCCCGGCGATCAAACCCGATTATCCCAGAACCGCCCCATCAACGCGTGCGGCGGTGCGCCATCGCGGGCACCGCTGCAGCTCGCAGCCACCCATGGGGTGGCTCTACTTGTCAGGCCTGCTGCACCTTCAACGTCATGCCATCGACCGCAACCACGCGCACCGCGCTGCCCGCCGGCAGGTCCGGGCCGGCCACCACCCAGAACGCATCGTCGACCTTGGCGCGACCGATGCCGGCCACGATCGGCTGGTCGAGCGCGACCACCCGCCCGACCAGTTGTTCGGCGCGGCGGTTCAACAACGGCGCATCGGTTTCGCGCGCACGCGTGCGCCCCCACTGCCGGTAGCACTGGATCGAGACCACGCTGAGCAGCACGAAGGCCACTACCTGCCACAGCAGCGGGATGTCGGCGAACACGGCCACCAGCACGAACACGGCGGCCGCGCCCAGCCCGATCCAGAGCATGAAGGCGCCCGGTGCCAATGCCTCGGCGGCAAACAGCAGCAGCGCCAGCGCCCCCCACCCGACCACTTCCCAGCGCATCTCAGCCTCCCACGCGCGGCGGTACCGCGCGGGTGGACTTCTTCTCTTCCTGTTTGGCGAAGGCTTCCCTGGCCAGCTCGGCCACGCCGGCGATGGAGCCGATCACACCGCTGGCCTCCATCGGCATCAGCACCAGTTTCTGGTTGGGCGAAGTCGCCAGTTCCTTGAAGGCCTCCACGTACTTCTGCGCGATGAAGTAGTTGATGGCCTGCACATCGCCCTGCGCGATCGCCTCGGACACCATCCGGGTGGCCTCGGCCTCGGCCTGCGCCAGGCGCTCACGCGCCTCGGCATCGCGGAACGCGGCCTCCTTGCGCCCCTCGGCCTCCAGCACGGCGGCCTGCTTCTCGCCCTCGGCGCGCAGGATTTCCGATTGCCGCGAGCCTTCCGCTTCCAGGATCTGCGCGCGCTTCTCGCGCTCTGCCTTCATCTGCCGCGCCATGGCGTCGAGCAGGTCGCGCGGTGGCTGGATGTCGCGGATCTCGATGCGGTTGACCTTCACGCCCCACGGATTGGTGGCGTGGTCGACCACGCTGAGCAGCTTGGCGTTGATCACCTCGCGCTGGCTGAGCGATTCATCCAGGTCCATCGAGCCGATCACGGTGCGGATGTTGGTCTGCACCAGCGCGATCATCGCCACCTCGAGGTTGGCCACTTCATACGCGGCCTTGGACGCGTCCAGCACCTGGAAGAACACCACCCCGTCCACGCGCACGGCGGCGTTGTCCTTGGTGATCACTTCCTGGCCAGGCACATCCAGCACCTGTTCCATCATGTTCACCTTGCGGCCCACCCCGTACACGATGGGGATGAGGAAATGCAGGCCGGGCGACATGGTGTGGGTGTAGCGACCGAAGCGCTCCACCGTCCATTCATAACCCTGCGGCACCATCCGCACGGCCTTGAACAGAATGACCACGGCGACGAAGGCCAGAATCAGCGAGAACAGCACGGTCGGAAACATCGCACGCTCCTTTCCCTGTGATGCCGCCGAATATACCGCCGTTGTCAGGCCCCGCGCGGCGCGAACATGATCACCGCCATGCCGGCCAGGCACAGCCCGACCCCGAGCACGTCCCAGCGGCCGGGGCGGATGCCGTCCACCACCCACAGCCAGAGCAGCGCGGTGCCGATGTAGACGCCGCCATACGCGGCATAGACGCGGCCGCTGGCAGCCGGGTGCAGGGTCAGCAGCCAGGCGAACAGGGCCAGGCTCGCGGCCGCCGGCAGCAGCAGCCAGGGGCTGCCCTCGCGGCGCAACCACAGCCACGGCAGGTAGCAGCCGACGATTTCGGCCACGGCGGTCAGCACGAACAGCAGCAGCGTCTTCACGCGCCGGCTTCGTCCTGCTTGACCCGCTGCCAGAGCTGTTCCTGCGCGTCCAGGTCCAGCTCGGCCAACGGCTGGCCGTCCGTGAGAGCGTGCGCCTCCATCGCGCGGAAGCGGCGCTCGAACTTGAGGTTGGCCTGGCGCAGGGCCGCACCCACGTCCACCTTCGCGTGACGGGCCAGGTTGGCGCAGACGAACAGCAGGTCGCCCAGTTCTTCCTCCAGCCTGGCCTGGTTGTCCTGCACCGGGCCGCGCGCGAACTCGGCGGCGACCTCGTCCAGCTCCTCGCGCGCTTTCTCCAGTACCGGCGCCGGGCCGGGCCAGTCGAACCCCACCCGCGCGGCGCGCGATTGCAGCTTCACCGCGCGTTGCCACTCCGGCAGGCCGCGCGAGATGCCCGCCAGCGCCGACGCATCGGTCTCGCCCTTGGCGGCACGTTCGGCGCGCTTGATCGCTTCCCAGTTCAGATTGACGTCTTCGGCCCCGTCGACCTGCACCTGCGCAAACACGTGGGGATGCCGTCGCTGCAGCTTGTCGCTGATCGCACGGGCGACCTCGGCGAAGCCGAAGGCGCCCTGCTCGCTGGCCATCTGCGCGTGGAAGACCACCTGCAGCAGCAGGTCGCCCAGTTCGTCGCACAGATCGTCGAGGTCGCCGCGGTCGATCGCGTCGGCCACTTCGTACGCCTCTTCGATGGTGTACGGGGCGATGCTGGAAAAGTCCTGCTGCAGGTCCCAGGGGCAGCCCTCCTGCGGGTCGCGCAGGCGCGCCATGATGCCCAGCAGGCGGTCCAGTTCAGCGGGTGCGGACATCGGTACTCCGGTCAGGCAGGAAGCCAGGTGCGCCACGGCAGGCGCGAATCGCCCAGCGCAATGAAATCGCCGTTCAACAGGGTTTCGCGGCGGTTGTAGCGGAACGGCTTGCCGGTGGCGGTGGACAGCACCGCGCCGCCCGCCGCGTGCAGCACGCATTGCCCGGCGGCGGTATCCCATTCGGAGGTGGGGCCCAGCCGTGGGTACACGTCGAGCGTGCCTTCGGCGAGCCGGCAGAATTTGAGCGACGAACCCTGTGCGACCACCTCGATGTCACCCATGCGCTCCAGCAGCGCCTGGGTTTCCGCGCTGCGGTGCGAGCGGCTGGCGGCCACCTGCAGTGGCGGCAGCGCCGGGGTGCGCGTGCGCAGCACCGAGTCGTGCATGCCGTCACGACGGTAGGCCAGCTCCCCGCGCATGGCGTGCCAGGCCACGCCGGTGGTCGGGGCCAGCACCACGCCGAACGCCGGCGCGCCCTGGTAGATCAGCGCGATGTTGACGCTGAACTCGTCGTTGCGCTTGACGAACTCGCGGGTGCCATCGAGCGGGTCCACCAGCCAGTACGCGCCCCAGTGCCGGCGCACTTCCCACGGCACCTGGGCCGATTCCTCGGAGAGGATCGGCAGGTCCGGGGTGAGCTGGGCCAGGCCGCGTTCGATCACGGCGTTGGCCGCAACGTCGGCCGCGGTCACCGGGCTGCGGTCGGACTTGATCTCGACATCGAACGGAGTGGCATACACCGCCATGATGGCGGCGGCCGCGTCCTGGGCAATGGCGATGACGGTTTCGCGCAGATCGGTGGTGAGTTTGATCATTCCCCGCGTCCCAGCCACTGCCGGGCGATGAACAGTGCCGCCAGCGAGCGGCCTTCGGAGAAATCTTCACGCAGCATCAGCTGGTCCAGCTCGGCGATCTTCCAGGGCACCACTTCCAGCTCCTCCGGTTCGTCGCCGACCAGCCGCTCAGGATACAGATCCCGCGCCACCACCAGCCAGGATTGATGACTCATGTAGGTGGGCGCCAGAGTCATGGCACGCAGCACGTCCAGGCGGCGGGCGCCGTAACCGGCTTCTTCCTTCAGTTCGCGGTCGGCCGCCTGCACCGGGGTTTCCCCCGCGTCGATCCGGCCTTTCACCAGGCCCAGCTCGTAGCGGTGCACGCCGGCCGCGTATTCACGCACCAGCAGCACCGTCTCGTCGTCCAGCATCGGCACCACCACCACCGCACCATGGCCATGGCTGACCAGCCGCTCGAAGCGACGGCGCTCGCCATTGGAGAACTCCAGGTCCAGGTGCTGGCGCTGGAACGGGCCGCTTTCCTCGTCCGTGATCTGGTGGATGGTGGGAAGCGGACGGCTCATGCGAACTGGCTCTTGGAGACCGATAGAATGCAGACAGGTGAAAACGTGTTCATGAGCTTGAAATGCTAGCAGACCCAGCCCCCCTTACGTTGGCCGACCGGTGGCGGCAACGCGACCTCGCCGTCCTGTGGCATCCGTGCACGCAGATGCGCGAGCACCCCGACACCTTGCCACTGGTGCCGATCGCCCGTGGTGAGGGCCCGTGGTTGATCGATCACGACGGCCACCGCTACCTGGACGCGGTCAGCAGCTGGTGGACCAATCTGTTCGGCCACGCCGAGCCGCGCATCGGTGCGGCCATTGCCTCGCAGGCCACCCGGCTGGAACAGGTGATGCTGGCCGGCTTCAGCCATGAACCGGCGGTGGAGCTGGCCGAACGGCTGTTGGCGATCGCGCCGCGCCAGGCCGGGCGCGCGCCGCTGGCCAAGGTGTTCTACGCCGACAACGGGTCGGCCGGGGTGGAAGTGGCGCTGAAGATGGCCTTCCACTACTTCCACAACCGCGGTGAGACCCAGCGGACCCGCTTCGTAGCGCTGGAGAACGGCTACCACGGTGAAACGCTGGGCGCGTTGTCGGTCGGTGACATCCCGCTGTACCGCCGCGTGTACGCGCCGCTGCTGACCGAGGCGCTGTTCGCGCCCTCGCCGGACGCCTACCTGGCCGAACCCGGCCAGAGCGCCGCACAGCGTGCGCACGAGGCCGCCGACCGCCTGGCCGATCTGTTCGACCAGCACCCCGGGCAGATCTGCGCGGTGATCCTGGAGCCGCGCCTGCAGTGTGCCGGTGGCATGCGCATGCACGACCCGGTGTATCTCAAGCGGGCGCGCGAACTGTGCGATGCCAACGGTGCGTTCCTGATCGCCGACGAGATCGCCACCGGTTTCGGCCGCACCGGCACCCTGTTCGCCTGCGAGCAGGCCGGGGTGATGCCCGACCTGCTGTGCCTGTCCAAGGGCCTGACCGGCGGCTTCCTGCCGCTGGCCGCGGTGCTGGCCACCCAGGCGCTGTACGACGCCTTCCTGGACGACAGCCGCGAGCGCGCCTTCCTGCATTCGCACAGCTACACCGGCAATCCGCTGGCCTGCGCGGCGGCATTGGCGACCCTGGACATCTTCGCCAGCGAGGACGTGATCGCCCGCAACCGCAGCACCGCAGCGGTGATGCGCACGCTGGCCGCGCCGTTCACCGACCACCCGCACGTGGCCGATGTGCGCCAGGCCGGCATGGTGGTGGCCTTCGAACTCACCCGCAACGGCGACAAGCGCACGCCCTTCCCCGCCGCCGCGCGGGTCGGCCTGCACGCCTACAACGCCGCGCTGAAGCGTGGGGTGGTGCTGCGCCCGCTGGGCAACGTGCTGTACTGGATGCCTCCCTACTGTGTGGAGGACGAACACCTGGACCTGCTGGCGCAGACCACGCTGGCCGCCATCGAGGAAGCTGTTGCATGCGCGTGACCCGTTCCTATGTGGATACCCCGCTGGCCGTGGGCCAGACCCTGTCGTTGCCCGAGGACGTGGCCAACCACCTGGTGCGGGTGATGCGCCTGCGCGAGGGCGAGGCCTGCGTGCTGTTCAACGGCGACGGCCACGACTACCACGCCACCCTGGTGACGCTGGGCAAGCGCGACGCGCAGGTGCGGGTGGAGTCGGCGCAAGCGCTGGGCAATGAATCGCCGCTGCGGATCACCCTGCTGCAGGGCATCGCGCGCGGCGAGAAGATGGACCTGATCCTGCAGAAGGCCACCGAACTGGGGGTGCAGGCGGTGGTGCCGGTCAATGCCGAGCGCACCGAGGTGAAGCTGGATGCGGCGCGTGCCGAGAAGCGCCTGGCGCACTGGCGCAGCGTGGTGGTGTCGGCCTGCGGGCAGTCCGGGCGCGCGCGGGTGCCGGAGGTGGCCGCGCCGCTGGGCGTGCAGGAAGCGGCGCGGGCCATGCCCGCCGAGGCGTTGAAGCTGACCCTGGATCCGCTGGGCGAGCACCGGCTGTCGACGCTGGACGCCGCGCCTGGTGGCGTGGTGATCGCGATTGGACCGGAAGGCGGCTGGTCGCCGCGCGACCGCCAGGCGCTATCCGCGGCGGGGTTCCAGGGGTTGCAGTTGGGGCCGCGGATCCTGCGCACCGAAACGGCGGGATTGGCCGCGATTGCCGCGTTGCAGGCGCGGTTGGGCGATCTGGGGTAATTCCCGCACCGCGCAGCCACCCATGGGGTGGCTCTACCCGCCGTAGAGCCACCCCATGGGTGGCTGCACGCGGATTCAACCCACCGGTAGCTGCACGCGTTGTCAGACGACCGGCAACGCCTCGTCCAATGCCGACTCCAGCGCATCCAGGTCCGGCAACAGCGCGCTCTGCTCACCCAGCAGCACGCGCATGTGCACGCCCTGCGGCAGGGTTTCCTCGGAGGCGTCGGCCAGCAGGCCATCGCGCGGTACCGCGATCAGCTGCGGGAAGGTCTGGGTCAGCAGGGCGAAGTACGGACGCTTGGCATTCCCACCCAGCGCCTTGAGCACCACCACCTTGTTGTTGCTCACCACCGGCTCCTCGCCCAGCCCGGACAGGCGGGCGAACGACATCAGCGGCACGTCCCAGCCCTGCCAGGCGATCTGTCCGATCAACCAGGCCGGCGTATCCGCAACCGGCGTCACCGCCACCTTGGACATCATTTCGGCCACGGTCGCGTTGGGCAGCAGCACGCGTTCGTGCCCGGCCTGGATCAGGACCCCGCGGATTTCGTCGTTGCTGGCGTAACTCATGATCTGATTCCTGGAAGGGGGGTCGGCACGGCGATTACTCGCTCACGCCCCAGCGTTCTTCGATGGCCTGAGCCAGCTGCTTTGGATCACCGGCGGCCATGCCGGCAGCAATCACCGCACTGGCGGCCAGCGGGTCGTAGCAGCCTTCACCGGTCTGGCCGGCGACCCAGGCGCCAGCAACGGCAAGCCCAAGTACCTCGTCCACCAGCGCGGCGTCGCCACCGCTCAGCACCACCACGCCGCTGTGCGCCGGCGGCAATGCGTCGACCCGGATGCCCTGTGCGTCGGCACTGAAATGCAGGCCGCGGTTGTGCACTGCCACGCCCACGTCGTCAGAAAGGATGTACGCGTTGCCGGCCAGTACCGGCTGGTCGCTTTCGGCCAGCAGCACTGGCAGCGCGGACACGCGCTTCATCTGCGTGACGAGGTTGCCGTATCGGCCACCGTCCAGACGCATGTAGACCAGGATCGGCACTGCCAACCCGGCCGGCAACGCCGCCAGCAGGCGGCGTAGCGCGTCGGGGCCGCCAATGCCCGCCAGCACCAGCACCGCGCCGGGCGCGGCATCGCTGGGACTGCCTTCCGGCTCCAGCTCCACCAGCGACAGGCGTTCAATATCGAAGTCGCTCGGCACGGCCGGCACGCTCGGCGGCGGCGGCGGCGGCACGGCGGCGACCACCGCCGTGTCCTCGTCCACCAGCGACCAGCTGCTGTGGTCGCCCAGCGGCGCTGCCGGTACCGCCGGTATGGCGGGCGCGGTGGGCACCGGCGGCGGTACGTTGATCTGCGGCGCGGCGGCCGGGACCTGCATGGCGGCCAGCGCCTCTTCCAGCGACATCGGTTCGCTATAGCCTTCCGGCGGCTGGTACAGGCCGTCGGCAGGCACATCGGAGGCGGCGTCGAAAGCCTCGCGCACGTGGAATTCCAGCGGTGCATCGGCGTGCAGTTCGGCCGGCGTCACCGGCAGGCCCGGCTCGGGCTGCAGCAGGCCGTCCTGTTCGGACCCCGGCGGCAGCACATCGTGGTGGCCGTGCAGCTTGGCGGCCAGATGGCGTGCCCAGCGCTGCGCCTCCCAGCCCTCGCGACGCGCGGCCAGCTCGGCCTCGTCGAAGATCAGGGTCAGCCGCGGCGAGGCCAGCACCGGATCGAGGCGCTCAAGCGCATCTTCGATCGCCGGTTCGAGCGCGATCAGCACCGTGCCCACGTCCGCGTCGCGCAGCGCGTCGGGCTGCAGGCTGTTGGGGTCGTCTTCCAGTACCACGGTGGCGCCGGCCTGGACCAGCGCATCGCGCAGCCGGTCACGCGCCGGGCCGACCCGCGCCAGCAGCGCGACCGACAACAGCGAGGTCAGGTCATTCACGGGCACGGGCGATCCCCAGCAGGTCATACACGTTTCGCATCAGGTCCAGCTCCTGGTACGGCTTGCCCAGGTAACGCTGGACACCGATTTCGAAGGCGCGCTGACGGTGCTTGTCACCACTGCGCGAGGTGATCATCACGATCGGAACACCCTTGTAGCGTGGGTCGGCGCGCATGGTGGTGGCCAGTTCATAGCCATCCATGCGCGGCATTTCAATATCCAGCAGCATCAGGTCGGGCACGCGCTCGTCCAGCCGCTCCAGCGCTTCGATGCCGTCGCGGGCGACGACCACTTCGAAGTTGTGGCGTTCCAGGATGCGGCCGGTGACCTTGCGCATGGTCAGCGAGTCGTCGACCACCATCACCACCGGCGCCTGACGGTCGCTGGCCTGGGCGGCCGGCGCCACTGGCTTGAGCGGGTTGGCCTGGAAGCGGCGCACCAGCGGTGCGACGTCCAGGATCACCACCACGCGGCCATCGCCGGTGATGGTGGCGCCGTAGATGCCCGGCACCGACGCGATCTGCAGGCCAACCGGCTTGACCACGATTTCGCGGTTGCCCACCACCTGGTCGATCGCCACGGCCGCGCGCAGTTCACCGGCACGCACCAGCAGCAGCGGCACCTGGGCCTGGCCTTCGGCGCGGGCCTGGCCCTGGCCGACCAGCGTACCCAGGTCGTGCAGCGCGAACTCTTCGCCGCCGTAGTGGTAACCGCCATTGGCCGATTCGAAGCGCTCGCGCGAGATCCGGCCGATACCACTGACCGATGCCACCGGCACGGCAAACGTGGTCTCGCCGATCTGCACGAACACCGCCTGGGTGACCGCCAGCGTCTGCGGCAGGCGCAGGGTGAAGGTGACGCCCTTGCCCGGCACCGAGTGGATGTCCACCGAGCCGCCGAGCTGGCGCACTTCGTTGTGCACCACGTCCATGCCCACGCCACGGCCCGCCAGCTGGCTGACCTGGTCGGCCGTGCTGAAGCCCGGGGCGAAGATCATCGCGTCGAGTTCGGCCTCGCCCAGCACCGTATCGGCCTCGATCAGGCCGCGCTGTTCGGCGCGGCGACGGATCGCCTCACGGTTCAGCCCGGCGCCGTCATCGGCCACTTCCAGCACGATTTCCGAGCCTTCGCGGCGCAGGCGGATGGCGATCTCGCCCTCCTCCGGCTTGCCGGCGGCGCGGCGCTGCTCTGGGGTTTCCAGACCATGCGCGACCGAGTTGCGCAGCATGTGTTCCAGCGGCGCGACCATGCGGTCGAGCACGTTGCGATCCAGTTCGCCGTGGGTACCTTCCAGCGTGACGTGGACCTGCTTGCCGGTGTCCTGGCCCGCCTGGCGCACGACACGGCGCAGGCGCGGCACCAGGCCATCGAACGGCACCATGCGGGCACGCATCAGGCCGTCCTGCAGCTCGGAGCTGACGCGCGACTGCTGCTGCAGCAACACGTCGTACTGGCGCGACAGGTCGTCCAGCACGCCCTGCAGGCCTCCCAAGTCGGCCGCCGATTCGTTCAGCGCGCGGCTGAGCTGCTGCAGCGTGGAGAACCGGTCCAGTTCCAGGGGGTCGAACTTGTGGTCGGCCTGGTCCTGTTCGCGCTGGTAACGGGCGACGATCTGCGCCTCGGTTTCCAGGTCCAGACGACGCAGCTGGTCACGCAGACGGGCGTTGGTGCGATCCAGTTCGCCCATGGCGCCACGGAACGCACCCAACTGCTGTTCCAGGCGCGAACGGTAGATCGCCACTTCACCGGCGTGGTTGACCAGGCGGTCGAGCAGGTCGGCACGCACGCGCACCTGTTCCTGCTGCGGACGGGCCAGGCTGTCGTCGTCGGTGGCGGCATCCAGCGGTACCGGCGCCGACAGCGGCGCGGCGGCAACGGCGGTGTCCACCTGCACGGGCGCGGACGGCGCCGATGCATCGGCCGTATCCTGCGTTTCCTCGCTGTCGACACGGCCCAGCGTGCGCTGCTCGAACGCGGCGATCAGGTCGTCCGGCATCGCCACGCTGCGGTGCTGGCCGGTACGGGTCAGCATCTGGTGCAGACGGTCGAAGCCGCGCTCCAGCAGGTGCACGTCGCTGCGGTCGATATCGGTACGGTTGGCCGCGACGGCCTCCAGCAGCGATTCGATCCCGTGGCCAAGGTCGCCGATCGGGTTGATGCCGGCCATGCGTGCGCCACCCTTGAGGGTGTGCAGGTCACGCTGCAGGCCGGCAACCGCCTCGCGATCCTGCGGTGCGGCGCGCAGTTCGCTGATCAGGCCGTCGCAATGGTCCAGCAGGTCCTTGCCTTCTTCCACGAAGATGTCGACCAGCTCGCGGTCGAGCACGCTGAAGTCCAGCGCACCGGCGTCGTCGAGCTCTTCGTTGCCGGCTTCGTCGGTCGACGCAACGGTCGCGGCGGCAGCCAGCGGCGCGTCTTCGAGTTCGAACAGCGGCGCATGCGCGGCGGTATCGGCATCGGCGTCGTCAGCGGCGTCGGCAAACGCGTCGGCCTCATCCAGGCCTTCGTGGGTGGCATCCAGGCCCAGCACGTGGGTACCGTCATCGAGCGTCTGGTCGGCGCCCGCTTCCGGTGCGTCGATGATGGTCAGGCCATCGTCCAGTGCCTGCTGTTCGTCGACCGTCTCGCCGAATGCCGGCGGCGGCGGCAACGCGTCTTCCAGCGCCTCGGCAGCCTCATCGGCGACGGCGTCGAGGTTCGACTCGGCCACGTCGTCGCGTTCAGCCTCGGCTTCCACGTTGACGGGGGCTTCTTCGCTCGCGATCGCCTCGACCGTGACTTCTTCGGACGCGACCTCTTCAAGCGTGATCTCTTCGGCCGAAACTTCCTCGGCCGTGACTTCTTCAGCCGTGAATTCTTCGCCCGTGGCGTCGACGCCGTCAGTTGCCGCAGCGATGTCGACGTGATCCTGCAGGGCATCCGATTCAGCCACCTGCAGCTCGATAGCCTGCAGCTCGATAGCCTGCAGTTCGATGGCCTGCGCGTCGGTAGCCGCTACGTCCGGCGTGCCGAAGCTCGGCAGCGTGTGTTCGTAGAAGCGCGACAGGTCGTCGGTACCGGTCAGCTCCACGGCCTCCAGACCGCTGGCGGCCGGCGCCTCGGCGGCGGCGGCGTCGGTGCCTTCCACCGTCGGCACGGCGGCCGGGGCATCGACGGCACTCGACAGATCGGCATCGTAGTACGCCGACAGATCGTCGCTGCTGGTCAGTTCTTCCGGCGCGGCAGCATCCGCTTCGACCACCGACAGCCCGTCGGCCTCGATGATGGCCTGCTGCAGTTCCGCGTCGGTGCTGTCGTCGGCAACCGCAAACCCGTCACGCGCATCGAACTGCGCCGACAGCGCGGCCAGTTCCTGCGCACTGACATCCTGCGCGTCCTGCACGGCAAGGGCGTCCAGGTCGAGCGCGTCTTCCTCTGCTTCTTCCTCGACCTCGTCCAGCTCCAGCGCGTCGTCGGCGACCAGGGCCGGCCAGCGGGCTTCGGGCAGCGTGTCGGCCAGCGCCTGCAGACGCGCAGCCAGCGCAGCCTGCGCTGGAATCCGCGGTGCCTCGGCCTGCAGGGCGGTCATCGTGGCGCGGATCGCCGCGGCGGTGGCCGACAGGGCTTCGACGCCCTCGGCATCCGGCGTGGCATCGGCCGCCAGCGACCGCTTGATGTAGCTTTCGGCGCCGCCGGTAACGGCGGTGATTTCCGGCACGTCGGTCATCGCGAACGCGCCATTCATGGTGTGCACGGCGCGCAACAGCGAGTCGGTCACCGGCTGCGGGGCCACGCTGGCCTCCTGCAGCCAGGCCTGCAGCGTGGCCTGGTGGGCCTCGACTTCGGCCTCCAGGATCTCGCGCAGCACGTCGTCGATGTTGGCCGGCGTGCCGACGGCGTCCGCCGCGTCCTGCGCAGCCTCGACGATGGCGACGTCGGTGTCGGCAACGTCGACCGCTTCGGTCACGGTGGCCACGGGAACGGCGCGCTGCAGGGGTACGTGGAAGGTTTCCTCACCGGCCGCAACGCGGTCGGCGATGGCCTGCATGGCCTGCAGGTCGGCGCTGACGCGGCCGCCGTCGCGCAGCGCGGCATTGAGCTGCGGCAGCACTTCGTAGGCCTGGGTGACCATGGCCACCACCGCCGGCGAGGCGGGACGGCTGCCGTCCAGCACGCGGTTGAGCATGCCTTCGATCTTCCAGCTGAACTCGCCCAGGGTGCGCGCGCCGACCAGGCGGCCGCTGCCCTTCAGGGTGTGGAACACGCGGCGGATCGGACGCAGGCGGTCCATGTTGTCCGGGGCCATGCGCCAGACCGGCAGCAGGTTGCCCAGATTGACCAGTTCCTCGTCGAACTCTTCGATGAAGACCTCGCGGATGTCCTGGTCGATGTTCTCGCCATCGTCCTCGAAGCCGGCGTCGATGCTGTCCAGTTCGGCGGCCGCGGGGTCGGCGGCGTCGCCCTCGCCCGTGGCGACGGCCGGCACATCGGCAACCGGCGCGGTGCTGAACTGCGCCGCGGCGGCGTCCAGTTCGGCCAGGAAACGGGCGGACTCGTCGTCCAGCTCGATCTTGCTGATGACCGCTTCGTGCACGCCACCGGCGGCAGGCGCGGTCACCGGCGCGGCATCGGCCAGCGTGATCGGGTCCTGCGCTGAAACGGTATCGTCAGCCGCAGCCTCGGCCACGACCGTTTCAATCGGCTCGGCGCTGTCGAAGGTGGGTTCGACCGCTGCCGGCTCGACCTGCGCCTGCAGGAAGGTCGGCAGCGCCTGAACGTCCAGCCCGCTGGGCGCGTCCATATCAACGCTGTCCACGGCGACGGCGACCGACGCGTCCGGCGCATCGTCGATGGCCAGCGACAGCACATCGCCGGCATTGTGCAGCGCGTCGTCGACGGTGAATTCGATCGGCTCGTCGCTCAGTTCGAGCGTGTCGTTCTCTGCAGCGACCGGATCGAAGACCGACCCGGAGGTGATGGTCGGCGCCTCGTAGGCCTCGACGCTGTCGAGGCTGCCCGCACCCGTGTCGAACCCGTCCAGGTGGACCGGCGCGATCTCCACATGTTCTGCCACACCCCACTGACTGGCGCTGTTGGCCAGCACCGGATCGAAGCTGGCGAAGGTCGGTGCGGCGTCATCCCGCTCGGCCTCGGCGGACAGCGTCCACTGCGGCGCATCGGCGGCCACCGGTGCGGTGGACGCTTCGAACACCAGCGGCGGCAGCGCCTTGGCGACCGGCTCGGCCGCGGCCGGCGGCAACGCCTCGGGCAACGGCTCGAAGGTGAAATCGGGCAACGGTGCGTCCGCCACGCTGCCGGGCGGCAGCGTAGTCACCGCAGCGGTGATGTCGGCGGGTGCCAGCGAAGGCGCCTCGTCCCACGCACTCAGTTCCACGTGCTCCGGGGCGACCGGCAGCGCCTCGGCACTGACGTCGGCCGGGGCGGCGTGTTCGTCCGGCAGCGGCCAGTAACGCAGGGTTTCCAGGCTGGTGCGGGTGATGTCGAGGATTTCCTCGCGCCCCGGGCGGCGTTCGCGCAGGGCCTCGAGGTAGTACTCCAAGCTGGCCATGGCATCGGCCAGGGTGTCCAGCTGGCGACCGCTCGGCACACGCTGGCGGCCGATCAGCTCCACCGAGATGTACTGGCGCACGCCCTGCAGGTAGTCGGCCGGGGTGCCCAGGTCGAGCATGCGCAGTGCGCCGGCGACCTCACCGAGCAGGCGCGGCACTTCGTGCAGCTGCTGGTGATTCCAGTTGGTTTCGATGAAGGCAACGAAATGCTCGCGGGCCGCGGCGAAGTTGGCGATGGCCTCGTGGGCCAGCACTTCGACCGTGCGCCGGCCTTCGACCGCGCTCGGATCGTCTTCGCCGCTGCCGCCGGCGCCCAGGTGGGCGACCTGGTCGTCCAGCGAGGCGTCCACGTACAACAGCGCGCCGGCGATATCCAGCAACAGGGTCTCGTCGATCTGCTGGTCGCCCTGGACCACGCCACGCAGCGCATCGCGCTGCTGCACGACCACGCCACGGGCAACGCCCAGCCCCATCATGCCGAGGGTGTCGGCGACCGCGCCCAGTTCGTTGACCTGGGTCTGCAACTGGGTCGGCTCACCGCCGGTACGCAGGTGCAGGTCCAGTGCGTCCTTGATGCGCAGCAGCTCTTCCTTGACCGCGTTGCCGACGGTGTCGAGCAGCTCGCGGTTGCGGCCGCTCAGGCTGCCGCGCGCGTGGTCCAGCTCGGCCTCGGTGGCACTGGCGCTGTCCGGTGCGAAGGCGAACAGCACGCTTTCATTGATGCCCGGCGCGGCGCGCGCCGAACGGATGTCGTTGAGCAGCGGCAGCAGCACGATCGGAATGTCGCGGTGGCCGTTCTGCAGGCGCTCCAGATAGTCGGGCAGCAGCACGCTGCCGCGCATCAGGGTGGCGCAGGCTTCGTCGCGGTCGGGCACTTCGCCGGCGCCGATGGCGTTGGCCAGCTGCTCCATTTCCTCGGCCACCATCGCCGGGGCGTACAGCTCCACCATGCGCAGGGTGCCCTGCACCTGGTGCAGGTAGCCGGCGCAGAAGCGCATGCGGCTGCCATCGGCAGGATTTTCGGCGTAGTACTCGAGCTCGTTGCGCACCTGGCGCAGGGTTTCGTCCAGCTCCGGCTTGACCCAGCCCAGGGCGGCGTGGCTCATGGCATCGCGCAGCGTGCTCATGCCGGTACTCCCGGCAGGGGGGCGCGCGTGTCGTGCTGTGATTTCTCGCGATGCATCATCTGCTGATTCCTTCCCTCTCCGCCCTGCCCGCGGCTCACGCCGGCAGCTTGAAGTCGGCAACCGAGCGGCGCAGGTCGGCCGCCAGCTGTGCCAAATGACCGATCGACTCGGCGGTCTGTCCCGCGCCCTGCGAGGTCTGGCCGGTAATCTGACGGATCACGCCCATGGTGCGGGTGATGTCCGACGCGGCCGACGACTGCTGCTGGGCGGCGATCGAGATGTTCTTGATGAGGTTGTTGAGTGCGTTGGACACGCGCTCGATTTCGGTCAGTGCCGTACCCGCATCCTCTGCCAGGCGTGCACCGGACACCACTTCGGCGGTGGTCTGTTCCATGGAGCTGACCGCTTCGTTGGTATCGGCCTGAATGGCCTGGACCAGGTTTTCAATGCGTCGGGTCGCACCGGAGGTGCGTTCTGCCAGGCGCTGCACTTCGTCGGCCACGACCGCGAAACCACGACCGGCCTCACCGGCCGAGGCCGCCTGCACCGCGGCGTTCAATGCCAGGATGTTGGTCTGCTCGGAAATGTCGTTGATCAGTTCCACGATCGAGCCGATTTCCTGCGAGGACTCACCCAGGCGCTTGATGCGCTTGGAGGTTTCCTGGATCTGGTCGCGGATCTGGTCCATGCCCTGGATGGTCTCGCGCACCACGCCGGCACCTTCGGCGGCGATGACCACCGAGCGCTGTGCCACGTCGGCCGACTCGGCCGAGTTGCGCGACACCTGCTCGATGCTCGACGCGATTTCGCCGATGCGGTCCGAGGCCGAGGTGATCTGGTTGGCCTGGTGGCCGGCCGCTTCGGCCAGCTGCATCGCGGTGGCCTGGGTTTCCTGGGTGGACAGGGCGACCTTGGCCGAGGTGTCGTTGATGGTGGTCACCAGGTGACGCAGCTCATCGACGGCGTAGTTGATTGCGTCGGCGATGGCGCCGGTCATGTCCTCGGTCACCGAGGCCTTCACCGTCAGGTCGCCTTCACCCAGCGAGCTGATTTCGTCCAGCAGCCGCATGATGGCCTGCTGGTTGCGGCTGTTGAATTCCACCTGGGTCTGGTAACGCAGTTCCTGCTCGCGCGAACGGCTGCGCACGGTGCTGCTGACGAAGCCGATGATGGCAAACAGCGACAGCGCGCCGGATATCACGCCCAGCCAGAAGTTCGGGAACAGGCGCGTATCGCGCACCGAGCCGAACGAGGAGAACGCCTCGAACAGCTTCTTGCTGTCGTCCAGCATCTTGCCCGAGCCGGCCGTCAGCGCGGCCGCCGAGGCCTGCGCCGAGAACAGCTGGCGCGAGCTGGCCAGGATCGCGTCGGCGTCCTGCTTCATGGTGTCCCACTGCTTCTGCGACTGCTCCAGCGCGGCCAGCGCGCCGGCATTGCGGACCGGGGCGATGCCCAGTTCGTCGTTGCCGTTGCGCAGCGCGTCCAGCACCTGGGTGAACACCACCGAGTCGCGGGCCAGCGCGTCGCCGGCGGCGGCGGCATTGGCGCCACCGGCGCGCATTTCGGTCACGCGGCGGGCCATCGAGCCCACCACCACGACCTGCTGCAGGGCGTTGTAGACCTGCGAGGCCGGCGCACCGCCGGCCGACATGGCGCGCACCACTTCGTTCAGCTGCGCCTGCAGCGCGGGAACGCCGTTGACGAAGTTGTTGGCGTTGCCGGCCAGCGCCAGCACGGCCGGTTCACTGGCCACCAGCTGGGCCGCGCTCTTGCCGAGCGGCTCCCAGGTCTGGGTCAGCTGGTTGAGCGGGCCGGACACGTTGGCCTCGCTGCCGTAGCGCCCCTGCAGGCTGCTCACGGTGCTTTCGATGCGGGCCTTGGTGTCCTTGAAGGCGGTGAAGGCCTGGGCGTTGCCCGAGACCGCTTCACGACCCTGGTTGGTCAGCTGCTGGGACAGCACCTGGAGATCGGCCGCGCCGGTACTGGCACCGGCCAGGCGGCTGCCCTGCCAGGTGGCCACGCCGGTGTTCACACCGAACACGATCATCGACAGGGCCAGCAGGCCCAGCCAGAAATTGGTTCCCACCGTGCCCAGCTTGCCGGCCTTGGCGGTTTCCGAAGTAGTACTCATCGTTCAACCTCGATCTTCAATGCAGTGAGGCAGGCAGCAGCGATCACGCCGCGGCCTGCCTGAATTCGGGGGTACGCGACAACAGCGACAGCGAAAACACGCCCCAGTCATGGCCGTCGCCGTGGAAGGCGCGGTCGATGAAGTGGGCATAACGACCGCTGGCCAGGTCACCGGTGCCGGTGTCCTGACCCTGCTCGAAGCTGCGCTGGCCGAACAGTTCGTCGATGGTCAGGGCAACGTCGCCGCCGGCCTGGCGCATGATCAGCACGCGCTGGCCTTCCTGCTGCACGGTGCGCTCGCCTTCCATGAAGTACTTCAGGTCGACCACCGGGAACAGGTTGCCGCGCAGGTTGCCCACGCCCAGCAGCCACGGTTGTGCGCCAGGCACCGGGGTGATCGGCGGCATCGGCACGATTTCCACCACTTCCCGGAAATCCGAGACCAGGTGGCGCTTGCCGACCCGATACCCCACGCCGCGCCAGAGGTCCTGGGCGAACTGCCGCTCGGGCAGCTGCACCGCATGGGCCAGACTGCGCCGTTCGTAGGCTTCAAGGATGTCGAAGGGAGAACGCATCAGGACACCAGTTCGTTGATCTGCGCGATCAGCTCTTCCTCGCGCGGTGGCTTGACCATATAGGCGGCCGCGCCCTGGCGCAGCCCCCAGGCCTTGTCGGTTTCCATCGCCTTGGTGCTCACGATGATGACCGGAATGCCCTTGGTCTTTTCATCACGGTTCAGCGCGCGGGTGGCCTGGAAGCCGCTCATGCCCGGCAACACCACGTCCATCAGCACCAGCTGCGGCAGATGTTCATGCACGAGCTTGAGCCCGTCCTCGGCGTTGCCGGCCTCGAGCACTTCGTGCCCGGCCTTGGTCAACCATTGAGTGAACACCGCCCGGTCGGTCGGTGAGTCCTCGATCAGAACGATTCGAGCCATTGTGCCTTTCCCCCCTGGTCAGGCGTTTACGTATGTGCGAATGGCACCCAGCAGTTCTTCACGCGTGAAAGGCTTGGTCAGGTACTGCTCCGAGCCCACGATGCGCCCGCGCGCCTTGTCGAACAGGCCGTCCTTGGAGGACAGCATGATGACCGGCGTGGACTTGTACAGCTGGTTGCTCTTGATGAGCGCGCAGGTCTGATACCCGTCGAGACGGGGCATCATGATGTCCACGAAGATGATCTGCGGCTGTTGGTCAGCAATCTTGGCCAACGCCTCAAAACCATCGGTCGCAGTCACCACCTTGCAGCCTTCGCGTGCGAGCAGTGTTTCCGCGGTCCTGCGAATGGTCTTCGAATCATCGATGACCATCACTCTGAGCCCTGCGAGTTCCCCACCCGCAGCCTTGATTTCAGTCATTACCTTTCCCCGAGCGCGCGACGCTTCTGCTTTGGTCCGGCGCCGCTGCGAAAGCGTATCTATATCCCACCACGCGGCCGTCATCAAGGGTGTGCTGCCGAAGCCAAGCCACGTGCACCCCCCGGGCGGGCCCGAACCCCGGAATTGCGCAAACCGTGAAGACCGCGGACGCTGCGTTCCGCCCCCCGGGGCAGGCAGCGCGGGCGCATTGCCGCTACCATCAGCGCCTGCCCGCCAGGTTGCGACCATGCCGTTGAATGTCATCGTGGTGATGGACCCCATCGCCCATATCAAGATCGCCAAAGACACCACGTTCGCCATGCTGCTGGAGGCCCAGCGCCGCGGCCATGCGCTGCACTACGTCAGCCCCGGCGGGCTGGCGCTGCGCGATGGCGTGGCCGTGGCCCGCACCGCGCCGCTGCAGGTGCGCGACGACAAGCATGACTGGTTCACGCTGGGCGAATTCAGCCAGACCGTGTTCGGTCCCGGGCAGGTCGTGCTGATGCGCAAGGACCCGCCGGTGGATGCCGAATTCATCTACGACACGCAGGTGCTGGGCGTGGCCCAGCAGGCCGGTGCGCTGGTGGTGAACGACCCGCAGGGCCTGCGCGACTACAACGAGAAGCTCGCCGCCCTGCTCTTCCCGCAGTGCTGCCCGCCGACCCTGGTCAGCCGCCGCCATGCCGACCTGAAGGCGTTCGTGCTCGAACACGGCCAGGCCGTGCTCAAGCCGCTGGACGGCATGGGCGGGCGCTCGATCTTCCGCAGCGGCACCGGCGACCCGAACCTCAACGTGATCCTGGAAACGCTGACCGACGGCGAGCGCAAGCTCGCCTTGGTGCAGAAGTTCATTCCGGACATCACCGCCGGCGACAAGCGCATCCTGCTGGTCGATGGCGAGCCGGTGGACTACTGCCTTGCCCGCATCCCGCAGGGCGACGAGTTCCGCGGCAACCTGGCTGCCGGCGGCCGCGGCGAAGGCCGCCCGCTGAGTGAGCGCGACCGCTGGATCGCCGCCCAGGTCGGCCCGGAAATGAAGCGCCGTGGCATGCGCTTCGTCGGCCTGGACGTGATCGGCGACTACCTGACCGAGGTCAACGTCACCAGTCCCACCTGCGTGCGTGAGCTGGACGCCCAGTTCGGCCTGAACATCGCCGGCACCCTGTTCGACGCGATCGAGGCCGGCCTGCCGCGATGAACACGGTGGTCGCTCCGCTGGTGCCGTTGCAGGCCCGCGAATCGCAGCGCCTGGGCGCCACCCTGGCGCTGTCGGCGCTGGTGCATGCGCTGCTGATCCTGGGCGTGGGCTTCGCGGTCAGCGACAACGCCGCGCTGGTGCCGACCCTGGACGTGATCTTCAGCCAGACCCAGACCCCACTGACCCCCAAGCAGGCCGACTTCCTGGCCCAGGCCAACCAGCAGGGTGGCGGCGACCACGACAAGGCGCAGCGCCCGCGCGACAACCAGACCGGGATCGTGCCGCAGCCGCAGGCCGGGCTGTCGCCGGTGCCGCAACAGCGCCAGGACGCGGCCAGCCCGCCGCCACCGCAGGCGCGGGTGGTGGCCACCCGCAACAGCCCCGACCAGGTGGCCGATGCCCAGCCGCAGCCGCTGCCGGACCATCCGCAGCCGGACGCACCGATGACGGCGCGCGAGCAGCGCGACGCCGAAATGGCGCGCCTGGCCGCCGAAGTCCATCTACGTTCGGCGCAGTACGCCAAGCGCCCGAACCGTAAGTTCGTCTCGGCCAGTACCCGTGAATACGCCTACGCGAGCTATCTACGCGCCTGGGTGGACCGCGCCGAGCGTGTGGGTAACCTCAATTACCCTGACGAGGCGCGCCAGCGCCGGTTGGGCGGCCAGGTGGTGATCACCGTGGGCGTGCGCCGCGACGGCAGCGTGGAGAGCAGCAAAATCCTGCGCAGCAGCGGCACCCCGCTGCTGGACGAAACCGCCCTGCGCGTCATCCGCCTGGCCCAGCCGTTCCCGCCGCTGCCCAAGACCGACGACGGGGTGGATATCCTGCAGGTCACGCGCACCTGGGTGTTCCTGCCGGGTGGCGAATTGCGCGACGACCGGTAATCGAGCACCCCGCGTAGCGACACGCCATGCGTGTCCCACGCAAAAATGATCACCCCAATTTCGCGGCCCGCGCGGCCTGCTGTTCGACAAGGGTCAACGCCACGTTGTTGCGCAGATACGCCGGCTCAACCCGCTCCGGCGCCATGACCTCGCCGCGTTCGAACATCGGCACCGCCAGGGCCAGCACGTCCGACGCACGCGGCAACGCCTGCGCATCCACGCCGTCCAGGCGATCCGCCAGCCGGGTGGCCAACAGGCCTTCGGCCGCGCCGAAGCCGGTACCCACGCCGAACCAGCGGCTGCCATCCGGCAGCTCCACTGCTTCCGGCGCGCACACCACTTCTTCGCCCTGCAACTGCCACTGCCCCTCCACGCGCAGCTGCCTGGCCACGTAGACCTCGCCCATGCGCGCGTCGATGCTGCTCAGCACCTGGGTGGCGTTGGCCGGCGCACGCAGCGCCAGCACCTGCAGCGTGGACACCGGAATCAGCGGGCGGTCCAACGCCAGCGCGATGCCCTGGGCGATGGCGATCGCCAGCCGCACCCCGGTGAACGCACCCGGCCCCCGCCCAAGCGCGATCGCGTCCAGCTGCGAGCGCGCCAGCCCGGCCTCGGCCAGCAGCGCCTCGGCCCACGGCAGGCTCAGCTCGGCGTGGCGGCGCGGGGCGATCTCGAAGCGCTCATGCACCTGCCCGTCCACGTAGAGGGCAACGGAACAGGCTTCGGTCGCGGTTTCAAAGGCGAGCAGTTTCATGGGCGTCAGAACAGGGAAGTGGGGAAGGCATCATCGGCCACCCATTGTGGCGCAAAGAAGGCGCGTACATCGTCCAGCGCGCGGGTGCGCCGGAACGGCGGCAGCGAATCCAGGAAGGTGCGCCCGTAGCCGCGACTGACCAGGCGCGGGTCGCACAGCACCAGCACGCCCCGGTCGGTCTCGCTGCGGATCAGTCGCCCCACGCCCTGCTTGAGGGCGATCACCGCCTGCGGCAGCTGCTCGTCGCGGAACGGATTGCCGCCATCACGCCGGATCGCATCGAGGCGGGCCTCGAACACCGGATCGTCCGGCGCGGCGAACGGCAGCTTGTCGATCACCACCACGCTCAACGCATCGCCGACCACGTCCACGCCCTCGCGGAAGCTGGCCGAGCCCAGCAGCACCCCGTTACCGGACTCGCGGAAGCGCTGCAGCAGCGTGGCGCGGGGTGCCTCGCCCTGCACGAACAGCGGCCACGGCGCATCGCGCAGCGCCTCGGCCGCCTCACGCAGCGCGCGATGCGAGGCAAACAGCAGGAACGCGCGGCCGCCGGACGCCTCCAGCACGGGGGTGAGCGCGCGGATCAGCGCCGTCCCGAAGCCACGCGCGGCCGGATCGGGCAGCCCGGCGGGCAGGTAGCACAGCGCCTGCCGGGCCCAGTCGAAGGGGCTGGGCTGCAGCAGCGTGATCGGGTCGTCCAGGCCCAGCCGCTGGGCGATATGGTCGAACGTGCCGTCCACGGTGAGCGTGGCCGAGGTGAACACCCAGGCCGCCATCGAGCGTTCGCGATGTTCGCGCAGCGGGCCGGATACATCCATCGGCGTGCGCTGGCAGCGGAAGCCGCGCGGCGTGAGCTCGTACCACAGCACCTCGGCCGGGGCCGGCTGCGCGTCCGGGTCGGCGTCGAAGTCCAGCAGCGGGGCATCGTCGCCGAGCCAGCGCGACAGCCGCGACACCGCCTCGGCGGCGCGCGCATGGCAGGCGTCCAACCCCGGCGATGACGCGCGCACGCCCTCCAGTGCATCGCGCATGCCCACCAGCGCGCTCATGGCCGCGTCGAAGCCATCGCGCACCTGCGGCACGGCCAGCGCGCGCCACTGGGTGCCGCGCGGCGGCAGCCCTTCCATCGCCGTGCGCAGGTCGCGCAGGGTCTGCTCCAGCGTCGCCGCCGACGCCTGCAGCACCGCCTGGGCGCCGGCCACGCTGCGGCTTTCGGCCAGACAATCGCGCGCCAGTTCCTGCCAGGGGCGCATGCCGAAGCCCTCGCCGAAGAAATTGGCCGCCAGTTCCGGCAGTTGGTGCGCCTCGTCGATCACGAACGCCTGCGCGCCGGGCAGGATCTCGCCGAAGCCTTCCTGCTTCAGCGCCAGGTCGGCCAGCAGCAGGTGGTGGTTGACCACCACCACGTCCGCCGCCTGTGCGCGCTGCCGCGCCTGCACCACGAAGCAGTCGTCCCAGAACGGGCACTCGTTGCCCAGGCAGTTGTCGATGGTGGAGGTCACCATCGGGTACAGCGGTGAGTCCTCGGGCAGCGCATCCAGCTCGGCCATGTCGCCGAACTTCGTGCGCCCCGACCAGGCCAGGATGCGCTGGAACTGCGCCACCTGTTCGGGCGAGACGAAGCGCGGCTCGCCGCGCGCCTGCTGCAGGCGGTAGCGGCACAGGTAGTTGGCGCGCCCTTTCAGCAGCGCGCTGCTGTGGCCCACGCCCAGCGCCGCGCGCACACGCGGCAGGTCGCGGTGGTACAGCTGGTCCTGCAAGGCGCGGGTGCCCGTGGAGATGATGGTCTTCAACCCGGACAACAGCGCCGGCACCAGGTAGGCAAAGGTCTTGCCGGTGCCGGTGCCGGCCTCGGCCAGCAGCACCTCGCGCTGGTCGAACGCCTCGGCGATGGCGGTGGTCAGGCGCAGCTGCGCCGGACGTGCGACGAAGGCATCGAGTTGGCTGGCGAGCGTGCCGCCCTCGCTGAGGGCTTCACTGCTGGCGTGGGCGAGGCGTGACATGACGCCATGATAAGGGATGCCCTGAACCCTCTGCATCGGTGGGGCCAATGCACAAACTGGCTAGAGCAAGAGCAATGGTCAGGAAAACATCCAGCGCCTGCTGTGTTTGCTTACGCAGACCAGCAATAAAGAGGGCTGCCAAAAACACCGTGCGCGCCCAGACAGCCTTGCTCAGCCCCCCAAAAGGCATAGAACTGATCATCTTCAGACCGATACACCAACCAGCGACCATCGGATCTGGCAACGCACAGGCCGGCTATCCGCTCTCCACCCTCAAACCCTGGTAGTCCTGGCGCCATTACTTCTGCAGACACTTCAAATGGCAGACATTCATTGCGCCTGACGTCGTTCGCCAGTTCATCTATATAGGCGTCTGCGTTGACGCCCGCATTCACATAGACGCCCGTCCTATCAGCCAAGCGGGATTCCAGCTTTTCAAGTATTTCGTTCACTCAAGTTACCTATCTGGCGGCGGAGGCGGCTTGGGATAGTGCAGAGTCTCATGAGGCTTCTGACCGTTCGCCGGAATATCGATTCGTGGGCCAGAGACCTCGTTCCCCGGACGATAGATGACTCCGTTCGCACCGACTTTCGAGCCTTCAGGCAGGCGCGCACCCTCAGGTGCAACACCTGCATTTCCGCCCGTCAAGTTACCGAAATCCGCCTCCGCATTTCCAGTCCCACCGTTGGCCGGAGCTAGAGGGCCATTGTTGACTCGCGCCCCCTGCTGGCGACTCCCACTATCCTGTGTCCCCACCAGACCTTCAGGTAACGGAGATTCTCCACCCTCCGATGATGACTCGGAGTTCTGCGAAGTCGGCAGGGCGTTCTCAACGGCGTTCCGAAGCATCCGGCCGCCATACACCGTGCCCACGTAGAGGTAATCCGCCGCGCAGGTCAATGCCCTCCTGCAGTCGATAGAACACGAACTCTGAGTGCAGACAGCAGTTCTTCCGTCTGGATCGGTGAGCTTGTAAGGATTCCCGTTTGCATACCGATACCTGTTGAACTGCTCAATAGGCTTCTGATACACCGTTACCGGGTCCACCGAAAGGAACACCCCCAACTGGGGATCCATGTACCGTTGCTGCATGTAGCTCAGCCCGGTCGCAGAATCACTTACATGCCCTGTGTATGCCGGCCCGTCCGATACAGGCATTCCGACTGAGGCCCCATATGGCTCGTAGTCATACCGTTCGACCACATTTCCATTCACATCCGTTTTCGTTACTACAGATCCCAGGGCATCCGTGTGAACGTATAAAACGGTTTGGGCACTCGCAGGCCAGGTCAACAGCACTGTCAGCAGACAGATCAGGCAAGAAAGCGCGCTCTCCAGCCTACGCCTGCCATGTTTCGGATCGGAGTGGGAATTGCTGCCGCTATCCAGGAAAAGCGCATCCGACATAGCCAAAGGCTCTCGATCAAGGATGACCGTTGATAGCACGAAAATCTGGCAGCAGGATTGGTCTTCGAGCAACCTCGCGCCATTCCCGTCAATTTGAAGCGAGTTAGGCGCATCCAGGTTCAATTACCGGCCACCCAGCTATCAAGTTGCAAGGGTTAGCAGCCGTACCAAACTGCGTCAAATCGAAGTCGGAGAATCAGCAGTAGTCGCCGGAGTATTTATGCGGCCCGGGAGAGTGCGCCACCCAGCCGCGGCATCAATACCGCTTGATGCCAGGCACCGTGCAGCCTTCAAGCTGCGCGTGCGCGGACTGCGCGTTTTCCTTTTCGCCGCGCGCCAGGCGCGCCTGTTCGATGGTGGCCCAGTGGCGGCGGCACAGTGGGCCGGTTTTCGAACCCAGCTCCACCGCCTTGCGCGCCAGCGTTTCGGCGCGTGCCCAGTCACCCTGCAGCAGCGCGATTTCCGCGCGTTCCTGCACGATCGATGGATCGCCTTCGTTGATCAGCAGCGCCTGGTCCAGCGCCTCGGCCGCACCGGCCAGATCGTTGGCCTGGCGCTTGGCCTTGGCCACCACGCGCAGGTCTTCGATGCCGGCGTCGCGCAGCGGCTGCACGTCCAGTTCCTTGTCATCCTTGCCAGCGCTGGCATCCACCGCTGCCATGCGCTGGGCCGGCGTGGTGGTATCCACCGGCGGCTTCACCGGCGGCGCGGTGGACACGCAGGCGGCCAGCGCCAGCCCAAGGGTGAGCACGGTAGCGGTACGGATCACGGTGCGGGAGGTCGTCATGCAGGCTGCCTTGCGTTGCGCTTCATCGAGCGGGGGGAGTGGTCGCAGGTGCGGCCTGCGTCGGCTCGGCGGCCGGCTCGGGCTTCCTTTCCAGACCGAACCAGCTGCGCCAGCCACCGCCTTCGCCCGTCTCGCCACCCTCGCCTTCCGGCAACGCGGCGGGCGCCACGCAGGCAGTGTAGGCCGGCGCGTAACCGACCACGAACGGGAAGCGGCGGGCGCCCGGGCAGGATTCGTCGGTGGCGGCGGTGCCGCTGGCCTCCACCGGCTGCCAGTCCAGGCCCTTGCTGCTGACCTTCAACGGGGAACTCGGCAGGCGGCTGAAGATGCCCGACCAGACCCGCATCGCGCCGGTGGCGCCAAACAGGCCGGTCTGCTCGTTCTGGTCGTTGCCCATCCACACCACCGCCAGGTGGTCACCGGTGTAGCCGGCGTACCAGCTGTCGCGGCCATCGTTGGAGGTGCCGGTCTTGCCGGCCGCCTGCAGCCGCGACAGGCCATCGGCATTGAGGCGCGACGCGGTACCGCTGGACACCACCTGCTGCAGGCCGATGCTGATCAGGTTGGCGGCGATGGAGTCGCCTTCCTGGGCCGGTGCCGGGGTCTTGTCGTAACGCTTGAGCAGCTTGCCCTGCGGATCGAGCACGCCACGCACTGCGTGCAGCGGCTGGATCTCGCCACCGGAGGCGAGGAACTGGTACAGCTGGGCCATCGCGTAGGGGCTCTGGTCGGTCGAGCCCAGGATCACCGCAGGATTGCTCTCGGCCTTCAGCCCGGCCAGCACATGGATCAGCTGGGTAACCCGTTCCGGGCCCACCTGCATGCCCACGCGCACGGTGGCCTGGTTGTAGGAATGGGCCAGCGCATCGATCAGGCGCACGGTGCCGTGGCTGCGGTTGTCCGCGTTGCCCGGGGTCCAGCGCTTGCCGCGGCTGAGCTGCACGGTCACCGGCGAATCGTCGACGAAACTGGCCAGCGAATACTTGTCCGGCTGCGCCAGCGCCAGCAGGTAGACGAACGGCTTGAGCAGCGAGCCGACCTGCCGCTGCGCCTCGATGGCGCGGTTGAAGCCCGGCTCGGATACATCACGGCTGCCGACCACGGCCAGCACGTCGCCGTTGTGCACGTCGGTCAGCACCAGGCCCGCCTGCAGCTCCGGGCGGCGCTTGTTTTCCAGTGCCTTCAGTGTCTTGGTGACCGAGCCTTCGGCATACGCCTGCGCGGACGGCGCCATGCCGGTCATCACGCTCAGGCCGGCGCCCTGCAATACGGACTCGGGGTAATCATGTCCGAGCTGGCGACGCACCAGATCCACATAGGCGGGGAAGCGGTTGGCGGCGATCAGCCCCGGCGTCTTCGGCACCCCGAGCGGCGCCTTCAGCGCACGCTGCAGTTCGGCGTCGTCGATCAGCCCGTTCTCATGCAGCTTGCCCAGCACGAAGTTGCGCCGGTCCAGCGCGCGCTCCGGATTGCGCCGCGGGTCGTAGTATGACGGGCCCTTGACCAGGCCGATCAGCAGCGCCACGTGTTCGGTGTTGAGCGAGGACAGGTCGCGCCCGAACCAGAACTCGGCACCGGACGACATGCCATGGATGGCCTGGCTGCCGCGCTGGCCCAGGTACACCTGGTTGAGGTAGGCCTCCAGGATGGTGCGCTTGTCGTAGCGCGCTTCCATGATCAGCGCGTACAGCACTTCGTTGAATTTGCGGGTGACCGTCTGTTCCTTGCCGATGCCCAGCAGGCCGCTGCGGGCCAGCTGCTGGGTCAGCGTGGAGGCGCCCTGGCGGCTCTGGCCCCCGGAGCGCACGGTGACCCACACCGCACGTGCAATGCCGCTCAGGTCGATGCCGTGGTGGCGGTTGAAGTCCTTGTCCTCCACCGCCTGCAGGCCGGTGACCAGCAGCTCCGGCGTTTCTTCCAGGCGCACCAGGCGGCGCTCTTCCTGCTTCTGCCCGTACAGGGTGGCGATGCGCGCCGGATCCAGCCGCGCGGCCTTGAGCGCCTTGCGGCTGTCGGCATCGCGCAGCGAGGCGATCTGGCCGCCGGACACGCTCACCTCGACCCGGCGCGGCGCGACCCGGCCGTCCACGTCGTTGTAGCCACGACTGGAAATGATGAAGCGGCCGCCGTCCTGGCTGAAGGTGGCCGGCGACTTGCCGGTTCCGTCATCGCGGTAGGCCGACGCCGCCAACTCGGTCTTCAGCGTCTGCACGTCCATGGCCACGCCCGGCGCCAGCGCCAACGGCCGCGCGTAGACGCGCGTCGGGATCTGCCAGCGCAGTTCGCCGAAGCGTTGGGTGACCTGGGTGTTGAGGTAGACCGTATAGGGGATCAGGAAACCGAGTGCCAGCGCGAACGCGGCCATGCCCCAGGTGATCAGGCGACGACGCCAGAGCGGCCAGCGGCTTTCGGTGTCGTCCTCGAACTCGTCGATGTCGTCGGAATCGTAGCGTGGGGGCACGGGCATGCAAGAATGTAAAAGTCCGGCGAGTCTAGCGCAGCCATGGTGGCCCGCGTGTCTCCCGGTTTTCCCCGCTTAGCTGGAGTTGTAACGGGATGTCGATGTCCTTGGCCGATGCACGCTACTTCCTGAACCGCATGATCGGCCTGTTCCGGCGCAGCCTGGCCAGCCTGCGGACCCGGGGATGGCAGGCCACCTGGCAGCGCATCCGGGTGCATACCCGCGCCCTGCCGGCGCCCCGAGGCGCGCCGCTTTACCTGCCCGAGGCCCTGCCCTTCGCGCCGTTCAGCGTGCCGAACAGCGTTGAGCCGCGGGTCAGCATTGTGATCCCCGTGTACAACCATGTGGGCCATACCCTCGCCTGCCTGCGCGCACTTGCCGCCCATCCGCCGCAGGTTGCGTGCGAGATCCTGGTGGTGGACGACGGCAGCGCCGACCAGACCGTGCAGTGGATGCCGCAGGTGCAGGGACTGCGCTACGAAGTGCGGGCCAGCAACGGCGGCTTCATCGAGGCCTGCAACGACGGCGTGGCCCGCTCGCGCGGCACCTACGTGGTGCTGCTCAACAACGACACCGTGCCGCAGCCGGGCTGGCTGGACGCGCTGCTGGAGACGTTCTCGATGGTGCCCGGCGCCGGCCTGGTGGGGGCGCAGCTGCTGTACCCCGACGGCCGCCTGCAGGAATCGGGCGGGGTGCTGTTCCAGGATGGCAGCGCCTGGAGCTACGGCCGCTTCGAGTCGCCCGAGGACCCGCGCTACAGCGCCCTGCGCGATGTGGATTACTGCTCCGGCGCCGCCGTGATGCTGCCGCGTGCATTGTGGGACCAGCTGGGCGGCTTCGATACGCGCTACCGGCCGGCCTACTACGAGGACACCGACCTGGCCTTCGCCGTGCGTGCCAGCGGCCACCGGGTGCTGGTGCAACCGGCCAGCCGCGTGGTGCATGACGAAGGCACCAGCAACGGCACCGACACCCAGAGCGGGATCAAGGCCTACCAGGTGCGCAACCGCGGCGTGTTCGCCGCCAAATGGGCGGCGGTGCTGGCCCGGCACCCGGCGGTGGGCAGCGTGCCCTCGCCTGCCCTGCTGCACCGCCACCAGCGCCAGGTACTGATCCTGGACGAAGTGGTACCGCAGCCGGATCGCGACTCGGGCTCGCTGCGCCAGTACAACCTGATCCGGATGCTGATCGAGGCCGGCGCGCACGTGGTGTTCGTGCCGACCCGGCGCGAACACGCCGGCGCGCCCACCGAGGCGCTGCAGCGGCTGGGCGTGGAAGTCTGGTATGCGCCGTTCCTGGAAGGCATTGGACCCTGGCTGCGCGAACACGGGCCGCGCTTTGCCGTGGTGATGATGGTCCGCCACCATGTCGCCAGCGAATGCCTGCCGTTGCTGCGCAGCTACGCACCTGCCGCGCGGCGCGTCTTCGACACCGTTGACCTGCATTACCTGCGCGAGCGCCGGGGCGCGGAACTGGCCGGCGACGCGGGCCTGCTGCGCAACGCCCAGCGCACCCGCACGCGCGAACTGGCGGTGATGGCGGCCAGCGACGTCACCGTGCTGGTTAGCGACGCCGAGCGGACGCAACTGCAGGTGGATGCACCCGACGTGCACGTGGAGCTGATCTCCAACCTGCACGAAGTGGCCGGCGGCGGCGCGCCGTGGGACCAGCGCAGGGACCTGGTGTTCGTCGGCGGTTTCCGCCATCCGCCGAACGTGGACGCGATGCAGTGGTTCATCGGCGAGGTGTTCGCCCGGATCCGCGCACAACTGCCGGACATCCGTTTCCACTGCATTGGGGCCGACGTGCCGCAGGCGCTGCATGACCTGGCCGCCGGCCAGCCGGGCGTGCTGATCCACGGCTTCGTGCCGGTGGTGACCGGTTACATGGACGAGGTACGCATCGCCGTGGCACCGCTGCGCTTCGGCGCCGGGGTCAAGGGCAAGGTGAATCTGAGCATGGCGCATGGCCAACCGGTGGTGGCCACCACCTGCGCGGTGGAAGGCATGCACCTGCGCGACGGCGAAGACGTGCTGGTCGCCGACGATGCCGACGCGTTTGCCGACGCGGTGGTGCGCCTGTATCGCGACGAGACGCTGTGGCAGCGGTTGTCCGCCGCCGGGTTGCGCAACGTGGCCGATCACTTCTCGTTGGATGCGGCGCAGGAGACGGTGCGGCGCGTTTTTCTGGAATGACCGCCGGGTAGAACCCGGCGTTACGTGCGTTCTGCCGGGTAGAACCCGGCGCTACTTCGACATGGGGTGCCAGGTGTCCGGTGTAGGCGCGAACGCGCGGGGCTGCACGCCGAGCAACGCGGTCAGCGCGCCGTTGTCGGCGATCAGATCCTGGGACAGCCGCGACACCGGACCGCGGGCACGCGGCAGCGCCGCCGCCAGCAGCCGCAGCGCGAATGATGGCAGGTACAGCGGCAGGCACGGTGTACCCACGCTGGCATGCACGCGGCGGAACATCTGCTGGTAATCCAGTCGCTCGCCTCCGCCGATCTGCAGCACCTGGCCGTCGGCCGCATTGCCCGACAGCGCCGCCATCACCGCCAGCGCGATGTCGTCGGCGTGCACCGGCTGGCGCAGGCCGTGCGCCATGGGGATCGGAAACACGTGGGTGCGGCGCGCACGCTGCACGATCGGGGTCAGGCTGCGGTCCACCCCCGCGCCGTACACCAGGGTGGGCCGCAGTACGGTCCACTGCATGCCCAGCCGCGTGGCCTGGGCGGCCAGATTCTGTTCCCCCCGCTGCAGCAGCGCCACCAGCGCCTGCTCGTCGGGCTGCGTCGAGTCCTGCTTGGTCAGCACGCTCATCGAGCTGGTGACGATGATCTTCGCCGCCGGCGCGACCTCCTGCCGCGCCAGCCAGTCACCCCAGGCATCGAGCGGGGCGAAGCTGACGATGGCCTGCCACGGGTGCGGCGGCGCAGGCAGCGCGCGCATGTCCGCGGCCCACCACTGCACGCCAGGCTGTGCCGGCTGCGCATGGCGGCTCAGGGCCAGCACCGGGCGTTGCGCGGCCACCAGCCGCGGCAGCAGGAACCGGCCAATCTGGCTGGTCGCACCGGAAACAAGTACGGTCATTCCATATCCACGCAATCTCGAGCGCGCACTATAGCCGATGCGCCGCCGGCCCCTGGCAGGGTCAGCGCAGCGCGTCCACGTCGCGCAGGCGCTGCTGCAGTGCCTGGTATTCCACCGCGTTCGATGCAATACCCAGCGCATTGGCCTGTTGCAGCGCCTGCTGGGCGAACGCGACGTCACCCCGCCCCAGCCGTTCGCTGCCAATGGCCAACCAGCGCTGGCCCAAGCGTTGACGCGCCGCAATCGCCTGCGCGTCGCCGCGTGCCAGCGCCTGCCAGGCATCCAGACAGGCGCCCGCGGCCTGCACGCGGTTCTCGCGCAGCCGGTCCTCGAAACACGCCCGGGTGGCCGGCAGCAGGCGCTGCGCCGCCGCGCGCACCCGCGCGTCGCGCGGGGCCAAGGCCTGCGCTTCGCGCAGCGCATCGTAGGCACTGCGCCCAGGCGGCGTGAGGAAATCGCCGCGCGCTTCGGCCTCGGCGAAGTTCTCCAGCAGCTTCGCCAGCGACTGCGCACGGCGCGCCGGCGTGGCAGCCGGTGTCTTCAGTGCGCGCTCGGCTTGTCGCGCCTGCGCCATCGCCTGGCGCGCCGCCACCAGCGCGCGCTCGGACGCGCCAAGTGTCTGCGCGGCCTGCAACGCCTGCTCGGCAGGGCCGAAGCGAAAATCCGCCGCCTCCCGCGTCGCCGCGGCCAACAGCGCGTCGATCACCTGCTGCAGGCCCTGCTGCGCCGCCGGATCGTCCGGGCGCGCCGCCAGCACCGCCTGGAAATCCGCCGCGGCATCGGTCCAGTGCTGCCGTTTCAACGCCACCTGTCCTTGCCGCTGGCGCTGTTCCAGCGCGGCGTTGAGCGCCGCCTCGCTGGCCGGAAGGTCGACATGCCCGGCATCGAAACCGCGTGCACGCTGCAGCAGGGCCGCGGACTGGGCGACGTCACCGCGCGCGGCGGCGTCACGCGCCTTCTGCAGCAGATCCGACAGGGCATCCTCACGGCCCTCCAGCGCGCGCAGGTGGTTCGGCGCCAGGGCCAGCGCCTGCTGGAACAACGGCAGCGCGCTGTCGTCGCTGCCATCGAGCCGCTGCGCTTCCAGTGCCGCCTCGGCACGCCCCAGCAGCACGCCGAAACCGGCGCCGTTGTGCTGATGCTCGCGCAGCAGGCGCGCCACGGCATCCGCATCGCGCTGTGGCACCTGCAGTTCGCGGGCCAGCGCCAGGGCGCGCTGCGCCGCCTCCGGCTCACCCGCCGCCACCGCGTCGCGCGCCTGCTGCAGCGCGGCCTGCCCGGTACGCGCCAGGCCGGCGCGCGCCTGCGGGCGATCGCCATCCAGTGCCAGCGCCGCCTGGTACCACTCGCGTGCACCGCTGCCGTCGGCGGCGGTCAGCCGGCCAGCAGCCAGGGCGCGGTCGCCGCGATCGAGCAGCTGCTCCACCTGCGGCTCGTTCCAGAACCAGTTCGCCAACGGGCGCCGCACCAGCACCAGCGCGGCGAACAGCAGCACCGCCAGCAGCAGCGCCCAGCGCCATATCCGCCGCGCCTGCCAGGCCTGCACCCACCACCAGCGCCCTTCGCGGCGCACGCGGCGAAGGGCGGCATGCGCGGCATCCTCGTGGTCCGGGTGATGGCTCATTCCCTGAGCCTAGCGCTGTTCACGTGATCTCAGCCTAGACGTCGCGCGTCGCTGACACCGGGCAGCGCATCGAGCTTGCCCAGCAGGGTGGACAGCTGGCCGTAATCGCTCACTTTCAGGCGCAGGCGCAGGTGCGCGCGGCCGCTGTTGCGCACGTTGTCGCTATGGATATCCAGCACGTAGGCATCTTCCTGGGCGATCAGGTTGGTGATGTCCTTGAGCAGCCAGCGCCGGTCGACCGCGTCGACCACCACGTCCACCTCATAGCCACCGCCGGCCTGCCCCCATTCCACCGGCAGGATGCGTTGCGGGCTGGCCGCCGACAGACGCGCCAGCGCCGCGCAGTCGGTGCGGTGCACGGTCACGCCACGGGTGCGGGTCAGGTAGCCGACGATGGGCTCGCCCGCCACTGGCTGGCAGCAGCGGGCCAGCTGCACCAGCAGGTTGCCCACGCCCTGCACGGTGAACTTGGACGTGCCCAGGCTGTCGCGGCGTGCGGTCGGCCGCGGCAGTGCCGGCACCACCGGCTGGCTGGCCGCGCGTTCGGCTTCCAGCAACGCGCGGCTGACCTGGTTGGGGCCGGTATCGCCGAGCGCGACCTGGATGTACAGGTCATCCACGCTGTCGGCATGGAACTTCTTCGCGGCCACCGCCAGGTCGGCATGCTGCAGCCCGAGCCGCTTCAGCTCGCGGTCGAGCAGGTCGCGGCCGGCCTGTACGTTGCGCGCGCGGTCCAGCTTGTGGAACCAGCCGCGCACCTTTTCACGCGAGCGGTTGCTGGCCAGGAAGCCATTGGACGCCAGCAGCCAGTCGCGGCGCGGGTCGGCCTCCTTGCCGGTGAGGATCTCCACCCGGTCGCCGCTGCGCAGGCGGTAGGTCAGCGGCACGATGCGGCCGTTGACCTTCGCACCGCGGCAGCGGTGCCCGACCATGGTGTGCACGTGGTAGGCGAAATCCAGCGGGGTGGCGCCCTGCGGCAGGTCCATCACCTCGTCTTTGGGACTGAGCGCGTAGACCCGGTCTTCGGTCAGCTCCGCATCCAGCGCGCCGGCCAGTTCGCCGGCGTGGCCTTCCTGCGACTGCTCCAGCAGCTGGCGCATCCAGGTGATCTTGCGGTCGAACGCCTTCTCCGCGCCCTTGCTGCCTTCCTTGTAGCGCCAGTGCGCGGCCACGCCGAGCTCGGCCTGCGCATGCATGTCGTGGCTGCGGATCTGCACTTCGATGGTGCGCCCTTCCGGGCCGATCACCGCCGTATGCAGCGACCGGTAGTCGTTGGCCTTGGGCCGGGCGATGTAATCGTCGAACTCGCTGGGCACCGGCGCCCACAGCGAATGCACCACGCCCAGCGCGGCGTAGCACGCGGCCACGTCCTGCACCATCACCCGCACCGCGCGGATGTCATACAGCTGCTCGTAGGCGAGCCGCTTCTTCTGCATTTTCCGCCAGATGCTGTAGATGTGCTTCGGGCGGCCGCTGACCTCGGCCTGGATGCCCTGCGCCAGCAACTCGCGCGACAGCACCTTCTTGACCGTTTCCACGTAGCGCTCGCGCGCCATGCGGGTTTCATCGACCTCGCGCGCTATGCGCCGGTACGTCTCGGGCTCCAGGTGACGGAACGCCAGGTCCTCCAGTTCCCACTTCAACTGCCAGATGCCGAGCCGGTTGGCCAACGGTGCGTGGATGTCGCGGGTGAGCTGGGCCAGCGCGCGGCGCTCCTCTTCGGGCAGGCGGTCGGCCGCGCGCATGCGCGCCAGTTGCCGCGCCAGCAGGATTGGCACCACCCGCAGGTCCTGGATGATCGACAGCAACAGCCGGCGCAGGCCCTCGCTGTTGCGCCCCGCATCGCGACCGGCATGCAGCGCCCAGACCTGGTCGGCGGCGTCCAGCCCGTCGAGCAGCCCGACCACGGCGGTTTTGTGGGTGCCCAGCGGCAGCCCGTCCAGCCCGGCGCGCAGCCACGGCAGGTCGAACAGCAGCGCCGCCAGCAGCGCGCTGTCGTCGGCCGACAGCAGCGCCAGCGCATCCAGCGTATCGGCAAGCACCGGCCAGCCGGCGTGCATCGCGTGGTCGGCCTCGTCGGCCTGCCAGCGCTGCAGCAGCGCCTCGCGCAGCGCGGGGGGCAGCGACGCCGCCGAGGGTCGGTTCAACAAGCCATCCAGGCCGGGGACAGAAGCGCGGTTCACAGCATCATGCAGACAAGATAGAGAGCCCTACACTAGCGCTGCTATCGTTGCCCGACAATCAGAACCCGTTCCATTCCAAAATCCTGGAGACCTGCCATGCGCTTTTCCCGTCTGAGGTTGTTGGCCAGTGCGGCCGTCCTGCTGTGCATGGCCAGCCCTGCCCTCGCCCAGCGGGTCGTGGAAGGCGACCTTCAGCAGCAGATGTCGCCGGCCGAGTTCAAGGCCGCAGGCCTGGACAAGCTCAGCCCGACCGAACTGGCCGCCCTCAATGGCTGGCTGCAGGGCAAGGTAGCCGCCGTCGCCGCCGACGCGCGCGAGCAGGCACGCGAAGAAGGCCGCCAGGAAGTGATCGTCAAGAACCGGGGCTTCTTCGACTTCGGCAGCAAGGAGCCGATCAGCAGCACGCTGCAGGGCGACTTCCGCGGTTTCGGCAAAGGCTACCGGTATGTGCTGGCCAACGGCCAGGAATGGGAACAGACCGATGAGACCCAGCGCGCCGGCAGCCGCAAGTCCGCGCCGGCGGTCACCATCACCCCGGGGTTGGCAGGGGCGTGGTACCTGCAGGTCGAGGGCGTCAACCTGCGGTCCAAAGTCCGTCGCGTGAAGTAACGGGCGGGGCAAACCCCGCTCACGACTGGCGCAGCGCGGCAACGCGCTGGGCCAGCTTCTTGGCGGAAATCCCGGTTTTCGCCCCCAGTTCCTGCGCGAACAGCGAAACCCGCAGCTCTTCCAGGTCCCAGCGCAGCTCCTGCCACGGCGTGCGCCCGCGCAGGCCGCGCGCCTGTCCCTCGGCCAATGCATCGATGAACGGGCGCAGCTCCAGCATGCGTGCCTGGTCCCGCGGTGGATCACGCTTGGCACGCTCGCTGCGCAGGATCATCGCGCGCAGGTAACGCGGGTATTGGGCCAGTGCATGGGCCGGCGTCTCGCGCAGGAAGCCGGGGTGCACCAACCCGGCAAGCTGCTGCTCCAGGTCGTCCAGGTTGCCGCGCGCCCAGCCCATCAGCGGCGATTCCAGCAGCGGCTTGAGCTCGGCGACGTGCGACAGGATGTTCTCGGCCAGCTTCAGCCGCGCCATCGCCTCGCCGAACAACTCGCGGCCGGCCGCATCGCGGCGCTTGGCGAACGTCGCCGGATCACGGATCTCACCCAGCCCATCGGCCAGCACCGCGTTCATTGCCGCGTCCACGAGGTCGCCGCGCAGGCGTTCCTGTGATTCGATTGCCGCATACAGCAGGCCGGTCTTGGCCGGCACCGGCAGCTGCTTGCGCGCCTGCTTGGCCTTCTCCGCCAGTCCGATCTCCAGCAACCGCCGCACGCCGCGCGGATGCTGTTCCAGCGCCTCGTTGCGGTCGGCGAAGATGCGCAGCGACGCCGTTTCGCCCGCATCGACCAGCGCCGGATAGGCCGGCACACCCGCCTCGCCAGGGACCTGCAGCGGAATCGGGGTGGCCGGGAAATCGCGCAGGCCTTCGGCAGCGAGCGCGCGGCCCGCGCGTGCGGCGAAGGCGTCGCCGGCCTTCTCGCCGAAGCGCGCCCGCAATGCATCCAGGTCGCGCGATGCAGCCAGCAAGGTGCCCTGCGCGTCGTGCAGCCGCAGGTTCATGCGCAGGTGGAGATCCAGCGCCGCCTCATCGAAATCGGTGGCCGCCACCGGCACGCCGGTCGCGCGCGACAGGAAGCGCGCCAGTTCGCCGCGCAGGTCGTCGGCCGACGGCGCGGGGAAGGCCTCGGCGAAGGCACGGCCGAAGTCCGGCGCCGGCACGTAGTTGCGGCGCATCGCCTTGGGCAGGCTGCGGATGAGCGCCGAGGCCTTGTCGGCCACGAAGCCCGGCGCCAGCCACGACAGCCGCGACGGATCCAGTGCATTGAGCAGGTGCAGCGGCACGTCCAGGCTGACCCCGTCGTCCTCGCTGCCCGGTTCGAAGCGGTAGTGCAGCGCCAGCCGCGCGTCGCCGAGTGGCAGGTAGGCGGGGTAGCGCTCGGCGTCGCTGCCTTCGCCGGGCAGCAGGTCGGCCAGCGACCAGGCCAGCGCGCGCCGCTTCTCCGGGGCCAGGCCCTTCCACCACGCGTCCAGGCCGGTCGCCGAATGGATCTCCGACGGAATGCGGTCCAGGTACCAGCGTGCCTGCCAGCCCTCGTCGGCGACGATGCCGGCGCGGCGCAGCTTGGCCTCTTCCTCGCGCGCCTGCTCGAGCACCTTCAGGTTGTCGGCGATGACGCTGGCGCGGGTGTTGATCTCACCGGTTACCAGGCCCTGGCGCACGAAGATGTCATGCGCCTCGCCCGGCGCGATGCGACCGTAGTGGACCGGCTTTTTCGGGGCCAATACCAGGCCGAACAGGCTGATCTGCTCGGACGCCAGCACCTGCCCCTGTGCGCGCGACCAGTGCGGGTCGAAGTGCTTGCGCAGCAGCAGGTGCGGCAGTTCGGCGATCACCCAGTCCGGCTCGATCGCCGCATTGGTCAGGCCCCACACCTTCTGCGTGTCCAGCAGGGTGGCGGCCAGCAGCCACGGCGGCGGCCGCTTGGCCATCACCGAGCCCGGGAACGGCAGGAAACGGCGCTGGCGCGGGGCCAGGAAGTCGCCCTTGTCGCTGCGATGGCCGATCTGGGTGGGCAGGCCGGCGATCAGGGCGCGGTGCAGGGTCTGGTAGGCATTCGCGCGCACGCGTTCGCTGAAGCCGGCGCGCGGGTCCGGCGCCACGTCTGCCGCGACGGCCGGGGCGCGGGGGCTGCTTGCCGGCGGCGTTTCGGTCTTGCCCTCACGGGCCAGCCGTGCGGCACGGTGCTGCTGCCCACGCGTGGCCTTGGCCTTGGCCTCGTCGTCGCGCACCGGTGCAGGCGCGGAGGAACCGGCCAGCAGCGGTGCCATCGCGCTGTCCACCGGCTCCTCGCTCCAACCCAGCTCCTCGCACAGCACCCGCAGCTGGCGGTGCAGTTCGCGCCACTCGCGCATGCGCAGGAAGCCGAGGAAATGCCGTTCGCACCAGCCGCGCAGCTTGGACTGGGTGAGGTCTTCGTGGGCCTGGCGGTAGCCTTCCCACAATTTCAGCACGCCCACGAATTCCGAGCGGCCATCGGCGAACAGCGCGTGTGCGTTGTCGGCGGCGGCGCGCGCCTCCGGCGGCCGCTCGCGCGGGTCCTGGATGCCAAGGAACGAGGCGATCACCAGCATTGGCCGCAGGCAGCCCTGCGCCTGCGCGGCGACCAGCATGCGCGCCAGCTTGACGTCCACCGGCAGGCGGGCCATCTGGCGGCCGATCGCGGTGAGGCGGCGCTCGGCGTCGATCGCACCCAGCTCGCCCAGCTGCTGCCAGCCGTCGGCGATGGCGCGCTCGTCGGGCGCTTCCAGGAACGGGAAATCTTCGATTTTCCCCAGGCCCAGCTGCAGCATCCGCAGGATCACCCCGGACAGGCTGGAACGACGGATTTCCGGATCGGTGAACTCGTCGCGCGACTGGAAGTCGGCCTCGGAGTACAGCCGGTAGCAGATGCCCTCGGACACACGCCCGCAGCGGCCCTTGCGCTGGTTGGCGCTGGCCTGGGAGATCGCTTCGATATGCAGCCGGTCCAGCTTCTGGCGCGGGCTGTAGCGCTTGACGCGGGCCAGGCCCGGGTCGATCACGTAGCGGATGCGCGGCACCGTCAGCGAGGTCTCGGCCACGTTGGTGGCCAGCACGATGCGCCGCTTGCTGCCGGGGTTGAAGACCTGGTCCTGGTCCTTCACCGACAAGCGCGCATACAGCGGCAGCACCTCGGTTTCGCGGTACTTTCGCCGTTCCAGCGCCTGGTGGGCGTCGCGGATTTCACGCTCGCCGGGGAAGAACAGCAGGATGTCGCCGCGCGGGTCCAGCCGCGTGATCTCATCGACCGCGCCCACCACGGCGTCATTGACGGTGCGTTCGCCGTCGCGGCCGCCCTCCTCATCGCCACCGCCCTCGCCTTCCAGCGGCCGATAGCGCACTTCCACGGGGAAGGTGCGGCCTTCGACGCTGATCACCGGCGCATCGTCGAAATGCTGGGCGAACCGCGAGGTGTCGATGGTCGCCGAGGTGACGATCAGCTTCAGGTCCGGGCGCTTCCTCAGCAGCTGCTTCAGGTAGCCCAGCAGAAAATCGATGTTGAGGCTGCGTTCGTGCGCCTCGTCGACAATGAGGGTGTCGTACTGCGACAGCCAGCGGTCGCTGCTGATTTCCGCCAGCAGGATGCCATCGGTCATGAACTTGATGCGGGTATCGTCGCCGACCCGGTCGGTGAACCGCACCTGGTAGCCCACCGTCGTGCCCAGTTCGGAGTTCAGCTCCTGCGCCACGCGGGTGGCCACGGCGCGTGCGGCGATCCGGCGCGGCTGGGTGCAGCCGATCATGCCGGCCACGCCGCGGCCGGCCGCCAGGCACAGCTTGGGCAGCTGGGTGGTCTTGCCCGAGCCGGTCTCGCCGGCGATCACCACCACCTGGTGCTCGCGGATCAGGGCGGTGATGGCCTCGGCTTCACGCGCAATCGGCAGGCTGTCGTCCAGAGTGATCGACGGCTGCTTCAGCGCCCGCGCCTGGCGCCGCTGCACCGACGCCTGCAGGGCCTGCTCGAATGCCGCGGCCACGCCCGCATCGGCCGGCTTGGCCCGCACGCGCGACAGCATCCCCAGCAGGCGCCCGCGATCACGGCTCATGGCGCCGTCGATGGCGGTGTGCTGCGCCTGCAGCGGCGGGGCGGAAGGTTTACTGATAGAGGTCATCAATCGAATCGTTTAGAACTTTGAGTACTACTTGAAGAGTAGTCTGATCTATTGTGAAGGCCATCCCATCCACAAGGAGGATTTCCCCCATGGCGAAGACCAAGGCGCCGGCCAAACCCAAGACCGGCAAGCAGAAACTGGCGACGGCGGCTCCGTCGGCCCCGAACATTGATATCGGGATCAAGGAAGCCGATCGCAAGAAGATCGCCGACGGACTGTCGGCCTTCCAGGCGGACGCGTTCACGCTCTACCTGAAGACCCACAACTTCCATTGGAACGTGACGGGCTCGATGTTCAACTCGCTGCACCTGATGTTCGAAACCCAGTACACCGAGCAGTGGGCAGCCCTGGACGACGTTGCTGAACGCATCCGCGCACTGGGCTTCAACGCCCCGGGCTCCTACCGCGAATTCGCCGCCCTGACCTCGATCGCCGAGGAACCGGGCCTGACCGACAGCGCGGACTGGCGTGAAATGGTACGCCAGTTGGTCGCCGCCAACGAGGCCGTGTGCCGCACCGCCCGCAAGGTGCTGGACGTGGCCGACGACGCCGACGACGCCCCGACCGAAGACCTGATGACCCAGCGCCTGCAGACCCACGAAAAATACGCCTGGATGCTGCGCTCCCTGCTCCAGTAGAGCCGGGCTCTGCCCGGCTGGTAGAGCCGGGCTCTGCCCGGCTGGTGGTGCCGGCCAACGGCCGGCTCTACCGTCGCCTGATGAACCAGTGCGGGAATTCCGGACGGGGGAACACCCCCCGGAACCGGTAAACTACCGCGATGTCATCCCGCCCCGCGCACGAACTGCTCCACCGCATTTTTGGTTACGACGAATTCCGCGGTCCGCAGCAGGCGATCGTCGAGCATGTCGCGGCCGGCAATGACGCGCTGGTATTGATGCCCACCGGCGGCGGCAAGTCGCTGTGCTACCAGGTGCCGTCCCTGCTGCGCGACGGCACCGGCATCGTCATCTCGCCGCTGATCGCGCTCATGCAGGACCAGGTGGAAGCCCTGCGCCAGCTGGGGGTGCGCGCCGAATACCTCAATTCCACCCTGGATGCGGAAACCGCCGCGCGGGTGGAACGCGAACTGCTCGCCGGTGAACTGGAACTGCTGTACGTCGCGCCCGAACGGCTGCTGACCGGCCGCTTCCTGTCGCTGCTGTCCCGCAGCCGCATCGCCCTGTTCGCCATCGACGAGGCCCACTGCGTCTCGCAATGGGGTCACGACTTCCGGCCCGAATACCGCCAGCTCACCGTGCTGCATGAGCGCTGGCCCGACGTGCCGCGCATCGCGCTGACCGCCACCGCGGATCCGCCGACCCAGCGCGAGATCGCCGAGCGCCTGGACCTGACCAACGCCCAGCACTTCGTCAGCTCGTTCGACCGGCCCAACATCCGCTACACCGTGGTCCAGAAGGACAACGCCAAGCGCCAGTTGCTGGATTTCCTGCGCGGTCACCGCGACGAAGCCGGCATCGTCTACTGCATGTCACGGCGCAAGGTGGAAGAGACCGCCGAATTCCTGTGCAAGGAGGGCATGAACGCCCTGCCCTACCACGCCGGCCTGCCGGCCGAGGTGCGTGCCGCCAACCAGCGCCGCTTCCTGCGCGAGGACGGCATCGTCATGTGCGCCACCATCGCCTTCGGCATGGGCATCGACAAGCCCGACGTGCGCTTCGTCGCGCATACCGACCTGCCCAAGTCGATGGAAGGCTACTACCAGGAAACCGGGCGCGCCGGCCGCGACGGTGAACCTGCCGAAGCCTGGCTCTGCTACGGCCTGGGCGACGTGGTGCTGCTCAAGCAGATGATCGAACAGTCCGAGGCCGGCGAGGAACGCAAGGCCCTGGAGCGCTCCAAGCTCGACCACCTGCTGGGCTACTGCGAATCCATGCAGTGCCGCCGCCAGGTGCTGCTGGCCGGCTTCGGCGAGACCTACCCGCAGCCCTGCGGCAACTGCGACAACTGCCTGCTGCCGCCGGATGCCTGGGATGCCAGCGTCGCCGCCCAGAAGGCGCTGAGCTGCGTCTACCGCAGCGGGCAGCGCTTCGGCGTGGGCCACCTGATCGACATCCTGCGCGGCGGCGAGAACGACAAGATCCGCCAGTTCGGCCACACCGAGCTGAGCACCTACGGCATCGGCAAGGACCTCGACGCGCGCACCTGGCGCAGCGTGTTCCGCCAGCTGGTCGCCGCCAGCCTGCTCGAAGTGGACAGCGACGCCTATGGCGGCCTGCGCCTGACCGATGGCAGCCGCGAGGTCCTGAAGGGCCAGCGCAAGGTGATGATGCGCCGCGAAAGCCCCAAGACCCGCGAACGCGAGCGCGGCGGCCAGCGCACCGGCCTGTCCGTGCTGCCGCAGGACCTGGCGCTGTTCAACGCACTGCGTGGCCTGCGCGCCGAGCTGGCCCGCGAACAGAACGTGCCGGCGTTCGTGATCTTCCACGACAGCACCCTGCGCAACATCGCCGAACAGCGCCCCACCAGCGTCGACGCGCTCGGCCGGGTCGGTGGCATCGGCGGCACCAAGCTCTCGCGGTACGGCGAGCGCCTGGTCGAGATCGTGCGCGAAGAAGGCTGACGCCCGTGCGCCATGTCGGACCGGACTCCAGAGTTGAACCCGGCATTCAGCCACGGGTGCGCCGCGCGCGCATTGGCGCTAAGGTGGCGCCCATGTCCGCCGGTGGCCTGCTCCTGCGAGTGGTCTTGATGCTCAGCCTGTTGCTCAACGGGCTGAACGCGGCCATGGCCGGCCCGATGACGCTGGCGATGCTTCCGTCCGCCCCCGTCGAGGCCGCGGCACCGCCATGCCACAGCCGTGCACCGGTCGCCGCCGCCCATGCGCACCACGCCATGGCCGCTGACGAGACCGGCGTCCAGGCGCCGCACGACGGCGATCACTGCAAGATCAAGGACTGCCTGCGCAGCTGCGCACAGCAGCCCAGCCTGACCGTGCAGATCGCCTGGATCGCCACCCCGCCACCGCTCTCCGTGGCGCCGATCCTGGCCGCGCATCCGTCGCAGCCGATGCCGCCGCTGGACCGCATCACCCGCCCTCCGATCGCCTGATCCGCCGCGCTCTGTGAGCGCAGGCCTGAGGCTCTGTCTACGCGCCCCCGGCGCGTGGCGTTGACGGCACCGCGTGTGCCATTCGAATCGGATTCGGAGTTGCAATGTCTTTCCCTAACACCCCCGGCACGGGCGCCCCGCCCCTGCCGTCGCGGCGTCTGTTCGTGCAGGGCGTGGCCGCCGGTGGCGTGGTCGCCGGCCTGGCCGCCAGCGGCCTGCCCGCGCGCGCCTTCGCCGCGGCCGGCCCCGGCCTGGCCACCGCGCCACAGGTGCTCAGCGGCCCCCAGCTGGACCTGAGCATCGGCGAGTCGCTGGCCAATTTCACCGGCCGTACCCGCCCGGCCATCACCGTCAATGGCAGCCTGCCGGCCCCGATCCTGCGCTGGCGCGAAGGCGACACCGTCAGCGTGCGCGTGGCCAACACCCTGCAGGCGCACCCCACCTCCATCCACTGGCACGGCATCCTGCTGCCGGCCAACATGGACGGCGTGCCCGGCCTGAGCTTCAACGGCATCGCCCCGGGTGAGGCCTACCAGTACCGCTTCACCCTCAAGCAATCGGGCACGTACTGGTACCACAGCCATTCCATGTTCCAGGAACAGGCCGGCCTGTACGGCGCGCTGATCATCGACCCGTTGCAGCCCGCGCCCTACCGGTTCGATCGCGAGCACGTGATCCTGCTCTCGGACTGGACCGACCTCGACCCGGGCGCCCTGTTCCGGCGTATGAAGAAGCTCGCCGAGCATGACAACTACTACAAGCGCACGCTGCCGGACTTCCTGCGCGACGTGCGCCGCGACGGCTGGGCTGCCGCCACCGCCGACCGTGGCATGTGGGGCCGCATGCGGATGACGCCGACCGACATCAGCGACATCAACGCCCACACCTATACCTACCTGCTCAATGGCACCGCGCCGGCCGGCAACTGGACCGGCCTGTTCCGCAGCGGCGAGAAGGTGCTGCTGCGCTTCATCAACGGCGCCTCGATGAGCTACTTCGACGTGCGCATTCCCGGCCTGAAGATGACCGTGGTCGCCGCCGATGGCCAGTACATCCATCCGGTGAGCATCGACGAATTCCGCATCGCCCCGGCCGAGACCTTCGACGTGATCGTCGAGCCCAGCGGGCAGGATGCCTACACGATCTTCTGCCAGGACATGGGACGCACCGGCTACGCCGCCGGCACGCTGGCGGTACGCCATGGCCTGCAGGCGCCAATCCCCGCGCGCGATCCGCGCCCGCTGCTGACCATGGCCGACATGGGCCACGACATGGGCGATATGAGCAGCATGGCCGGAATGGGGCATGACATGGCCGGCATGCACGGCGGCCACGGCATGGACCACGCCGCGCATGGCGCCGCCCCGCCCCGTCATCCGGCCAGCGAGAAGGGAAATCCGCTGGTCGACATGCAGAGCATGGCCACCGATCCCAAGCTCGATGATCCGGGCATCGGCCTGCGCGACAACGGTCGCCAGGTACTCACCTATGGCGCGATGCGCAGCCTGTTCGAAGATCCGGATGGGCGCGAGCCGGGGCGCGAGGTCGAGCTGCACCTCACCGGCCACATGGAGAAATTCAGCTGGTCGTTCGACGGCATCCCCTTCGCGGGCGCCGAACCGTTGCGCCTGAACTATGGCGAGCGCATGCGCATCGTACTGGTCAACGACACCATGATGCAGCACCCCATCCACCTGCATGGCGTGTGGAGCGACCTGGAAAACGCCGACGGCGACTTCCAGCTGCGCAAGCACACCATCGACATGCCGCCGGGCACGCGCCGCAGCTACCGCGTGCGCGCCGACGCGTTGGGCCGCTGGGCGTACCACTGCCATCTGCTGTACCACATGGAAGCCGGCATGATGCGCGAAGTGAGGATCGAAGAATGAGCGCCATCCATTCCCTCACCCCGCGCCTGCTCGGCGCTGCGCTGCTGGCTGCGCTGTCCGCTCCTGCGTGGGCGCAGTCGCACGCACACACAGACGCTGATGCCGCGACAACGGACACCGTGGAGCCGGTCGATCACGCGAAGATGGACCACTCGGCGATGGATCATTCGAAGATGGATCACAGCGGCATGGATCACGCAGCAATGGGGCATACCCTCGCTGAGCCGCCTGCGATGAACCACTCGACGATGGATCACTCGAAGATGGATCATTCGAAAATGGATCACGCGGCAATGGGGCACGCCCCGGCAGCTCCTCCCGCCATGGACCATTCGACGATGGATCACTCGACGATGGACCATTCCGCCATGGGGCATTCCGCAGCGCCCAGCACGCCGCGCGAACCCATTCCCGTGGTCACCGACGCCGACCGTGCCGCCGCGTTCCCGCCCATCGATCACGGCGCGATGGAACATGCGCCGGACGTGCACAGCATGGTGCTGCTCAACCGCCTGGAACACTGGGATGGCCGGCACGGCACCGGCCAGGCCTGGGAAGCGTCCGGCTGGGTCGGCGGCAACATCAACCGCCTGTGGCTGCGCAGCGAAGGTGAACGCAGCGGTGGGCGTACCGAATCGTCCGACTTGGAACTGCTGTACGGCCGCAGCGTGTCACCGTGGTGGGACGTACTGGTGGGGGTGAAGCAGGACTTCCGGCCGGCGGACTCGCGCACCTGGGCCGCGTTCGGGATCCAAGGCCTGGCACCGTACAAGTTCGAAACCTCGGCCACCGCGTATGTCGGCGAAGGCGGGCAACTCGCGGCCACGCTGGAGGTCGAGTACGAACTGCTGCTCACCAACCGGTTGATCCTGCAGCCGCTGGTGGAGGCGACGCTGGCGGCGAAGGACGAACCGGCGCGTGGCATGGGCGCCGGGTTGAACAAGGTCGAGGCCGGGCTGCGCCTGCGCTACGAGTTCAGCCGCCGCTTCGCGCCTTATGTAGGCATCAGCCACGAACGCCTGTTCGGCGACACCGCCGATTACCACCAGGCCGCCGGCGAACACACCCGCGATACCCGCTGGGTCGCCGGCGTGCGCGTCTGGTTCTGACCGCGAGCATGGTTTCCCGCCGGCGCCGCACGCGCCCCGGGGGGTGGGGGGTGCTGGGGCCCCCGTTTGGGGGGTGGCTGGCCCAGGCCCGGCGGGGCCCCCCCGCCCCCCCCGCCGCCGCCAACCCCCCCCCCAACCCGGGGGGGGGGGGGGGGGGGGGGGGGGTTTCCCCCCCCGCCCTTGGTCCCCCCGGGGCCCCCCCCCCCCCCCGGGGGGATGGCGTAAGCTGCTCCCCCGTTTTGCTGGATGCCTGCCCATGGCCCTGCTGATCCGCCGCGCGACGCCGGCCGACGCCGAGCGGCTGTCCGCGCTGGCCATCGCCACCTATACCGAAACATTCGGCGATTCCTATCCGCCGCAGGACCTGCAAGACTTTCTTGCTGCGCACTACGCGGTGGCGCCGCAACGGCGCGAGCTCGACGACCCGCTCAGCGCCGCGTGGCTCGTGTTCGACGGCGAACAGGCGATCGGCTACCTCGCTGCCGGACCCAACAGCCTGCCGCACGCGCAGGCACGGCACGGTGACATCGAACTGAAGCGGCTCTACGTGCACGCCAGCCATCAAGGCAGCGGTCTTGGAGCGCAGTTGATGGAGGCGTTCCTGGCGTGGCTGGACCAGCCTTCGCGCCGCACGTTGTGGGTCGGCGTGTGGTCGGAGAATCTCGGTGCGCAGCGCTTCTATGCGCGTTATGGATGCGAGCAGGCAGGAACCTATTATTTCCAGGTCGGCGACAGCCGCGACCTGGAGTTCATCCTGTGCCGACCCTGAGCAGGGCCGGCGCAACCAGCGAACTGCGGATCAGAAATCGAACAGATCCGACAGGAAGCTCTCTTTCTTCTTCTTGCGGTAGCCGTGCTGGTCGCCGTGCTGCTGACCCAGGTGGCGGGTATCGCGATGCTGCACGTACGGCTGCTGTGCAGGCGGCGGTGGCGGCGCGGCGGCACGCGCCGGCGCAGCGGCACCGGCCGAGCGCTCGATGATCTTGTCCAGCTCACCACGATCCAGCCACACGCCCCGGCACTGCGGGCAGTAATCGATCTCGATGCCCTGGCGCTCGGACATCACCAGCGCCTGGGTAGTACACACGGGGCATTGCATCGATATGGCTCCATTCGGGGTCAGAAAGCGACTCTACCGTGGGCCACCTGACCGGCGCACAACGGGACAACGCCCGGATGACGTCATTTGCACGATCCCCTCACCTGCCGCTGCCCATACTGCCGCGCCTTTCCACCCCATCCTGTAAGGGAAACCCGCGTCATGCTGTTGTCAAAACGCCATGTTGCACCGCGCGTGCTGTTGATCGAAGACACCGAAGACACCCGTGAACTGAGCCGCATGGCGCTGGAAAGCCAGGCCTGCGAAGTGGCCGCGGTGAGCTCGGCCGAGGCGGCGCTGGGCCTGCTGCTGGCCGGCGAACGCTTCGACCTGGTATTCACCGATGTCTGCCTGGGCGGGCTGAGCGGCATCGAGGCCGCCCACCGCATCCGCCAGCACCAGCCCGGTCTGCCGGTCCTGGTCACCTCCGGCCTGCAGCCGGACCGGGTCATGCCGCAGTTGGCGCCGGGCATCCACTTCCTGCCCAAGCCTTATTCGATGAGCGAGCTGCTGGACGCCATCCGCGCCTGCTTCGGCGACCACGACGTCGACCGGGCCGCCTGAACCGGCCTGCTCAGTCGCGTGGCTTGTAGCTCTTGTTGCCGGCAGGCGTCAGGCAGTAGCGACCGCCGCGCGGTCCCGTGCACAGCCGGCCGCTGCTGCACGGGCAGCTGCCCGCGCTCGCGGGCGCGGCCGCCGCCGGCGTCAGTCGCGCGCCGACTCCGGCTCCGGCAGCTGAACATATCTTTTTCGATGCACTGATCGACCCATCATTGCAGACGAACGAGCCGCCCGCGCAGTGGGAGATGCCGCCCTTGGCTCCCGAGCAGGGCGTATTGCCCGCCTGCACCTGTCCGGCCGCCAGTCCAGCCAACAGCATCAGCCAGAAAAATCCCTGTATCAGCATGAAGCCCCTACCGCATGCGCGCCCCTCCGGCGCAGGGAAATCCTACCCTTTCATGCGGCTTTTATGGTCACGACCTGGCTCAGCGAACGACCTTGCAGCTCAGTCGCGTGCCATAGAAGTCCAGCGTGGCCTCGCCCTGGTGTTCCCAGAACTCCACACCTTCGCGGGTGTAGCGGCTGCCACTGGCCGACGGTGCGACGAACGCAATGGCCTGGTCGCGCCCCAGCCGGATGACTGCGGCCTGCGGGTCGAACTCGTTGTGGAACACCACCGAAAGCGGCTTGCTGGCATCGTCGCAGGTGTACTTCACCGGGGTGGGTCCGGGGCCGTTCACGGCCGCCAGCCGAAGCTCGACGATACGCGTCTGATACGACTCCACCAGGCAGCGGTTGGCGTCCACCGCTTGCCAGCAGGCATCCCGGCCCTTGACCCAGCCGCGTTGCTCGGCGGCCACATCCAGCTCCGCCGGACCGGTCTGCGCCGCCTTGTAGAGGGCGGCCAGCTCACGGTCCAGCGCGGACAGCCGTGGGTCGCCGCACACCGTCTTTTCCGCATCGTTCGCCGCCTTGGCGCAGTCGAACGACGGGCCCTCGCTGCCGGCGACGGGCGGCGTGGTGGGCGCCGGAGCCGGCCGGGGTGATTCGGACGCCGCCGCCGGAGACGCGGTCGTTGCGGGCGCCTTTGCCGGATCGGTGGGCGTGGGTTTACAGGCGGCCAGCGCCAGCGCGCCCAGGCCGATGAGGACAAAACGGTTCATGGCACCTCCAAAACGCCACACGGAAACCGCGCCAGTCTGCGCCACGCCGCGCTCAGGCGGCGTGTAGGCGGATTACTCAATGGTGCAATCCTCGACCCGGGCGGTATCCGGCAGCACTTCAATGCTGCCTGCCGCCAGCTGCGTGAGTATCGCTTCCGGCCCGCGCCAGCTGCGCCACTGCAGCCCGACGCTGGCCGCGCGCGGATCGTGAATCCGGTCCACCACCGGCAGCGTCCAGCCGCGACGGTCGTACTCGGCCAGCCACTGCGGGCAGCGCTGCGCCAGCACCTCGCGCGGACGCGTCACCAGCGCCTCGCAGTCCTCGCGCTGGAACGGCGTCCAGCCGCTGGCGAGGTAGCGCTGGAACGCGGGGCCGTCATTGGTCAGCGCCGCCATGTGTGCGTCGGCAACATCGCGCACATCGATCCCGCGATGCAGCCGGTACAGCAGCATGCGTTCGGGCGGCTCGGGGAAGCAGCGGGACATGCGGATCACGCGCACGTCCAACTCCGGTCCGGCCGCTTCTTCAAGCCAGTGCTCGGCCGCCAGTTTCGAGCGGTGATAGACCGTGCGCGGCAGCGGCGTTGTGCGCTCATCCACCCACGTGCAGCGCCCTGGCACGATGGCATGCCCGTACAGCGCGGTGGTGCTGGTAAACACCAAGCGACGCACGCCGGCCTCACGCGCGAGCATCGCCAGCGTGCGCGTGCCTTCAACGTTGATGCGCTGGAACTCGCTGTCGCTGAACAGCCCCACGTGGGGCGCGTGCAGGGCGGCCGCATGAATGACCGCATCCACGCCTTCCAGCACCTTGGCCAGCGTGCGGGTGTCGGTGATATCGGCCACGTGGCGCGTGGTCGCAAACGGACTGCGGTCAATGCCCACCACCTCGTGGCGGGCGGCCAAGGCGCCAAAAATGGCGCGACCCACTCGGCCTGAACTTCCTGTCAGGAGAATCTTCACTGGGATACACATGTCAGCGCCCGGGAGCTACCGGGATCTGGCGATTGTAGCGACTTGGGTGCATAGGAATATCACTCATTCCGATGACACCGGTGACGTTCGAACAGCTTTCTCTTTACTCCCGCACACGGCAAACCGACCCCGCGAAACGGGGCCGGCTGACTCACGCAACGTCAGAACCGGTAGTTCACACCGGTGTAGAAGAATCGCCCGATGTTGTCGTACTGCGCGCTGCCGAAGCCCGTGCCGTAGAGGTTGTACGGTGGCTCGCGGTCGAACAGGTTGCGTACGCCCAGATACAGATTCAGGCGCTCGGTGGCCTTGTAGCCGACGCGTGCGTCGGTGAAGGTCATCCAGGACACTTTGATCGGATACTGCAGGTCCGGGTTGGTCGCGTACTGTTCGTTCGACACCAGGATCTGGCTGTCGACATAGCGGGTACGCAGGCTGAGGTCCCAGGCGCCACGGGCGTAGCCGATGGTCAGCGTTCCCTTCCACGTTGGCGTGCCCAGCACATTGCGCTCATCCTCGACTTCGTGCGGGAAACTCTGGAACGGGTAGCTGAGGTACTCCTTGAGATAGGTCCCCTCCAGCTTGGTCGTCAGGCGCCCACCGAACACGTTCTCAACTGCGTAGTCGATGCCGAAGTCGATGCCTCGCGCCCGCAGCTTGGAGATGTTGAGCGGCAGAACTTCCAGTCCGGAAATCGCGTACTGATCATCCGTGGCGCCTGAGATGTCACGGGTGATGCTGGCGCAGAACTCGTTGTCGATGCCGCCCGCCGCATCCACGCAACGGTCCGCCAGCTGCTGGCCACTGACGGAACTGATGGCGTCCTCGATCTGGATGTCCCAGTAGTCCACCGTGATGCCGAACCCTGGCAGCGCGGTCGGCGTGAACACCGCGCCCACTGTGAACGTCTTGCTGGTCTCCTCCGACAGGTTCGGGTTGCCACCGGACAGGCCGCGGCGCGTAGAGGTGTCGTTGGGCGTCCAGCCCACCGGCACGCCAAGCGCACTGCAGTTGGCCTGGCGGACGGCCGGATCCGCGCCGCGTCCGATATTGGCCGCAGAACAGGGATCGCTGATGGAGAAGAAGTTCACTGACTGCGGATCGTAGAGTTCGGAGATGTTGGGCGCGCGCACCGCGTTGGAGAAGGTGCTGCGCAGGCGTAGGGCGTCATTGAGCGCCCAGTCCAGCCCCGCCTTCCAGCTCACTGTAGTGCCGACGGTCGTGTAGTCCGAAACGCGGCCGGCCAGGTCCAGGTTGACGTTCTTCGCGAACGGCAGGTCAGCCAGCAGGGGCACGTTGACCTCGGCAAACGCCTCGCGGACGGAGTACTGGCCCCGCTGGTTCTGGATCGCGTTGAGGAAGGTCAGATCGGCCTGCTGCAGCGGGTCGGTGGTCTGCTGGCTGGTTTCCTTGCGGAACTCGACACCCGAGGCAAAGCCCACGGAGCCGGCGGGCAGCGCGAACAGTTCGCTCGTGGAGAGGTTGGCCGAGAAGACCTGCTGGGTCAGTTCGGTGCGGCTCGGGGTACGGGTGTTGAACCATGCCGCCGCAGCCGGAGAGACCGCACCGGCGCCAAAGATGCTGGTCGGGACACAGCCCGCCAGCAGGTCGCCGCCCGTGAGCGGATTCGCCGGACCGGCAATGCCATCGCGGGTGGCCCGGCACACGATGTTGCCATTGGCGTCGAACACGGCATCGATCGAGGCGTTGAAGCGGTCCGGCAGCTGGTTGTTCAGATTCGTCCGGGTCTCCACCGTTCGACCGTAGTTGGCGCTGGCTTCATACGACCAGTCCGAGCCGATTACGCCCTGGATGCCCGCCACGATGCGCCCGGTCTTGCGGGTCGTGTCTTCGCCACGGAACCCCGCATCGGTGTTGTTGCGGCTGATGCGCAGGCGCGTGAGCCCGTTGTCGTCCATGAACTGCCCCAGCGCATCGCTGATGTAGGCGTTGTCACGCGGGATCAGGTAGCTACCGAACGAGGGCCCAGACGTGGAGAAGGCCTTGGTCTTGCCCTGCACCCACTTGCTTTCAACGAAGATACGGTGGTTGTCGTTGAGGTCGAATCCAACGTTCGCATTGACCGCAGCGGTGCTGTTGCTCGGCTGCAGCTGGCCGTACTGGTTCGGGTCCAGACTATCGCAGTCGGAACAGCCCGAACGCGCCGTGTCGATGATGCCGTCGAAGCGCTGCGGGCGCAGGCTGCCATCGGGATCGAACACATAGCGATCATGGGGCGTGGCGTTGCGACCGTCGAGATCGAACACACCGCCGGCGGTATAGCTGTAGATGCTGGCATTGCGGGCCAGGAGGGTGCGGGTCTGGCTCGGATCGTCCGGATCGGTCAGATAGCGCTGCGAGTCGCGGCTGAAGGCCCGGTCGCGAAGGTACAGCGGATCCTGGCTGTTGAAGGCGGCCGAGAAGACGAACCGACCGCGATCCTCCGCGAACGTGCCGCCACTGACGACGTTGACCGAGCGCTCGTTGAAGTTGCCCTCCTCCGAGTGGCCGATCTGGGCGTTCACCACTGTCCCGTCGAAGGACTTCTTGAGGATGAAGTTCACCACGCCACTGACGGCATCGGCGCCATAGATGGCCGAGGAACCGCCAGTGAGGATTTCAACACGCTCCACCAGCGCAGCCGGGATGGTGTTGATGTCCACCGCCGAAGAGCCCGCGGCACTGGCAATGTGGCGACGGCCATTGACCAGCACCAGGGTGCGATCCACTCCCAGGCCGCGCAGATCCAGAAGGTTGAGGCCAGCGGTGCCGATGTACCGCGACGAGTTCCCCATCGAGTAGGTCGTGGACATCTGCGGCAGAGCGTTGATCACGTCGCCGAGCGTCACTGCACCCGTGGCGCGGATGTCTTCGGCGGTCAACGTGCCAACCGGTGAAGCAGACAGGTAATCCACGCGCGGAATGCGCGATCCGGTCACCATTACTGCATCAAGTCGTTTGATGTCGTCACTTTCGTCCGTAGGCATCCCAAAGTCCTGTGCCTGCGCCGTGGCCGCTGCAGCAACCATCAGAACGGTGCCGACGGCCGTAGCCAGTGTCTTCTTGTACATCCTTGATTCCCTCTTGCGTCAAGTCTGGATGGCAGTCGACGCTGCGGACCTCGCGCGGAGGTAGCGACACGTGACCCGCCATCCAAAGTGGATCCAAATGCCCGCTGAAACGTTTCAGCAGGACACCTATGACGCACTCAGGCAGAGGGTTTTGCTATCAGTTTGTTCTGATTGAATCGCGGAAAAGCACGCGAACGCTATTCGGGATTGCCGAACCATCGCGACAGTGACTGGGTGAGTTGCGCAACGTCTGGCGTACTGTCAGTAGCCCACGCGACGAACCCGTCGGGTCGCACCAGCACCGCGCTCAGGCCCAACCGGTCCTTGGCGTCCTGCGCGACGTACTGCAGGCGACCACCCCAGCGACGCGCAAGCGCTTCGAGCTGCGGTCGACCGTCGAGGTCGAGCAGTACACCGTTGCCCACTTCCATAAGTGCGCCGAGGCGGGTGCCGTCAGCCAACTCGAGGTCAGGACAGCTGCAGCCGACCAGCGGATGATCGCCTTCCAGATCGTAACGAAGGGATACGCCCCAGATGCGCTCGGCAAAATAGGTGGTGCCGTCGCGCGTGTTGATGAGGTCGCGGATGACAGCCTCAAGCGCTCGAGAGCTTTGGGTGGGGCGCATCAGCGCAACCTGGGCGCGCGACCAGTCGAGAATCTGCGCAGCAACGGGCTGCCGCTCCGTTGTGTAGGTATCAAGCAGTCCGGCAGGCGCAACGCCACGGTGGGTGGCAGCAAGCTTCCATCCCAGGTTCATGGCGTCGCCCAATCCCAGATTGAGCCCTTGGCCGCCCAAGGGCGAATGGATGTGTGCGGCATCGCCAGCAAGCAGCACGCGCCCGTTGCGATAGGTCCTGGCGAGGAAGGCGCGATCGGTCCAGGTGGTGGCCTGCTGCAGTCCCGTCACGGTTACCTCGGTGCATGAAATGCGCCGCAGGACCTCCTGCACGTGTTCAACGCTGACGGGGTGCGTTCGGTGGAAAACGCCGCCGTCAAAATCGACCATCGCAATGGTTCCGGGCGGCTGGTAGGTATACATGCCAGCTGCCGTGTAGTGACGGCCCGCGCTCAGCAGCTCCGGGTCGGCAAGGTCCACTTGAACCGAGTAGCCGGTGAACTCGGGCTCGGTTCCGACGAACTCAACGCCGCCAGCCTTGCGCACGGTACTGCGTCCCCCATCGCAACCGACGAGCCAACTTGCGCGGAAGGTTTCATCACCCGCGTGGACCGTTACCTCATCGTTGGATTGATCGAAGCCGTGAACACCTTGGCCGCGCCTTACTTCCGCACCCATTGCGATTGCGCGGGCTGCCAGTGTGGACTCAAGGCGCTGCATCTCAATCGCCAGGGTGGTGCCGCCGGGACCCGGCAGATGGTATGGCCACTTGGAACTGTCGACGTTGTCGAGAAAGAACTGGATACCCGCGAAATGGCCACCCGGTCGTCGGGCCTGCCGGCTCCAATGCGCGGCACTTGCAACGCGGTCGCTCGCTGCGCCCTCCGCGATGTCGTTGAGCAATCCACGACGGTAGAACGCGTCAAGGGTCGGCGCCGAAAGGCCGCGCATGCCAAACGGCAGGCATTTCAACGGTGAGGAAGGTTCTGCCGCCTGCTCAAGAACAAGCACGGACAATTCGGCCAAGCGCAGTTCGCAGGCGAGAAACATGCCAACCGGACCTGCGCCGGCGATGATGACGTCGTAGGAAATTGGGTGTGACTGACGCATGGGAAGCTCCTGTTGTAGAAGCTCGACCGGAGCGGTTGATCGACATGACCACCACACGGACGAACCCTGGACGCCGATAGCCGTCCTTTGTTCGTCGTGGGGATGCTCGCAGCGCGAACGATCAGAGCGTTCGTTCCCGAACGGACCTGGGCTTACCAAACCAAGTCTGCCTTTTTCGACAGAAGCAATATATCGCTGCCCGGGTTTTTCCAGCAATAGCTGCGCTTCCGTAGCGGAGCCAGAGTGTGGCTGCCAGAGCACCTGGGAACGTGGAGTACCCCGGTCTTCCACAGGCAAAAAAAAGGCGCCCAGCGGGCGCCTAGTCGTTGATGCAGTGGTGGTCGTGCTGCAGTCAGACCCCCATCATATGGCATTGATTTACCAAGAAATTCAGTCCACCCCGGAGCCGTTCAACTCGCTTTTCGACTCACTTCCATCAAGGCCTTACCCACCTCGCCAGCTGACTGACGCCGCGCCTCGCTGGCCAAGGCGGCGAGGCGCAAAGTCTCAATTGATCTTGAAAAGGTACATGTTCACCGCTGCCACCCCGGTCGCCTGGTCGGCATAGATGATTGTGACGGGGACAGGATCACCGGGATTACAGTTCCACGGCGCTGAGGCCGACTGCAAAACAGTGACTACCCCGTTTGCCCCGATGGACATGCAGCCCTTTGGGCGGTAGATCAGCTTTGGAGAACCGGTGACGTCTGTTATCGCGCCGGCTGGATCAACAAGCTTGACCGACAGCTGGAAGGAAGAGCCCTTGGTCACGCCTACCTGCGCCACACCAGCGGCGTTGAACACCTCACTGGCGCTTGCACCGCCCGAGAGCATGGATAGCTCCCATTCGCCAACCAAGTCAGCGCTGGGAGTTGATGCCTTTAAACTCCAAGTCGGCCTACCATCGTCTTGCGCACCCGCAGAGAACGCCGTAGCTGCGAGTGTGAGAAAGCCTAGTGCTATTGACCTACTGCGCATACTTTCCCCGCAATTTCTGTATTGATGTCCAGCGAACCATTGGGCCGATTGGCTCGACATTGCTGCCTCACCCGCTCGCGCGCGTACTGCACAAATATCCCGCCCATTTCGTAGTAGAGCTGGGGATAGTGAGGCTGCGTTTCCCGTAGGCAGGGCACGATCTGCTGGCCAACCAGATCCCAATCATTCTGCGATCCACAACCGTATTGAGTCAGCGCGTTTTTCAGATCGACCTGAACGTGATACCACCCCATGGTCGAAAAGCACTCTCTGTCAGCTATCCATTTTCCTATGACGCCCATGTCGGCCATAGTGCCAACGAAGTTGCTGCACAAACCTTCAACAAACGGCCATAGATTTTCGCCCCCAAGGTATGGATCGACGAACGCTGGTATAACAAGCTCCATCCACTTGCAGTTGTCCATTTGGCAACGCAGCTGGCAAGACTTTTTCGCGATGCAGGTCTGCTGTGCATGGAACAGCCGCCTTGGATCTATTGGCCCCTTAGTATCGGCCTCAAGCTCTGCGACGCTTTTTCCACAGCCAAATTGACTGTTCTCTGGGTATCCCGGACACGCACTCGGCAACCGGTGGCACTCGCCAGTATTGTAATCCTTGACGGAAAATCCTTCTTTACAGACCGCCCTGATCTGGATGCTTCGAGCAAACTCATAGGGCACTCCGGGCGGTGATAACCCGTCTGGACGATACGCCTGGCAAATGTGTTTGAACGTCAAAGTACCCCACCACTTCGCCGGAAAGGGGTAGTAAACCACCGAGGTCTTACTGACTTCAGCCTGCCCGCAACGGGTGTTCCAAGGAGAGTTCACTTGCGGCTCGTCCCACCCGCCTTTTTTTAGGTAGTCCGCTTCCGCCTTTGCCTCTGCACCGCTCGCGTCAGAGAACATTGCAGTGCGGTATTCATAAGCGCCCGGGCCACCGCCGGCGTAGATGTCGCACGGTCCTCCAACACAGTCTGCAAAATACTGGAGATTTCGCGTCAGATCGTTAGCGCTGGCACTGCTTGGAACCAAAGCACATGCTAGGAGGGCCACAGCACACAGCGACCATACGCGCCACCCGCGCGCACGTACGTTTCCTTGCATCGCAACTGCTCCTGAAATTGGCCTTCGGCCAAGGCATCCCCGATGGACCGTTGAATATCAGCTGGCCTATCGGCTGTCCAATTCTGATGTTCAGGGATGGAACGGGAGTCTCGAAAATGAGACCTCAATGACATGCCTCTTACTCCCAAAACGGCAGGGCGAGCTGGTACCGGCTGTTCATCCGAGGTGTCCAGTTCGCGCTCCGGCCGCTGGGTGTTGAGGCCTATGGACCAGTTACCGCCATTGATGCGCTGGCACAGCCGCAGAACTTTCTTGTCGTAGCAGAACACGCTGTCGTTCTTTCCATCGGGCCGGGAGGCTACAGAACTCCGGTGGAGGTTGGGAGGGAGCATGCCGCAATCCTACGGGGCCGCCTCTCATACCCTGCGACCCGCGAAGGAAAAAGGGGCGCGAAAGCCCCTTATGCCTCGCAGTAGTCTGGTTCAATCATGTGTGGACGATTCGTCCAGGTCCCGATCCGAGATGCAACAAGCCTGGGCTTGACCAGCAGATTGATGACCTGCTGCCTTTGCCGGCCAACTGCAGCCTGGCGCCGACCCAACGCACCAGCGTCTTGCGGAGTACGCCGGCAGCCGTGCCATTGACAGATTCAGCGAGACGAATGACATTCGGGGGAATTGCTCGGCTCAAGTTTCTTTTCCATAAGGATTGGACGCTGTATGAAACGCGGAAAGATTGCGCTGACCTCTGTCGTCGCAGCTGCGGCGCTCAGCGCTGCAGGCTTTCTTTTGATCAGGAATGACACGAAGTCGGCACCTTCCGACATCATCCAGCCTCCCCTTAGCGATCGGAGGGCTCGACCTCCCAACGAAGAGACCGATCTACAGCCCGCGTCTACGGCAAGCTCACTTCAGAAGCATCCCGCCCCTATAGCAGCGCAGACAGATGCCGAAACGACGTATGAGCTCGTTGAGATCAACCTGCGTTGCCAGATCGACCGCGAAGCAGGTAGTGGACACATTCGGAGCACATCAGAGGGCCTCTGCAAGGATCTTTCACTCGATCCATTAAGCCGAGAAGAGATATTCAGGGCGATTACTTATGCTGCTGAACATGGAAGTGTCAAAGCTCAGCTCGACTATTCTGGCTACGCATCCAGAATTTTTGAAGACGAGAAGTACGCTCTCGATACTCATCTGATTCGGGAGTTCAAAGAGAATACGGTCAGATTTCTTGAGGCCGCTGGAAGCTCCGGGCAACCCGACGCCTACCTCCAACTGAGTGACATATATAATAACGGCGCAATCACCCCGAAAGATCCGGTGATGTCCTATGCATACGCAGAAGCATACTTCCGCACGGGCTCAAGTCCGCGTGCCGCGTCGTACCTAAGCACCGCCTCTGCTGGTTTGGATGGCGCCCAGCTGCGCCGCGGTAAGGAGATCGCCAATCAGATCCTCAACGAAAGGAGTTCGTCGAAGTGATTCAGAATGGTGCGGCCATGCGGGCTACTGGGAATTCGAGAGGGAAGCGTCATTGGTCAATTGCTGGTGCAATGGTACTGGCGACCGCAGCAGTTACGCTGGCGGCCAGCGCCGGGAAGTAGTTCTGCCCGCAATTCATGTTTGCGGCCTGGTGCAGCGCGGGCAGGGTGCCGTCCGGGTTGTGCGCGGTCACAGTCGCCAGTCAGCGTGGGCTGGAACTGACCAAGCCCGCAAATTCATCCCACATTTCAATCCGCATCGCTGCAGTGCCTCTCCTAGGCAATTGTCCGTTCGCTGACGGCCGCCTTGTCTGCGGCTCGCGGAACCGGCTGAACTCCCGTCGTTTTCAGAAGGGCTCTCAGGAGGCAATAAAAAGGGCGCCCGAGGCGCCCTTCAAGTCGTTGATGCAGTGGTGGGCCGTGATGGATTCGAACCATCGACCAAAAGATTAAAAGTCTTCTGCTCTACCGACTGAGCTAACGGCCCATTGCATGCCCCGACTTCGCGCCGGGGGTGCGCATTCTAACCCATCTTGCCGCGCAGGCGTAGCCCGTGTGGATCAGGCGTAGCGGGTGGGGTCGGCCACGCCGGCGTCGGCGAAGCCCTGGGCACGCAGGCGGCAGGCATCGCAATGGCCGCAGGCCGCGCCGCTGGCATCGGCGTTGTAGCAGGACACGGTCAGGCCGAAGTCCACGCCCAGGCGCACGCCTTCACGCACGATGTCGGCCTTGCTCAGGAACTGCAGCGGCGCGTGTACCTGGATGCCCGCCCCTTCCACGCCGGCCTTGGTGGCCAGGTTGGCCAGGGTCTGGAAGGCGCTGATGAACTCGGGGCGGCAGTCCGGGTAGCCGGAGTAGTCCACGGCGTTGACGCCGCAGAAGATGTCGTTGGCCCCGAGCACTTCGGCCCAGCCCAGCGCGACCGAGAGCATGATGGTGTTGCGCGCCGGCACGTAGGTGACCGGGATGCCCTCGCCGCCTGCTTCGGGCACGTCGATGTCATCGGTCAGGGCCGAGCCGCCGATGCTGCGCAGGTCGACGTTGACGGTCTTGTGCGCCGCGGCGCCCAGCGCCTGCGCCACCGCGGCGGCGGCATCGAGTTCGGAGGTGTGGCGCTGGCCGTAGCTGACGCTCAGGGCGTGGACGGCGAAGCCCTGCTCACGGGCGATGGCGACGACGGCGGCCGAATCCATGCCGCCGGACAGGAGGACAACTGCATTTTTCATGGGGGTGTTTCCGGTGGGTTGCGGGAAAGCCAGCACGCTGTCCCGCGCCGGTACATCAAGGCATGGCGAGCGGGCTCAGCGCCCGGGCTCGTCATCCCATAGAATTTTATGCAGCTGCATCTGGAAGCGCACCGGCAGGCGGTCTTCGACGATCCAGTCGGCCAGCTGGCGCGGGCTGATCTGGCCCTTGCTGGGCGAGAACAGCACCATGGAGCGCTCGTTCAAGCGGTGCTCGCGCACCATGCCGCGCGCCCAGTCGTAGTCCTCGCGGCTGCACAGCACGAACTTGATCTGGTCGCGGCGGGTGAGCAGCGGCAGGTTCTCCAGGCGGTTGCGGGCCATTTCGCCGGAACCCGGCGTCTTCAGGTCCACCACGCGCGATACGCGCGGGTCCACGGCGCTGACGTCCAGCGCACCGGAGGTCTCCAGCGAGACGTCCAGGCCGGCGTCGCACAGCTTCTCCAGCAGCACCAGGCAGCGCTTCTGCGCCAGCGGCTCGCCGCCGGTCACGCAGACGTGGTGCACGCCCTGGGCCAGCACCTCGCGCACGATCTCGTCGATGTCCCACCAGGTGCCGCCATGGAAGGCGTAGGCGGTGTCGCAGTAGGTGCAGCGCAGCGGGCAGCCGGTCAGGCGCACGAACACGGTCGGCCAGCCGGCGGTATCGGCTTCGCCCTGCAGGGAGGTGAAGATCTCGGTGATCTTCAGCCGTGGCAGGGGCGACTGCACGATCTCGCTGGGGAGCGCGGCGGCGGCGGACAGGGTGGTGGTCATTTGGGCGGTTCTTGAGATGCTACGTCGGAAACGAGAGCAGCCAGGCATGGCCTGGCTCTACAAGGCCCGTACACGGCGGGCCAACCTGTGATTATACCGGCCTTGGCCGGTTGGGGCCTCAGCGGACCTGCTGGCCGAGGCGGATGGCCTGCAGACGGTCCTGCGCGGTGCGCGCGGCGTCCGAGCCGGGATAGGTGCTCACAACCTGCTCCAGGGTTGCCTGGGCCTGGTCGACCTTGCCTTCGCCATACTGCGACAGGCCGATCTTGAGCAGGCCACCGGACGCCTTGTCGTGGGTCGGGTAGCGCGAGATGAGGTCGCGGAACTGCGCCTCAGCCAGCGGGAAATTGCGGGTGGCGTAGTAGCTTTCACCCAGCCAGTACAACGCGTTGGGGGTGTAGACGCCGTTGGGGTACAGCTCGAGGAAGCTCAGGAACAACTGGGCCGAATCCTCGTACTTGCCGGCCTTGAGCGAGTCGAAGGCGACGTTGTACGCGGTTCGCTCGTCGCCGGTGGCGGCGAGACTGCCCGGGTCTCCGTGCACGGAGGGCGGCCGCTCGGTAGCGGCCGTTGCCGGTTTCGGTGCAGCGGGCTTGGGGGCGGCAGCCGGGGCGTTCGCGGCCGGAGCGGCCGGAAGCAACGGGGCGGAGCCACCTTCAATACGGTTCAGACGCCCGTCCAGGTCCAGGTACTGGTCCTGCGAGGTCTGCTTCAGCTGGGCGTTTTCGTGCTGGAGCTGCTCAACGGTGCTCTGCAGCTGCTGCATCTGCTGGCGGAGCTGGTTGACCTGGTTCAACAGGTCCTGGGCGGAGCTGTTGTTGTTGGCCTGCTGCTCGAGCGCGCCAACGCGGTCGGCCAGGCTCTGCCGCTGGGCCTGCGCCGGTGCGGCAGCCACGAGGGCTGCCGCAACGACCAGCATCAGGGATTTGATGCCAATGCGCATGGATTACTGCGCGGTGTAGACGATTTCGACGCGACGGTTCTGCGACCAGCAACCTTCGTTCGACTCGGTGCAGACCGGACGCTCTTCACCGTAGGACACGACGGTCAGCTGCGAAGCCGAGCCACCGTTGGCCTGCAGCGCCGAGGACACGCCATTGCCACGACGCTCGCCCAGGGCCTGGTTGTAAGCGCGCGAACCGCGCTCATCGGCGTGGCCCTGCAGGGTGATGCGGGCCGACGGACGGTCACGCAGGTACTTGGCGTGGCACGCCATGACTTCCTGGAATTCCGGACGCAGGGTGTCCTGGTCCAGGTCGAACAGAACCACGCGCTGACGCAGGCAGGCGTTGGTGTCCAGGTCGCCCGGGCCGAACAGGCCGGAGGTCGACGGGCCGGTCGGCTGGGTGGTGCCGGTGCCGGTGTCAACCTGCGAAGCCGGCTGTTCCTTCACCTTCTTGGTGCAACCGGCCAGGACGGCCACGGACAACAGGGAGACAAGCAAAACGCGGGAGGTCTTGTTCATGGGGTACCTTGAGGCTCCTAAAGCCGGATGTGGGATGAATACGGCGGAAATCTTAACACTCTGTTAGCGCTTTGTACGGTATGGCGACCAAGAAGGTTCGCGAACATCACCGTCGGCCAGCACCAGCCGCTGGCGCACGCGCCCATCAGCCGATACGGCATACAACACGCCACGCCCACCCTCGCGGGCGGCGTACAACAACATGCTGGCGTTGGGCGCAAAACTGGGCGACTCGTCAAGCGAACCCGGCGACAGCGTGCTCCAGCGCGGGGAACCCAGGCTGCTGTCCATCAACGCGATCTTGTAGGTGTTGCCGCTGCCCTGGGCGACGGCCAGCTTCTTGCCGTCGTAGGACAGGCTCGGGGTGGCGTTGTAATTGCCCTGGAAGGTCACGCGCGAGGCGCTGCCGCCGCTGGCCGGGACCTGATAGATCTGCGGACGGCCGCCACGGTCGGAGGTGAAGTAGACGCTGGAACCGTCTGCGCTCCAGGTCGGCTCGGTGTCGATGGCGAAGTGGTTGGTCAGCTGGGTCAGCTGCTTGCTGCCCAGGTCCATCACGTAGATTTCCGGGTTGCCGCTGCGCGACAGCGACAGGGCCAGGCGGCGGCCGTCCGGGGAGAACGACGGGGCGCTGTTGATGCCGCGGAAGCTGGTGACCAGCTCACGGGCGCCGGTGGAGATGTTCTGGATGTAAATCGCCGAATTGCCACGCTCGAAGCTGACATAGGCCAGGCGGGTGCCATCCGGGCTCCACGACGGCGACAGCAGCGGCTCGGCCGAACGCACGATCACCTGCGGGTTGAAGCCGTCCGAGTCGGCCACCATCAGCGCATAGCGCATGGCGTCGCCCTTGCCGCTGGCGGTCACGTAGGCGATGCGGGTCCAGAAGGCGCCGCGGACACCGGTGATCTTTTCGTAGATGGCGTCGGCCATCTGGTGGGCCACGTCGCGCATGGCGGTGCCACGGGCGGTCATGGCCAGGCCGAGCAGGCGCTCGCCCTTGGGCACGTCGTACAGCTCGTATTCGACGCGGTAGGCGCCGGCACCGGCGTCCATCACCCGGCCCACCACGATGTAGTTCTGCTTCAGCGCGCGCCAGGTGGCGAACTGGATCTCGCTGCCACGGGTCGGCTTCTCAACAATCTGCGCTTCAGGCAGGTTGCGGAACTGGCCGGAACGGTCCAGATCGGCCCGGATCACGGCGGCGACGTCGGTCGTGGGTGCGGCGGCCGAGCCCTGGTAGGGCATGGGAACCACGGTGATCGGCGTGGCGGAGGCGTTGCCGCCAATGATGTCGATATCCAGGCCACGCTGCTGCGCGGCGGCGGCAAGAGGCAGGAACAACAATGCCGCGAACACGGCAAACCAGCGAGGCATCTTCTTCATGGGCGCTCTATAGGGGGAAAACCAGAACGAGGGATAACAGCAGTGCGGTGAACAGTTTCGCAATCATGAACCAACCGGGTGTGAAATCCGAGTGGTCACGGCCCGCAAAATCACCGTTCGTTAACGAACAACGTCGCTGCGCTGGCCCTGGCGGCCAGCACAATCGACGCCCGCGCAGCCGGAATCAGCGATCCTGAGCGGTGAAGTTGAAGTTGATCGTGCGCGCGAAGACCGTCTCGAACCCACGGTAAGGCAAGGGTTGGGCGTTCAAGACAGCCGCTTCGATCGAGCGCTTGCCGGCCTCATCGAACGGGCAACTCGGGCTTACCTTGGCCTGCAGCACCTGGCCACCCGGAATCTGGGTGATCACGATCTGGCACTTCTGCCCCTGCGGCACCGAGTCCGGGCGCTGCCACTGCGCCAACACCTTCTGCTGGATGGCAGCGGCGTACTTGGCGGCCAGGTCGTCGCTGGTGCCACCTCCACCGGCAGCCGGTTGCGCGGCCCCGCTGGAGCCCGCCGTCGATGCACCTGCGGCGGCCCGCGCGGCGGTCACCTCGCGGAGCTTCGCCTCGGCGCGCTTGATTTCACTTTCCTGCTGGGCCCGCTTGGCGCGGATCTCAGCCAGCTTCTTCGCGGTTTCCGCCGCCTTGGCGTCGTTGGCCTTCTGTTCCTGCTCGGCCAACTTTTTCTTCTGGTCGGCCTCTTCCTGCTGCTTGGCCAGGCGCAGCTTCTGCTCGGCCTCTTCCACGCGCTTGCGCTCGGTCAGGTCGATCTGCTCCTGGCGGCGCTTGGCTTCCTGTTCCTGCTTGGCCTTCTCGGCCGAGATCGACATCGCGTTGACCGCGGCCTGGTCGACCGTGTCGGGCTGGGCGATGCGTTCCTGGGCGTTCTGCTGCTGCGGGGTCGGCGCGTCCTGCGGGCGCGGCTCGGGCAGCGGCTGCGGCGGCGGCACGGTGTCTTCTTCGACCGGGGTCGGCTCGGCCACCGGCTCGGGCAGGTCGGGCAGTTTTTCCGAGGCGCGCAGGGCCTGGCGTGCGGCGGCGGCCTCGGAGGCCGACAGCTGCAGGCTGGCTTCGATGGCCGGATCACCGGCGGCGGCCTCGGTGCTGCGCTGGGGCGACCACAGCCACGCGGCGATGAACACCAGCGCGAGCAGGACGTGGACCAAGACCGCGAGCGCGATCGGCAGGCCCCACTCGCCTTCCGGCTGGCGCTGCGGTGGCAGGGCTTCAGCGTGCATCGGTCGCCAGACCCACCTTTTCAACATTGGCGCGCTTGATCACGTCCATCGCCGCGACCACTTTTTCGTACGCCACGGCCTTGTCGGCGGCCACGATCACGCGCAGGTTCTTGTCCTGCGCGGCGAGCGCGCCGAGCTGCGCCTGCAGTTGGGCGGCGTCCATGGGCGCCGGCTCCTTGGCTTCGGGCAGCTTGAGGCTGAGCTGGCCGTCCAGGCGCACCGAGACGATCACCGGGTCCTGCTTGCTCTCCAGGGCCTTGGCCTGCGAACTGGGCAGGTCCACCTCGAAGCTCAGCGTCAGCAGTGGCGCGGTGACCATGAAGATGATCAGCAGCACCAGCATGACGTCGATGTACGGGACGACGTTGATTTCGGATTTGAGCTTGCGGCGCTTGCGGCGGCCGATGGCAGCGGTCATGGCAGGATCCTTGTGCTCGGCGCTTACTCGTCGCCTGCGGACTGGCGCTGCAGGATCGAGCTGAACTCTTCGGCGAAGGTCTCGAAGCGGACCGACAGGCGCTCGACGCGGGTGGTGAAGCGGTTGTAGGCCCACACCGCCGGGATGGCCACGAACAGGCCGATGGCGGTAGCGAACAGCGCTTCGGAGATACCCGGCGCGACCGAGGCGATACCGGCCTGCTCACCGCTGTTGATCATGTCGTGCATGGTCACCATGATGCCGAACACGGTGCCGACCAGGCCCACGTAGGGCGCGGTCGAGCCGATGTTGGCCAGCAGCTCCAGGCTGCGCTCCATCTGGTCCACTTCGCGGGTGTAGGTGGTGCGCATGGCGCGCTGGGCGCCTTCGAGCTGCGCGCGGCTGTCCAGGCGGCGCTTGTCGCGCAGGCGGGTGAACTCGCGGAAACCGGCCTCGAAGATCGCCTCCAGCCCGCCCACCTTGCGGTTGCGGTCGGTGGCGGCGCTGTACAGCTTGCCCAGGTCCGCGCCGGACCAGAAGCGGCTTTCGAACTCGTCGGCTTCGCGGTTGGCCACGTTGAACACGCGCGCCTTGCGGAAGATGATCACCCAGCTGATGAACGAACCGGCCAGCAGCAGCAGCACGATGAGCTTCACCGGCAGGCTGGCCTTGATCATCAGGTCCAGGTAGTTGATGCCACCGCCATGCGCGGCTTGGGCGACCGTCTGCGCCGCGGCGCTGGTGACTTCCTGCGGCAGCGCCTCGGTCACCGTGGCCTGCAGGGCCAGGAGCATTGCGATCATCCGTTGTTCCTCAGTGTGCGGATACTAGAAATTCGTGGGTTTTCAACACGGCATGGAGATCATCGTCCATGCCGCGCGGTTTGAATGTGGAAGCGTCCAATGCCGCGATCTTCACCTGCGCGGTCAGCAGCGTTTCATCGCCGCGACACACCGCCTGTTCGAACACCATGCTGGCGCGCTTGCACTGCACCAGCCGGGCGCTCACTTCCAGCGCATCGTCCAGCCGCGCCGGCTTGAGGAACTCCATGGTCATCGAGCGCACCGCAAACACCAGCCCATACTCGATGCGCGTGCGTTCCTGGCCGAAGCCCAAGGCCCGCATCCATTCGGTGCGCGCCCGTTCCATGAAGGCCACGTAGCGGGCGTGGTAGACCACCCCGCCAGCGTCGGTATCTTCCCAATATATGCGTGTCGGCCAACTGAACCGGGGATCAATCACCATTGATCGACTCCGCGAACAGGTCGGCCGGCGGGTTCTTCGGCTTCAATCCCAGGTGGCGGTAGGCCTTCTGCGTGGCCATGCGGCCGCGCGCGGTACGCACCAGGAAGCCCTGCTGGATCAGGTAGGGCTCGACCACGTCCTCGAGCGTGCCCCGCTCCTCGGACAGGGCCGCCGCCATCGATTCCACGCCCACCGGGCCGCCGTCGAAGAAATCGATCAGGGTCCGGAGCATGCGCCGGTCGAGGTCGTCGAAGCCTTCCGGATCGACCTTCAGCATCTGCATGGCGGCCTGCGCCACGTCCTGGTCGATGTGGCCGGCGGCCTTGACCTGGGCGAAGTCGCGGACCCGGCGCAGCAGCCGGTTGGCGATACGCGGGGTGCCGCGCGAGCGCCGCGCGATTTCCGCCGCGCCTTCGGCGGTGCAGTCGATGCCGAGTATCGCCGCCGAGCGCCGCACGATCTTCGTCAGCTCCTCGGGGGTGTAGAACTCCAGCCGGTGCACGATGCCGAAGCGGTCGCGCAGCGGCGCGGTCAGCAGGCCGGCCCGGGTGGTGGCGCCAATCAGGGTGAACGGCGGCAGGTCGATCTTGATCGAGCGGGCCGCGGGGCCCTCGCCGATCATGATGTCGATCTGGAAGTCTTCCATCGCCGGGTACAGCACTTCCTCGACCACGGGCGAGAGGCGGTGGATTTCGTCGATGAACAGCACGTCATGCGGCTGCAGGTTGGTGAGCAGCGCGGCCAGGTCGCCAGCCTTCTCGATCACCGGCCCGGAGGTCACCCGCAGCGCCACGCCCAGCTCGTTGGCGATCACGTGGCTCAGCGTGGTCTTGCCCAGGCCCGGTGGCCCGAAGATCAGCACATGGTCCAGCGCATCGCCACGGGCCTTGGCCGCTTCGATGTAGATCGACAGCTGCTCGCGCACCGGGGCCTGGCCGAGGTAATCGGCCATGCGCTTGGGGCGGATGCTGGCGTCGGTGGTGTCATCCTCGCGGGTGGCACCAGCGCCGATGATGCGGTCGTCAGTCATATCCGGATTATGCGGCAACAGCGCTCGTTTCGGGGTTCTGCGAGGGCCGGCCAACGGCCGCCGCTACCGAGAATGCATCTGGTGGAGAGCCCCCTTGTTGTTCAAGGGGGCGCGCCGAAGGCGGGGGGATAAGGTGGAATGCCATGGGCCGCAGGTAGAGAGCTGACGCAGTCAGATCTCTACCTGGGCACCAAGTTCGACCAGCCTGTTTCCCGGAATCCGGAAGAACCCGGTCGCCGGCGCCGCGTTCCGATGCATCAGCGCGAACAGCTTGTCGCGCCAGATCGGCATGCCGCGGTTGGCGGTGGCCACGATGGTCTCGCGGCTGGCGAAGAAGGTGGTGTCCATCGGGTCGAAGTAGATGCCGCCGTGGTCGCACGAGCGCATCAGCGCCAGCGGCACGTCCGGGGTCTCCATGAAGCCGAAGCGGACGAACACGCGGTAGAACTCGTCGCCCACCGATTCGATCTTCAGGCGCTGGCCCTCCATCGCATACGGAATGGGCAGGGTTTCCACGTGCAGGAACACGTTGCGCTCGTGCAGCACCTTGTTGTGCTTGAGGTTGTGCATCAGCGCATGCGGGGCCACCGACGGGTCGGCGGTGAGGAACACCGCGGTGCCCGGCACGCGCACCGGCGGCGCCAGCATCAGCCCGGGCAGGAAGGTATCCAGGCGGATGCCGTCCTTGCGGATCTCATCGCGCAGCAGCTCGCGGCCACGCCGCCAAGTGCGCATCATGGTGAACAGCACGATGCCCAGCACCACCGGGAACCACGCGCCCTGCAGCAGCTTGGCGCCGTTGGCGATGACAAAGCCCAGGTCGATGATGAAGAACACCACGCACAGCGGAATGATCCAGTAGCGCGAGGTCGGCCACAGCGCGCGGGCCACCAGCGCCAGCAGCAGGGTGTCGATCAGCATGGTGGCCGACACCGAGATGCCGTACGCCACGGCCAGGTTGGAGGAGCTGCGGAACGCCAGCACCAGCCCGATCACCATCACCGCGATGCCCCAGTTGATGCCGGGAATGTAGATCTGGCCGATGGTGTCGTGCGACGTATGGGTGATGCGCATGCGCGGGATGTAGCCCAGCTGCATGGCCTGGCGCGAGACCGAGAACGCGCCGGTGATGACCGACTGCGAGGCGATCACCGCGGCCATGGTGGCCAGGATGATCATCGGGTACAGCGCCCACTCCGGCACCGCCTCGAAGAACGGGTTCTTCACCGCTTCGGGGTTGTTGAGCACCAGCGCGCCCTGCCCCAGGTAGTTCAGCACCAGGCACGGCAGCACGAAGAAGTACCAGGCATGGCGGATCGGCTTGGCCCCGAAGTGGCCCATGTCGGCGTAGAGCGCCTCGCCACCGGTCACCGCCAGCACCACCGCGCCGAGGATGAAGATGCCGTGCCAGCCGTGCTCCATGAAGAAGCGCAGCGCCCACATCGGGTTGAAGGCCTTGAGCACTTCAGGCGAATCGATGATGTTCCAGATGCCGATCGCGGCCAGCGAAATGAACCAGATCGAGGTGATCGGCCCGAACAGCTTGCCGATCTTCTCGGTGCCGAAGCGCTGCACCGCGAACACGGCCAGCAGCACCACCACGGTGATCGGCACGATGAAGGCATGCAGCCCCGGCGCGGCCACCTCCAGGCCTTCGACCGCGCCCAGCACGGAGATGGCCGGGGTGATGACGCCGTCGCCAAAGAACAGCGAGGCGCCGAAGATGCCGAGGATGCCCACCACGTAGGCCGAGCGCGAGCCGTTGCGCAGGGTGCGCTGGGTCAACGCCATCAGCGCCATGATGCCGCCCTCGCCGTCGTTGTCGGCGCGCATGATGATGGTGACGTACTTCAGCGTCACCACGATGTTCAGCGCCCAGAACGCCAGCGACAGCACGCCCAGCACCGTGTCGTGGTCGCTGTTGAGGCCGTAATGCGGCGAAAACGCTTCCTTCAGCGTGTACAGCGGGCTGGTGCCGATGTCGCCGAATACCACGCCGATGGCGCCGACGATCAGCGCCAGGCCGCTGGCGGCCGGCGCATGGCCGTGCCCGTGGTGGCCGCTGTCGTGCTGGGTGGAGGAGGTGGACATGGAACTCCGGAAAGGCGTCGGTCGGAAAGGGAAAGGGCCGGCGCGCGGGTCAGCGCAGCGCGGCCTGCAGGGCCTTGCGGATCACGGTGGCAACATCGTCGCCCTCGGCGTTGGCATCGCGCGCCATGCGCGCCGCCTCGACCGGCTTGTAGCCCAGTTGCTGCAGGGCCACGGTCGCCTCGGACACCGGGTCGGTGGCCGGTGCCGCGCCAGCGATCGGCGCACCGCCGCCACCGAAGTTGGCCGCGCGGTCGCGCAGCTCCAGCACCATTCGCTCGGCGGTCTTCTTGCCGATGCCCGGAATACGGGTCAGCGCGGTGATGTCACCGGCCTGCAGCATCCGCGCGAACTCGTCCACGCTCACGCCCGACAGCACCGCCAGCGCGATCTTGGCGCCGATACCGCTCACCTTCTGCACGTCGCGGAACAGCCGGCGCTCGCCCTCGCGCAGGAAGCCGTACAGCGAAACGCTGTCTTCCTTCTGCGCGTAGTGGGTGAACAGGGTGACCTCGCGGCCCAGCTCGGGCAGGTCGTAGAAGGTGCTCATCGGCGCCTCCAGTTCGTAACCGACGCCGTTGACGTCGATCAGCAGCCACGGCGGCGCCTTGTACGCCAGGATCCCGCGCAGACGACCAATCATGCAGATGTCCTCATTTCCGGCCCCACGCCTGGCGGGTGTTGACACCCAGGCGCTGCGCCGTCGCCCGTACATGGGCGTGGGTGATGGCCACGGCCAACGCATCGGCGGCGTCGGCCTGCAGCTTGGTTTTCAGGTTGAGCATAAGCCCGACCATGTGTTGGACCTGTTGCTTTTCCGCGCCGCCGCGGCCGACCACGGCCAGCTTGATTTCACTGGCCGCGTACTCGTGTACCGGCAGGTCGCGCATGACCACCGCCGAGATGGCCGCGCCGCGCGCCTGGCCCAGCTTCAACGCCGAATCGGGGTTGCGCGCCATGAACACCTTCTCGATGGCCACTTCGTGCGGGCGGTATTCCTCCACCAGCGCGTTGAGGCCCAGCACCAGCACCTTCATGCGCTGCGGGAAGTCCTCCGCGCCCAGCAGCACCAGCGGCAGGTGGTGCACGTGCAGCACCTTGCCGGTCGGGTCCACGTCAATGATGCCCACCCCGGTACGCTGGGAACCGGGGTCGATGCCGAGAATGCGGATCATGCGGCAGGCCGGCGGCGGAAACGATGGCAGGGAACGTCGGGAGTCATCATGGTCCGCATTGTCCGCCCCCGCGTCGCACTTGGCGAGACGGGGGCGAAACGGTCAGGCGTAGGCGTCCGCGCCGAGGTCGGCGTTGGAGAACACGTCCTGCACGTCGTCCAGGTCTTCCAGCATGTCCAGCAGCTTCTTGACCTGCAGGGCGGTGTCGCCCTCGACCTTGATGTCGTTGTCCGCGCGGAAGGTGAGCTCGGCGTGGTCGGGCTTCAGCCCGGCCGCTTCCAGCCCGTCCTTGACCGCGTGGTAGCTGTCGGCGGCGGTGAGCACGTCGATGGCGCCGTCTTCGGGGTAGACCACGATATCGTCCGCGCCGGCCTCGATGGCCGCCTCGGTGATGCTCTCCTCATTGGCGCCGGCACCGAAGTGCAGCACGCCCACGCGCTTGAACATGAAGGACACCGAGCCTTCGGTGCCCATGTTGCCGCCGCACTTGCTGAACGCATGGCGGACATCGGCCACGGTGCGCACGCGGTTGTCGGTCAGGCAGTCCACGATCACGGCCACGCCACCGGGGGCATAGCCCTCGTAGCGGATCTCTTCGTATTCAACGCCTTCCAGCTCGCCGGTGGCCTTCTTGATGGCGCGTTCGATCACGTCCTTGGACATGTTCGAGGCCAGGCCCTTGTCCATGGCAACCCGCAGGCGCGGGTTGTTGTTGGGGTCGCCTCCACCGCCGCGCGCGGCGACGCCGATCTCACGGATGATCTTGGTGAAAATCTTGCCGCGCTTCGCGTCAGACGCGTTTTTGCGGTTTTCGATGGAAGGGCCTCTACCCATGGGTGTTTCCGTGCTTGCGTCAGGAACAGGGCGCGGATTCTACCTGATCGGCCGGTGGGTACGTGTTAGATCCTGCCGCCGCAGGGTGTCGCACCCTCAGGCGGCGTGGGCGGCGCGGTCGTGGCGGAAGCAGCCGTCGCGCAGGAACGCGGCGGTCTGGCGCGCCGCGTCCGGGGAAAACACCAGCCCGCTGTGGCTGGCCGGGACCACGCAATGGTCGGCCAGGCCCGGCAGGCGGGTCTCGTCCAGCCCCACGGTGCCGTCGGAGGACTCGCCCAGGGCGCCCAGCAGACTGCCCAGCCCATGCGGCACCGAGCCGGCCACCAGGCCGACCTGCGCCCTGCCCTCCCAGGCCGGCAGGCCGTCCAGCAGCATGCCGCTGCTGCGGCCCAGGGCCAGCGCCCAGCCATGGTCGGCCAGCGAGCGCGCGGTGCTGCTGCCGCGCAGCGGCGAGCCCAGGCAGACCACGCGCGAGACCGGCAGGTCCGGCTGGCGGCGCAGGGCCTCCAGCGCCACCAGCCCGCCCAGGCTGTGCCCGACCAGCGAGACCGGGCCGCTGCCCTGCAGGCGCTCAAGCAGCTGCGGCACGGCGACATCGGGGCCGCCGAAGACACTGGAGTAACCGAAGGTGTCCACGCTGAAGCCGCGCGCGCGCAGGCGCCAGGCCAACGGGCCGACCCAGGCGCGGGCATTCCAGATGCCGTGCAGCAGTAAAACGGGGGGATTCATGTGCGCAGCCTAACGTTTCTTTCAGGAGCCAACGGCTGCATTAGACAAATGGACGCGGGAACGACGGGTGAAGCCGCCCAACGCGTTCAGGCAGCGGTCGGCGGGCGACGCAGGATGAATTCGAGGTCGTTGATCTGGCCCACCGGGAACAGGTACTCGCCGGCGCGCTGGAAGCCGTAACGGGCATAGAAGCGCTGCGCGCCGAAGTTCTCCGACCACACGCCCAGCCACAGCGTGCGCGGGCCCTCGCGTTCCAGCCAGGTCAGGGCGGTTTCCAGCAGGCGGCTACCCCAGCCACAGCTCTGCTGGTCCTTGATCAGGTACAGCCGCTTGAGCTCGCCGTCACCGGGCTGCACGTCCGGGTGCGGCAGGCCGCAGGGGCCGGCGGCGGCGTGGCCCACGGCCACCCCGTCCAGCTCCAGCAGCCACACCGCGTAGTCCGGGTGGGACAGGATCACGCGCTGGCGCTCCACCGCATAGGACTCGTCGAGGAAGTCCTGCAGGTCCTGCGGCGGGTACAGATGGCCGAAGGTTTCCACGAAGGTACGGGCGGCCAGCACCGACAGGGTCGGTGCGTCCTCGGGGCCGGCGCGGCGGATGGTGTACATGGACGGGTCCGGGGCAGGCCTCAGGCCTGCGTCCCCTTGGCGGCGTCTTCCTCTTCGCCGTCCTCGTCTTCCTCGTCCTCGTACTCTTCCTCGTCTTCTTCCTCTTCCTCTTCCTCGCCTTCTTCGTACTCTTCGTCTTCCTCGTCGCCTTCCTCTTCGTCGTCCTCGTAATCCTCGACGCCGAAGTCCTCACCGTCCCAGCGGCCCTCGCCATCGGCGACGAAGGTCAGCGCCATCGCGGCCGGGTTGGTGCCCACGCGGACCAGCCAGCCGCCGAACACGCGGGCGCGCTCGGTCACCAGGTTGGCGTCGGCGCCTACGTTGCCCAGCTTTTCCCATTCCACTGCGAATGCAAACTCGGTCACTGCTGGATCTCCTGGACGATGTAGGGTAATGGCGCCGGGCAGAGCCCGGCGCTACGGACGATTATTGTTTTTTCGGGCGGACCTGGATATGCACTTCGGCCAGCTGCTCGTCCGGGATCGGCGACGGGGCGCCGGTCATCAGGCACTGCGCGCCGGTGGTCTTCGGGAACGGGATGACGTCGCGGATCGACTCGGTACCGGCCATCAGCGCGGCGATACGGTCGATGCCGAAGGCGATGCCACCGTGCGGCGGCGCGCCGAAACGCAGCGCGTCGAGCAGGAAGCCGAACTTGGCTTCGGCCTCTTCGGCGCCGATGCCGAGCAGCTCGAACACCGTGCTCTGCATGTCCGAACGGTGGATACGGATCGAACCGCCGCCGATCTCGTTGCCGTTGAGCACCATGTCATAGCCGCGCGACACGGCGGTCTTCGCATTGGCGCGCAGGTCGGCGATGTCGTCCACCGCCGGGGCGGTGAAGGGGTGATGCAGGGCGACGTAGCGCTGGGCCTCGTCGTCGTACTCGAACATCGGGAAGTCGGTGACCCACAGCGGTGCCCAACCGGCGGCGACCAGGTTGAAGTCCTTGCCGGCCTTCAGGCGCAGGGCGCCCATGAAGTCGGACACCTTGTTGTAGCCACCGGCGCCGAAGAACACGATGTCGCCGTTGCCGGCGCCGACGTGCGCGACCAGCGCGGCGAACGCGTCTTCGCTGAAGAACTTGGCGATCGGCGAGCTGATTTCGCCGTTGTCGGCGATCTTGATGTAGGCCAGGCCCTTGGCGCCGTACTTGGCGGCATGCGCGGCGTATTCGTCGATCTGCTTGCGCGACAGGCTGGCGCCGCCGGGAATGCGCAGCGCAGCCACGCGGCCGTCGGCATCGCTGGCGGCGGCGGTGAACACCGGGAACTCACTGGTCTTGACCAGCTCGGCCACGTCCACCAGCTCCAGCGCGATGCGCAGGTCCGGCTTGTCCGAACCATAGCGACGCATCGCCTCGGCCCAGGTCATGCGCGGGAAGCTGGCGGCCAGCTCCACATCGACCACTTCCTTGAAAATGGCGCGGATCATGCCTTCCACGTAGTCCTGCACGTCGCGCTCGCGCACGAAGGCGAATTCCATGTCCAGCTGGGTGAATTCCAGCTGGCGGTCGGCACGCAGGGCCTCGTCGCGGAAGCAGCGCGCGATCTGGTAGTAGCGGTCGAAGCCGGCCACCATCAGGATCTGCTTGAACAGCTGCGGCGACTGCGGCAGCGCGTAGAACTCGCCCGGGTGCATGCGCGCCGGCACCAGGAAGTCGCGGGCGCCTTCCGGGGTGGCCTTGGTCAGGATCGGGGTTTCGATGTCCTGGAAGCCGTCGCCATCGAGGTGGCGGCGCAGCGCCTGCACCAGCTTGATGCGGGTGCGCTGCATGCGCTGCATTTCCGGGCGGCGCAGGTCCAGGTAGCGGTACTTGAGGCGGGTTTCCTCGCCCGGGTTCTCGTGGGCGTGGAACGGCAGCGGCTCGGCCTTGTTGAGGATGGTGATGCGGGTGGCCACGATCTCGACCTGGCCGGTACGGATCTTGTCGTTCACCGCATGACGCTTGCGCACCACGCCCTCGACCTGCAGCACGTCCTCGTAGCCCAGGCTGGCGGCCACCTTGAACACGTCCGCGTTCTCCGGCTCCACGGTCACCTGCACGATGCCTTCATGATCGCGCAGATCGATGAAGCACACGCCGCCCAGATTGCGGGCTACGTCGGTCCAGCCGGCGAGGGTGACAGTCTGGCCAATCAGGGTCTCGTCGACCAGGCCACAGAAGTGGGTACGCATGGGGGAAACGCTCCGCAGAAGATTGCCGGCGCCAGGCAGCACCGGTCAGCCCGTTATTCTGCGGCCGGCGACCCGTTCGGGCAAATCCGGATGGTCACACGGGCTTGATGCGGCCCGGACCTATAGTCCGCGCACCAACGTGCGCAAGGGGAAGTTGCCATGAACCGCCGCCTGACCATCGCCTGTCTCACCGCCGTACTGGCCTGTACCGCCCCGGCCCTGCATGCCCAGATGGGCACCCGCGCCTACGCCCCGGAGAACCTGTCGCAGCTGTCCGCCAACGACAGGGCCCGGGTGATCTCCGAGGAATACGCCGACCAGTCCAACGGGCGCCGCATCCCGGACGACCAGCTGCGCTTCTACCTGGCCCAGGTCAACTCCGGCTGGGGTTTCTCGCGCATCAAGCAGGATATTGCGACCTCCCTGGGCGGTTCCGGCGGGGGCTGGAACGGCGGCGGCGGCAACAATGGCACCGTGCGCTGCGAGAGCCAGGACAACCGCCAGCGGGTCTGCACCACCGGCTGGCGCAGCGCCCAGCTGTCCCGGCAGATCTCCGGCACCCGCTGCGTGGAAGGCAGCAACTGGGGCTCGCGCGATGGCCAGGTCTGGGTCAGCGGCGGCTGCCGGGCCGAATTCGTCGAAGGACGGGGCGGCGGCTGGGGCGGCGGCGGCCCGGGGGGCAGCGGCAGAACGATCCGCTGCGAGAGCCAGGACAACCGCGAGCGCACCTGCACCACCGGCTGGCGCAATGCGACGCTGGTCCGGCAGATCTCCGGCACGGCCTGCGTGGAGGGCCAGACCTGGGGCGTGCGCAATGGCGCGATCTGGGTCAACCGCGGCTGCCGCGGTGAATTCGCCGAGTCCCGGGGCAACTGGGGCGGCGGCGGGGGTGGCAACAGCAATTACAGCGTGACCTGCAGCAGCAACGACAGCCGCCAGCAGACCTGCGCCTGGGATTCCCGCCAGGGCCGGCCCGCGATGATCCAGCAGCTCTCCGGCACCGCCTGCGTGGAAGGCCGCAACTGGGGCTACCGCAACGGCACCCTGTGGGTCAGTGGCGGCTGCCGGGCACGATTCGGCGCGCGGTGAGGCGGCACGGCCCGATCAACGGTCGGGCCCTACCGGGATTCGACCGCCGGTAGAGCCACCCCATGGGTGGCTGCGCGGTGCCGGTTCCGCTGGTAGAGCCACCCCATGGGTGGCTGCGCGGTGCCGGTTTCGCCGGTAGAGCCACCCCATGGGTGGCTGCGCGGTGCCGGAACGAAGAACAGCCACCCATGGGGTGGCTCTACGGCGCCGCTGGCGCCTCCGCGCCCCACGGCGCGGGCGGCAACGCCACCGGCTTGCTCAGGTCGAACACCACCTGGAACCTGCGGCCGTCCGGGCGGGTGAGTTCGTAGACGAAGCGCTCGTCGGGAACGACCTCCATCGCCCAGGTATTGCGCACCGACACGTCCATACCGGCCTTGCGGAACATCGCCACCGAATCGGCATCAGCCGGGAACGACTGCCGCTGGGCGGTTCCCGGCGGCACACTGTCGCCGCCATACATCGTCACCGCATCGGGGCTGCCATCTTCATGGCGATGGTCGTGCTTGAGGCGTAGACCGGTATCGGTGCGGCTCAACACCCAGGTGCGCGAGTGGTCGTCGCCCACATGGAACGGAATGCGCACTGTATGCGACGTGTCACCGCATCCCCGTACGTGCATGACCAGCCGCTTGCCATCGAACGGATCGGGCGCATTGCTGCGCGGTTCGTTGACCGCGATGTGGCCCTCGAACGCCTTGCCGCAATGCGCGGCAACCGCGGCGAGGAACGCATCGGCCGGTGCCGTCGACACATCGTGCGCGACGGAGTCACGCTGGCCGCCGCATGCGGCGAGGATTACAGCAGCCGCGAGCGGCACAAGCTTGAATACAGTCATGTGGCCACCCTAGCCCGCATGCACGCACAGCGCAAATTCGCTTGGTCGTGCGTCCACGCGCACGGCACACGCAGCCACGCAGAGACCTTGCTCCACTACACGGGGTTTATTGCGACTGTGTTAGGGTCGTTGTCGTGACCGGTTCGCCTTCCCCACGAAGGTCGCACGCGTGTTGCGGCTGACCGCCCTGCTCACAGGCGTAGCGCTGCTGTTAACCGGCAGCGGGCTTCTGGGCACCCTGCTGGCGGTGAGCGGCGGTGAAGCCGGCTTTGGTGCCGGCACGTTGGGCCTGGTGATGTCCGGCTATTTTGCCGGGTTCTTCATGGGCACCTTCTTCGCTCCGTCGCTGATCGGCCGCATCGGGCATATCCGTGCGTTCGCCTTCTTTGCCGCCCTCGCCGCCATTGCGGTGCTGCTGCATCCGCTGTGGCTCAACGCCTGGCTGTGGGGGCTGCTGCGCATCGTCACCGGCATCGCGCTGGTCGGCCTGTACACGGTGATCGAAAGCTGGCTCAACGCCGAGCCGGACCCACGCCAGCGCAGCCGCGCGTTCTCGCTGTACATGGTGGTCAATCTTTCTGCGCTGGCACTCGGCCAGATCCTGCTGATGGTGAGCAATGCGCCGGCCATGTCGATGTTCATGCTCATCGCCATGCTGGTCTGCGCGGCGGTGCTGCCCATTACCGCCACCCGCCTGACGCCACCGGAAGTGCCCTCGGTGCCGCGCCTGAAACTCGCGCGCCTGTATGCCATGGCGCCGGTGGCCACCGTTGCCGCCGGCCTGTCCGGCCTGGCCATGGGCGCGTTCTGGGGCCTGCTGCCGGTGTATGCCGGCGAGGTGGGACTGAACGACGACGGCGTGGCCCGCTTCATGCTCACCGCCATTGCCGGCGGCGCGCTGCTGCAGTGGCCGCTGGGTCATATCAGCGATGGCCACGACCGCCGCATTGGGCTGGTGGCGCTGTGCCTGGCCGCTGCCGGCATCGCAGTGGTCGCCGCGCTGCCGATGATCCAACTGCAGACCCACCTGCTGTTCGGGCTGTTCTTCTTCTATGGCGGCCTGGCCTTCGCGCTGTATCCGTTTGCGGTGGCGCACATGCTCGATTACCTGCCGCGCCAGGATCTGCTCTCGGGCTGTTCCAGCCTGCTGCTGGTGCATGGCGTGGGCGCGGCGATTGGCCCGGCGCTGGCCGGCGCGGCCATGCAGCAGTTCGGCCCGGCCGCCCTGCCCCTGTACTTCGCCGCCGTGCTGGGCGTGCTTGCGCTGTTCACCACCGCGCGCCTGCTCAGCTTCGCGCGCCTGCGCACGCACCCCGTGGTGTTCCGGCTGATGCTGCGCACGACGCCTGCGGCGCTGGAACTGATGCCGGAAACCGATGTCGCCGCGCCACCGGACACCCCCCCTCCCTCACCCAACGACTCCGATAAGGAAGTGCATTGACTGTTTCGACACCCACCACGCCCACCTCACCCCGCACGCCGGCGGCTCCCCCGGCCCAGCAACTGATTCTCGCCACCGACCTGGATGGCACCTTTCTCGCCGGCGACGCCGCCGCGCGCCACCGCCTGTACCGGCTGGTCGACCAGCACCCCGGTATCCGCCTGATCTTCATCACCGGCCGCGGCCTGGAAGCGGTGATGCCGCTGCTCTCCGATCCCGCCATTCCGCGCCCCGACTACGTGGTCTGCGACGTCGGCGCGACCGTGGTCGATGGCCATACCCTGCAGCCGTTGCAGCCCCTGCAGTCGATGATCGACGCGCACTGGCCCGGCGAGCAGGTGGTCGCCGCCGCGATGCGGCCATTCACCGCACTGCAGCGCCAGGACGTACCGCAGGAACGTCGCTGCTCGTACTTCTGCGATCCCGCTACGCTGGCGCCGCTGCGCTCGCAGATCCAGGCCGCCGCGCAGGCGCTCGGCTGCGACGTGCTGTATTCGGCCGACCGCTACCTGGACATCCTGCCGCCGGACACCGACAAGGGCCGCACGCTGGCCGCGCTCGCGCGCCTGCTGGACCTGCCACGCGAACGCATCCTGGTGGCGGGCGACACCCTCAACGATCTGTCGATGTACACCGCCGGCTTCCGGGGCGTGTGCGTGGGCGATTCCGAGCCGGCGCTCACCGCCGCGACCGCCACGCTGAAGCACACCTTCCATGCGCAGGCGCCCGGCTGTGGCGGCATTCTCGAGGCGATCGAACACTTCGGCCTGCTGGCCGCCGATGACGCCTGGCTGCAGCCCCCGGCGCAGGCGCGCGCGGAAGGCGCCGACCTGGTGATGGTGTACCACCGCCTGCCCTTCGACGAGGTCATGGAAGATGGCGTGCTGGTGCAGCGCCCGCCGCGCTCGCCCAACGGCATCATTCCCTCGCTGCTGAGCTTCTTCGACGGCGGCCAGAAGGGCTCCTGGGTGGCGTGGGGCATCGACGATCCCAAGCGCGGGCCGTTCCAGACCCACCTGGCGGTGGACGCCGAACGCTATCCCACCCTGACCGCCGCGCGCGTGCCGCTCACCCGGCAGGACGTGGACATCTTCTACAAGCGCTTCTCCAAGGAAGCGTTCTGGCCGATGCTGCATGCGTTCTGGGAACGCGCGCGCTTCCGCGAAGACGACTGGCAGGTGTTCCTCAAGGTCAACCGGCGGTTCGCCGAGGCCACCGCTGCGGAAGCCGCGCATGGGGCCACGGTGTGGATCCACGATTACAACCTGTGGATGGTGCCGGGCACGCTGCGAGAGCTGCGCCCGGACCTGAAGATCGCCTTCTTCCATCACACCTACTTCCCTTCGGCCGACGTGTTCAACGTGGTGCCGTGGCGCCGCGAGATCATCGGCAGCCTGCTCAGCTGCGACTACATCGGCTTCCACATCCCGCGCCAGGTGGAGAACTTCGTCGACGTGGTGCGCGGGGCAATGCCGGCCGAACGGCTGGCCTGGGAGAGCTGCGCGCCGCGCTTCCTCACTTACGGCTGTGCGGTGGGCCTGGACACGATGACCACGCGGTTGCGCGTGGGCGATCGTGAAGTGGCGCTGGGCGCGCACCCGGTGGGCACCGACCTGCGCCGCATCCACGACGTCCTCGCCCGCCCCGGCGTGCGCAATGACATCTTCAAGCTGCGCCGCGAGATCGGCGCGCGCAAGCTGGTGCTGTCGGTGGAGCGGCTGGACTACACTAAGGGCACGCTGGCCAAGCTGGAGGCCTTCGAGCGCCTGCTGGAGCAGCATCCGGACCGTCAGGGCAAGGTCACCCTGCTGATGGTGTGCGTGCCGGCCGCGCGCGAGATGACGGTGTATCGCACGCTGCAGAACCAGATCGAACAGGCGGTGGGCCGTATCAACGGGCGCTTCTCACGCCTGGACTGGACGCCGGTGCGCTTCTTCGCCCAGGCGCTGCCGTTCGAGGAGGTCGTGGCGCATTACGCGGCCGCGCAGGTGATGTGGATCACGCCGTTGCGCGATGGCCTGAATCTGGTGGCCAAGGAGTTCGTCGCTACCCATGGCATCGAAGGCAGCAGCGGCGTGCTGGTGCTGAGCGAGTTCGCCGGCGCGGCCGCCGAGCTCAAGGGCGCGGTGCTGACCAATCCGCACGATCCGGCCGACCTCACCGCCGGCCTGCTGCAGGCGTTGTCGATGCCCGACGAAGAGGCCAGCGGGCGCATGCGGCAGCTGTTTGGCACGGTCGAGTACCACGACGTCAACCGCTGGGGGCAGGAGTTCCTGGCCGCGGTGAAGGACACCGGAAACCCTGTGTAACCGCGCGCCACGCGCGATTGCGCATGGAGCGTAGAGCCACCCCATGGGTGGCTGCGCGGTCCCGGCCGTAGAGCCTCCCCATGGGTGGCTGCGCGGTCCCGGCCGTAGAGCCTCCCCATGGGTGGCTGCGTGGCGCCTGACGAAGAACAGCCACCCACGGGGTGGCTCTACGCGGGTGCATCACCCTCGGATCAACCTCTCCGCAATCGCCGCCACCTGCCGTAGCACGTCATTGCGCCCGGCATCCTCCATTGGCGCGCCCTGCAGGTAACTGGTCAGCACCCACGGCGTGCCGCCAGCCAAGGGCCACAACACGGCGATGTCGTTGGTGGTGTCCTTGCCGTTGCTGCCGGTCTTGTCGCCCACCCGCCACGCCGGCGACAGCCCGGCGCGCAGGCGCTCGTCGCCGGTTTCGTTGTCGATCAGCCAGTCGGCCAACTGCAGCCGCGACGCCGGCGCCAGCACGTCGCCCAGCACGAACCGCTGCAGGCTGGCCGCCATCGCGGCGGGGCTGGTGGTGTCGCGTGGATCGCCTGGCGCGAACCGGTTCATCTCCGGCTCCAAGCGGTCGTTGCGCGTCACCGCATCGCCGCTCCGGCGCAGGAACGCGGTCACGCCCGCCGGCCCCCCGGCCACGCCCAGCAGCAGATTCGCGGCCGAATTGTCGCTGGTAACCAGCGTTGCCCGGCACAGGTCGCGCACGGTCATGTCCCGGCCCACGTGGCGCCGCGTCACCGGCGCGTGCGCCAGCATGTCCCGCTCGCTCACCGGCAGGCGCCGATCCAGCGAGAGCGTGCCGCGGTCGGCCAGCTGCAGCACCGTCGCCGACAGCGCCACTTTGAAGGTGCTGCACATGGGGAACAGCTCGTCCTGCCGGTGGCCGACGCGCTGGCCGGTGGCGGTGTTGAGCAGGGTCACGCCGAGGCGACCGCCGCTGGCTTTTTCCAGCGCCGCGAAGTCGGCCGCCTGGGGCCTGGCGTCGGCCAGCGTGGTGGGCGGCGCCTTGGCCAGCACGCTGGCGGCCAGTGCGGAGGCGGCGGCGGCACCGGACCACTGCAGGAATTGACGGCGGGCAAGCATGGGCAGTTCCTTGTTGGGCAGGGCTGAAGTATCGGCACGCCGCCAGCGCCGGCACCAGCGCGTATTTTCGGGGAGAGGCATGAGTGCTGCTCATGCCTGCTCCAGTAGGGCCGGGCAACGCCCGGCGCTACCGCCCGCGCATTCGCTGCGGCCCGGCTGCGCCGACCCACCCGGGTTGGCGGTAGGATTGCCAGGGCCCACCCACGGCCGGCGCCGCCGGACCCATCAGGAATCCTCACCCCTCGCCATGCTCCGCCCCCAGCTACCCCTCAACGCGCTGCGTGCCTTCGAGGCCGCCGCCCGCCACCAGAACTTCACCCGTGCCGCGCTCGAGCTGTGCGTGAGCCAGGCCGCGCTGAGCCACCAGATCCGGGGCCTGGAGGAGCGGCTGGGCGCGGTGCTGTTCCACCGGCTGCCGCGCGGGGTCGCCCTCACCGACGAGGGCGCGCGGCTGTATCCGGTGCTCAACGACGCCTTCGACCGCATCGCGGTGAGCCTGGACCGCTTCGTCGGCGGGCATTTCCGCGAGGTGCTCGGGGTGGGTGTGGTCGGCACGTTCGCCACCGGCTGGCTGCTGCCGCGGCTGGCCGACTTCAACGCGCGGCACCCGGATATCGAACTGCGCCTGCAGACCCACAACAATCGCATCGACCTGGCCGGCGAAGGGCTGGACCTGGCCATCCGCTTCGGCGATGGCGACTGGCAGGGGCAGGTGAGCACGCCGGTGCTGGCCGCTCCGTTTGCGCCGGTATGCGCACCGGCGTTGGCGCGTTCGTTGCGGCAGCCGCGCGACCTGGCCAGCGTGGCACTGCTGCGCTCGTACCGCAGCGACGAGTGGCCGCAGTGGCTGCAGGCCGCCGGCGTCGGCGAACTGGAGGCGCGCGGCCCGGTGTTCGATTCGTCGTTGACCCTGGCCAGTGCGGCGGCGGCAGGGGCCGGCGTGGCGCTGCTGCCGTTGAAGATGTTCGAGCAGGACCTGGCGCATGGTCGGTTGGTGCAGCCGTTTGCGCAGACGCTGGCGTTGGGCAGTTACTGGCTGACGCGGTTGCGGTCACGCGCCGAGAGCGATGCGGCGAAACGGTTCCGCGAATGGCTGCAGCGCCAGGACGGGTAACGCGTCCGCGCCACGGCGCGTAGAGCCACCCCATGGGTGGCTTCGCGGTGCCGGAACGGAGAACAGCCACCCATGGGGTGGCTCTACACGTGTTGTGGCGTTACGCCATCAGCTCCATCCAGCTCGCTTCCGCCTTTTCCAGCAGCTGCGCGGTGGCTTCGCGGTCGCGGCCGAGCACCGCCATGCGGGTGGCGTCGGCGTAGTTGGCCGGGTCGGCCAGCTGGCGATCCAGCTCGGCCAGCTGGCCTTCCAGCGTGTTGACCTTGGCCTCGGCGGCGGCCAGCTTGACCGGATTGACCGTCTTCTTCGGCGGCAGCGGCGGGGTCGGCGGCGCCGGCACCGGGGCGGCGGCGGCCATCTTCTGCTTGGTACCCTGCGCGGCCGGGCGCGAACGCAGCCACGCCGCGTACTCGTCCAGGTCGCCGTCGAACGGCTCGACCACACCGTCGGCAACTCGCCAGAAGGTGTCGCAGACCAGACCGATCAGGTGGCGGTCGTGCGAAACCATCACGATCGCGCCTTCGAAGGTCGCCAACGCTTCGGCCAGCGCTTCGCGCATTTCCAGGTCAAGGTGGTTGGTCGGTTCGTCGAGCAGCAGCACGTTCGGCTGCTGCCAGGCGATCATCGCCAGCGCCAGGCGCGCGCGCTCGCCGCCGGAGAAGCCATCCACCGGCTCGAACGCACGGTCGCCCGCGAAGTTCCACTTGCCGAGGAAATCGCGGAACGCCTGGTTGTTGCCATCCGGGGAAATGTCCCGGAAGTGATCCATCGGCGACTGCCCTTCATGCAGGGACTCCACCGTGTGCTGGGCGAAGTAGCCGATGCGCAGGTCCGGGTGCGCCGAGCGCTCGCCGGCCACCGGGTCCAGCTCACCCACCAGCGTCCGCACCAGCGTCGTCTTACCCGCGCCGTTCGGACCGAGCAGGCCAATGCGCTGGCCGGCTTCCAGGCCGAAGCCCACGTTGTGCAGGATCACCGCATCCGGGCTGTAGCCGGCCTCCACATCGTTGAGTCGGATCAGCGAGAACGGCAGCTTGGACGGCGGCGCGAACTCGATGCGGAACTCGCGCTCCGCACGCACCGCCTCGGTACCGGTCAGCTTGGCCAGGCGCTTCATGCGGCTCTGCGCCTGGGTGGCCTTGCTGGCCAGTGCCTTGAAGCGGTCGATGAAGCTCTGCAGGTGGGCGCGCTCGGCCTGTTCCTTGTCGTGCGCGATCTGCTGCTGGCGCAGCTGTTCGGCGCGCTGGCGCTCGAAATCGGTGTAGCCGCCCGGGTACAGCTTGGCGCCGCCGCCATGCAGGTGCAGCGTGTGGGTGGCCACGTTGTCCAGGAACTCGCGGTCATGCGAGATCAGCAGCAGCGTGCCCGGGTACTTGAGCAGCCACTGTTCCAGCCAGAACACCGCGTCCAGGTCGAGATGGTTGGTCGGTTCGTCGAGCAGCAGCAGGTCGCTGGGCATCATCAGCGCGCGCGCCAGGTTCAGTCGCGCGCGCCAGCCGCCGGAGAACGTCGCCACCGGCCGCGAATGGGTGTCGGACGGGAAGCCCAGGCCGTGCAGCAGCTTGCCCGCGCGGGACTCGGCATCGTACGCGCCGATCTCGGCCATTTTCTGGTGGGCATTGGCCACCGCTTCCCAGTCCTCGCGCGCGGTCGCCTCGGCTTCCTCGCGCATCACGGCGGCCACTTCGGTGTCGCCTTCCAGCACGAACTGCAATGCCGGGTCCTGCAGCGCCGGGGTTTCCTGGGCCACGCTGGCAATGCGGATCTTGCCGGGCAGGTCGACATCGCCCTTGTCGGCTTCCAGTTCGCCCTGCACGGCCGCGAACAGGCTGGACTTGCCGGCCCCGTTGCGGCCGACCACGCCCACGCGGTAGCCCGCATGCAGGGTCAGGTCGACGTTGGACAACAGCAGCCGCTCGCCGCGGCGCAAGGCGAAGTTACGAAGGGAGATCATTGGGGGAGTCCATATAACGGAATGGAATGTGCTGGTAAGCACCTTTCCTGCGACGCAATTCTAGCGTTAACGAATACTTGACGCGCCCCGGGATGCGCGGCACGGCTCGTTCTCTCTCCCACGACCCCTGCCTGCGCCCTCCCCGGGACCCTACTGGCGGATCGGCCGAAATCTCCTAAATTGTTGCTTTTGCAACGGTTTTTGTCGGAATCGCCGATTTGACAACACGTAAAACTTCCGTTAATCCGTTCATTGCGCACCGCAACACCCGCCCTCGCAGACCCGCCTTACCGCAGTCGTGATGTCGCCTCGGTGCCACCTCGTCCCAACCGGAGCCGCATCCTGATGAACCGCAAGACCACTACGCTCGCCGCCGCCGTCGCCGTCGTCCTCGGGGCCCCCGCGTTCGCGGCCGCCGCCCAGGACGCCCCGGCGCGGGCCACCGCCAACACCCTGGACACCGTGATCGTCACCGGCACCCGCGTCGCCGACCGGACCGTGGCCGAGTCGCAGTCCCCGATCGACATCATCACCCCCGAGGCCCTGCAGTCCACCGGCACCACCGAGCTGGCCACCGCGCTGTCGCGCGCCCTGCCCTCGCTGAACTTCCCGCGGCCGGCGCTGACCGACGGCACCAGCGGCATCCGCCCGGCCCAGCTGCGCGGTCTCTCCCCGGACCAGGTGCTGGTGCTGGTGAACGGCAAGCGCCGCCACACCTCGGCCCAGATCAACGTCAACGGCAGCATCGGCCGCGGTTCCTCGGCGGTGGACATCAACGCCATTCCGATCGCGTCCATCGAGCGGGTCGAAGTGCTGCGCGACGGCGCCTCGGCGCAGTACGGCTCGGACGCCATCGCCGGCGTGATCAACATCGTGCTCAAGGGCTCCTCGGCCGGCGGCAGCCTGGCGCTGGACGCGGGCCAGTACTCGGCCGGTGACGGCAACAAGTACCAGCTCTCCGGCGATACCGGCATCGGCTTCGCCGACGGTCGCGGCAGCGTGCATGTGGCCGGCCAGATCAGCCAACAGGACGAGACCAACCGCGCCGGCCCCTACCAGGGCACCACGCCCAACACCGGCAACTTCCCCAACGTGGGCCAGACCACCTTCGTGGTCGGCGACCCGCAGGTGGACGCCACCGCCGCCTCGGCCAACGCCAGCTTCCAGTTCAGCGACCACGTCTCGGCCTATGCCACCGCACTGGCCAGCAACCGTGACATCACCTCGTTCGCGTTCTACCGCTCGCGCACCAACAGCGGCCAGGGCGCGCTGCTGGCCCAGACCTACCCCGACGGCTTCGTGCCGCAGATCAACCAGTATTCCAAGGACCGCTCGTTGGTGGCCGGGGTCAAGGGTGATACCGAAAGCGGCTGGACCTGGGACGTGAGCTACAACCACGGCTCCAACAAGATCGACTTCCACACCCGCAACAGCATCAACTACTCGCTGGGCGTGACCAGCCCGCGCTCGTTCTACGCCGGCGCGCTGGAATACACCCAGGACATCGGCAACGTGGACATCACCAAGCAGCTGGACTGGGGCTTGGCCTACCCGGTCACGCTGTCCTTCGGCGGTGAGTACCGCCGCGAGAAGTGGGAGCAGAGTGCAGGCGAACCGAATTCCTATTTCGGCAGCGGCTCGCAGGGCTTCGGCGGCTTCACCCCGCTCAACGCCGTCGACGCCGACCGCGACAACTACGCCGTCTATGCCGGCCTGGAAGCGGACCTGACCGACAAGTTCTCCGCCGGCGTCACCGGCCGCTACGAGGACTACTCGGACTTCGGCGACAAGTTCTCCGGCAAGCTGTCGGCGCGTTACGCGTTCACCGACAAGGTCGCCCTGCGCGCCACCGCCTCGTCCGGCTTCCGCGCGCCGTCGTTGGCCCAGCAGAGCTACCAGGCCGTCACCAGCACCATCGTCAATGGCGTGTTCGTCGAACGCGGCACCTTCCCCACCACCAGCGCCGCCGCGCAGGCACTGGGCGCCAGCCCGCTGAAGGCGGAAAGCTCCACCTCCTACAGCGTGGGCCTGGTGCTGCAGCCGATCGACCGCCTGTACCTGACCGTGGATGCGTACCAGATCGACATCGACGACCGCATCATCCTGTCCACCAACATCACCACCAACGCGGCCACCAACTCGCTGCTGTCCGGGCTGGGTCTGCCGGGCGTCACCGCGTTCTCGTACTTCACCAACGGCGTGGACACCCGCACCCGCGGCGTGGACGCGGTCTCCAGCTACACCATCCCCTTCAGCGCGAGCTCGCTGGAGCTGACGGCGGCTTACAGCTACAACGACACCGAAGTGAAGAAGTTCATCGCCTCGCCGGCGGTGTTCGGCTCGCTGGGGCTGACCCAGTCGCTGATCGGCCGCGATGAGGTGGGTCGCATCGAAGACAGCTACCCGCGCAACAAGACCATCCTCAGCGGCACCTGGCGCTCGGACCGCTGGGACCTGAGCCTGGCCGCCACCCGCTATGGCAGCTTCACGGTGCGCAATTCGGCCACCGCGCTGCGCGACCAGACCTACGACGCCTCGTGGGTGCTCGACGCCTCGGTGGCCTACAAGCCCAGCGAGAACTGGACCCTCACCCTGGGTGCGGACAACCTGCTGGACGAATACCCGGACCGCACCGTGGACCTGCAGAACTCCACCTGGGGCATGCTGCCGTACAGCAACTACTCGCCGTACGGCTTCAACGGCGCCTACGTCTACGGCCGCGTGACCTACAAGTGGTGATCCGCCGGGGCCGGCCGTTGGCCGGCCCCAGGTGAATTCTGCACGGCAGGCATGGCTGCCTGTCGTGTTTGCCCCGATCGCGTGCGTATCTCCGCCCATTTTGCCGCAGGGCAACCCATTGGCTTTCGGCCCGTGCCATGATCGAGACATGAATCATGGAGCCGTCCAATGACAATTCCCAATAGCGCGCGCCGACGTGTGGTTTCTGCACTCGCGTGGGCAACGTTGGCGGCCGTCCCGCTTTCCGGGTGTGCAGGAGATCACGTGAAGCCGAGCTATTCCAAGTCAAGCCTTGAACCCATCATCGTCACCAGAGTGTCCGACACGACGCTTCAAGTGCAGTTTCATGATCCGCTTGAGAGCATGTACTACGCCGCTGGAATCAGCTACGTCGTAGAGTCGGACGTCATGAGAATCGTCATCGACCGGTGCCCGATTACAGGTGAATGCACCACTATGCTGCGTCGTCACGTTGTGCCTGGGCCGCCTAAACCTGCGGTGCAGGACATTCCCCTGCTGGCACCGCGCGTTGTAATGGTGTTCGCCGACGGCGAAGAACAGATTTTTCCATAAGGGTGCCACATGACCGACAAGGTAGTCCTCGGCATCCACAGCCACGTAGATCCCCACACGCAGGGCTCGTTCAATCAGTTCGTTGACGGCCATGCCTGGATTTCAGTCACCCGCAACGGCGATACCCAGTATTACGGCCTGTGGCCAGACGAGCATCCGCTGGTCGAAAACAACGGACCGGGAACCGACATCCGCGTAGGAATGGAGGCGGGATCAAAAGCGTCGGCATCACGCTATTACGAATTGACTCCAGAACAGGTCCAGAAGCTCGACAAGGCACTTGGCGAGAACGTTGAATGGGGTTACACCAATACGTGCGCATCATGGTCGACGGCCACAGTGACGAAGGTGACCGGGCAGAAACTGGATGCCGGCGAGTTGATGTTCACTGACACGCCTCGGGAGCTGATCGACGCGATCCGCAAAGCAGAGCGCATTCAGCCGACGACTCCTTCACACCCCCAGCCGCCACCGGATCCGAAACAACAGGGCTCAAGTGGGCAGTCGCTAAGCGATGCCTCGACGACGCTTCACCGGCAGGCCATTGAAGGCGTCACCAGGCTGGACGCGAGTCTCGGGCGCGAACCGGATGAATCGAGTCACCGCATGGCGGCCAGTCTGGCGCACCTGGCAAGGGACCAGGGAATGGAGCGGATCGACCATGTCGTGTTGGGCACTCCAACCGGCCAGTCCGCGAACGCGCAGAACGTCTTCGTCGTCCAAGGGGCTCTGGACGATCCCGCGCACCGACGGGCGCACATGGACGTCAGTGCTGCGTTGCGCCCAACGGTGGATGAATCGATCCAGAAGCTCCAGCAGGCCGACCACAGGCTGGCAGCAGCGCAGGCCGTCGAACCCTCACAGGCGCTGGACGAGGTTCAGCACCGGAGGAACGTTTGATCCCCGCCCGCCTCAGCAGGTAGACCCAAGGGCACTCGACAACGCTCAGTTTGCCGGAATTGGCCGCATCGGTGAAAATCGGGGCATCCCCCAATCTGCGAGCCCCGATGCACCATGACACCGACCTGATCAACATCGTTGCCGTTGGCCTGGGGCTCGCCTTCATCTTCGGCGCGCTGGCCAACAAGCTGCGTTTGTCTCCGCTGGTCGGTTACCTGGTTGCGGGCATCTGCGTAGGACCTTACACACCCGGCTTCGTCGCCGATGGCGCGCTGGCCAACCAGCTGGCCGAACTGGGCGTCATGCTGCTGATGTTCGGCGTGGGCCTGCACTTCTCGTTGAAAGACCTGATGGCGGTGAAGGCCATCGCCATCCCCGGCGCGGTCGGCCAGATCGTGGTCGCCACCCTGCTGGGCTGGGGCCTGGCCGCGTTGATGGGCTGGCCGGTGATCCATGGCGTGGTGTTCGGCTTCGCGCTCGCCACCGCCAGTACCGTGGTGCTGCTGCGTGCGATGGAAGAACGCCGCCTGCTCGATACCCAGCGCGGCAAGATCGCGGTGGGCTGGTTGATCGTCGAAGACCTGGCCTGTGTGCTCGCCCTGGTGATGATGCCGGTGCTGGCCGGCGTGTTCGGTCCGGACGCGGCCAATGAAACCCACACCATCGGCAGCGTACTGGCCAGCATCGGCTGGACGTTCGTGCAGCTGGGCCTGTTCGTGGCGGTAATGCTGGTGGTCGGCCGGCGGGTGATTCCGTGGATCCTGGAGCGCATCGCAGGCACCGGTTCGCGCGAGCTGTTCACGCTGGCGGTGCTGGCCATCGCGCTGGGCGTGGCGTTCGGCTCGGCGATGCTGTTCGGCGTCTCGTTCGCGCTGGGCGCGTTCTTCGCCGGCATGCTGCTCAACGAATCCGAGCTCAGCCACAAGGCGGCCAGCGACTCGCTGCCGCTGCGCGACGCGTTCGCGGTGTTGTTCTTCGTCTCGGTCGGCATGCTGTTCAACCCCACCATCCTGATCGAGCACCCGTGGCAGGTACTGGCCACCGCCGCGATCATCATGTTCGGCAAGTCCGCGGCGGCGTTCGTCATCGTGCGCGCCTTCGGCCATCCCAACGGCACCGCATTGACCATCTCCGCCAGCCTGGCGCAGATCGGCGAGTTCGCCTTCATCATTGCCGGCCTGGGCGTGTCGCTGAAGATCCTGCCGCCCACCGGGCAGGCACTGGTGCTGGCCGGCGCGCTGATTTCGATCATGCTCAACCCGGTGGTGTTCGGCCTGCTCGACCGCTGGCTGCTCAAGCACCAGCAGACCGCTCCGGCCACGGTGGAGACCGAACTGCCGCCCGGGCCGTCGCTGGACCTGCACGACCACGCCATCGTGATCGGCTTCGGCCGGGTCGGCAGTGCGCTGGCGCAGGTGCTGCGCGATCGCGGCGTGCCGGTGCTGATCATCGATGACAACAAGGAACACGTTGCCGAGGCGCATGCAGCCGGCCTGCCCGGCATTCGTGGCAGCGCCGCCTCCGACCGCGTGCTGGCCGAGGCCCATCCCGAACGCGCCAAGATCGCGGTGCTGGCCATTCCGCAGCCGCTGGAGGCCGGCGAGACGCTGGCCAAGCTGCGCGCGATCAATCCCGGGCTGACCCTGCTCGCCCGCGCGCACAGCGATGCCGAAGTGAAGCACCTGCTGGCGCATGGCGCCGATGGCACGGTGATGGCCGAGCGCGAACTGGCGTACTCGCTGGCCGAGATGGTGATGGCCACGCCGCCGTACCGGACACTGGGCAAGCACACCATTCCGGTGGTGTGAACCGAAAATTGCAACGGCTCCTATGGGAGCCGTTGTCGTATCGCTGCACCCTGCAGGCTGTCCCCAGCAGCGCGGTGCCCGATGCCCATCGACAACATCAGCCATACCCGCCGGGTGCAGGGTCGCTTCACCAACCGCCTGGGCGAACGCCTGCCTGCGGCCGCCGAGGCCCACCGGCCGCAGCTGCGTCCCCTCGCCCAGGCCATCCGCATCGGCAATGCCCACCCGCTGGTCACTGCGGCCCTGATGCTGTCCGTGGTTGGGCCTGGCCGCAGCCCGCTGCCGTTGCCAGGCCGTGCGCGGGCTGGCGGGCCGCCCGGCGCTGCAGTGGCGCTGCTGCCGGGCGCAGTAGCCGCCCTGCCCCCGGCCCCGGCGTACGCCGTGGATCCCGCCGGCGACATGCTCGAGCGCCTGATCCCGGTGCGGCCGACCCTGCCCGACCCTGCGACGGGCATCGAACCCACCGCGGCGCGGCTGTCGTCGATCGGCAACGCGCTGCTCACCGCCTGCGTGGCCCGCCCGCGTCACTGCCCGCAGGCCATCCTGGCGAGCTCGGTGGCCGCGACCGCGACCGTGGCGGGCGCAGCGGTAGACACGGCGGTCGAGCTGCTGCTGCAATCTGACGGTGCCGCGGCGGCACCGGACCCGTCGATGACAGAACGTGCCGACCAGGTGTTGCACCACCTGCCGCCGCACGACAGGCAGGCCCTACTGCAGATCCTGCGCGAGTGCGGTACCGGACCCGCCTGTACCGCGCAGATCCGGGCACGGCTGCTGTCCCTGCCCCGGCCAGTGCAGGCGGCCATCGAGAACGTGCTGGAACCTGCCGTCGTTTCCACGGCGGGACCCGCCGCTGCGGGCTGGCCACCTGCGGCGCAGGCGCTGGTTCCGCCTCCACCGCAGTCCTGGCTGGACGCGGCCGTCAGCCTGCTGGAAAGCGTGTACGACGCGCCGCAGGCAGCCTATCTGCTGGACCTGCAGGAGATCGCCGACGCGACGCAGGACGCCCAGACCGATCAGCCGCGGGGCATGCGCGAACTGCTCGCCAACCAGCGCCGCCGCGCCACCATCGAGGCGCTGTTCAACGCCACCGGGCACCCGGTCGAGCGGCTGGATTTCAACATCACGGCGCACGACCTGCGCGGCGTGCCGCGTACGGCCTGGGGCCGCAACCTGCTGCTGGGCTTCGCCGGCCCCGGCGCGCCGGCGCATACGCTGATGGTGGTCGCGCACGGCGACATGACCGGTACCGACACTCATTCCAGCGGCGTACTGGACAACGGCACGGGGGTGGCCACGCTGCTGGCGCTGACCCGTGAACTGCAGGACCTGGAACTACCGCGAGGCACACGGGTGCAGTTGCTGGTCACCGATCAGGGCGAGCGCGGCATGATGGGCGCCAAGGCGCACGTGCAGCGCTGCCTCGCCCGGCGCCACTGTCCGGACGCGGTGCTCAACCTGGACATGCTCGGGCGGGGTGACGCGCTGGCGATCAGCGGTTCCGACCAGCGCCATCTCTTCAGCATGGACACGCAGCGGACCGATCAGCGCCAACCCGGCGTGGTCGACGCGCATGAAGCGCACCTTCGCCGGCTGCTGGAGCAGGCGGCCACGGATCTGGGCGTGGCGCAGCACCCGCGCCGCGCCTGGACGCAGATCTCCGACCACCTGCCCTTCCAGCGCGAGGGCATCCCCGCACTGGGCCTGACCCGGATGACCGCGTCCGAGCTGGCGGCCGAGGCGGACCTGCAGGCCACCTATGCCGAACTTCTGCGCCGCCATGCGGCCGTGGACTGGGGCCGCATGGACGACTACCTCAACGGTCGCCTCCCCCATGCCGAGCATGCGGCGATGCGTGATCGTCTTGCCGAGCACGAGGCGATCAGCCGGCGCTATCGCCGCCTCGGCGATTCCACCTATCGCGCGTCGGTCCACAACGGGTTCGACCAGCTGGACCAGATCCAGACCCGCGCCGCGATGGACACGCTCAACGTCGTACGCCACACAGTGCACGCCTGGCTGAACGACCCGGACCCGGCGCTGCCGCGGTCATAGCGGCACAGGTAGCCGTTCACTACGGCATGGGCGCGGCGTGCACCGGCACGCAGATATCGGCGCGCAGGATGGCCTCGGGCACTTCTTCCGGATCGTCCAGGTAGTGGTAGTACAGCGGCGCGTCGCGCAGCGTGCAGCCGCTCTCGCCCAGCCACTGGCGCAGCAACGCGTCGGTGGCGGCTTCCAGCCCCGCGAAGCTGCCCACATGGCGCAGCACTGCGTAGTCACCGCCGCCCAGGCGCAGCGGGCGCAGCGGCGCCGGCACCGCGTCCAGCGCGCGGCCGAAGCCCATGCCGCAGTCGAACTCGCACGCGTCGGCGGCTACGTCGCGATGATCATTGAGCGCGATGCCGATCAGTGCCTGCAGCTGCTCGGCCATGCCCTCGGCGGCCGCCCATGCGTAGACCTCACCGAATGCCTGGTCGAGATCGTCGAAGGCGCCGCGGGTGCGCAGCACCACCACGTCGAACGGTTCCAGCGCGGTCACCTTCACCTGCAGCGGCACGCTGTCATCGCGGTCATCCCCGGCGGGCAGCGACAACCGCTGCTGCCAGTGCATGCGCAACGTCGCGTCGTCACGCAGTTCCGTCGGCGTGGCGGCCATTGCCTGGCGGCACGCCCGCGCCAGCGCCTGCGGGCTTTCGAAGCCCACCTCCAGCGCGACCTCAGTGACCCGGCTGTCCGCCTGCGCCAGCAGTTGCAGTGCGCGCAACAGGCGCAGCCGTGCCACGGTCCGGCCGGGGGTTTCGCCGGTCAATGCGCGGTACAGCCGGTGAAAATGGAAGGGCGACTGGTGGGCAACCGCCGCCAGCGCATCCAGGTCGGGCAGTGGCGCGCCCGTGCGCAGGCAGTCCTGCAGGTGGGCGATCACACGGTCGATGCCGTGGCGTTGGCGTAGCTGGGCAATGCGGCTCATGGCGGGCTCCAGGTCGGGGTGGCGCTCAGCATGCTTCGGCGCCTGCCATGGCGCGTGGCCGATCTTGCGCAGTCCTGGTCCGAACATACAACCCCACCCCCGGCCGGCCCGCACCGGCCAGGGGTGGGCCCCACCTCTACGCGGTTGCCAACGCCTGCTGCAGGTCTGCCAGCAGGTCGTCGATGTGTTCGATGCCGATCGACAGGCGCACGGTGTCTTCGCTGACGCCGGCCTTCTCCAGCTCGGCCGGGTCCAGCTGGCGGTGCGTGGTGGACGCCGGATGCGTGGCCAGGGATTTCGCGTCACCGAGGTTCACCAGGCGGGTGAACAGCTGCAGCGCATCCAGGAACCGCGCGCCCGCCGCGCGCCCACCCGGCAGGCCGAAGGTCAGCACGCCGGAGCCGTGCCCACGCAGGTATTTCTGCACCAGCGCGTGCTCGGGATGGTCCGGCAGCGCGGCGTAGTTCACCCACTCCACCTTGGCGTGGTCGCGCAGGAACGTCGCCACGGCCAGCGCGTTCGCGTTGATGCGATCCATGCGCAGCGCGAGGGTCTCGATGCCCTGCAGGATCAGGAAGGCGTTGAACGGCGAGATCGCCGCGCCGGTGTTGCGCAATGGCACCACCCGCGCGCGGCCGATGTAGGCCGCCGGGCCCAGCGCTTCGGTGTAGACCACGCCGTGGTAGCTCACGTCCGGCTCGTTCAGGCGGCGGAAGCGCTGCGCGTGCTCGGCCCACGGGAAGCGCCCCGAGTCGACGATCACCCCGCCCAGGCTGGTGCCGTGGCCGCCCAGGTACTTGGTCAGCGAATGCACCACGATGTCCGCGCCGAAGTCGAACGAGCGCTGCAGGTAGGGCGTGGCCACCGTGTTGTCCACGATCACCGGCACACCATGCGCGTGCGCGATCTTCGCCACCGCCTCGATGTCGGTGACATTGCCGCGCGGGTTGCCGATGGATTCGACGAACACCGCCTTGGTGCGCTCGTCGATCAACGCACCGAAGGCCTCGGGGTCGTTGTAGTCGGCAAAGCGGGTCTGGATGCCGAACTGCGGCAGCGTATGCGCGAACAGGTTGTAGGTGCCGCCGTACAGCGCGTTGGAAGAGACGATGTTGTCGCCGGCCTCGGCGATGGTCTGGATCGCGTAGGTGATCGCGGCCTGGCCCGACGCCAGCGCCAACGCGCCGATGCCGCCTTCCAGCGCGGCGATCCGCTGCTCCAGCACGTCGGTGGTGGGGTTCATGATGCGGGTGTAGATGTTGCCTGGCACCTTCAGGTCGAACAGGTCCGCGCCGTGCTGGGTGTCGTCGAAAGCGTAGGCCACGGTCTGGTAGATCGGCACCGCCACCGCGCGCGTGGTGGGGTCGGGCCGGTAGCCGCCATGCACGGCAATGGTTTCCGCGCGCCAATGGGATGAGGGATCGCCGTGCTCTGACATCGTGCCTTCTCCGGTTGAACGCGGACAATACCCGACAAAAAACCCCCGCCGGAGCGGGGGGTGATGGTGATGCAGCATGGCCTGAGCACGAACGGTTATCAGCCGTTGCCGCGGCCGGGTCAGCCCTTGGCGAACAGCAGCCGGCCCTCGCCCTCGTCGACCCGGATCACATCGCCCGACACGAACTCGCCGGACAGGATCTTCTGCGCCAGCGGGTTCTCCAGCTGCGCCTGGATCGCACGCTTGAGCGGGCGGGCGCCGTAGATCGGATCGAAGCCCACGTTGCCCAGCAGCTGGAACGCGGCGTCGCTGACCTCGATGCGCAGGCCACGCTCGGCCAGGCGCTTCTCCAACCCCTGCATCTGGATGCGTGCGATCTGCTTGATCTGCGCCTTGTCCAGCGGGTGGAACACCACGATGTCGTCCAGCCGGTTGATGAACTCCGGGCGGAAATGCGCCTGCACCACGCCCATCACGGCCGCCTTCATCTGCGTGTAGGCCTCCGGGCTGTCGTCGCTGGACATGTCCTGGATCTGGTGCGAGCCCAGGTTGGAGGTCATCACGATGACGGTGTTGCGGAAGTCCACCGTGCGGCCCTGGCCGTCGGTGAGGCGACCGTCGTCGAGCACCTGCAGCAGGATGTTGAACACATCGGTATGCGCCTTCTCCACCTCGTCGAGCAGGATCAGCGAATACGGGCGCCGGCGCACGGCCTCCGTCAGGTAGCCGCCTTCTTCATAACCGACATACCCCGGCGGTGCACCGATCAGCCGCGCCACGCTGTGCTTCTCCATGAACTCGCTCATGTCGATGCGGATCATCGCGTCGCTGCTGTCGAACAGGAATTCGGCCAGCGCCTTGCACAGCTCGGTCTTGCCCACGCCGGTGGGGCCGAGGAACAGGAACGAGCCACTGGGGCGGTCGGGATCGGACAGCCCGGCGCGCGAGCGGCGCACGGCATCGGAAACGACCTTGATTGCCTCTTCCTGGCCCACCACCCGGTGGTGCAGCTCGTCTTCCATCCGCAGCAGCTTGTCGCGCTCGCCTTCCAGCATGCGGTTGACCGGAATGCCGGTCCAGCGCGACACCACTTCGGCGATTTCTTCGGCCGTGACCCGGTCCTGCACCAGCTTGAACTCGGTGTTCTCCGCTTCCTGCGCGGCGTGCAGCTGCTTCTCCAGCTGGGGCAGCTGCCCGTACTGCAGCTCGCTCATACGGCCGAAGTCCTGGCGCCGCTGCGCGGCCTCCAGCTCCAGCTTGGCCTGTTCGATCTGCTCCTTGATCTTGGTGGTGCCCTGCAGCGCGGCCTTCTCCGACTTCCAGATTTCGTCCAGGTCGGAGAATTCGCGCTCCAGCGTATCGATGTCGGCTTCCAGATCAGCCAGACGCTGGCGGGAGGCCTCGTCCTTCTCCTTCTTCAGCATCTCGCGCTGGATCTTGAGCTGGATCAGGCGACGCTCCAGGCGGTCCAGCTCCTCCGGCTTGGAATCGATCTCCATGCGGATGCGCGAGGCCGCCTCGTCCATCAGGTCGATGGCCTTGTCGGGCAGCTGGCGGTCGGCGATATAGCGGTGCGACAGCGTGGCCGCGGCCACGATGGCCGGGTCGGTGATCTCCACGCCATGGTGCACCGCATACTTTTCCTTCAGGCCGCGCAGGATCGCGATGGTGTCTTCCACGCTGGGCTCGCCCACGAACACCTTCTGGAAGCGGCGCTCCAGTGCGGCATCCTTCTCGATGTACTTGCGGTACTCGTCCAGCGTGGTCGCGCCCACGCAGTGCAGCTCGCCACGCGCCAGCGCGGGCTTGAGCATGTTGCCGGCATCCATCGCGCCATCGGCCTTGCCCGCGCCCACCATGGTGTGCAACTCGTCGATGAACAGGATGATCTGCCCCTCGCTCTTGGCCAGGTCGTTGAGCACGGCCTTGAGCCGTTCTTCGAATTCACCGCGGAACTTGGCGCCGGCGATCAGCGCGCCCATGTCCAGCGACAGCACGCGCTTGCCGCGCAGGCCTTCGGGCACCTCGTCGTTGATGATGCGCTGGGCCAGGCCTTCCACGATCGCGGTCTTGCCCACGCCCGGCTCGCCGATCAGCACCGGGTTGTTCTTGGTACGGCGCTGCAGCACCTGGATGGTGCGGCGGATTTCCTCGTCGCGGCCGATCACCGGGTCCAGCTTGCCGCTCTCGGCACGCGCGGTGAGGTCGATGGTGTATTTCTCCAGCGCCTGGCGCTGTTCTTCCGCATTTTCCGACTGCACGCTTTCCCCGCCGCGGATCTTTTCGATGGCCGCGGTGATGCGGGTCTTGTCGGCACCGGCGGCGCGCAGCGCCATGCCCAGCGTGCCGCCGTCGTCGACCGCGGCCAGCACGAACCACTCGCTGGCGATGAAGGCATCGCCATGCTGCTGGGCCAGCTTGTCGGTGTTGTTGAGCAGGCGGTTGAGGTCATTGCCGATCGACAGGTTGCCTTCCTGCCCGGATACCTTCGGCAGCGCTTCCATCGCCTCGTTGAGGCGCTCGCGCAGCACCGGCACGTTCACGCCGGCCTGGGCCAGCAGCGGCCGCGTGCTGCCGCCCTGCTGTTCCAACAACGCGGTGAAGACGTGCACCGGTTCGATGATGTTGTGGTCGCGACCCACGGCCAGCGACTGTGCGTCTGCCAGCGCCTGCTGGAAACGCGAGGTGAGCTTGTCCATTCGCATGGGAGATTCCTCATTGGGTTCATGGCCAGCGTGGCTGGCAGATGTACTTGATATGCGGTTGTCGCGCAGTGATTCAAGACAAACCGGGCTGGCAATACAGTCCCTGTAGCGGCATACTTGCGAATACTTCTCATTTCCATTGATGGGTCGATGCACGCACATCGCGACACCGTGGGCGCCCTGTACCGGGACCACCGGAGCTGGCTGCAGGGCTGGCTGGGCGGCCGCGTGGGCTGCCGCGAGACGGCCGCCGACCTGACCCAGGACACCTTCGCGCGGCTCCTGCAGGGCCGCGAGCTGGACGCGCTGCGCGAACCGCGCGCGTTCCTGACCACCGTGGCCCGTGGGCTGGCGGCGAACTGGTTCCGCCGGCAATCGCTGGAGCGCGCCTATCTGGCGCAGCTGGCGAACCTGCCCGAGGCCGTGGTGCCCTCGCTGGAAGACCAGGCGCTGGTGTGCGAAGCATTGCAGCAGATCGACGCAATGCTTGACGGGTTGCCCATTGCCGCGCGCCAGGTGTTCCTGCTGGCCCAGTTCGATGGGCTGCGCTACGAGGCCATCGCCGAACGCCTCGGGCTCTCGCTGAGCACCGTGAAGCGGCACATGAAGCGGGCGCTGGTCGGCTGCCTGGCCCATGCGGGCTGAGCCGGCGCCGATTCCGCGCGCCGTGCTCGCCGCGGCGGCGGACTGGCTGTTGCGCCTGGGCGAGGCACCGGATGATCCCGTTACGCAGCAGGCCTGCGCGCAGTGGTGCGCGCAGCACCCCAACCACGCGCGGGCCTGGCAGCGCGCGCAGCACCTGCAGGCGCTGCTGCAGCAGGTGCCGGCGACGCTCGCACTGCCGGTGCTGGGGCGCGGCGTGGACCCGGCGCGGCGCGCGGCGCTCAAGCGCCTTGGACTGTGGCTGGCGGTGATGCCGGCCGGTTGGCTCGGCTGGCAGGTGCTGTCGCCGGCGCCGACCGGCCCGATCGAACGCACTGCCGTGGGCGAGCGCCGCCGCGTCGGGCTGCCCGATGGCAGCCAGCTGCTGCTCGATACCGATACCCGCGTGGTGGTGCATTTCGATGACCAGCAGCGCGGGCTGCGGCTGGAGCGCGGCCGCATCCGGGTGGAGAGCGCGCCCGATCCGCACTCGCCCGCCCGGCCGCTGCAGGTATTCACCCGGCAGGGACGCATCCGCGCGCTCGGCACGCGCTTCGATGTGCGACGCGATGCCGAGCTGACCCACGTCAGCCTGATGGAGGGGCGCCTGCAGATCTCACCCGGCAGCGGTGCCCCCTGGCTGCTGGAGGCCGGCCGGCAAGCCGCCTTCGATGCCCATGGCGCGCAACGCAGCGAACGGCTCGACGACACCCGCGCCGCCTGGGCCAGCGGCATGCTCGTCGCCGATGCAATGCCACTGCGCGAGCTGGTGGCGGAGCTCGCGCGCTACCGGCGCGTGGCACTGCGCTGCGATCCACAGGTCGCCGCCCTGCCCGTCTCCGGCGCCTTCCCACTGGACGACACCGCCCAGAGCCTGGCGATGCTCGAAGCCACCTACCCCGTGCGCGTGCAGCGTGCCGGCGGGGGGCTGTGGACGACCGTGGCGGCGCGGTGACACTTTTTTCGATCTCGCGGGGCAGACGAGGGAACCCTGCATTCCACATCGACCTGCCATGACCCGTTTGCCCCCCCTGTTCGCTGCCAGTGCGCTGTCGCTGGCCCTGCTTGCCACCCCCTTGTTTGCCCATGCCCAGGCCCAGGCCGCCGACGCGGTAGCGCCGGCCAGCGTGCCGCTCGGCCGTGCGCTGGCCAGTTTCGCCAGCCAACAGGGCGTGGCGCTGGCCTTCGACCCAAGCCTGACCGCCGGCCTCACGGCACCCGCGCTCGCACCGGACCAATCCCTTGAAGCGGGCTTCGCGCAGCTGCTGGCCGGCACCGGCCTGCGCGCCACGCGCCGCGCCGACGGCAGCTACACGCTCGAACGCGCCGCGGCCGGCCGCATGCCGGCGCTGCGCGTGGGCGCCGACGCCGGCAGCACGTTCCTGCCCGCCCAGCTGCCGTTCGGCCAGGGCCAGCGCCTGGACCAGGATGCACTGCAGGCGCAGGTGAAAGGCAACGGCGACATCGCCACCGCCCTGCGCGGCAACCCGGCCGTGCAGTTCAGCGACAGCGCGCGCAGCTCGCGCACCATGGGCGAGATCCGCCCGGCCGATGTCTCGATCAACGGTGCGCCGTTCTACCAGAACCTGTTCCTGCTCGATGGCGCCAGCATCAACAACGACATCGACCCCACCTACACCGCGCAGACCATTGCCAACGTCAACAGCGCCGTCGATGTACCCAGCGCCGCGCAGGGCATTGCGGTGGACGTGGACCTGCTCGAATCCCTGACCGTGTACGACGCCAACGTGCCGGCGGCCTATGGCGGCTTCACCGGCGGCGTGATCGACGCGCAGAGCCGCAAGGCCGGCGACGCCCTGCATGGCAAAGTGTGGATGCGCATGGCGCGCTCGGCGTGGGACCAGGTCATCACCAACCCCACGCAGGCCGAATCGTACGAAGAGTCCGCGACGTTCGCCTATCAACCCGCGTACGACAAGCTGCGCCTCGGCGCCCGGCTGGAAGGCCGCACCCGTGGCGGCATCGGCGTGATCGGGACGCTCAGCCACACCCGTTCGGAAATTCCGTTGCGCGCGTATGCCAATGGCCAGTCCACCACCGGCGACGACGTCAACCGCCGTACCCAGCTGCGCGAGAACACCGCTGCGACCGTCGCCCTGGACTGGAGCAGCGGCGAAGGCCTCGACCTCACCGCCAGCGTGTCCTACGCACCCAACGATGACCGCTACTTCATCATGAACACCAAAGACTCCTGGTTCGACATCCGTTCCGGGGGCCCCACGGCCAAGCTCGGCGCAACCTGGCAGCAGGGCGCCTGGACCTTCCGCAACAGCCTCAACTACAGCGACCTGGAATCGTCGCGCCGCAGCGAGGGCGACACCATGAAGAACTGGCGTCCCTCCGAGGAATTCAACTGGGGCATCGGCTCCACCAGCAGCATCGGCAACTGGGGCAGCGTGGACCAGCACGATCGCCGCATCGGCTACCGGCTGGGCATCGACCGCGACGCCTTCGCGCTCGGCAACAGCACCCACACCGTGCAGTTCGGCGTCGGCGTGCAGCGTCGCGATGCCAGTTACGAACGCCCCAACGACCAGTACATCTACCAGGGCGGCGTGGCCACGCGCAGCTGCACCCTGGCCGATGGCAGCATCGATACGGTCAGCTGCTCGCTGTCGCCGCTGCTTTCCGGCAGCGGCACCGGCCAGTACCTGAGCCAGCTCTTCATCTACCACGCCGGTGCGTTCGAGGTCAGCGGCACCGAGTACGAGGCCTGGGCGCAGGACACCATCGCGCTCGGCCGCTGGACGCTGCGGCCGGGCCTGCGCCTGGACCGCAACGACCTGTTCGGCCAGACCGATCTTTCGCCACGCCTGGCATTGAGCTGGGACGTGCTCGGCGACGAACGCACCCTGCTCAACGCCGGCGTCAACCGCTACTACGGCCGCAGCTTCTTCAGCTACCTGCTGCGCGAAGGGCGCGAGCGCCTGCGCGAGTCCAGGACCCGTACGCGGTCCAGCACCGCCTGGGAAGACGTGACGGGCACCTGGAACGTGGCGACCAACCGCCTGCGCGACCTGGATTCGCCCTACACCGACGAGTGGACGCTGGGCATCGACCAGCAGTTCGAGCATCTGCAGGTCCATGCCAAATACGTGGACCGCAGCACCCGCCGCGACGTCCTGCGGCGCAAGGTCGGCGACCCGCTCGACACCACCCTGTACAACCGCAACACCTACGAATACACCAACGACGGACGCAGCAATGCACAGACCTGGACGCTGTCGCTGGGTTCGGTGCGTGCGCTGGAGGCGTGGGGCATGCAGAACAGCTGGCAGCTCTCGGCGGACTACACCGACGTGGCACGCAACTACAACGATTACGAGGACACGGTGGACCTCACGCAGCTTGTCCGCTACGAGGGCGAGCTGATGTACCGCTACCAGCTGCCAGCGACCGACTACCTGCGTCCGTGGAGCGTGCGCCTCAGCACCCGCACCGCCGTGCCGGTCGCCGGGCTGACCTGGAACAACTTCTTCCGCGTCCAGGCCGGTTTCGAAGGCACGGTCACGGGTGCCTCCGAGATCATCGACGGCCTGTCCGTGCCCACCCTCACCCGCCGCACCTACCCGCGCACCTGGACCTGGGACAGCAACGTGGAATACCGGCTGCCACTGCCGCGCGCGCAGGAGGCGTATGCGCGCGTGGAAGTGATGAACGTGCTCAACCGCAGCAACCAGACCAGCGGCACCACGGCCGGCAACACCTACTACGAACCGGGGCGCAGCTTCTGGCTGGAACTGGGCTACGCGTTCTGAGGCCGCGGCCGTGAGCTGCCCGCGCGCGATCGGCGTGCTGTTCGCCCTGGCGTGCGCAGTGGGGCTGGGCGGCAGCGCGCTGACGCCGGACGGCGCGCCTCGGGTGCCGGCGGCGTGCGCGCGCCAGCTGCTCGGCCCCGAACCGCCCGCGTCCGCGTGCCTGCGCCAGGCCTATGCGCGGCCCATCGCGCAGTGGCCGGCGGCGCAGCTCGACGCCGGCGTGGTGGCCGGGGAAATGGCGCCGCTGCCGCCGGTCCTGCACCCCGAAGGCAATCCCGGCTCAGCGGCGAAGGTCGCGCTGGGCCGGCGCCTGTTCGAGGACCCGCAGTTGTCGCGCTCCGGCCAGATCGCCTGCGCCAGCTGCCACGAGCGCGACCTGGCCTTCGCCGACGGGCGCCGCGTGTCGTTCGGCCATGACCGCCAGCCCGGGCGTCGCAACGCACCGAGCGTGGTGATGAGCGGCTACGCGCAGCCGCTGTTCTGGGATGGGCGCGCCGCCACGCTGGAAGACCAGGCCCTGTTGCCCATCGCCGACCCGAAGGAAATGGCCTTCAGTGCCGACGAAGCCGCCGCGCGGCTGCGCGCCGACGCGGGCTACCGGCAGCCGTTCGAGGCGGTGTTCGGCGACACGCCGATCAGCCCGCGTCAGCTCGCCCAGGCCATCGCCGCGTTCGAACGCAGCCTGGCGCCGCCGCCCGGGCGCTTCGACCGTTTCCTGGCCGGCCGCCGCGACCTGCTCGACGACGAGCAGCTGCGCGGCCTGCACCTGTTCCGCACCAAGGCGCGCTGCATGAACTGCCACAATGGCCCGGCGCTGACCGACAACGGCTTCCACAACCTTGGCCTGCACCTGCACGGTCGCGCGCGCCAGGACCTGGGCCGTTACGAGGTCACGGGCGATCCGGCCGACAGCGGCCGCTTCCGCACGCCGTCGTTGCGCGGTGTGGCACGCACCGCGCCGTACATGCACAACGGCAGCATGCGCAGCCTGGACGCGGTGCTGCTGTTCTACAGCGTGGGCGGCGGCCAGCCACGCCCGCGCGGTGGCACCGCATCCGCCGACCCGTTCCCGCTGTCCGACCCGCTGCTGCAGCCGCTGGCGTTGAGCGCGGAGGAACGGCGCGCGATCCAGGCCTTCCTGCAGACGCTGTAGGCCGTGGGCGCTGCATGCGCCATCGACATCATGCTCACGTCCGCTTTCGGCTGCCACGCCGAAGCTGGCGTTCCCACGAGCGGAATCCGCGCATGCACTACGAGCTTTATTACTGGACCGGCATCCAGGGCCGTGGCGAGTTCATCCGTCTTGCGCTGGAGGATGCGGGCGCCGCCTATACCGACATGGCGCGCGTCCACGGCGACGAGGTGATGCAGCCGTTCCTCGACGGAAAACAGGACGGGTTGTGTCCGTTCGCGCCGCCATTCCTGGTCAGCGGCCGGCAGGTGATCGCGCAGGTGGGGGCGATCCTCGACCATCTGGGTCCAGAGCTGGGCCTGGTGCCCGAGGCGGCCTCGCGCCGGGTGCAGGCGCTGCAGCTGCAGTTGACCATCGCCGACCTGGTCGCCGAGATCCACGACACCCACCACCCCATCGCGGCCTCGCAGTACTACGAGGACCAGAGGCGCGAGGCGAAAGCGCGCGCCGCGTCCATGCGCGGCGAGCGGCTGCCGAAGTTCCTCGGCTGGTTCGAGCGCGTACTGGAGGCCAATGGCGGCCTGCACCCGCTGCGCGAGCATTCGTACGTGGACCTGTCGCTGTTCCAGCTGGTCAGCGGGCTGGACTACATGTTCCCGCAGCGCATGCAGGCACTGCGGCCGACCCTGCCGCTGCTGTATGCCCTGAAGGACCGGGTGGAGCGGCGACCGAACGTCGCCGCCTACCTGGCCTCCGAACGCCGGCTGGCGTTCAACACAAACGGCATCTTCCGGCATTACCCCGAGTTGGATGGGGACGAATAACGATCACGACCGTTGGTCGTGATTGCTCTTCTGCAGGGACAACAACCCCAACAACACCGCCAGCGCCACGTATGCCCCGGCGAACTGCCACATGATCTGCTTCGGCAGGCCGGCCAGTTGCCACGGCAGGTAGATGCCACCGCGCGGGTCCACCGAGTGGATCAGGCCGAACAGGGTCAGCGCCGCCGCCACCAGCAGGATGCCCGAGGCACGCAGCAGGCGCCCATCGATCATCGCCACCACCGCCGCGATCCACAGCATCGAGGTGATGATGAAGCCATTGCCCAGGGTGAAGATCACCGCCAGTTCGGGCAGGCCATGGCCGTCCAGCGTGGTGGTCATCGCCAGCAGCTGCTCCGGCGGGATCCAGCCCGGCGCCTTGATCGCCAGCAGGTAGGCCACCGACGGCAGGAAGCCCAGCACCATCGCGCCGGCATGCTCACGCGGGGTGGCCTGGAAGGCCTGGGTGGTGATGTCGATGGCCACATACACGATGATCGGCGCCAGCACCGCCAGCGGCAGCCACTGCACCAACCCGGAGATCACGCCCAGCATGCCGCCGATGCCGACGAACAGGCCGGTCAGCAGCGTATAGCCGCTGCGCGCGCCCATGTGCTTGTACGCCGGCTGGCCGATGTACGGCGTGGTCTGCGCCACGCCACCGCATAGCCCGGCCACCAGCGTGGCCACCGCTTCCACCAGCAGGATGTCGCGGGTGCGGTAGTCGTCGCCGGCCGCACGCGCGCTCTCCGACACGTTGATGCCGCCCACCACCATCAGCAGGCCGAACGGCAGCAGCAGCGGCAGATAGGTGATCGCGGTGGGCAGGCCCTCGATGAAGCCCAGCGTCGGCCACGGCAGCACGATCTGCGGCGGCACCCATTCGGGCACCTTGAAACCGGGTGCGCCCAGGCCGGCCAGGCCGAGCCCGTAATACAGCACCGTGCCGAACACGAACGCCACCAGCACGCCCGGCGCGCGGATCGGCAGCTTGCGCTTGGCCACCAGCACGTACAGCAGCAGGCCCAGGGTCACGAAGCCCACCACCGGCGAACGCAGCGTTTCCAGCAGCGGCAGGAAGCCCATCAGCACGATGGCGATGCCGGCGATCGAACCCAGCAGCGACGCACGCGGCAGCGCGCGGGTGACCGCCTCGCCGAAGAACGACAGCACCACCTTGAGCACGCCCATGATCACCAGCGAGGCCATGCCCAGCTGCCAGGTGGCGATGGCCGCGTCGTGCGGCGCCAGTCCCTGCGCCTTGAACGCGAGGAAGGCCGGGCCCAGCACCAGCAGGGCCATGCCGATGCTGGTGGGCGCGTCCAGCCCGAGCGGCATCGCGGTGACATCGTCGCGGCCGGTGCGGATGGCCAGGCGCCGTGCCATCCACGTGTAGAGCACGTTGCCGACCAGCACGCCGAAGGCGGTGCCGGGGAACATGCGGCCGAACACTACGTCCGGCGGGAACTGGAAGATGCCGACCAGCGCCATCGCGATGAAGCCGAGGATCGACAGATTGTCGACCACCAGGCCGAAGAAGCCGTTGAAGTCGCCGGCGACGAACCAGCGGGGACGTCCGGAGACGGGAGCGGATGCAGGCATGCGAGGGGGGCACGGGGTGGGGGGTACCCGATGGTAGGCCCTCCCCGCCCCCGCGCACAGAGGCATGGATGGAACAGCGGAACTACGGTTTGTTGAGGAAATTGTTCGCCAACAGGTCCCGCACATCCCCCACCCGCCCGTGCAGCAGCGCCTTGGCCGCATACAGTGCGGTGCCGGCCACCTGCTTGGCTTCCACCTGCGGCGGCATCACCAGCTCGGTCGGGCTGGTGTGCACGTCCAGCAGCGCCGGGCCGGGATGGGCCAGCACGTCCTGCACGGCCTGCTCCAGGTCCTCGCTGCGGGTCACGGTGCGGCCGTAGAACCCGATCACCTCGGCCAACCGGCCGAAATCGGGGTTCTTCAAGTCGGTGTAGTTGTCCAGCAGGCCTTCGACCTTCTGCTCCAGCTCCACGAAGTTCAGCGAGCTGTTGTTGTAGACCACCACCTTGATCGGCAGGTTTTCCTGCACGGCGGTGAGCAGGTCGCCCAGCAGCATGGCGATGCCGCCGTCGCCCGACAGCGAGATCACCTGGCGCCCGGGGTACGCCTTCTGCAGGCCCAGCGCCTGCGGCATCGCGTTGGCCATCGTGCCATGCAGCAGGCTGGTCAGCGTGCGGCGGCGGCCGTTGGCGCGGATATGGCGCAGGATCCACACCATCGGCGAGCCACCGTCGGCGGTGAACAGCGCATCGTCGCTGGCGTGGCGGTCGATCAGCGCGGTGAGGTGCTGCGGGTGGATCAGCGTGCCCTCGCCCGGCTCTTCCTCCTTCGCACGGGTCGCCAGCGCCTTCTCGCGGTGGCCGATGCACTCGTCCAGGAAGCTGCGGTCCTCGCGTTCGGGCAGCAGGGGCAGCAGCGCCTCCAGCGTCGGCCCGATATCACCGACCACCCCCAGGTTCACCGGGTGGCGGCGACCCAGATGGCTGCCATCGCGATCCACCTGGATCAGCGTGGCCTTGTCCGGGTAGTACTGGCCCCATGCGAAATCGGCGCCGAGCAGCAGCAGCGTGTCGCAGGCCATCAGCGTGTGGTAGCCCGACTCGATGCCGAAGATGCCGGTCATGCCCATGTTGTACGGGTTGTCGTACTCCACGAAATCCTTGGCCCGCGAGGTATGCGCGATCGGCGCCTTCAACCGCGCGCCCAGCGCCACCAGCGCATCATGCGCATGCTCGCAGCCGGCACCGGCGTAGATGCCGATGCGCTTGCCTTCGCCGATCAATGCCGCGATGCGCTGCAGTTCCTCGTCGTTCGGCCGCAGCACCGGCTGCGCGTAATGCACCGAGAACGGCCGGTCGTCCTTCACTTCGGCCTCGCTGATGTCGGCCGGCAGGATCACCACCGCCACGCCGCGCCGGCTGATCGCCGCCTGGCACGCCAGCGCCACCACCCGGCGCGCCTGCTGCGGGCTGTACACCTGCTCGCAGAACACACTGCAACTGGCGTACACCGCCTTGAAATCCACTTCCTGCGGGAACTCCATGCCCAGCTCGGGCGTGATCACCTGGCTGGCGATCAGCACCAGCGGCGCGCGGTTGCGGTTGCTCTCGAAGATGCCGTTGATGAAGTGCAGCCCGCCCGGCCCGCAGGAGCCGGCACAGGCCGTCAACTGGCCGCTGATCAGCGAATCGGCGCCGGCGGCGAACGCGGCCACCTCTTCATGGCGCACGTGCACCCAGTCGATCTCACTACGATGGATGGCATCGGTGACATGGTTGAGGGTGTCGCCGACGATCCCATAACAGTGGCGCACACCGGCAGCCTGCAGGGTTTCGACGACGATTTCGGCAACGCGCTTGCTCATGACGGGACTTCCACGTTCAAGGGGAAGCCCGAGCCTAGACCCGCGTCAGTGACATTGGCGTGCGAATCCGCGTGATCGCGGGGCCACGCGCGCTGTCATGCCCCGGCGCGGTTCAGGGTGCGATGCCGTTCACCCAACCCACGATGGCACCGCGCGTCGGGTTGGCGTAGCGCACCTGCACCCAGCCCTCGCGTTCATCGAGCAGCGCCACCGTGTCACCGGCCACCAGATAGCGCCGCGTGGCGGCGTCGCCCGGCCGGGCGTACAACGCCAGCCGCGCGGGCACCACGCGTCCGCTCACCGGTTGCAGCGGAACACCGCTGCGTGGCGCTTCCAGGCCATCGGCGATGGCCGTTTCCAGCACCTTGCCGGCGGCGTCAAACGTGCTCCATACCGCCAGTGGGCCGCTGTCGTCGGGTCGCGCCACCGCCACCACCGCGTCGAGCGCATCGCCGAGCATGCTCATCCGCTCGGCGCGATAGAGGTACAGCGTCGGGCCGTTGTAGCGGTATACGTCCACGTACCACATCGGTCCGCTGCGGCAGCTGCTGGCCAGGGTGCGCGTGGCCGCATCCACGGTCAGGCCCATCAACCCGCCGCATTGTTCCTGCCCGTGGGTGGCGGGCACCAGCGCGGTCAATCGCGCCTGCCGCGCATCGTAGCGATACACCGCCACCGCTTCGTTGACCTGGCCGACCGGGGCCCGCGCCACCAGTTCGGGGTAGCCATCGAAATCGATGTCCTCGGCAGACAGCTGCGATTGGCCGTCCGCATCCGGGGCCGCGGGCAGCCGCTGGCGCGTGCCGGCGGGCAATATCTGTGCATCGATCAGACCGTCTTCGGCCAGATCGGCCTGCACCTGCACGCCATTGGCGGGACCGAAGCGGACCGTATCGCGCGCTCCGGCCCAGGCCGGCGCCGCTGCCAGGGCCAGCAACGCCATGCCCAGGCGCGCCCGGGAAAGGCCTTCCTTGATGTCCATCATCACTCCTGCGGCGCCGCTGCGGCCCGTCGTGCTCAGAACGATACTTCAACCGCCTGCTGTGCCCACAGCACCGACTGGTGCTTGGTGGCCTGCTTCCACGCCAGGCGGATCGCCTCGATGTCCGCGCGCCGCTGCGGCGTGTTCTCGTGCAGCACCACCAGCACCTTGGTGCGCAGGCGATTGGGCTGGGCCGCGCCGCGGAACAGCCACTGGCCGTAGGCATCGAACACGGTCAGGCCGTCAGGGAAGCGCGGGGTGACCTCCTTGTCGAGGAACGCGCGCCACTGCGCCTCGCTGATCGCGTCGGTCTGCTCGCGCGCGGACGCGCCGCTTTCCTCGCCCACGCCGAAGTACAGCTCGCTGCGCACCCAGCCGGCGGCGGCGTCCGGGCGGGCGGCATCGCCCTGCAGGCTGGCGGTGGTGGTGGTGGTGGTGGGCTGGGTCTGATGGGCGATCGGGGCGGTGGTTGCGCAGCCGCTGACGGCCAAGAGAACGGCTAGCAGCAGGGGGGTGGACTTCATGTTGCGGTATCTCCGGGGGTTTGGGGCTACGTGGGACACGCGTGGCGTGTCGCTACGCCGCATAAGCGTGAGGGACTTCGGCCGCCAGCATAGATGCCGAACGGCTATGAGCTGATGCCGGCCCGTATTGGGACTTGCATCACAAGGGGCCATCACGCCAAGATAATATATCGCTTCATCCGGATGGATTGGTACATACATATCCTCCACCCCTCCCCCCTCCCCCTCGTCGTACTGCTGGAGCCCGCATGTCCCGTCCGTCCGCGTCGCGTCTTGGCCTCGCCATTGCCCTGGTCCTCTCCTCTCCCCTGCTGGCCCAGGACCTCCATGCGCAGGACGCGCCCGCTTCGGCCACCACGCTGGACACCGTGATCGTCACCGGCACCCGTGCGGTCGACCGCACGGTGCTGGAGTCCACCTCCCCGGTGGACGTGCTGACGGCCGAGGACATCCGCCGCGCCGGCGTGGTCAACGGCGAACTGGGCAGCGCGCTGCAGGCGCTGCTGCCGTCGTTCAACTTCCCGCGCCAGTCCAACTCCGGCGGTGCCGACCACGTCCGCGCCGCCCAGCTGCGCGGCCTTTCGCCGGACCAGGTGCTGGTGCTGGTGAACGGCAAACGCCGTCACACCAGCGCGCTGGTCAACGCCGACAGCAAGATCGGCAAGGGCACCACCCCGGTCGACTTCAATTCCATCCCGGTCAGCGCGATCAAGCGCATCGAAGTACTGCGTGACGGTGCCGGTGCGCTGTATGGCTCGGACGCGGTGGCCGGGGTGATCAACGTGATCCTCGACGACGCGCCGGAAGGCGGCGCCATCGAGGCCAGCTTCGGCGCGCACCACACCGACCTGGAGCCGATCGACCGCACCATCACCGACGGCCAGACCAGCTTTGTCAGCGCCAAGGTCGGCACCGCGCTGGGCGAGGACGGCGGCTTCCTGCGCGTCGGCCTGGAGCTCAAGAACCGCGAAGGCACCAACCGCGCCGGCTTCGACCAGATTCCGCCGTGGGACCAGAGCGATGCCAACCTGGCGCTGCAGGGCAAGCGCAACTATGTGCTGGGCGATGGCAGCACCAAGGACCTCAACGCCTGGATCAACACCGAGCTGCCATTCGGTGAGACCTCGAAGTTCTACTTCTTCAGCACCTTCAACCAGCGCGACAGCGAAGGCGCCAACTACTTCCGCTACCCCGACAGCGACGCCAACTGGACCGAGATCTATCCCAACGGCTACCGCCCGATCTCCGAAGGCGAGAACCGCGACGTGCAGGCCGTGGCCGGTGCGAAGGGCCAGTGGGGCGAATGGAACTACGACGCCAGCCTGGACTACGGCTTCAATGACTTCACCTACCGCCTGCGCAACTCGCTCAATGCCTCGCTGGGCCCGGGCAGCCCGACCCGGTTCAAGACCGGCGACTACCGCAATGAACTGACCGTGGGCAACTTCGACCTGGGCCGCGTGTTCACCCAGGGCAACAACAGCCACAGCCTGGGCCTCGGCCTGGAAGCGCGCCGCGACCACTTCCAGACCCGTCCGGGCGATCCGAGCAGCTACGCAGCCGGCCCGTACACCGACCGCCCGACCGGTTCGCAGGCCGGTGGCGGGCTGACCCCGCAGGACGCCACCTCGCTGAGCCGCGACGTGGCCAGTGCCTATGCCAGCCTGTCCAGCCAGTTCGGCGAGCACTTCTCCAGCGACGTCGCGGCCCGTTACGAGCACAGCGACGACTACGGCGGCGAACTGACCGGCAAGCTCGGCCTGCGCTACGAGTTCACCCCGGCGTTCGCGCTGCGCGGTGCGATCTCGAACAACTTCCGCGCCCCGTCGCTGGCGCAGATCGGCTACGAATCCACCTCCACCGGCTACAACGCCGCCGGCCAGCTGGTGCAGGGCCGCGTGCTGTCGGTGAACAATCCCATCGCGCGCGCACTGGGCGCAAGCGACCTCAAGCCGGAGAAGTCGCTCAACACCAGCCTGGGCTTCACCAGCCGTATCGGCGAGCACTTCGACCTGTCGCTGGACTTCTACCAGATCGATATCGACGACCGCATCGCGCTGTCGGAAAGCATCACCGGCGACGCGCTCACCAACAGCGTGCTGGAGCAGTTCGGCGTGAGCGGGCTGCAGAGCGCCAGCTTCTTCGTCAACGCCGCCGACACCCGCACCCGCGGTGCCGAACTGGTCACCAACTGGCGCCAGTCGCTGGGGGATGGGCAGCTGCTGCTGACCGGCACCTATGCGTACAACAAGACCACGCTGAAGAATGTGCTGCCCACGCCGGCACGCCTGCTCGCACTGGACCCGGACTACGTGCTGTTCGGCGTGGAAGAGACCAACACGCTTACCGACGCCACCCCGCGCACGCGGGCACAGCTGGCCGCCAGCTGGGCCAACGACCGCTGGACGCTGAGCAGCCGCCTCAGTCGCTACGGCAGCGTGACCCGGGTGTTCAACTTCGGTGACGGGTTCGTCCCGCGCCAGACCTATGGTGCCGAATGGCAGCTGGATGCCGAGGTGGAATACAAGATCACGCCGCAGTGGAGCGTGGCGCTGGGCGGGCAGAACCTGACCGACAATTACTCGGACCTCTCCAACGAGGACATCTACTACTACGGCAACCTGCCGTATGACGTGCTGTCGCCGATTGGCAGCAATGGTGCCTACTATTACGGTCGCGTCCGCTACACGTTCTGACCGGACAAAAAATCAGCGGCAGGCATCGGGGGATGCCTGCCGCTGACGGTTCGCTTCCCTGCGATCCTGTTACCAGCTGTACTTCATGCCCAGCTGGATACCACGATTGCGGTAGCCGCCCGCGCCCTGGGCAGCGCCCAGCTCGCCCCAGCCCGTCCAGCCCCGGCCCATCTGCAGCTGCACGCCACCCTTGAGCTCGTAGGCATCCTGCGGCTGGCCACCGGCGATCACCTCGTTGTTGAACGCCATGGCGTTGCCAGCAGCGGGCGCGTGAATCCAATTGGCTGCCACGAAAGGCTGGATGCGGTTGCCTTCACCCGTCGTCGCGTGACCGAATGCCCGGACACCGACCCGCGTCTCCAACCCACCGGCGCGGCGCGACACCACCTGCGTCCCGTTGCGCTCCACGTGCTGTCCACCGTCCATGGCATGGTCGGTGTAGGTCAGCTGCACCTGCGGCTCAACAAACACCGCATTGCGGGCCCCCGCATGGACCTTGAACGCATACCCGGCTTCCACCGATCCGGACAGGGTGCGGCTGTCGTAACGCTCCGTTGCCACCGCATCGCCCTGCACCCGGTTGTTGAACCGCGCCGCCTGCACCCAGCCATCCACATACGCACCTTCAGCTTCCGCCGGGTGCTGGAACCAACTGGCGTACGCGCCCAGCGCCTGGCCCTTCACCTCGCCATCGGCACCGTACCCGGTAATGCTTGAACGGCTATGGCTGCTGGCCTTGCCGGTGGCCGCCATCACGCCGGCCACGCCGCGGCTGTTGCTGCCCCACCGCACCAGGTCGGTGCCGACCTGCAGCACGTTCGACTCATTGCGCACCTCCAACTGACCGCTGGCCAGCCGGGCGCGGCTCTGTGCACTGCCCGCGCGGGCCCAGGCAGCGCCCAAGCGACCGTCCGACTCCAGGCGCATCGACAGGTTCTGCCCGCCCATGCGTTGATGCATCCCATGCGCAAACAGACCCGTTGCCGCGGACTGGTTTCCAAGGTAAGCGCCCACTTCTGGACGATAGATCGGAGGTGCCACCGGGTCGATGATCGGGTCGATGATCGGGTCCACGATCGGGTCAATGATCGGGTCCACGATCGGATCGACCGGATCGGTGCCCGGATCCACCGGCGGTTCCACCGCCAGCGACGAGCGCAGGTACCAGTTGCCGTCGTTCTGGCTGGCACTGGAACCGTGGTGCAGGAAATACTCATGCGCCCCGCCAACCGCACGTCCAGCAAGGGCGAACTGCCCATCGGAACGGCCATCCACCACCACCAGCGCGATGCCGTTCTGGCTTTCAGCGCCCTGGCCACCCACGTTGGTGACTTCGATCAGGGTCTGGCCGGAAGTGTTGCCGCGCACATGCAGGCGATCGGTGGACGAGGCATCGTCACCCAGTACAGTATTCATCTGCAGCAGCGCGTTGTCGCCCGCGTAATCCCCGTTCACGGTCAAGGTCTTGAACGCACCGTCGCCGTGATTGAAGGAAATGCTGCTGTTGGACACCGAAAGCTGCGCCACCGTCGACGCCTCGGTCATGTCCCAGTGGCCGCCCTGCGTCAGGGTCAGCGTCCCGACGATGTCCGACGCACCTCGCCAGCGGCTGTCCTGCCCGATTGAAACCGCAATCGTCGGATCGAGGACGTCATTGCCATCGGCGTCGAAAGCACGCTCGCCGAAGCGAATGTCGCCCATCAACGACGACCCGCGGTCCAGCATCACCGAGGACAGATCATCCGTATCCAGCTCCACTGCGATACCGTTGCCGCCGCGAACCTGGCTGCCCTCGGTCAGCACGATATGACCGCCGTCCAGGCGAACCGCCGATCCGTGCGTGGTCTCCAGTACGGTATTGGCCGCCGAAACCACTGCGCCGTATTCGATGAGTGCCGCGTGTGCATCCTGCCCCGTGGCCAGCACTTGACTGTCGCGCAGCGCCACCGTCCCGTCGCTGAAGGCGCGCACGCCCACGGCGTCCTGCGTGGTCATCAGCACGCTGCTGCGGAGCAGGTCCACGTGTGCCCCGGGAAGGAACGCGCGCACGCCTTCACCCCCCTGGTGGTGAACTTCGATCGACGTATCCGTCAGGCTGGCGCGCCCCCGATCCACCGCGTAGACGCCGGTCGCAAACGAATTGGACTTACCGACAGTGGCAAGCGATTGCTGGACGACGATGCTGCCACCGTTCATCACAAGCGTCGCGCCTTCATCGACCAGCACGGCCTTCCCGCCAAGCGCCTCCACCGCAGTGTCATGGAGCACCGCCTGGCCGCCCGCGACCGCCCAGACCCCGTCCCGTGCGCGGATCGAGCTGTCCTGTATGCGGACGCTTCCCCCTTCGGCAACGACGGCATAGCCCTGCGGATGATCGGGAATGGAACCACCGGGCCCGCCGAGATAGGCGTTCTCCACCATGACATTGCGCAGGTCGATGTGCGCGTTGTTCTGCGCCATCACCGTAGCCTGGAGCGGCGCTCCGGTGGCGGAGCGCTGACTGCCATCGCTGCGCAGCACGCCGCCGTCGTGGGTGATCGAACTACCGGTGCCGTTGGCGAGCAATGCAGCGGCATTTCCACCATGCGTGGTGACATCCACCCGACGCGCCGAGATCGTCTCGCCGGCGAGTGATGCGATGCCATTCTCACCGTAGGCATAGGTTTCGATGGCGGTGTCAATCAGCTCGACGGGCGGGGCGGCAACGGCCGCGACCGACGTGCAGAGCAGCACGCTGGAGATGGCCAGCGCCAGGCACCGGCGGGGAAGCGGGTGGGTCAACATGATGTGCGTCCTCAGTCGTGGGAATTCGAGACAGACGATAGGCTTCGCCGCCGCGCTTCCACATAGAAATGCTTCTAAAAGCACGGCCTGCCCTGCAGGTGGTCGTGCCGGTTGCCGCCGCCGCGGCCCCGGGTTACCTTGCATTTGCCCCCTGCGGGCTTCAGGCCGTCGGCATATGCAGCGCAGTCGCATTGCCTCTCCGTTCCCCAGGAGTTCCTTTCATGGTCCGCGCTTGCTTCCTGCTGGTCCTGCTCTCTGTGTGGTGCGCGACGGCATCCGCCGGCGCTCCGCAATTTTCGGAAGCAGAGCGCGAATGGATCCGGCAGCACCCGGTCGTCTACTACGCGGGTGCGCCCGATATCAGCCCGTTGGAAGACATCGTCGACGGACGCTATCGTGGTCTTATTGCCGCGTACCTGGACACCGTGGCCAAGCGCACGGGCATCCGTTTCCAATTGGTGCCAGCGCAGAGCTGGCAGGCGTCGCAGGACGCGTTCCTGGCAGGCAAGGTCGACCTGTTCCCCAATGCAAACCCCACCACCGTGAGACCGGAAGTGCAGCGTGAGCTCCGCTACACGCAGGCGTACTTCGCCAGCCCGCTGATCTTCGTCACCCGCGGCGATGCAGGCTCAACGTTCAACATCACGTCACTGGATGGAAAGCGCGTGGCCATTCGCGGGGGTCCGGATGTGCAGAAGATCCTTACCGACCGCCGCCCCGGCGTGATTCCACTGGAGGTGGGCAGCCCGGAAGCCAGCCTGCGGGCCGTCATCGATGGACGGGCAGACGCGTCGGTAGGCACCGAGGCGACACTGCTGCCCCTGTTGCGACGACGCTACGGCGACCAGCTGGGTGTTGCGAGCATGCTCGACCTGCCACCGTACCGTGCACAGATGGGCGTCCGTGCGTCGGAACCGATCCTGTTCTCCATCCTGGAGAAGGCATTGGGGTCGATCACCGCACATGAAAGCGACGTGCTGTATGAACGCCACCTCACGCAGGCCGACTACGGTGCGCCGACGCTCTGGTCCATCCTGCACTACCGCCGCATCGAGATCCTGCTGGCTACGCTGGGCATGCTGGTATTGGCATTCTTTGCCTGGCGCACCCGCCTCGCGAGCCAGCGGGCAGTGCGCAGTGAACGGACCAAAGCGCGCTTCCTGGCCACCATGAGCCACGAAATCCGCACGCCGCTCAACGCCATGTTGGGCTCCATCGAGCTGCTCGGCCGCACCCGCCTGGATGCCCGACAGCAGACCTTCACCCGGGCGGCCGCCGAATCGGCTGAAGCCCTGATGGACCTGCTCGACAACGTGCTGGATCTGTCCAAGCTGGATGCGGGCAAGCTCACGCTGGAACGGCTACCCGTTGATCTGGCAAAACTCATTGAGGATGCCTGTGCGCTCGTCCGGCCACATGCGCAGGCCAAGGGCCTGAGCGTGGATATGCAGGTAGACCTTCCGGCGGCCGACCGGTTGCTGCTGGACCCTACACGCGTCCGCCAGATTCTCAACAACCTGCTCGGAAATGCCGTCAAATTCACCCACGCCGGTCGCATATCCGTTGCCGCCAGCGTGCGCGGCCTGCCAGGCGCTTCGGACGCGCATCTTGACGTACGCGTGGCCGATACGGGTATCGGCATCGCACCGGAACAACAGGCGCAACTGTTCAAGGCGTACGCGCAGGCGGACGACTCCACAACACGGGAATTCGGCGGCACTGGACTGGGGCTGACCATCTGCCGCGAACTGGTCGAGATGATGGGGGGCGCCATTTCCCTGGAGAGCACCCCAGGCGGGGGCACGGCAGTGTCGTTCCGCCTGCCGGTGGAGCGGATCACGCCGTCTCCGGACTCCATCGCCGCAGTGGCCACTCTTCCGCAGCCGGCCGCCGCTGAGGTGGATATCGTAGACGCGTCGTTCGTCGATCCGCCCGCCAGGGGAAGCGTGCTGGTCGTGGAAGATCACCCAGGCAACCGCGCCCTCATCCACCAGCAGTTGCTGGAGCTGGGCGTCGAGCCCACGATGGCGACGAGCGGCGCGGAAGCACTGCAATTACTTAAGGAGCGCTCGTTCGACCTGGTCCTGATGGACTGCCACATGCCTGTGATGGATGGTTACGAAACCACGCGCCGCATCCGCGCCAGACCCACCCCTTCCATGCATCTTCCGATTGTGGCCATTTCAGCATCGACCGGCGCCGAGCACCTGGCGGCCTGCCTGGACTGCGGCATGGATGGCGTATTGCGCAAGCCGCTCCGGCTGGAGGAGTTGCGCAGCACGCTTGAGCTGTGGCCGGTGAACATGGCGGAACCCAGCGCCGACGCCGTCGTGTCCCCTTCCCCGCCGACGGACCATCCGGCGTTGCTGCGCGAAGACCACATCGCACTGGTCGCCGCCGTCACGGCCGGCGACCTGCCGCTCGCACGCCACCATGCGCATCGCCTGCGTGGTGCGGCGCTCATGCTGGACCTTGGCCCCCTGGCGGCGGCCGCGGAACACGTTGAGACCACCCTTCACGGCGGGAACCTTCCGGATCCAGCGCGGCTGACCGCCCTTGGAAGCCTGATCCCGCCCGCACCTGCCCCCGCTCCCTGCCCGCCCCCGGAACACCTGACATGAGCCACCCAGTCCGCCGTATCGTGCTGCTCGACGACCATCCCATCGTCATCGAGGGCGTGGAAAGCCGCCTCGCAGGCGCTGAAGGCATCGAGATCGTGGGACGTTACACAACCGCCCGCGACCTGATCCACGGATTGAGCACTGCGGCGCTTCCTGTCGATATCGCCATCGTCGACTTCGCACTCGGCCCGCATGACGTCGATGGCGTGAAACTGCTGCGCGCACTACGCATGCGTTTTCCTTCAGTAGCCGTCCTCGTCCTTTCTTCCCACTTCAACCCGGCAACGGTGGCCTTGGCGCTGCAGGCCGGCGTCAACGGCTTCATTTCCAAGAGCCAAGGCGCCCAAGACCTTGTCGAGGCCATCGCCTGCGTGGCAGCCGGTCGCCTGTATCTGCATGAGGACATGCGCCATGAGCTGGACGCGCTCAATGAGAGCCGCCCGGTCAAGGGCCTGGTCACCGGGTCCACACGTGAGGAGCTCACGCCACGCGAGCATGAAGTTCTTCGCTGCATTCTTGATGGGATGACCACGACCGAGATTTCGGCCAAGTTCTCGCGTGCGATGAGTACGATCAGCAGCCAGAAGAAGTCCGCCTACCAGAAGCTCGGGATCCGCAGCGATGCGGAGTTGTTCAAGATGCGCGGCCTGATCGAGGGCCGTTGACGCCGGAGCCACGGCTTCACCGGCCGGACCCGGGCCGCTCCGGCCAGACGAATGCGTCGGGCAACAGCCGCAGGAACTCGCGCTCCCCTGCAAGACAGAGTTTGCGCAGCGCATTGACCTTGTGGGTACTGACCGTGCTCTTGGTTCGTTGCAATACACCGGCGATCTGCTGGGTCGACTTTCCTTCCGCCACCAGGCGCATCACCGTGTTTTCCTTTGCGCTGAGCCGCTGCAGGCCCGACAGCAGGAAGTCGCCACCGCTGGCAGCCGGACGGTGTCGACGCGGCCGCATCACCCGGCGCACGGCGTCCACCAGCTGGCTCACTGGCGAGCGCTTGTCGACGAATGCATCCACGCCCAGCTGCCCACACAAGGCCCGAGGACCTTCACCGGTCTCGGCCGTGAACACGACCAGCCGGCAATTGCTGGCGGACCGCAACGCCCTCAGCAATACCGTCGCATCCAGTATTCGCCCGGGCGGGAAGCAGTCCACGACCGCTACGTCGGCCGTCGCCAGCGCTGCGCCCGCCAGCAGTTCCGGAAGCCGGCCAAACTGCCCCTGGATCACCATGCCCGGCACGGAGCTGACGTAATGCATCAATCCCGCCCTCACGAGGGGATGGGGGTCAAATACCACAATGCGGATGTCATCATTCATCTTCGCGGCCTGGCAGTTCATCCCGTCCCCCACAGTAGGCGTGGCCTCTTGGCGTGCGTATCGAACGAAGTTGAAAAGCCGGCTGGGTGCCGTTACCCGGCAATCACGCCCGCGCTGGCATGTTGGCGCCCATGGCCAACGACTTCCCCCAACGTCCGCCGCCGCCACTGCTGGACGATGCGTGCGCGCTGTTCCTGGATGTGGACGGCACCCTGATCGAATTCGCAGAGGACCCCGCGGCGGTGATCCTGCTGCCTGAGGTGCGCGAGGCCATTGGCCGCATCAGCGACCGGCTCGAAGGCGCGGTGGCGCTCATCAGTGGGCGCCCACTCGAGCAGCTGGACCGGCTCTTTGCCCCGCTGCACCTGCCTGCCGCCGGCCTGCATGGGCACCAGGTGCGCAGCTTTGCCGGGCAGACCCATGCGGTCAACGCCGACCACGACGACAACACCGGTGAGTGGCTGCACGCCGTGCACCAGCAGGCAATGCGGTTCGCGCACGGCCACCCGGGTGTGCTGGTGGAAGACAAGGGCCACAGCCTGGCACTGCACTGGCGTGCCGCACCGCATGCAGCGCGTGACGTGCAGGCCTTTGCCGAACGGCATATCCGCGGGCATGCCGGCTATCGCCTGCAACCGGGCGACCACGTGGTCGAATTCGTTCCCGAAGGCACCGACAAGGGCCGCGCCATTCGCCAGCTGATGCAGCAGTCGCCCTTCCGCGGACGCATCCCCGTCTTTCTCGGCGACGACCTGACCGACGAATACGGCTTCGATGCTGCCAACACGCTGCATGGCTGGAGCGTGCTGGTCGGCGAACGCGAGCCCAGCGCCGCCGTGTTCGCCCTGCCGCACGTGCGCGGCGTGCATGCCTGGTTGCGCGAAAACGCCTACTGATGTTTCGAGATCCCCCTCGTTTGAGAGCATCCTCCCCCATGAGTGAAACCAACCTGGACCTGGGCGTTGTCGGCAACGGCAGCTTCGGCGCCCTGATCGACCGCAACGCCCGCGTGGTGTGGAGTTGCCTGCCCACCTTCAACGGCGACCCCGCCTTCTGCGCACTGCTCCAGCCCAACCAGCAGATCGGTGGCGATTTCGCCATCGAACTGGAAGACATGGTGAGCAGCGAGCAGGAATACCTGACCAACACCGCCATCCTGCGCACCGTGCTGCATGACAGGCATGGCGGTTCGCTGGAGATCATCGACTTCGCGCCGCGCTGGCGCCAGAACGACCGTTTCTACCGGCCCGTGAGCCTGATCCGGCAGGTGCGGCCACTGGCCGGCACGCCGCGCATCATCGTGCGCGCACGGCCGCTGGCCGACTGGGGCGCGCGCGTGCCCGAGGCCACCTGGGGCAGCAACCACATCCGTTGGGTACTGCCCGACCACGTGCTGCGCCTGACCACCGACGTGCCGATGCGTTTCGTGCGCGACGAACTGCCGTTCGTACTCAACCACCCCGTGCACCTGGTGCTGGGCGTGGACGAATCGCTGAACCGTTCGCTCAGCGGCTATGTGCAGGAATCCTTCCAGCGCACCCGCGACTACTGGCGCGAATGGGTGCGTTACCTGTCCATCCCGCTGGAGTGGCAGGACGCGGTGATCCGCAGCGCGATCACGCTGAAGCTGTGCCAGTACGAGGACAGCGGCGCGATCATCGCGGCGATGACGACCTCCATTCCCGAGGCCCCGGGCAGCATCCGCAACTGGGACTACCGCTATTGCTGGCTGCGCGACGCCGCCTTCGTGGTGCGCACGCTCAACCGCCTCGGCGCCACCCGCAGCATGGAGCAGTTCCTGGGCTATATCTTCAACCTGGCCACCACCGACGGCAGCCTGCAGCCGCTGTATGGCATCGGCTTTGAGACCCAGCTGGAAGAGAGCGAAGTGGCCTCGCTGGACGGCTACCGTGGCATGGGCCCGGTGCGGCGTGGCAACCTGGCCTGGGTGCAGCGCCAGCACGACGTGTACGGCAGCGTGGTACTCGCCTCCACCCAGCTGTTCTTCGACCGCCGCCTGCAGGACCCGGGCGACAACCACACCTTCGCGCGGTTGGAGCCGCTGGGCGAGCAGGCATTCGCGCTGCACGACGTGCCCGATGCAGGACTGTGGGAATTCCGCGGCCGCACCGAAGTGCACACCTACACCAGCGCAATGTGCTGGGCCGCGTGCGACCGCCTGTGCAAGATCGCCGTGCGCCTGAAGCTGGACCACCGCGCCGAATACTGGCGCGACCGTGCCAACACCATCCACGCACGGATCATGCGCGAGTCCTTCAGCGAAGAGCTGGGCTACTTCACCGACACCTACGGTGGCCACCGCCTGGATGCCTCGTTGCTGCTGCTGGCCGACATCGGCTTCATCGCGCCGGATGATGCCCGCTTCGTGGCCACCGTCGAGGCGATCGGCCGCGATCTCAAGCACGGCAACGCGCTGTACCGCTACGTGGCGCCGGACGATTTCGGCGAGCCGGAGACCAGCTTCACCATCTGCACGTTCTGGTACATCGACGCGCTGGCCGCGATCGGGCGCATGGACGAGGCGCGCGAGATGTTCGAAACGCTGCTCGAGCGTCGCAACCACCTCGGTCTGCTGTCCGAGGACCTGGCCTTCGACAACGGCGAAGCCTGGGGCAACTTCCCGCAGACGTATTCGCACGTGGGCCTGGTCACCGCCGCCATGCGCCTGTCGCGCAGCTGGCAGGAGGCGTCATGAGTCGGCTGGTGGTGGTGTCCAACCGGGTCGCCGCGCCCGGTGTCGCCGCACCGGGCGGACTGGCGGTGGGCCTGCTGGCCGCGCTGAAGGAACGCGGCGGGCTGTGGTTCGGCTGGAGCGGCAAGTCCGTGCGCGACCCCAGCGGCAGCCTGCACGAACAGACCGAGGGTGACATCCGCTACGTCACCATGGATCTGAACAAGCGCGACGTCGACGGCTACTACAACGGCTTCGCCAACCGCACGCTGTGGCCGCTGCTGCACTTCCGCCTGGACCTGGTGGACTACGACCGCGCCACCCGCGAGACCTACCGCCGGGTCAACGCGCTGTTCGCCGAGAAGCTGGCGCCGCTGCTGCGCGACGACGACATCGTGTGGATCCACGATTACCACCTGATTCCGCTGGCATCGTTGCTGCGCGAGCGCGGCATCGGTTGCCGCATCGGCTTCTTCCTGCACGTGCCCATGCCCTCGGCGGACCTGCTGCAGGCCATGCCCGACCACCTGCGCCTGTTCTCCAGCCTGTATGCGTACGACCTGGTCGGCTTCCAGACCCAGCGCGATGCCGACCGCTTCCAGTCGTACGTGCGGCTGTTCGGCGGCGGCCGCGTGCTGCCCGATGGCATGCTCGAAGCCCCCGGTGGCCGCCGCTTCCGCGCGGCGGCCTTCCCGATCGGCATCGATACCGCACACATCGAACGCCAGGCCAAGGCCGGTGCCGCCAAGCCGGCCGTGCGCGACCTGCGCAACAGCCTGCGCAACCGTCAGTTGGCGATCGGCGTGGACCGGCTGGACTATTCCAAGGGGCTGCCCGAACGCTTCCAGGGCTTCGAGCGCTACCTGCAACGCCATCCCGACCAGCGCGGCAGCCTGACCTACCTGCAGATCGCGCCGGTATCGCGCGGCGACGTCACCGAGTACCGGCAACTGCGCAGCCAGCTCGAACAGATTGCCGGCCACATCAACGGCGGTTTTGCCGAGCCGGACTGGACCCCGCTGCGCTACGTCAACCAGAACTTCGCCCACGCCACCCTCACCGGCTTCTACCGCGCCGCCGCCGTGGGGCTGGTGACGCCGCTGCGCGATGGCATGAACCTGGTGGCCAAGGAATACGTGGCCTCGCAGGACCCGGAGAATCCGGGCGTGCTGGTGCTGTCGCTGCTGGCCGGTGCTGCCGACGAGATGAAACAGGCGCTGCTGGTGAACCCGCACGACCTGGACGGCGTGGCCGATGCCATCGCCACGGCGGCGACCATGCCGCTGCGCAAACGCATCGAGCGCTGGCAGGCCATGATGGAGCACCTGCGCACCTACGACATCAACCATTGGCGCCAGAGCTACCTGGATGCGCTGGAAAGGGGCTGATTGCGACACGCTCGTGAGTGTCCAGAGTGTCGCAATCACCACCTTTTGACCCCTGCACTGCGCATCAATCGCAGTGCTGCACCACATTTAGGAGTGTGTCGTTTCAGGCACGGTGCACGTCGCAGGCGCACCGCTGACAGGTTCGCTGTTCGATAGAAGTCCTAAATGATGGGAGCACCCGCTGGATTCGTAACCTGCGGCGATCGCAACTTTCATTTCGCATTGACAGGTTCTCCCGACATTGACGCCCGCAGAGCCCATGCATGTCGCATGGGGCGACCTGCGCAGCACCGCCTGCGCGGTCCTGAATCCGGGAATCCGATTGATGTCATTGCTGGACCGATACATTGAAGACACCGCCCTGCACATGGGACTGGGCCACCGCGCGCGCAACCTGATCGAGGTCCTGGTCGATTACATCCACACCCTGCCCGACGGCGTGCATGGCCTGCGCCGCCGCTTCGACGCGGTGGGGCTGGGCGACCAGTTTCCCGCCGACGGGCGGCCCCAGCGGCTGCTGGCCAGCCAGCTCGAATGCGCGATCGGGCGCGGCGAACTGGCCGTGCTGGCCCGCCGCGCCGCCTTCCCCACCGGCATGTTTGCCGTGGTCGCGGCCGACCTGCTGCCGGGCCTGCTGGATGTGCTGGACCAGCAGGCACGCCTCACGCGCCCCATGACGGTCCCGCTGCGCCAGCGCGGCACCCCCGCGACCGTGCCGCGCGCGGTGCGTGGCAGCGTGCTGCGCGGCCTGTCGTGGGTATTGGTGGCCGGCGCCCTGCTGTGCCTGACCGGCTGGATCCACCAGAAAACCCGGGTGGCCCCCGCCGGCACAGCGGCGGCCGCAGAGCGACAGACCCCGCCGCGGCTGTCGCTGGTGAACCATGCCGGCGTCATCGACGTACGTGGCCGCCTGCCGGATGAGGCCGACCGGCGCAAGGTCTGGAGCGCACTGGTCGGGCACTACGGCCAGGCGCGGGTGAGTGGCGACATCCAGCGCGACCCGCATGCACGGGCTCCGCGCTGGCTGGACCGGATGGTGACCCTGGTGCCGGTGCTGCGCCATCCCGGTTTGTCGCTGTCGTTCAGCGGCGACACGCTGCACGTGGACATGGCAGCCCTGCCGGAAGCGGACCGGGTCAGCGTGTCCGATACCCTGCGCCGCGGCTTCGGCCACCTGCAGGTGACGGGGCTGTGGGATCCGGGCCGGGTGGCGCTGGCCCGCCTGCCCGACGCGCCCGCGCCCGCGCAGCTGGTGGACGCATTGAACCAGGGCGCGATCCGCTTCGAGCACAAGTCCTCGGTGCTACGCGCTGATGGATTGGACATGCTGCGCGCCAGCGCGCACGCCATCCGCGCCGCCGGTCCCGCGCTGCGCCTGGAAGTGGCCGCGCATACCGACAGCCTGGGCACCGCCGACAGCAATCTCGGCTTGAGCCAGCTGCGCGCCGAGGCGGTCGTAGCCGAACTGAAGGCGCTGGGCGTACCCGCGCACACGCTGCAGGCACGCGGCTACGGGGAAGAGCAGCCGGTGGCCGACAACCGGCTGGAAGCGGGCCGCGAACGCAACCGACGGATCGTGTATTCGGTCATCCGGTGAGCACGGGGTGCGCGTTGCCACGCAGGGCGATCGCGCACGGGTTGGGTCCGCGATGCCACGCAGGGCGGATCGCGCACGGGTCGGGTCCGCGTTGCCACGCATGGCGTGGCACTACGGAACGTGTGCCACCAGATGGTTACGTTGCCTACCGACGTAGAGCCACGCCATGCGTGGCTGCGCGGTGCAGACCGCAGCCCGGTCAATCCAGAAAGCGCCCCGCCTGTGCCGGCGTGGGCACGAAGCACGCCTCATGCTGGCCAAACCAGCGGTAACGGTTGCGGGCCAGCACCCGGTAGGCGCGGTCGCGCCAAGGGCGTGGCATTACGCGCACCACCCGCACCACCCGCCACGCGCCGCCCAGGCCGGCCAGCACCTGCACGATGGCATCGGTATCACTCCAGGCGCGGCCATCCTCCACCACCAGCAACGACAACGGGTCCTCCGGATCGAGCCCGTGCTGCTGCAACAGCGCGCGCCCGTGCGCACCCTGCATCGCGGCGAACCGGTAGCGGCCGCGACGATCGAACCGCAACAGGAACCAGACCCAGCGGCTGCACAGCGCGCACACGCCATCAAACACGATGACCGGGCCGAACTCACCGGAACTGGCCTCGACCCGACTCACGGCGCGATCCACGCCAACGTCGCCATGCGGCCGGTGCGCCGGTCGCGGCGGTGCGAATAGAACCGCTGCGGGTCGGCGATGCTGCACCACTGGCCGCCACTGATCGCGGCCGGGTCCAGCCCGGCGCCCTGCAGCCGCCGACGCGCCAGCGCATACAGGTCCACCTTCCAGTGCCCCGGGCGGGTCGCGCTGAAGGCGGCGGCGGCTGCCGCGTCGCGGTCGACGAAGGCCGCAAACACGTCCTCTCCGATCTCGTAATGGGCCGGCCCGGCGGCCGGCCCCAGCCAGGCCTGCAACGACCCCGGCGCGGTCTGCATGGCGGCCACCGTAGCCTCCAGCATGCCGTCGGCCAGCCCGCGCCAGCCGGCATGGGCGGCCCCAATCTCACTGCCGTCGCGGGCGGCAAACACCACCGGCAGGCAGTCGGCGGTGAGGATGGCCAGCACCACCCCGGGCACAGAAGTGACCGCCGCGTCCGCCGTCGGCTCGTTCGCCACCCCCGGGGCGCCGGGCGCCGCGTCGAAACGCAGCACCCCGGTGCCGTGCACCTGGCGCAGCCAGTGCGGGGCCGACGGCAGCGCCAGCCCGGCCTGCAACAGGTCACGGTTGCGCTGCACCTGCTCCGGGTCATCGCCGTCGGCGGCGTAGCGGTTGCCCATGTTGAACTGGTCGAACGGCGCTTGCGACCCGCCGGCGCCGTAGCGCAGGGTGGTCAGCGCATGCACGCCCGGCGGCGCCGGCCAGTCTGCCGCCAGCACCGGCACAGCCGGAACACCCGACACGGGCAACGGCTTGGTAGCCATCAGCGGCGACCGCGCTCCAGCTCCGCGAAGCGCTTGCTGTCTTCGCGCAGCGCTTCCAGCAGCGCCAGCATGTCGGCCGGCACCGGCGCACTGTTGCGGATCGGCTCACCGGTGATCGGGTGCGCGAACTCCAGCGTCTCGGCGTGCAGTGCCTGGCGCTTGAAGCCGCGCAGCTGCGCAACCAGGTCGTCGGTGGCACCCTTGGGCAGCTTCAACGCACCGCCGTACAGCGAATCACCGACGATGGCGTGCTTGAGGTGGGCCATGTGCACGCGGATCTGGTGCGTACGGCCGGTTTCCAGGCGGCATTCCAGCGCGGTGTGCGCACGGAAGCGCTCGCGCAGGCGGTAATGGGTGACCGCGTCCTTGCCGTCTTCGCGCACGGCCATGCGGATGCGGTCGCGCGGGTGGCGGTCGATCGGCGCATCGGCGGTACCGCCGGAAACCAGCGCGCCCACCACCACCGCCAGGTACTGGCGGTGCACGTTGCGCGCGGCCAGCTGCTCCACCAGCGCGGTCTGCGCCTGGATCGTGCGCGCCACCACCATCACGCCGCTGGTGTCCTTGTCGAGCCGGTGCACGATGCCGGCGCGCGGCAGCACCGACAGCGACGGGTCGCGGAACAGCAGCGCATTGACCAGCGTACCGGTCGGGTTGCCCGCGCCCGGGTGCACCACCAGGCCGACCGGCTTGTTGATGACGTACACGTGCTCGTCTTCGTACAGCACGTCCAGCGGGATGTCTTCGGGTTCGGCATGGGTCTGGGTGTCGAGCACGACATGCAGGCTGGCGACCTCGCCGCCGCGCACTGGCGCGCGCCCGCGCACGGGTTCGCCGTCCAGCAGGACGTCGCCGGACTTGATCCACTCGGTCAGCTTGGACCGGGAGAATTCGGGGAAGAGTTCGGCCAGGACGGCGTCGAAGCGCCGCCCGGCGGCGGTGTCGGGCACGACGGCCTGGCGGACGGATTCGGATTCAGAAGCGTTATCGGACATGGGGAGCACACCGCAAGGAGACAATTTTGGGGTCCGGGCGACCACTTTCAGTCGCAGGACAGGCCACTAGGCTATCATCGACCCCTCGTATTCCAGCCGCGTCCCGCCCAGACCCCATGATCCGACGCTCTTCCCTGCTGTCCGCGCCCGTCCGCACTGCGGCCCTGATGCTGGTCCTGGCCCTCGTTTCCACCGGCTGCCACCGTGGCGCCAAGGGTGACAACCCCGAGGAAGGCCAGCCGGTCGAAAAGATCTATGAAAAGAGCCACGGCCTGATGGAGAAGGGCAACTGGAGCGGCGCCGAAGCCACGTTCCGTCGCCTGATCGCCCAGTACCCGTATGGCCCGTACACCGAACAGGCGATGATCGAAACCGCCTTCGCCCAGTACAAGGCCGGCAAGCACGATGACGCGGTGTCGAGCATCGACCGCTTCATCCGTACCTACCCGACCCACCGCAACATCGCGTACATGTACTACCTGCGCGGCCTGGCCAACGGCAACCGCAATACGGTATTCCTGCGCCGCGTATGGTCGCTGGACCCGAGCCGCCGTGACCTGTCCACCCCGCGCCAGGCCTACGCCGACTTCAACATCGTGGTCGAGCGCTACCCCAACAGCCGCTACGCGCCTGACGCGCGCCAGCGCATGCTGGAGCTGCGCGACGTGTTCGCCCAGCACGAGCTGGACAACGCCCTGTACTACCTGCGCCGCGAGGCGTGGGTGTCGGCCGCCGGCCGCGCCAACTACCTGCTGGAAACCTACCCGCAGAGCGCGTTCCAGTACGACGCCGTGGCCGCACTGGGTGAGGCTTACACCCACCTGGGCAACAAGACCCTGGCCGACGACGCCCGCCGCGTGCTGGAGCTGAACCAGCCCGAGCACCCCTGGCTGCAGGGCGACTGGCCGAAGTACCCGTGGATGGTGCGTAAGCTGAACCCGTTTGCCGGCGAGAAGTCCGCCAGCACCGGCCAGCGCAATGCCACGTTGAACCGCCGCTGATACAGCGCGGCGTTGCAGGAAAAAGGGTCCCGCAAGGGACCCTTTTTCGTTGGCCGTACCGGCCGCTCTGCGCGTTGCCGTAGAGCCGGGCCATGCCCGGCTGCGTGTTGCCGTAGAGCCGGGCCATGCCCGGCTGCTCCAGGCTACTCGAAGGAAACCCCAGCCGCCTGGATCACCGCGGCAAGCATGGCCGCCGACGGCGGTACCGGTTGTTCCGGCCGAACCGCGGTAACCCCAAGCTGGTAGTTCGCCCAGGCACCAGGGTATTCAAGCAGACGCACCACACCCTCCAGCGTCTCTTGGGGCATGACGGCGCTGATCTCCGGCACGGACAGCGCCGCTTCCCAGAAACGGGTCATTTCGCCGGTGGAGAAGCGCGTATCCGCAGCATCCTGCACAAACTGCTTGAGCAACGGCCCGCCCTTCACCACGCCGGTCGAGCCGCCATCGGGCTGCGCCACCCGCCTCGGTGGGCTACCGCCATCCTCGCGTCGGGTCTCCACCTGGTGGCTCTGCGCTTCCGCGTCGACAACGGTTGCCAAACGACCGTATTCAACCCGCTGATAGTCCAGGCGGGGCTCCGCGCCCGCGTAGTCGGGTGCAGGTTCTTTCAGCAGCGACGCGGTCCGCGCGCCAGTGAGCGCGCCGGGGTAGTCCGGCGTTGGCTCAGCCGGGGCGCGGCCAGCGCCGTGCGGGAGGGCGCTCAGCTGCGCGTGAGCGGTCGGCGCAGGCAACTGCGCCAGCCATTGGCGCATCACGCTCGCCAGCTGGGGCGAGCGCACATGGAGCAGCTGGCTGGAAATCGCACTGCGCAGCCCGGCAGCGTCGCCGTTGAACCGGCCGATGCCGGGTGACGCCTTGCCGAACACGCGCGTGGCATCGCCACCGAACTCACGGTTGGCAATTCCGGTCAGCAGCTTCAGCGTTCTTGGCGACAGGGTCTGGTTGCCGAGCTTGCACCTCAGCGCCGCAGCGACCGTCGTATGGATCTTGGTATTGATGATGGACATGGGGGAAGCCCAATGACGGAGAGTCCGGCACTCTAGGTCCAGACCCTCCCCACCACTTTCAAGAACCCATCAGGGGCGTGTATCAGCCCTTGTAGCCGTTGCTGATCGGATAGCGCCGCTCGCGGCCGAACGCGCGGCGCGAGACCTTCGGGCCCGGCGCTGCCTGGTGGCGCTTCCACTCGCTGGTGCGCACCAGCCGCAGCACACGGTCAACCACCTCGGCGGCATAGCCCGCCCCCACGATCTCCTCGCGCGACTGCTCCTGGTCCACGTAGCGGTACAGAATGCCGTCCAACACGTCGTAGGCCGGCAGCGAGTCCTGGTCGGTCTGGTTGGCGCGCAGTTCGGCCGAAGGCGGCCGCGCGATCACCGCCGGCGGAATCACCGGCGCGCCGCCCACCGTGTTGCGCCACTTGGACAGGCCGAACACCTCGGTCTTGTACAGGTCCTTCAGCGGCGCATAGCCGCCGCACATGTCGCCGTAGATGGTGGCGTAGCCCACCGCGTACTCGCTCTTGTTGCCGGTGGTCAGCAGCAGGCCGCCGAACTTGTTGGACAGCGCCATCAGGATCACCCCGCGCGCGCGCGACTGCAGGTTTTCCTCGGTCACGTCCGCCGCCTGGCCTTCGAACATCGGGCCGAGCGCGGTCATCAGGCCTTCAAACACCGGCTCGATCGACACCGCCTCCAGCTTCACACCCAGCGCGCGGCATTGTTCTCCCGCCAGATCGTTGGACATGTCGGCGGTGTAGCGCGACGGCAGCCGCACGGCGGTGACGTTGTCCGCGCCCAGCGCGTCCACCGCCATGGCCAGCACCAGCGCCGAATCGATGCCACCGGACAGGCCCAGCCACACCTTCTTGAAGCCGTTCTTGCCGCAGTAATCGCGGATGCCACGCGTCACTGCGCGCCAGGCCAGCGCGTCCATGCTCTCGTCGCCGTCGTCCATCCACTCGCGCGGTACGAAGCGGCGCGAACCCGCGTCGTAGTCCACCACCAGCCACTGGTCGGTGAAGGCGGCCGCCGCCGGGTGCACGGTGCCGTCGCCGTCGGCCACCACCGAGGCGCCGTCGAAGGTCAATGCGTCCTGCCCGCCCACCATATTGAGGTAGACGATGGCCGCGCCGCTTTCGCGGGTGCGCTCGGCCAGCAGCGCGTCGCGCTGGGCGTGCTTGCCGCGCTCGTACGGCGAGGCGTTGGGCACCACCACCAGCTGCGCCCCCTCGCGCACGGTGTCGGCCAGCGGCTCGGCGAACCACAGGTCTTCGCACACCAGCACACCCACCGGCACGCCCTTGAGTTCGAACACGCAGCTGCCGCCGTCCGGATCGACGTCGAAGTAGCGGCGCTCGTCGAACACCGCGTAGTTGGGCAGCTCGCGCTTGCGGTAGGTGTGTTCCACCCGGCCATCGCGCAACACGCTGGCCGCGTTGTACACCACCGCACCGGCGGCCTGCGGCCAGCCGACCACGGCGGTGATACCGCGGGTGCTTTCGGCAATGCGGGTGAGCGCCTGCTGGCAGTCGTACAGGAAGCCCGGGCGCAGCAGCAGGTCTTCCGGCGGATAGCCGCTGATGGCCAGCTCCGGGAACACCACCAGCTCGGCGCCGAATTCGTCGCGCGCCTCGGCAATCATCGCGATGATGTTGTCGGTGTTCTGCGCCACGGCGCCCACCGGGAAATCAAACTGCGCCATTGCGATGCGGATCGACGTCATGGGGTGAAGCCTGTAGTTGCGATTGCCCATTGTAGCGCCGGGCTCTGCCCGGCAAACGCAATCTCCAGATGCAACAAAGCCGCCCGAAGGCGGCTTTGTTGGCCGGGCAGAGCCCGGCGCTACGCGTCAGCAGCCGACCAACAGTCGGCTCTACCCCGACGGGCTTTGCGTTACTTCACCAGCTTGGCGATGGCAGCGCCCAGGTCGCCCGGCGAGCGCACGGTGACAACACCGGCCGCTTCCATGGCAGCGAACTTGCCTTCTGCAGTGCCCTTGCCGCCCGACGCAATCGCACCGGCGTGGCCCATGCGCTTGCCGGCCGGGGCCGAGGCACCCGCGATGAAACCGACAACCGGCTTCTTCACGTGGTTCTTGATGTACTCCGCACCGGCTTCCTCGGCGTCGCCGCCGATTTCGCCCACCATGATGATGCCCAGGGTCTGCGGGTCTTCGTTGAACAGCTTCAGGCAGTCAACGAAGTTCAGGCCGTTGATCGGGTCGCCGCCGATGCCGATGCAGGTCGACTGGCCCAGGCCCACTTCCGTGGTCTGCTTGACCGCTTCATAGGTCAGGGTGCCCGAACGCGACACGATGCCGATCTTGCCCGGCATGTGGATGTGGCCCGGCATGATGCCGATCTTGCACTCGCCCGGGGTGATCACGCCGGGGCAGTTCGGCCCGATCAGCACGGTGTCCGCATGCGAACGGGTCAGCACGTTCTTCACGCGCAGCATGTCCAGCACCGGAATGCCTTCGGTGATGCACACGATGACCTTGATGCCGGCAGCCGCAGCTTCCAGGATCGCGTCGGCCGCGAACGGCGGCGGCACGTAGATGACCGAGGCGTTGGCGCCGGTGGCGGCAACGGCGTCGGCAACGGTGTTGAAGACCGGCAGGTCGATATGGGTCGTGCCGCCCTTGCCCGGGGTCACGCCGCCAACAACCTGGGTGCCGTACTCGAGCATCTGAGTGGCGTGGAAGGTGCCCTGCTGGCCGGTGAAGCCCTGCACGATCACCTTGGTGTTCTTATTGATCAAAACTGACATTGGATTTCCTTCGGTGTCGGATCAGGCGGCGTTCTTGACAGCTTCAACGACCTTCTTGGCACCGTCGTTGATGTTGTCGGCCGGGATGATGGCCATGCCGCTGTCACGCAGCAGCTGCTTGCCTTCTTCCACGTTGGTGCCTTCCAGGCGCACCACGACCGGAACCTTGACGCCCACTTCCTTCACAGCGGCGATGATGCCTTCGGCAATCATGTCGCAGCGGACGATGCCGCCGAAGATGTTGACGAAGATGCCTTCGACCTTGTCCGAGGACAGGATCAGCTTGAACGCTTCGATGACGCGCTGCTTGTTCGCACCGCCGCCCACGTCCAGGAAGTTCGCCGGCTCGCCGCCGTTGAGCTTGATGACGTCCATGGTGGCCATGGCCAGACCGGCGCCGTTGACCATGCAGCCGATGTTGCCGTCCATGGTGACGTAGTTGATGTCCAGTTCCGAAGCGATCACTTCGGTCGGATCTTCCTGGGTCTTGTCGCGCATGGCGACCAGGGCCTTCTGGCGGAACGCGGCGTTGTCGTCGCTGTCGAACTTGCCGTCCAGCGCGTACAGGTTGCCGTCGTCCAGAATGGCAAGCGGGTTGATTTCAACCAGCGCCAGGTCCTTTTCGTTGAACAGCTTGTACAGGTTCACCATGATGTTGGCGAACTGGCCGGCCTGCTTGGCGGTCAGGCCCAGCTTGAAGCCGAAATCACGGCCGTGGTAACCCTGCACGCCTTCGACGAAGTCGACGTTGAGCGAGTGGATCAGCTCCGGGGTTTCAGCGGCAACCTGCTCGATCTCCACGCCGCCTTCCGAAGAGGCGATGTAGGTGATGGTCTTGGTGCCACGGTCGACCAGCACCGAGAGGTACAGTTCCTTGACGATCTCACCGGCGGTGGTCACCAGCACCAGGTTGACCGGCAGCTCGACGCCTGCGGTCTGGTAGGTGGCCATCTTGGTGCCGAGCATCTTGGCCGCAGCGGCCTTCACGTCGTCGGTGGTCTTGCAGAACTTGACGCCGCCAGCCTTGCCGCGACCGCCCGCATGGATCTGCGCCTTCACCATCCAGGGGCCCTGGCCCAGGGAGGTGGCAGCGGCGACGGCTTCATCGGGGGTTGCCGCGACCTTGCCGGCCGGGACGGGAATGCCGTACTCGGCAAGCAGCTGTTTTGACTGGTATTCGTGGAAATTCATGCGTCACCGTGGGAATAGGAACGACCGCACGCACGGACCGCGGCGGGCCCACTATTGTGGACGAGGCGGCGGCGTGGCGCAAAGAAACGGGACCCGGGGCGTGAAGGCAGGGAGTTTTTCACCGTCATTCAGACAGTTGCGGCCCGGGGACCCGGCCGGGGGCCGGTCGGGAATGGGCAGATTGCGCGGTTTGGGGGCCTATACTGCGGAAGAGCAGCCGGGCAGAGCACGGCCCTACGTGAAGAGCAGCCGGGCAGAGCCCGGCGCTTCAGTCGGTAGAGCCGGGCCTTGCCCGGTTTCATCACCCAGGCAGCCAGAAGGGGAGTTCCGGCGTGTCACCCAGTGCTTCGTTGATTGACCGCATCGAGTCCATGCCGAAGCGGGAGCTGTACTTCTTTGCCCTGTACCGGGTCCTGATCGCTGCGGTCATCGCCGCCCTGCTGTTCAGCCCGTTGAGCGCGATGGTGGGCGAATCCAGCCACCCACGGCTGGCCGCCGTGGTCAGCGGGGCTTACCTACTGCTAGCCCTGCTGATCCTGATTGCGGGGCGCAACGACCGCTGGCTGCGGCCCATCGTGGTGATCAGCGTGCTGGTGGACATCGTGGCCACGGTCCTGCTGGCCCACGCCCTGCCCGGCGCCAGCGCCGGCCTGTCGATGGCCCTGCTGTTCAACATCGCCGCCGCCGCCACCCTGCTGCCGCTGTCGATGGGGATGGGCCTGGCGCTCACCGCCGGGGTCGCCATCGCCGGCGAGTACGTCTGGAACCTGCTCGAAACCGGCGCGCCCAACCGCACCCTGGCCGAGCTGGCCATGTTCATCACCAGCTTCCTGGCCCTGGCCTTCGTCAGCTACCAGGTCGGCAACCGCGCCCGCCGCAACCAGCAGCTGGCCAACCAGCGCGGCGACGAAGTGGCCAACCTGTTCGAGATCAACGAACTCATCATCCGCCGCATGCGCACCGGCGTGCTGGTGGTGGACGCCGCCAACCGCATCACCCTGGCCAACGAGGCCGCCTCCACCCTGATCGGCGACAACGATGGCAACAGCGGCAGCGGCCTGCTGGAACTGGGCAGCGCCTCGCCCGACCTGAGCCGCCGCCTGCAGCGCTGGCGCAACGGCTGGAACAACGAAGAAACCCCGCTGCAGCTCTCGCCCGACCAGCCCGAAGTGCAGCCGCGCTTCGCCCGCCTGCTGGCCGGCAGCGACCTCACCCTGGTGTTCCTGGACGATTCCAGCGTGGTCTCGCGCCGGGCCGAGTCGCTCACCCTCTCGGCCATGGGCCGCTTCTCGGCCAGCCTGGCCCACGAGATCCGCAACCCACTGGCGGCCATCAACTACGCCGCCCAGCTGCTGGAAGAATCCACCGCCATCGGCGACACCGACCGCCGCCTGCTGCAGATCATCCACCAGCAGTGCCAACGCACCAACGGCATCGTCGAAAGCGTGCTGGGCCTGGCCCGGCGCGAGCGCGCCAACCCCGAGAACCTGGACCTGGCCGCCTTCGTGCGCCGCTTCGTGCTGGAGTACAAGCAGAGCCTCACCCTGGAAACGGACAGCATCGAGCCGATCATCAGCGAGTCCTCGGTGCATGGCCTGGTGGACCCGCGCCACCTGCATCAGATCCTCACCGTGCTGGTCCACAACGCCCTCAAGTACGGCCGCACCGGGCAGGACCCGGCCCGCGTACGCCTGCGTGTGGCGCGCCAGGACCGCTCGGCGGTGATCGACGTGATGGACCGCGGCCCGGGCATTCCCGAAAAGGTGGCCGAACAGCTGTTCCGCCCGTTCTTCACCACCTCCGAGCACGGCACCGGGCTGGGCCTGTATATCGCCCGCGAGCTGTGCAAGGCCAACCAGGCCAACCTGGAATATGTGTCCGTCCCGGCCGGTGGCGCCTGCTTCCGGCTGCTCCTGCCCGGCCCGCACACCATGTTGCCGCAATGACGCGTTACGCTGCTTGCGTCAAATGTTTGTCGTTATCAACCGCACTCGGCTATCTTTCCCCCATATGAACGAAAACCGCAGCGCCCTCGTCGTCGACGACGAACGCGACATCCGCGAACTGCTGGTACTGACCCTGGGCCGCATGGGCCTGCGGATCAGCACTGCGGCCAACCTCGCAGAGGCCCGCGAACTGCTGGCCAGCAACCCCTACGACCTGTGCATCACCGACATGCGGCTGCCCGACGGCAACGGCATCGAGCTGGTCACCGAAATCGCCCAGCACTACCCGCGCACCCCGGTGGCCATGATCACCGCGTTCGGCAGCATGGACCTGGCGGTGGAAGCATTGAAGGCCGGCGCGTTCGACTTCGTCAGCAAGCCGGTGGACATCTCCGTGCTGCGCGGCCTGGTCAAGCATGCGCTGGAGCTCAACAACACCGAGCGCCCGGCCCCGCCACCGCTGACCAGCGACGCCACCGCGCGCCTGCTCGGCGATTCGGCGGCCATGGACGTGCTGCGCAACACCATCACCAAGGTCGCGCGCAGCCAGGCGCCGGTGTACATCCTGGGCGAATCGGGCGTGGGCAAGGAACTGGTCGCCCGCACCATCCACGACCAGAGCGCGCGCGCGGCCGGCACCTTCGTCCCGGTGAACTGCGGCGCCATTCCGTCGGAACTGATGGAGAGCGAATTCTTCGGGCACAAGAAGGGCAGCTTCAGCGGCGCCCACGCCGACAAGCCGGGCCTGTTCCAGGCCGCGCATGGCGGCACCCTGTTCCTGGACGAAGTGGCCGAACTGCCGCTGCAGATGCAGGTGAAGCTGCTGCGCGCGATCCAGGAAAAGTCGATCCGCCCGGTGGGCGCGTCGGCCGAAGTAGCGGTGGATGTGCGTATCCTCTCGGCCACCCACAAGGACCTGGCCGAGCTGGTCGAAGACGGCCGCTTCCGCCACGACCTGTACTACCGCATCAACGTCATCGAACTGCGCGTGCCGCCGCTGCGCGAGCGCCGCAGCGACCTGCCGCAACTGGCCGCCTCGATCCTGGCGCGGCTGGCGAAGACGCACGGCCGCCCCACCCCGCTGCTGGCGCCGTCGGCGCTGGAGGCATTGGGCACCTATCACTTCCCGGGCAACGTGCGCGAACTGGAGAACATCCTGGAGCGTGCACTGGCCTTGGCCGAGGGCGACACCATTGGCGCCACCGACCTGCGCCTGCCGCAGCAGGGTGTGCCCCGCCATGGCGGCGCGCCCGTGGCACCGCATGAAGAAGCGGTGGTGGACCTGCCGGCGGGGAATGGCGCGCTGCCTTCGTATATCGAGCAGATGGAGCGCACCGCGATCCAGAAGGCGCTGGAAGAGAACCGCTGGAACAAGACGCGCACTGCGGCGCAGCTGGGTATCACGTTCCGGGCGTTGCGGTACAAGCTGAAAAAGCTGGGAATGGATTAAGCGGCATCGCCGCCGCCATGCGTGTCCCGCGCAAGAAACGACGAATCACCCGTTCGTAGAGCCACGCCCTGCGTGGCTGCCACGTAACAACGCAACACCCCCAATCCAACGGCCGCCAACCGCACCGGCATCGCCCGGCATTGCGATGGACACGCATGGCGTGTCGCTACCGGTCACGTGTACGTCACCGCCCGCGTAGAGACACGCCATGCGTGTCCCATGCAAACCCTCCATCGCACGCAACGCGACAGCATGCCTCATATGGAAAACGGCGCATCACCCGCCCGTAGAGCCACGCCCTGCGTGGCTGCGGCCATCCACACGCGTCCAGGCATACCCGATCCATGCAAGCGCGAGAAGCGCTACCTGCGCCTGCCTCGCTTCCTACTCGAAACACCACCCTTGGAACCCGGCCGTCGCTGCAAATTGATAAAAACGACAAACACAATTCCGCACGCAAACCACACCCCGCCGATCAAACGGCTGGCAGCAACCTCCCCCAATAGCAGTTTCAGCGACTCATTGAACTGACAGTCCGTGCGGCAAACTACGGGCCAAACAGCCATGCCAATCGCCACAGCGACACCGTACGCGCTCCACAGGAGCCCCAGCACCGTACCGAACACACGCACAAACCGCTGCATCATGATCTCCATGAGGCCCTCTCCCATCAGCCGCTGCCGCACCCCGTAGAGCCACGCCCTGCGTGGCAGCATTGACGGACGTCCCCAGGCCAACCAGACCTAAAAGCACCTCAACCGCGCCGAATGAGCGTGAAATCAACATCGGGACACGGGAAATGCACCAGCCCCATCTGGGGCGATTTCACCAGCGCGCCTTGCCCCAGATGACCCCAATGCTCCTCCAGGTAATCGGGGGTGTACATGCCGGCATCAAACACCGCGACAACCAATCCGGTGATCCCCCCACCCAGATCCACCTGATCGTGGAGCAGCACCTCAGTTCCATCTTCATACTTCATATCGCTGCTCCTCAGGGACGTTGTGATCACATCGCGCGCCTTGAAGACGTTGGCCAATGAACGTAGGGGTCGAAATCTAACGTTGCTCCACAAGACGCCATGGTCAGAATCAACTCAGCAGACTGATACAACTCAGGTCGTATTCCGCGGCCGCCTTTCTGCGCTACCCAATCACTCAGCCTGACCTCGGCCAGGTCCAGATCAGCGTAGTACACCGGTCCAGGACCAAAACCGGGATCACGAAGCCCATTCGCTTCGATGTCCGACTGTCGTCCCGGGGTCCAGTGCAGGTATATCTCCTCGTCCTGGGCATACTTGACGTGTACGTCTGGTGCCTGCACTTTCCCGCGCTCATTGATGAAACACAACGCCCGCAAGAACGCGATCAGCCCTGCCCATTCAGTGCTGGAAACCTCTTTCTCCGCATCTTGATCCGCAATCATCTCCCTGCCCCGTGCTGCACGATGGCGATGATACCCAGGAAGGCCATCATCAACAGCACCGCAACGAACGCGGCCAACAGGCACATGTACACAAGAGCAGCGCACGTCGCCGGCCTGCGTGCAGACCCACTTTGGAGCGCAAGGATGCACGCATAAAAGGTGTCCTGCGAATCGCCGATACTTCTGGAAGCCAACAGCGGCAGCTTGGCGAGCACTTCTTCGCCGGCGGTCTTCTCCACAGCTCGGCGCGCGAGAAACACCGCGCATGTGCGAATGACTATGCTGGCAAGAAGAATGTAGACGAGATATGGCACCAGCTCATTCATTTCCATCTGTTGTATGTCCGCTTCCTAGGTTGATCTGCAAGAAGTCCTGCGCCGTCTCATTGCCAGCCGCGGCGGCAGCTTGGATCAAGCGCATCGCTTCGACCTTGTCGGTGCCAACGCCCACCCCACGCAGCAATGCGAGTCCATACTCATACTGGGCGGAAGGATATCCTTGACTGGAACCAGCGGCGAAGCACCTCGCGGCGCGCTCCGGATCCAATGGCCCCATGTCTCCGAACAAGTAGTACATCCCTCGGGTGAACTGCGCCGGGGCATAGCCCGCCTCTGCCGCCTCGCTCACCAGATTGAGATGGCGCGCCTCATATGCCTCCTCGCCCTCATCTGGCAGGCTCGACATGGACCATAGGTATAACCCTTCAGCATCTCTGGACTGTACCAGCGGCGAAAGCAGCAGTTGTACGCCACCCCAGTCGTTCTCCATGAGGAGACGATCATACTCAGCAGTTACTTCCGTTGGCAGACCAGTCATATGAGATTAGCTCGTCATTCTTTGTTGACCTGCATCGGCTTGGCCAGCCATCAGCAACTCCGCTCCACCATCACCATCGTGATGCCCGCCACGCATCAGCCACCCCACCAAAAATCACAGTACATGGCCTGGATCAACACCCGCCGCCCAGAGCCGCATTCGGCCGCGCGAACAATGGCGTAGTCAATGTACCCGTAGTGCATCCAGTCGAAGAAATCCACGAACTCAAGCATGGGAAGATCTTCAGCAGCAACCCGTTCCTCCCCGCACCAATAGGTGTTTCCGTCGGACACCGCACTGGCAAACTGGACCGGCACCTCCCGGTATACGGGCTTTGGCTTCACGATAAGGCCGCTAATGGCGGAGCGCCCGTATTGGTCTGCCGCAACACTCCCTTCAAGCACTATGCTGCGCAACAGCTCTCGCTCGATATGGAGGAAAGAATCCTCCACCGCTATGTCCAGGACACCCTCGCCAGGCATCAGGTAGGAATTCCAGATATGGCGGCTTGCTTCCTTGAATCGCTGCATCTGATCCGTTACGTCTTTCATCTCCGCATCCCTTCAGAAGCCCATCCGCTCATTCAAGCATGCCCATGCCTTCGAGATGGCACGCCCGCAGGAGCGAAGCATACGACTTCCAGAGCGAGGGGGACGCCCCGCGGCACGACGTAGGGAAGGGGCTCACCTCGGGACCGCAACCATCTCGCAACGGCTCACGGTATGCCGTTGCGCACGCGCTGCGTGTGGCTACGTTTCGCCTGCGCGTGGCATCGCGATGGACACGCGTGGCGTGTCGCGACGGGTCACTTGCGTAGCGCTCCCAGCGTAGTGACACGCCATGCGTGTCAAACGGACCATCAGACCATCTGACGCCAACGCCCCAACAAAACCGCACCGCCGTCGCACTATCGCCCCAACCCGCGCCGGTCGCGACACCATATGGTCAATGCCTACAGAACCCTACAGAACCAACAGACACAATCGATTGGCCGCCTCCCCCCCCATCGCGCATGGTGGGTTACGGAGCTTCGAATCTCCAAGATCGGTCAAAGTTATGGACGTCCCATGTCGGGAGGGTGGCTAATACAAGACCCCTCATCCGGGGAAATACGCCCGCCGTATGACCGATCGCGGATTCGAACCTCCCGGCTCCCTTGCCCTACCGGCAAGGGAGATTTTCCCCATGGAGGCTTCCCATGCGCTCGGCACGCAACACCCCACTCTTCCCCGAAGTCCACCTACCGACTTCCGCACGACCGCGCCACTACACAGTACGCGCGCACACATACGCATGGATGGACACCTTCGGCGGTGGCACCGCGCCCTGCCTATCGGTACACGGCCACTGGCTGGAGAACGCAGGCTTCAAAGTCGGGGCAAGCGTAAGCGTTGAAGCAACTGTCGGCCAACTTGTGATCACTTTGGTCGACTTCCCCAGTTCAACGCAACAACGTCACTCCAGCGAGTTCGAAAGACATATTGCTAAGCTTGCCCGCACGAAGCCTGGCGACCACGTAGAGCATGACCATCCCGGCTGGCTGGTGCGCGAAAAGATCCTCGCCCCCATGGGCGCCTCCACCTTAGACTTCGCCCACGCCATCGGCGTGTCGCAGGACTTCGCCGAATGCTTCCTCGCCGGCGACCACGACGTGGACCTGGATCTCGCTCAACGCCTGGGACCGTTCTGCCACACCTCGCAGAGGTTATGGCTGGAACTGCAGCATAAGCACCGACCAATATTCTGATCGCATTCATGATTTATGCCCCGAGCCTGTTGGGTTGGGGACATGAATCGCACGAAGCAAGGCACATCGATACGGAAAGGCTACAAATTTACGAACGTCCAGTTGCCATGCCGACGCGACGCCACAAGCTGTAACGCGCAACGCTTACATAGTCCCCGCAGAGGCAGTGCGCGTGAGACGAAATAACTTCGCCAAAGATGCGGCATCCTTGATCAATCATACCCGCTGTAACCGATCACCTATGCCAGACCCATCCAACGATCAGGATGGTGATCACCTGAGCAAGCAGCATCATGGCCCATAGGTTCACCCGAATCACGGCAGCTGACAAAGCGGCTGCGATCAGTGCGCACCCAGATGATGTAAGAAGCAATAGAGCGAAGACTTCACCGGTCACTGCCGACCATGGTTGAGACGCAAGGGTGTAAAGCATGAGCACGGTGAAGCCACCAAGCCACCCGACAGCGAGTCGTTTGAAATAGCCCACTAGAAATCCCCCTGGATGTACCTGCTCATCGGCCGAATTGAACCAGTTGTTCTACACACTCTATCGGACCGAATCTAGGATAGTAGCTGCCGTATCAGTGGACCACATCTCCGAGCGCGGCACCGCCCGTATCGACATTCAGAAGCAGTTGCTAGCAACGCAATAGCGTCACTAGCGATGTGTCCAGCGATGACGGATCGAAGTCGTCGCGCCCCACCCTCAGCCAAAGGTCATACGGAGATTCCGGACTGAAGAACGACCTGACAGAGAGGCCGTCACCCACCTTCGATGTCCCAATCCATTCCTCAATGTAGGCCGCAAGGCCGAGCAGGTCAGTCAAACGCCCCGCAATCCAGTGGTCATCAATGATTGCCGAACTCCACGTACCAATCTCCAGGTAGGCGTGTGGACCGAGATTGCGGTGACAGGATAGCCAGTCATTCCCACAATCAGTGGCATAGGTACGGATGGCGGCAGCCAACGAACGCACGCCTTCCTTGGACCCCGTCACCGTCCACTGCTTGGAATCATCATCCCGCTCATAGTGAAATCCCAACTTCCTCCATTCGGATCGATACCATTCGTCTGAGAAGAGCTGCATGACAGGACACTCTGGTTTGGGGCACTGGCGGCGCAGAAACGCAACTCTGTCAAGAAATGCGGGAAAGCAGATACATACACAGAGTGACCAGAGCGGCTGAGGACAGCCCGCAAGCCAGCTTCTTGCTGGGCGCCACCCATGCTGCCACGCATCCAGCCGCAGCAACCGCAGCAGAGAACGCAAATACCAGCAAGGCCATCTCGGCACCTGGAAACCACGCGGCAGAACAGGTTAACCCGCCCACTTCGTGGCCGGACCGGGACAGATCCGTGGTCCACTCATGGTCCAGGCTGCCGGCCGGGCAAAAGCGCAACAACAATCCTCGAAGTGATCCCAGCAGCATGAAGACTGCTACAAAACTTAGTAGGGCTGACGGTACGAATGCCACCCATCGCAAGATCCTGGACATCGCCACCTCATGGTTAGTGGAGGAGGGCCTTCCGGCCGTGAGGCTCACGACGACAGTCTTAGCGCCGCCGACTATTCCGCGGCTTCGTTCGCAGCGCCACTTGCCGGAGTTGGCGCTGCGATGTCGCGAAACTCAATTCAGCCGAAAATGTCCCGTGTCACAGAGTTGGTCGAACGGGTCGTGCAAGCACTCAACCTCTACTACCAAGGGCCGCCAAGCGTTTGGCGACATCAGACGGCAGGGCATTTAGCCATACATGGGCAACAACACCCAAAAAATCACTGCTTTTCGACGTGTATGACTCTATGGCTTTCAGCGTGGATGGGCCATGCAAGCTCAATAAGGCCTCTAAAGGACCAGCCCCCAAGTTCTCAAAGACCCATGGATCGGAGCTCGATTCAAATATCTCCACAACCAGCTCCCATGCCTGCTCAGGCTCCTCAATACATAGCATATTGAGCTCAAGAGCGGACCATTGGGATTCGCGTTGCAGAGCAGAATCATCAGGGGCACCTTGCAATTCGATCCAAGATTTGGCTAAAGCTTTGCGGCTCGAAAATTCCATCAACGACTACCTCGGAGCAGGCTGGTTAGGGACAGGCTTTGTTGCCCACTCCCAAGCGTCGGAAGGATAACCTCTGCAGTTCATAGAGTCTGCCACCTCAAGGTATCCACGAAGGTTCACCTGCCATGACCGGAACTGTTGCTGGTGCCCCGCCCATGACATCTTTCCGGTTGGCCGAGTAGTGAACAGGTCCATGCCATCCTGGCGCATATCCCAATACCTTTTCTTCACGACTGCTAGGATGGTCCTGATCGTCGCGTAGATTTTTTCACACTTATTCTGTACGGGGCAGTCATCCTGAGTCTTTGCGCTATCTCTCGCCAGCGATGCCGCAGCTGCGACCCCGGCTGCACCCAGGCCGGATGAGGACGTTCCAGCGCTTCCAGATGAACCAATGCCCGCAGCTGCACAAGCCAGAACATTCTCGGGACGGGCGCACATCGAGAGCGTGCTCAGCCCTGACGGATCCAAATTGATGATTGGATTGGAGCCTGCGTAGGCGAAAGTTGCCACCCCTCCTTCCAGCCCAATAGGATCACTCTGAACGTATCGACCTGTTCTTGCGTCATAGTCCCGGTAGTAGTTGTAGCTTAGGCCGCTTTTAGAGTCGTAGCGCTGACCGGGGAAGCGAAGGTCAAACGACTGAGGAATTCCATCCTGATCGGCATCATCAGCAGGCAACCCATTGCCATATGCCTCTCCCAGCAAGCTCCAGCGCCACACCGCCACATCCCGCTGCGGATCAATCACTGCCCGCGGCGAGCCCAGGTGATCTGACTCGATGTAGAGCACCTTGCCCGCCTCAATCAGACCAACGGGCCTGGAACCGAGCCATACAACCTGCTGGGCAGGGACACCGCTTTCACCGTAGCTACCCAACCACTCCCCGCCCTCGCCATGCAGGTGCAGGGTCGTGTCAGTACCCACCTGCTGCAGAACACGCTGCCCCGCCGCGTTGTGGCGATAGCTGGCCTGCGCGGAACCTGCTTTGGTCGCACTTCCAAGCCGGCCGGCAAGGTCATAGACGTACTGCCAGTCGCCGCCGATCGTCAGGGTGTTACCCATCGCGTCGTACGTGCGATCAACACCATCCACAGACATCAGCCGGTGACTACCGGCCGGGTAAACGTAGGCCTGCACCCCGGCCGAGTTGCCAAACGACAGCCGGTTGCCAGTGGCGTCGTAGGTGTACTGCTCGATGGCCACGCCGGTCTGCGCGTCCTTGAACGCGGTCAGGCGGCCCAGTGCGTCGTAGTCCAGGGTCGCGCCCTGCCCATGCGGGCCGCCGTCGGTCAGCGAGGTGATGTTGCCCGCCGGATCGAACCCGAACCCAACGTTCAATCCATCGCGCGCGTCGTTGATCGACTGTGGCCGATAGTTCAGGTCGTAGCTGCGGTCCAGGCGTCGGCCGTTGCCAAACGTCCAGGTCTTTTCCGGGCCGAAGGGCAGCGTCTGCAGCCCATGCATCAGCACCTCCCGGGTGCCGCCGGCGGGGGTGACACCCAGGCTGCTCACCTGCCCCAGCGCGTCGTAGCTGTAATCGACCAGGCTGCCATCCGGGTAAGTCATCGACTGAAGCCGGCCCGACGCCTCGTAGGCGTAGCGCAGCGTCAGCGCCTGGCCCTCTACCACCTGGACACGCCGGACCAGATCACCGATTGCGCTGTAGCAATAGTCCGTACGCCCGCTTGAATCGATCATGCTGGCAAGACGACCGATGCCCGCCCGCTCCCCTTGGGCGCAGTGGCTGGATGGCTGGTCGTAGACGTAGTGGATGTCGGCCGCAGGATCGCTGAACGTCACGGCCGTCGTGCGGCCCAGCGCGTCGTAGCTGTAGTTCGCACTCACCCCGCGCGCGTCCGTTCGGGTCAGCACGTTGCCTGCTGTGTCGTACGTGAAGGTGGTGATGCCGGTATCTGGGCTGGTCTGGGTGAGCACCTGCCCGAACCCGTTGCGGGCATAGGTGGTCTTCAATCCCTTGGGATCGGTGACCTCAACCACATTGCCTTCGGTGTCGTACTTGAAGCGCGACTCTGCTCCAATGCCGCCCACATCCTGCAGGGTCCGCTTGAGCCGGTTGAGTGAGTCGTACTCCTGCTGGCTGACCTTGCCCAAGGGCGAGGTAGCGGAGACCTGGTTTCCCTCGGCGTCATAGCCATAGTCGGTCGGATTGGCGTATGCGTCGGCGAGGGTAACGAGCTGGCTCAAGCCGTTGTAGACGCGGGATTCCGCACGCGTCACTGCGCCATCCGAGCCGCGATAGGACTCATGCACGCGGTTGCCCGCAGCGTCCAGGGTGTAGTGGATGCTGTTGCCTGCGCCATCGCCCACCTTGATGAGACGTTGCGCGGCGTCGTATTCGTAGGTAGCCACGGTTCGGTCGGGCGCCGTTGTGCGGCTTACCTGGCCGGTGGGCAGGTACTCCATTGACGTGACCCGATCATCTGCAGACGATGCGTCGTCTGGGCCCTTCACTGTCGTGGATGCCAGCCACCCGCGCGGCGTGTAGCGGTACTCGGTGACTACCCCATTGGGGTCCATTACCAGATGAGGGCGGCCGTCTCCGTTGTAGGCCAGCACCTCCGTGGTGCTTCCGAGCGGCTGGACGGTCTTCCTCAGATCGCCCTTCCTGTAGGTGCAGGCATTACCGCCAGAGGCGCATCCGGGCGCGTCTTCAGCGTAGTAGGTGTAGCTGACCGTATCTGCGGTGCCTGGCATAGGGCCATCCACCGACAACAGCAGCCCCACGACCGGGCAACCCTGCTGCACGTTGATCTGGTCGCAGTAGCTGTAGGTAGTGGTGCGACTCTGCCCAGCCGTCGTAACCGTGGACTCCTGAATGACCTGCCCGCGGGCGTTGTACTGCCAGGTCTGCGTGCGCGCACCACTGACCTGCTTGACGATCTGGTTGGTATCGCGCCGCTTCCATACTTCGGTAACGTTTGCTTCGGGGCGGTTGCTGGCTTCCGTGACCCGCTTGATGCGCACGTCGCCCAGCACGGGGTCGGTAAGGTCCTGGTAGGCGTAAAGATCAATGCGGCCGTTGCGCTGCGTGTGGGACTTCACGCGGCGACGGAAGTCGGAACCCGTCCCCGAGTATGGAGCGTACTCCCACGACTCGGTGCCGGCCAGCGTGGTGCTGGAGGCGATCTTGCGGTACGGGGTTGCAGGCGTGAAAGCTACCCGCTCTACGACACCCAGCGGATTCGTATAGGTAGTTGCGCCGTCGGATCCATATTGGAACGTGTGCTTCTGCACCCCGCCTGCATGCTCGGAGGCAACGGCGAGCCCGTCATCATTGTAGGCATAGGTGGCGTAACGGGCACCGGTCTCGTCTTCAACTCCCGTGAGCAGCCACCTGTACTTGGCATCTTCATACAGGTAGTGACGTGAGGTTCCGTCACGATAGGCGACCCCGGTCAGCCGCGAAAGATCATCGAACGAATACGTCACCAGGATGCCATCCTGATCTTTCACGAAGGCCAGTTCGGATTCGCCGTACGCGTAGTCGTCGGCGTAGCCGAACTCTAGACTTCGCCCGGTTGAATGCACGACGCGGGAGATGCGTCCCAGGCCATCGAACTCGATGTCCAAGGCGTCGCCCGCGTACCGCTCGATGCGGTTCAGGCGGCCGCTGCTGTTGAAGCGATACCTTCCATCTTTCAGGAAAAGGACATGGCCGCTGCCGTCCTTCTTAATGACGACGCCAGATCCATCGATTGCCTCAAGGCCGCTAAAGCCCAAGATGCTTCCACTCGGGAAGACAACAACCGCAATACCTCCTCCGCTCGCGCTGTACAGACGCACATTCAGATTGTGCGTCCAGTTCCCGCCGATGCCACCGAGCATCCTGAAGGAAGAATCGAACGTTCGGTAGAGCTGGAACCATTCCAGATCAACGTCCACCTCCCTCTGGACTTTGCTTCCACTTACAACGCTTACAGGGTTACCCCGCAGATCGCATTGATCACACGGAATCGGGCTGCCATATACGCTTGCGATGATTCCGCTGACGCACTGCTTGCCATCCCACCCCAGCATCTTGGGACATTCGATCGCCCGCTTCTTCCAATGCTGGACAGTGAATGTCCTACTGCAAAAGTTTGGGGAGGTTGCATCCATTTTCAGGATGCGAGTTTGAGTACTGGACATGCCGTACGCATCCGAAAAATTCTTCCAGTCCTCTACAACTTCAATGGACTGGAATCCGCATTCCGGATACTTCAACTTGAAATTGGCAAGCGTCAGTTGAGCTGCCTGCTCGGCCGAGGCAACCGGGCCAGGCTCAACGCCATTCCCCGTGTACTGCCACTCACCCACGATGGGGGGACGAGGCCTTGCCGAGTAGTGAAACTGTAGTCTCGTAGCGGTGCCCGATACAATCTGGACTTCCTGAGCCAAGGCGTATCGGCCGCCCCGGGCATGTATCGCAGCCAGCGCGGCGTTCTGGCTAGGATAATTCACTGTGGATTCGCTGGCGTTCCACACTTGAGGAGGATCAGCCAGCGCTGTCGATGGGATCCCAATTGCCCCACAAATAATCAGCACCGCGCTCATCGACAGGGAACGAAGTGTGTCATGCAGGCGTGTGCAGGCAGCGACCAAGGATGGCCAAGCACTACTGATGAGCGCGGATCTCATATGCAAAGTCCATTTTTTCGCGGTGCTTCCCCGGTACCGCTATCCGTTAACGCCGTTGCAGACGTTGGGGTGGATCATTGCACGGGTCGGTGCGGGTTTGTAAATGCCCGACGTCGGAATTGGCACGAAGTGCGATCCAGTTCACGGAGCCTGACGCGAATAGGACCAGCTCCTTCTGTGCGGTGCGCAGACCTGCCACCAGGGCCTTACCCGGCGCCTTCATCGTCGCCAGGACTGCGTCAGGCATTTTGTGGGACACGCATGGCGTGTCGCTACGCGGGTAAGATGGTCCGCGTGGCCACGAGGTGGTCCGTCAGCCCGCAGGCGAGTACGTCAGGGTTGCCACCACGCCACGCGCTTGGCCCGGGCGTACATACACCTGTCGGCCGTATAGGTCGCACAAGCGGCCGATGATCGACAGGCCGATGCGGCCGCCATGTGAGTGGCCGGCGTGGGTGCCGCGATAGCCGCGCGGGAACAGCTTGGCCGCGTCCTCTTCACTGAGACCCGGGCCGCTGTCGATGACACCCGCCCACTGTGCCGCTTCGGCGATCTGGGTGGCATTGCCGACGGCCAGCACTATGACCGGAATTTCTTCGCTCATCGGCATCATCTGGCAGGTGCCGGTTTGGCCCTTGTTACTCTCGGTACACTCTTCACGTTTCGCGCCAGATTGGCGCCAATCAATCCTTGGTAACGCGATTGATCTCCGCCAGACTGGTAGTGCCTGCCGCCGCCTTCACCAGCGCAGACTGCCGCAGGTCATTGACCCCCGCCCGCTGGGCCGCTTCGGCGATCTGGATGGCATTGCCACCGGCCAGCACGATGACCGAGATTTCTTCGCTCATCGGCATCACCTGGTAGATACCGGTTCGGCCCTTGTAGCCTTCGGTGCACTCTTCGCAGCCGACAGGCTCGTACAGCGTGATGCCTGCATCCAGCTGGGCCTGCGTGAAACCTTCGGCCAGCAGCGCATTGGCCGGCAGGTCCACCGGGCGCTTGCAGTTGTTGCACAACCGGCGCGCCAGACGCTGGGCGATGACCAGGGTCACCGAGCTGGTGATGTTGAACGGCGCGATGCCCATGTTCATCAGACGCGCAATGGTCTGCGGGCCGTCATTCGTGTGCAGCGTGGACAGCACCATGTGACCGGTCTGCGCGGCCTTGATCGCGATTTCGGCGGTCTCAAGATCGCGGATTTCGCCGACCATGATGATGTCCGGGTCCTGTCGCAGGAACGAGCGCAGCGCAGCGGCAAAGGTCATGCCGCGCTTCACGTTCTGCTGGACCTGGTTCACACCCGGCAAACGAATTTCGACCGGGTCTTCGGCCGTGGAGATGTTGCGGGTCTCATCGTTGAGGATGCCCAGCGCGGTGTACAGCGAGACCGTTTTACCCGAGCCAGTTGGGCCGGTGACCAGCACCATGCCGTAAGGCTTGTGGATGGCCTCCAGGAACAACCGCTGCTGTTCGGGCTCATAGCCCAGCTTGTCGATGCCGAGCTTGGCAGCACTGCCGTCGAGGATACGCAGCACGACCTTCTCACCGAACAGCGTCGGCAAGGTGCTGACGCGGAAGTCGATCTGTTTGGACTTGGAAAGGTTGAGCTTGATTCGCCCGTCCTGCGGGACGCGCTTCTCGGCAATGTCGAGCTGGGACATCACCTTCAGACGTGCGGCAATCCGCTGACTGAGCTTTACTGGCGCCTTCGCCACGTTCTTGAGCAGGCCATCGATGCGGAAGCGCACGCGATAGTCGTCTTCGTAGGGCTCGAAGTGAATGTCCGAGGCGCCCTTGCGGATCGCATCAACCAGCACTTTGTTGACGAACTTGACCACCGGGGTGTCGTCACCCTTCGCGTCGTGGCCGGACTCGTTCGCCCCCCCTTCTTCGTCGCCAGTGGAAACCTCCAGGTCGCCCATGCCTTCGTCGTCACCGCCCAGCGAGCCGCCGAGGGTGTCGTGCTTGGACTGCCACTGTTCCAGCGTACGCTTGATCTGTTCTTCATCGACCAGGATTGGCTCGACCACCAGATTGGTGTGGAATTTGATCTCATCCAGAGAATGCGTCGGGTCGCTGGTGCCGACAAACAACTTGCCGCCGCGCTTGAACAGCGGCAGCACATGGTGTTTGCGCAGCAGTTCCTCGCTGACCAGGCTGATGGCGCTCTGGTTCGGGTCGAAGACCGATACGTCCAGCAGCGGCATCCCGAACTCCAGCGCATTGGCGGCTGCCAACTGCGCGGAGGTGACCAGCCTTTTCTCAGCAAAATACTGCGGTAGCGGCTGCTTGGCTGCGGCCGCCTTGGCCATCGCATCCCGCGCAGCGGCTTCATCAAGGGCCCCATCCTGGACCAGGCGCCGAGCGATGCCGGTGATCCCGACTAAATTGGCCGTTTGAGCGTTCACAGTGATCCCTTCGCAGACTTGGCTAAAAGGTATATCAGCAGCGGCATTCTTGCACCATCCGCTGGCCGGTTTAGAGCTCGAAAGGGCGCGAGTGCCGCGCAGTCTTGCCGACCCTCAAGGCCTTCCCTTCCTCCAATGCAAAGAGGGCCCTGCATTTGCAGGACCCTCTTCAGCACTTATCGAGCAATGTAGGGGCCAGAAGCCCAGACACTAGTCCCGAAAAGTTACGGGCCGGCCGCCGGGCGGCACTCGGCCGGCAGGTACTTGGCCGGGCTGGCCGAGGTGCAGGCCCAGTTGATGCCGGCGTCGACCAGGGTCGGGGTGTAGGTCAGCACCACACCGGAGGCCTTGGCGGTACCGGTCGCGGTGACGACGCCATTGGCGCAAGCCAGCGAAGCAGTGTTCTTGGTCGCGGTGGTGAACACGGCAACGCCGCTGCAAGCATTGGCATTGATGGCGTTTTCATTGGCGATGTTTTCGCCGATGGTGGCCTTGGCACCCGAAGCCAGCACGGCCATTTCCGAGACGCGCGAACGGATGGTGTAGTCCTGGTAAGCCGGCAGTGCAATGGCGGCCAGGATGGCGATGATCGCGACAACGATCATCAGTTCGATGAGGGTAAAGCCCTGCTGCTTCTTCATGAGTACATCCCCTAGAGGTAGGTAATAAGCGAACACCGGTACGAAGCCTGGCCGGCGGACCGGCTGAGCAAGGCAAACGCCCGTGCGGGTGGTTGATAGCAGGTTGCGTGCCAAGTGGTCCAGCAATGCTCCCCAGCATTTCCCCGGCGCAATGATGGCAGCAATCTTCAGGATTGGAACCCCCCGCACAGCAAATTGCGACATAACCTGCATTGTGACGCACCGCGTCACCTTGTGACGGCACCGGTACTGGACCCAGGTCACGGATTGCCGTGCAAGAGGGATGCCACTCCGGCCCGGAACCGGCTACCATTCGGCGGAGAAGCCCGCCTGGGGATGGCGCGGCTGGGGAGCCCTGTATGTCTGTCAGCCGTAGTGCAATCAAGAAAGAGCCCGTGGCGCGAAGCACCATGGAGCTGCAACCGTTTGTCTGGGAGGGGGTGGACAAGCGTGGTGTGAAGATGAAAGGCGAGCAGACGGCGAAGAACGCCAACATGCTGCGCGCCGAGCTGCGCCGCCAGGGGATCATGCCCGGCGTGGTCAAGCCCAAGCCCAAGCCCTTGTTCGGGGCAGCCGGCAAGGCTGTTGGCCCGAAAGACATTTCGTTCTTCAGTCGCCAGATGGCGACCATGATGAAATCCGGTGTTCCGATCGTAAGCGCCTTGGAAATCATTGGCAGCGGGCACAAGAACCCGCGCATGAAGAAGCTTGTGGGCGGGATCCGTACCGATATCGAGGGCGGCTCGTCTCTCTATGAGGCCATCAGCAAGTACCCGGTACAGTTCGACGAGCTGTACCGCAACCTGGTGCGGGCTGGCGAAGGCGCAGGTGTGCTGGAGACCGTGCTTGATACGGTGGCTACCTATAAAGAGAACATCGAAGCCCTGAAGGGCAAGATCAAGAAAGCGCTGTTCTACCCCGCCATGGTGGTCGCCGTCGCGCTCATCGTGAGCGCGATCCTCCTGATCTTCGTGGTACCCCAGTTTGAAGAGGTGTTCTCGGGCTTTGGCGCGGAGCTGCCGGCCTTCACCCAGATGATCGTTGGACTCTCACGATTCACCGTGTCCTATTGGTGGTTGATAGCGCTGATTATCGGTGGCACGATCTTCGGACTCCTGTTCGCCTACAAACGCTCACCAAAGATGCAGCACACTCTGGATCGCTGGATCCTGAAGGTGCCCGTCATCGGCGAGATCATGAACAACAGCGCCATCGCTCGCTTCGCCCGCACCACGGCCGTGACCTTCAAGGCCGGCGTGCCGCTGGTGGAGGCCCTGGGCATCGTGGCCGGCGCCACCGGCAACAAGGTGTACGAAGAAGGCGTGCTTCGCATGCGCGATGACGTGTCGGTCGGTTACCCGGTCAACATGGCCATGAAGCAGATCAACCTGTTCCCGCACATGGTCATCCAGATGACGGCCATCGGCGAAGAGGCCGGCGCGCTCGATACCATGCTGTTCAAGGTGGCCGAGTACTATGAGCAGGAGGTCAACAATGCCGTGGACGCCCTGAGCAGCCTGCTGGAACCGATGATCATGGTGTTCATTGGTACCATCGTTGGCGGCATGGTGATCGGCATGTACCTGCCCATCTTCAAACTCGGCGCCGTCGTCGGCTAAGGTAACCATGGCATTTCTAGACCAGCATCCCGGCCTCGGCTATCCAGCCGCGGCCGCACTGGGGCTGTTGATCGGCAGCTTCCTCAACGTCGTCATCCTGCGCCTGCCCAAGCGGCTTGAATGGCAATGGAAGCGCGACGCGCGGGAGGTGTTGGAGCTGCCCGATATCTATGAGCCGCCACCGCCCGGGATCGTGGTCGAGCCCTCGCACTGCCCGCACTGCAAGCACAAGCTGTCCTGGTACGAGAACATTCCGCTGTTCAGCTGGCTGGCGCTGCGCGGCAAATGCCGCCATTGCCATGCGCCGATTTCGATCCAGTATCCGCTGGTGGAGCTGATCACCTCAGTTCTGGTGGTCGCCGGCGTATGGCAGTTCGGCTTCGGCTGGCAGGGCTTTGGCGCCATCGTGCTGAGCTGTTTCCTGGTCGCCCTGTCGGGCATTGACCTGCGCACGCAGCTGCTTCCGGACCAGCTCACCCTGCCGCTGATGTGGCTGGGGCTGATAGGCAGCATCGACAACCTGTACATGCCGGCCAAGCCTGCCCTGCTGGGCGCCATTGCCGGCTATCTGCTGCTGTGGTCGGTATGGTGGCTGTTCAAGCAGATCACCGGCAAGGAAGGCATTGGCCACGGCGATTTCAAGCTGTTGGCCGCGCTGGGCGCCTGGTGTGGGTTGAAGGGCATTCTGCCCATCATTCTGCTGTCGTCGGTGGTTGGCGCCATCATCGGCTCGATCTGGCTGTATTCGCGGGGGCGCGACCGCGCCACCCCCATCCCGTTTGGACCCTACCTGGCCGTTGCTGGCTGGATCGTGTTCATGTGGGGCGAGCCGTTGATCAATGCCTACCTGAGAATGTCCGGCCTGCGCTGAGGGCACGGCGATGCGCCAGTTCGTGATTGGGTTGACCGGCGGCGTGGCCGCCGGCAAGAGCGAAGTCAGCCGCCGCTTCGAGGCGCTGGGCATCACCGTCGCCGACGCCGATTTGGCCGCACGCGCGGTGGTGGCACCCGGCAGCGAGGGCCTGGCGCGGATCGTGGCCCACTTTGGTTCCGAGATCCTGCTGGCCGACGGCCAGCTGGACCGCGCCCAGCTGCGCGAACGCATCTTCGCCTCCGCCCAGGAGCGGCAGGCGCTGGAAGCCATCACCCACCCGGCCATCCGCCAGCTGCTGCGGCAGACCTGCGAGCAGGCGCCGGGCCCGTATGCGGTGGCCGCGATTCCGCTGCTGGCCGAAGCCGGTGGACGCCAGCAGTACCCCTGGCTGGACCGCATTCTGGTGGTGGACGTGCCAGTGGCGGTGCAGCACGCCCGGCTGATGCAGCGCGATGGCATTGATGCCGCGCTGGCCGACCGGATGATTGCCGCACAGGCCAGCCGCGAGCAGCGGCTCGCACTGGCCGACGATGTGGTGCGCAATGATGGCCACCCGGATCATCTGCAGGCCGAGGTGGAGCGGTTGGATCAGGCCTACCGGGCGCTGGCGGGGTAGAGCCACCCCATGGGTGGCTGATCCTCGCGGAGACCGTGCTCAGCCACCCATGGGGTGGCTCTACCGTTCGGACCGCGCAGCCACCCATGGGGTGGCTCTACGCGAGGGATGGTGGTTCGTCAGCCCGCTGGTGAGAACGTCAGGGTCGCCACTACGCCACGCGTTTCACCCGGGCGCACACTCACCTGCCAGCCGTACAGGTCGCACAACCGGCTCACGATCGACAAACCAATGCCGCCGCCCTGCGAGTGGCCCGCATGGGTGCCGCGGTACCCGCGCTGGAACAACTTGGCCGCGTCCTCTTCGCTCAGGCCCGGGCCGCTGTCGATGACCTCGACCCGGTTGCCGGTGACCAGCACCCGCACCGAACCCTCCTGCGAATACTTCACGGCATTGCCGATCAGATTGCCCAGCGCCACCGACAAGGCCGATTCGGGTGCGTCGATGACCAGCTCGCGATCCCCTTCCAGCACCAGCTCCAGCGGCTTGCCGCCCAGCTGCGCGCGGTGCGAGTCCAACAGCTGCTCTGCCACCCGCGCCACGTTGCTGCTGCCCTGCCCGCGCTCGTTGCGCGACAACAACAACAGCGAGCCGATCAGATCGGTGCACTGCTGTTCGGCACGCTGGATGCGCTGCAGGCGCTGCAACACCTTCGGGTCCAGGTCCGGACGGGTCAGCAACAGCTCGGTGGCGCCACGGATCACCGCCAGCGGGGTGCGCAGTTCGTGGCTGACGTCTGCGTTGAACTCGCGGTCGCGCTGCACCACTTCGGTGAGCCGGGCCGAGTAATCGTCCAGCGCCTGGGCGAGCTGCCCGACCTCATCGTCGGGGAAGCGCGGGGCAAGCGGCTCCGGATCGCTGTTACCACCACGGTACGCGCGCAGCCGAGCAGCCAGGTCCGAGACGGGCTTCATGACCTTAGAAGCCGACCACCAGCCCAAAACCAGCGACAACGCACTGAACAGCAGCACAGAGAAGAACAGCGCGCGGTTGAGCTGCCCTTCGCCGCGCAGGCTCTCGGTCATGTCGTAGGCGAGAAAGAACCAGGCATCAGGGGTTTTTCGGACGGCCAACTTGTAGGAGAAGGCGTTGCCGCGCTCATCCACGCCACTCAGGCTGTGGATGCCATCGCGGAACTCGTACCAGTCCGGCTCTTCCTGCCGAAGCGCATCGAACTTGTCTGCCCGGACGATGCGCGCACGCATCTGCTGCACCGGCAGGTCCGGATTGCGCGTCGGGTCGGCGGCATACCGATGGGCGTACTCATCGATGTTGCGATTCATCACATCTTCGACCAACTGGTTTTCCACGCGGGCGCGGGCCAAGTTGGTGGCGAAGGCAAACAGTGCCGTCAGGCAGAAGCCCAACAGCACGAACGACACGATGATGCGGCTGCGCAACCGCCGCCGGTATGGCCCGCGGCGTTGCTCCCCCCTGGCCTTCACCGGATCAGGCTTCCGGGGCGGCGATGCGGTATCCGATGCCATGACGGGTCTGGATGAGCGGTACCTCGAACGGCTTGTCGACCATGGCGCGCAGGCCATGGATATGCACGCGCAGCGAGTCGGAATCGGGCAGCTCTTCACCCCACACGCGGGTTTCCAGCTCCTGGCGGGTGACCACGGCCGGTGCAGCTTCCATCAGCGCCTGCAGGATCTTCAGGGCGGTGGGGTTGAGCTGCAGCAGCTTGCCCTGGCGGCGAACCTCCAGGGTGTCCAGGTTGTATTCCAGGTCGCCGGTTTGCAGCACCCGCGTCTGCACGCCCTTGCCGCGGCGCGACAGGGCGTTCAGTCGGACCTCGACTTCCTGCAGCGCGAACGGCTTGATCAGGTAGTCGTCGGCACCGGAATCGAAACCGGCCAGTTTGTTGTCCAGCGAATCCCGTGCGGTCAGCATCAGCACCGGGGTCTGCTTGCGCGCTTCATTGCGAAGCTTGCGGCAGACCTCGATGCCATCCATGCCCGGCAGATTAAGGTCCAGCACGATCGCGTCGAACTCGTGCACCACCGCCAGGTGGAGGCCGGTCACGCCGTCGGCGGCGAAGTCCACGGTATGCCCGCGTTCTTCGAGGTAGTCGCCCAGGTTGGCGGCGATGTCGCTGTTGTCTTCAATTACAAGAATTCGCACTGGAACCTCGGGTTCGGATTAAGACAGTGCCCCCGGCGCCGGTGCGGCGCGGGGGACCATGGTCAACCAATGAACGATACAGGTGCCCGTCTTAACATTTTGTACTCGTCCCAAGGCGTGAAGGCCGGGTCAGTCCAGCGGCTTCAACTGCGAGCGATTCCCTTCCATCATGTTTTTGCGCGCCGCATCCTGCGCCTTGCGGCGCTGGGCAACCGTCATGCAGTTGTTGCTGGTCATATTGCTGCCAACGGTTTTTTCGCGCCGGCAGACCAGGCGGCTGTCCGCGTGGGCACGGGTCAGGATCGTGTTGATCTTCTCCTGCTCGTTGAAGATCGCGACCTGCGCCGGAGGCGAAAGCTGCTCAACGCGCTCGTGATCACCCATCTGGGTGCGGATCTGGTTGAGCGAGGCCTGAACCGCGCTTTTGTCTGCAAGTGATACTTCACTGTACTTCTCGCCGGCCAGCGCCAGCTCAACTTCGCGGATCTGCTCGGAAACCGGCTTTGCGCCACCCATCTGTACGGCATCCTTGCTGGTTGCGGCCAAGGCATGCGCCGAGCCTGCCAGCGCCAACATCAACACGATCGAGCCAATACGATACATCTGCTTTACCTCCATCCTTCCATGAACGAAGTGTTCAATTTAAGGCGCAACCGCCGCCAAGACAACGTGACCAACGGCAGGGCGTAAAAAGGCCCGGGTGGTCGCCCACCCGGGCCTGAAGTCATTCCCGATTGCCGTTATCTGCTGAGGAGGGCAGAGCTGCGGTTCGTTGAAGCCTACGCGGGGGGCGATTAAACCGGTGTTAAAACCGGACACCTCCTCCAATGAAAATTTTAATGCTTTGATTTTGCAGGCTTTTTTGCCAGAACCACCTGAGCTGCGACGTGCTCGATGATGCGCCCCGCCAGATCGTCCTGACTGATCCCCTCGATGCCTTCCAGCCCCGGGGTCGAGTTGACCTCCAGCACCAGCGGGCCGCGGCTGGAGCGGATCAGGTCCACCCCGGCGATACCCAAGCCCAAGGCCTTGGCCGAGCGTACGGCCACCTGCTGCTCGGCCCGGCTGGCCTTGGCGCCGCGGGCGCTGCCGCCGGCGTGCAGGTTGGAACGGAAGTCCCCCTCGGGCGCCTGTCGCTGCATGGCGGCCACCACCTGGTCGCCAACCACCAGGCAGCGCAGGTCGGCGCCCTGCGCCTCGCCAATGAACTCCTGCATCAGGAAGTTGGCGTACAGCCCGCGCAGGGCTTCGACGATGCCTCGGGAGGCGCTGGCCTTCTCGGTCAGGATCACCCCCCGCCCCTGGGTGCCTTCGTTGAGCTTCACCACGTGCGGCGGCGGGCCGAGCATGGACAGCAGGTCCACGGTGTCGTCCGGGTTGTCGCCGAACACGGTCACCGGCATGTCGATGCCCTTGGAGGCCAGGATCTGGTGCGCGCGCAGCTTGTCGCGCGCCCGCAGGATGGCGTCGGAGGGGTTGGGGGTAATGGCGCCCATCATCTCGAACTGGCGCAGCACGGCAGTGCCATAGCGGGTGACGGAGGCGCCGATGCGCGGGATGACCGCGTCCACGCCGGTGATCGGCCGCCCCTTGTAGTGCATCGTGAACCCGTCGGCGGCGATGCGCATGTAACAGCGCAGGGGGTCGAGCACGCGCACGGTATGCCCGCGAGAGCGTGCCGCGTCGACCAGCCGCCGCGTGGAGTACAGCTTGCTGTTGCGGGAAAGGATGGCCAGTTTCATCGGCGTGTACAGGGGGGGGAAAGCGCGAAGCATAGCGCGCGGCCTGTACGCGTGGATGACGGCTCAGCGCCAGACCTCACAGGCCGAACCGACCGCTGCGCCATCCCCGTCAGGCTGTGGAACTACCTACCTCGCCTTGCGAAGGAACGGCACGACCAGCAGTCCGACCGCAGCTGCTCCCAAACCCGTACTGACTCGCCAATCTGCTCCCATGTGCGCGGTCACAACGAGCAGCGCGAACGCGTTGCTCTCGTCCCGCAGGGAGTCAGGTTTGCTCGCGGTGGGTTTCGTTGCGGTGGTCGAATCGACCTGATTGATAGCTCGATTGCGCCGTTTTCTTCCCTGAGAACTCACTCTGCGCCTCCCTGAGCAGGTCACCCACCTGCGACCAAATGTCATGCAAGTTGTTGGACTGCGCATTGATGATCGCGTCTCTTGCCGCCTTGCGCGACAACGTCGGCTGCAGTTCGATCACGGAGCAGAACCCCCGTATGAAAGCGCCAAGCCGTTTCTTTGCAGTCATCACTCTTCTCCAGACCTTCGTCGACAGGGTGGCCGACCACGCCGAGGAGATCGAGAGGGAAACCCGACATGCGCGAATCATTTGTGGGCGGAGACGGCGAATCGACAGCAGGCCTACTCTTGGGACATATTGCGCTGTAGCAGGCTGTCGGCCAGCGCCGCGATCTCGTGGCCGAGATGGGGTCTTGTGACCATGACAGCGACCTTCCAGGAACTGTGGGAACGGCAATAGGTCGATGGCAAATATGACGGGCTCTGCAGCCTGAGCGGCGAAGCCAGGAAGCACTGGCATGAGAACCGGGGGAATGCACACTGCGCTCCATCGGGCTGCGCAGCAACCGATGGAGCGGGTGAAGGGAATCGAACCCTCGTCAGTAGCTTGGGAAGCTACAGCTCTACCATTGAGCTACACCCGCGTGGTGCCCGGCAAGTTTATGCGGGGGGGCGGTGAAAAGGCAACGGGCGGCATGCGCCGCCCGTTGCAGTTGGCACGACCAATGGTCGTGCCCTACCCGGTTTTCAGCTTAGAAGCTGCCGCTGACCGTGGCGAACACGGTGACGTCGCGGGCGTCCTTCTGTGCGGCCGTGGCGCTGAGGCCGATGTTGCTGTCCAGGCCGAACATGCTCATGCGCGCACCCAGCACAGCGGTCGCGTAGTTCTTGTCGAACTCCAGGCCCGGCACCTTGTACATGCCCACATCCGGCATGGTCTGCAGCCAGGCGCTGGCCTGCTTGCCGTCTTCGAACTCGTGGTCGTAGGTGACCTGCACGTACGGCTTGACGCTGCCGCCGTCGTAACGCGCCTGCCAGCCGATCCGGCCAACGGTCGAGTCCGCGTCCTGGTCGCCATAGCCCAGCGCGGTGGCGCTCGGGTTGGATTCCACGTAGCCATCCAGCTTGACCTGCTGCCAGATCACGGCGGCGATCGGACCGTGGCGGAAGCCGCCTTCGGTGCCGAACTCGTAACCGGCGTTCAGCGCGGCGGTCAGGTTGCTGCCTTCCGGCGAACCGGTGTGGGTGCGCTCGGCCGGGCCAAGCTGCACGCGACGGGTCACGTCGTAGTCCAGCCAACTGTAGCTGACCTGGCCGGTGACCCACACCTTCTCGCCATACCAGCCGGCGAACAGGCCCAGGGTGGCGTCGGACTGGGTGAAATCACCCTTGCTGTTGCCGAAGTCGGCGTCCATGCGGCCGTAGCCACCGAAGCCGCCGACGACCATGCCGTCCTTCGCCCAGTCGATGCCGAACAGGCCGGCCGGTGCCAGGCCGTCGTACAGGTCGGCGTGGTCGTAGCGCTGCATGTCGCCACGCAGGCCGCCCCACCAGCTCAGGCCATCGGCCGGACGGCCACCCAGGTGACCGCTGACCTGGTCGGCGCGCGCGCGGCCGACGGTCTGGGCGGAATGGGTGAGGATCTGCTGGTTGCGCGGCGCCTCCAGGATGGAGAGCGTGTACTCGCCCAGCATCTGGTGGGTGGCCGTGGTCGGGTGCACGCCGTCGGCGAAGACGTAGTTGTTGGCCGCGTTCGGGTTGACGTACGAGGTGGGGTTGCAGGTCAGCGACGAGGCGGTGGTGCAGGCCGGGCTGGTCACGTTGACGAAGCCGTAGGTGCCCGGGCTGGCGACGATTTCCTGCAGGATGTGGAAGGTATCCACCGGAATCACCTGCAGGCCAGCGGCCTTCAGGCCACCGAACAGCGCGTCGTTGTAGGCCTTGGCCAGCGCGGTGCCCTGCGCCATGCCGACGGCACCGCCGGCGCGGGCGGCCGGGGTCAGGCCGATGTCGGGCAGGGTCGGCACCACGACGTACTGGGCGCCGGCGCCCTTCAGGGTGGCGACGATGCCGACCTGGTCGGTCACGGCCGCACCCAGGGTGGCCTGCAGCGGCGCACCGGCCTGGATGGCGAACAGGTCATTGGCGCCGCCCCACACGGTGTACAGCGCGTTGGCGTCTGCCTTGCCGCCATTGGCATCCAGGTACTGCTTGGTCTGGGTCTTGAGCGAGTAGACCGGAATGGCCGGGGTACCCGGGGCCAGCACCTGCTGGCTGTCCACGCCGACGCGGGCGCCGCCGATGGCATAGTTGTCACCGCCCTGGCCGTTGCCGTGGGCAGTGGCGTTGGTGCCGTAGTAGTCGGCCACATACTGCGCCCAGACCCAACCCGGGTTGGTGGTGAACTGGCCGGTGACCGGGCGTGCCGATGCCGGCAGCAGCGGGCGGAAGTACCCCTGGTCGGTCAGGCTGTCGCCGATGAAGATGGTCTTCGAATAGGGCGACTGCGCCATTGCCGGCGCGGCGGCCAAGGCGATGGCGACAGCCATCAGGGAACGCAGGGGACGCTTGCTGAGCAGCATGTAAGACTCCTTTCAGGTTGAAAACGGCCGACGTACGCCGGCGCACGGTGCCATGGTTCCACTGCGCCCCGGCGACATCACGCTGCGCTGCGGCATGAACCGCCCAGGGGGTAGGCAGCACGCTGCGGGAACACGCCGGAACGGGGTTGGGCAGGGCCGCAAGGGTACGCAGAACCAACCACTTTGAGGGACAATTCCGTCATGAACATCCAGCTCAACGGCGATCCCCGCCAGCTTCCGCAAAGTGCCACCGTCCTGGACCTGCTGCAGGCCGAAGATCTGACCCAGCGCCGGGTGGCGGTGGAGGTCAATGGTGAGATCGTCACCCGCAGCCTGCATGCGACCCACGCGCTGCGCGAAGGCGACGTGGTGGAGATCGTGCATGCCCTCGGCGGCGGCTGACGGCAGCCGGCGAAAGCAACCGGACAGGAATGGCCCGGTTGGGCGATAATTCGCCGCATGACTGCTCACGCCTCCCCCGATTCGCTGGTGATCGCCGGCAAGACCTATACGTCCCGGCTGCTGACCGGCACCGGCAAGTTCAAGGACCTTGAAGAAACCCGGATCGCCACCGAGGCGGCGGGTGCCGAGATCGTCACGGTGGCGATCCGTCGAACGAACATCGGGCAGAACCCGGGCGAGCCGAACCTGCTCGACGTGCTGCCACCGGACCGTTACACCCTGCTGCCCAACACCGCCGGCTGCTACACCGCCGACGACGCGGTGCGCACCTGCCGGCTGGCCCGTGAGCTGCTGGACGGCCACAACCTGACCAAACTGGAAGTGCTGGGCGACCAGAAGACCCTGTACCCAGACGTGGTGCAGACGCTGAAGGCCGCCGAGCAGCTGGTGAAGGATGGCTTCGAGGTGATGGTCTACACCTCCGACGACCCGATCCCGGCCAAGCGCCTGGAAGAGATCGGCTGCGTGGCGGTGATGCCGCTGGCCGCGCCCATCGGCTCGGGCCTGGGCATCCAGAACAAGTACAACCTGCTGGAAATCATCGAGAACGCCAAGGTGCCGATCATCGTCGACGCCGGCGTGGGGACCGCATCCGATGCGGCGATCGCGATGGAGCTGGGCTGCGACGGCGTGCTGATGAACACCGCCATCGCCGGCGCACGCAACCCGGTGCTGATGGCCAGCGCGATGCGCAAGGCCGTGCAGGCCGGGCGCGAGGCGTTCCTGGCCGGGCGCATTCCGCGCAAGCGCTATGCGAGTGCGTCTTCGCCGGTGGACGGGTTGATCGGCTGATGACCAATCCCTTCGACAGCGCAGGCGCCAAGGCGCCGCCCAAGCCCTTCACCGTGACCGAAGGCCGCCGCGAAGTGCGCAGCTTCGTGCTCCGCCAGGGCCGCTTCACGCCGGCCCAGCAGCGCGCGTTCGACGACCGCTGGCCGCGCTTCGGGCTGGACTTCACCGGTGAGCCGCGCGACCTGGACGCCACGTTCGGCCGCGACGCGCGCAAGGTGCTGGAAATCGGCTTCGGCAACGGTGCCGCGCTGCGCTTTGCCGCGCAGCAGGACCCGAGCCGCGACTACATCGGGCTGGAAGTACACGCCCCCGGCGTGGGTCGCCTGCTCAATGCACTGGCCGACGACAACGCCGACCACGTGCGCCTGTACCACCACGATGCGGTGGAGGTGCTGGAGAAGGAAATCGCCGACGGTGCGCTGGACGAAGTGCGCATCTACTTCCCGGATCCGTGGCACAAGAAGCGCCACAACAAGCGCCGCCTGATCCAGCCGGGGTTTGCCGAGCTGCTGGTGCGCAAGCTGCGCGTCGGCGGCCGCCTGCACTGCGCCACCGACTGGGAAGACTACGCCGAGCAGATGTGGGACGTGCTGGACGCCACCGCCGGGCTGAGCAACCGCGCCGGTCCGCGCGGCCAGGTGGAGCGGCCGGAATGGCGGCCGCAGACGCACTTCGAAACCCGCGGCCAGAAACTCGGCCACGGGGTGTGGGACCTGTTGTACGACCGTACCTGATCCCCTACCAAGGAACCGCGTTACCCCATGGACACCGCGCTGACGCTGACCACCGACATGAAGCTCGTTCTGGGGCTGGTCGGCTTCACGATGGCGATGTTCCTGTTCGAACGCATCCGCGCCGACGTGGTGGCGCTGGTGGTGCTGGTGGTGCTGGGCGTGACCGGCCTGATCGCGCCGGAGGAAATCTTCGGCGGCTTCTCGGGTAATGCGGTGATGAGCATCATCGCCACCACCATCCTCGGTGCGGGCCTGGACCGCACCGGCGCGCTCAACCGGCTGGCCGCGTGGCTGCTGCGGCGCGGCCATGGTGTTGAAACCCGCCTGTTGATGATGACCACGGCGATTGCCGGGTTGAACTCGTCCTTCATGCAGAACCCCTCGGTGATGGCGCTGTACCTGCCGGTGGCCTCGCGCCTGGTGGCGCGTACCGGGCTGACCCTGCAACGGCTGCTGCTGCCGATCGCCGCGGCGATCGTGATGGGCGGCGCGCTGACCATGGTCGGCAATTCGCCGCTGATCCTGCTGAACGATCTGCTGGCCTCGGCCAACAACAACCTGCCCTCGGGCCTGGCCACGATCGAGCCGCTGCGCATGTTCGCACCGCTGCCGATCGGCCTGGCGCTGCTGGCCGCTTCGCTGCTGTACTTCCGCTACTTCGGCGACCGCAAGCTGGTGGAAGAAGAAACGCTGGCCAACGATGGCGTGACGCCGGCGCGCACCGAAAGCTACTTCGCCAAGACCTACGGCATCGAAGGCGATGTGTTCGAGCTGGTGGTCAGCGCGGAAAGCCCGCTGGTGGGCATGACCCTGGGCGAGGCCGAGAACGTGCACGACGCGCCGCTGCTGCTGGCGCTCAAGACCGGCAACGACACCCGCCTGGCGCCACCGGCCGAGATGCGCATCTGGGTGGGCAGCGTGCTGGGCGTGATGGGCAGCCGCCAGCAGGTGGCCGACTTCGCGCAGAACCAGTTCCTGCGCATGTCCTCCCGCCTGAAGCACCTGGGCGACCTGTTCAACCCGAGCCGCGCCGGCATCTCCGAAGCGGTGATTCCGCCGACCTCGGAAGTGATCGGCAAGAGCGCCTCGGAACTGCGCCTGCGCAAGCAGCGCGGGATCAGCCTGCTGGCGATCAACCGCGACAAGCAGGTGATCCGCGAGGACGTGCGCAACGTGCCGCTGCGCGCCGGCGACATGCTGGTGTTCCACAGCATCTGGACCGACCTGGCCCAGGCCGCCAGGAGCCGCGACTTCGTGGTGGTCACCGACTACCCCAAGGGCGAACAGCGCCCGCACAAGTTCAAGATCGCCATGTCGATCTTCGCCATCACCATCCTGATCGCGCTCACCTCGCGGCTGCCGGTGGCGCTGACGCTGATGACCGGCGTGGCCGGCATGCTGCTTACCGGCGTGCTGCGCATGGACGAGGCCTACGCCTCGATCAACTGGAAAACGGTGTTCATGATGGCCGGGCTGATTCCGCTCGGCTGGGCGATGGACAGCAGCGGCGCGGCGGCCTGGGTGGCCGGCCACACCATCGACCGCCTGCCCACCGGCATTCCGGTGTGGGTGCTGGAGATCGCATTGGCACTGCTCACCACGGTGTTCTCGCTGGTGATCAGCCACGTGGGCGCGACCATTGTGATGGTGCCCATCGCGGTCAACCTGGCGCTCGCGGCAGGCGGCAGCCCGACGGCGTTCGCGCTGATCGTGGCGCTGTCGGCGTCGAACAATCTGATGACGGCATCGAACCCGGTGATTTCGATGATCACCGGGCCGGCCAATTACACAGCCGGCGAGTTGTGGCGGGTGGGTGCGCCGTTGTCGTTGATCTACACCATTGTGGTGGTGCTGATGATCAACCTGATGTTCTGACCGGCGTACCGACCAACGGTCGGTACCTACCGGTGGGAAAGCCGACCGTTGGTCGGTATTGCGTCAGGCCAGGAACACCTGGCCGTCGCGGACCTCGAGCGGCACTGCGCGCAGGCGGTCGCCCTTGCACGGGCCGGCCACGCAGGCGCCATCCTGGAGTGAGAACGACGCGCCGTGCGCGGCGCAGACCAGATCGCCAGCCTTGCTCTTGAGGAACTGCCCCGGGGCCCAGTCCAGGCGGCGCCCGGCGTGCGGGCAGATGTTCAGCCAGCCGCGTACAGCGTCGCCGTCGCGGTACAGCACCAGCGATTCGAAATCGCCGTCGATGCCCGCCTCCACCTCGGCAAAACCCCCGTCAGCAATGCGCTCCAGGGCGATCAGGGGGGATGTGGTGGCTTCGGAAACGGACATGGGAACGACACTTCAACACGGGGGCATAGTGTCGCATGCCGTCATCTGACTGGCTCCAGGATGAATGCAAGTCATTGATTTAAAATGAACGCAAAACGCGCTTAACGAGTTTTTCACTCAATGACAGAAACCAGTCGGGATACTGACATCTCGCTGACTTCAGCCAAAGAACCGCCATGTACAACCGCTTCCAGTTCAACCAGTTCCGCACCCTGTTCGCGCCGCGCAAGCCGCGCCACCCGCTCGTGCGCGTGGCGGTGGGTCTGCTCGGCTTGGCGATCCTGGCGGCATTGGTGTTCGTCGGCGTGTTCGTGGGCGCCGCGATGATCATCGCCGGCGTGGCGTGGAAGCTGCTTGCGCAGCGCAAGCAGGCCGGCCGCGCGGCCGACCCGCAGGTGGTGGAAGGCGAGTACCGCGTGGTGCGCAAGCCGGCGCTGCCGTTGTCGCGTTGATCATTGTTGGGTTTGCCGGGTTTGCCGCGTTTGCCGACTAACAGTCGGCACTACAGTCGGCACTACCGCAGCGCTACACTGCGCGTGAACCTTGTCAGCTACAGGACGCGCGCATGACCGATGTAATCCCCACGCCCGAACAGCCCCGCATTCCGGTTGCGGGCGGCGGCACGTTTCCGGTGCGGCGCATCTACTGTGTCGGCCGTAATTTCGCCGACCACGCCAAGGAAATGGGGGCTGCGGTTCCCGCCGCCGATGACCGCGGCCGCCCGATGTTCTTCAGCAAGCCGGCCGATGCGATCGTGGTCGGCCACGACGATGTGATCCCCTACCCGCTGGCCACGCACGACCTGCACCATGAGGTGGAACTGGTGGTCGCGATCGGTCGCGACGCACCCGCCGGTGAACTGCCGGTCGAGCAGGCCGAGGCGCTGGTGTTCGGCTACGGCGTCGGCCTGGACCTGACCCGCCGCGACCTGCAGGCCGCCGCGAAGGCCAAGGGGCATCCGTGGGACCCGGCCAAGGGCTTCGATCAGTCCGCCCCGGTCAGCGAACTGGTGCCGGCGGGCGAAGTGGGTGACCTCGCCGCATTGAACCTGTCGCTGGAAATCAACGGCGAAGTGCGCCAGCAGTCCCTGCTCGACCAGATGATCTGGAACGTGCCGGAAATCCTGCATGAATTGTCCAAGCTCTGGGCGCTGCGCGCCGGCGACCTGGTGTTCATGGGCACGCCCGCCGGCGTGGCCGCATTGAAGCCCGGCGATCGTTTCAGCGCGCGCCTGGAAAACGTGGCCGAACGGCACGGCATCATCGCTGGATGACATTGGCTGGGTTAGGCTGCGGCGTCCTTTGCTACCCCGAAACAGGAGAACCGGATGGGAATGCTGACTGAGTTCAAGGAATTTGCCATGCGTGGCAACGTCATCGACCTGGCGGTCGGTGTCGTCATCGGTGCTGCGTTCGGCAAGATCGTCACTGCGCTGGTGGACAAGATCATCATGCCGCCGCTGGGTTGGCTGATCGGTCGAGTCGATTTCTCCGAGCTGGTGTGGACGCTGGCCCCCGCGCGGCTCGGGCCGGACGGGCAGGAGATTCCAGCGGTGGTGATCGGCTACGGCGATTTCCTGAACACCCTGGTGCAGTTCATCATCGTGGCCTTCGCGATCTTCATGGTCGTCAAGGTGATCAACAAGCTGGCGCGCAAGAAGGAAGCGGCACCGGCCGCACCGGCCGAAGAAGTGCTGCTGCTGCGCGAGATCCGCGACAACCTGAAGAAGTAATGCGTCGTGCCGGCACGGCACGGCAAGGACCGGGTAGGTGCCTACCGTTGGTAGGCACGCCCACGGTGTGACGACCAGCGGTCGTCACCTACCGAAAGGCGCGCGATGCCCGCGCGCATTTGGAAAACAGCGTCTGCCCAACCATGACCTCCCGCCCATGTGCGGCGCGGGCAGGCTGCTAAGCTCGGGGGCTTGAGCCCTGTTCCCCGGAGTCCGTCCCATGCGTCGCCGCGTCCTTGCCATCGCATCTTCCCTCGCCCTGCTGGCCGCGCCGGCCTTCGCCGCGACGGGCACCACTACCCTGCCGCCGAAGTCGTTGGCCACCGCCGCCGAACTGCGCGAGCAGGCCCTGAAGGACGACACCGGCTGGAAGGTGGTGGAATCGCTGACGACCGAGATCGGGCCGCGCATCGCCGGCGGCGAAGCCGATGCCCGTGCGGTGGCCTGGGCCGAAGCCAAGTTCAAGGCGCTGGGCTTCGACAAGGTGTGGAAGGAACCGGTGACCTTCCCGAAGTGGGAACGCCGCAGTGAACAGGCGCATGTGGTGGGCAAGCACGCCCAGCCGCTGGCGATCACCGCGCTGGGCGGCAGCCCGGGCGGCACGGTGGAGGCCGAGGTGGTGCGCTTCGCCGACCTGGCCGCGCTGCAGGCCGCACCCGAAGGTTCACTGAAGGGCAAGATCGCCTTCGTCGATTACCAGATGACCGCCTACCGCGATGGCCGCGACTACGGCAAGGGCGGCGCGGTGCGCAGCAAGGGCCCGTCCGAGGCGATCCGCAAGGGCGCGGTGGGCTTCGTGATGCGTTCGGCCGGTACCGATTCGCACCGCGTGCCGCATACCGGCATCACCCGTTTCGATGATGGCCTGACGCCGGTGCCGTCGGCGGCGCTGTCGGTGCCGGATGCGAACCAGCTGGCGCGGCTGGTTGCCCTGGGCCCGACCACGATCAAGCTGAGCCTCGATTGCGGCTGGGATGGCACGGCCACCTCGTACAACGTGATCGGTGAAATCACCGGGCGCAGCCTGCCCAAGGAAGTGGTGGTGATCGGCGGTCATCTCGATTCCTGGGATCTGGGCACCGGCGCGATCGACGATGGCGCCGGCGTGGCGCTCACGATGGCTGCCGGGCATCTGATCGGCGAGCTCAAGCAGGCACCGAAGCGCACCATCCGCGTGGTGGCGTTCGCCAACGAAGAGCAGGGCCTATACGGCGGCAAGGCGTACGCCGAGGCGCATGCCAAGGACGTTGTGCTGCACCAGTTGGCGGCCGAGAGCGATTTCGGTGCCGGCCGCATCTATGCGTTCAACACCGGCTCGCCGAACCCGGAGCATTCGCGCGAGGCGACCCGGCAGATTGCCGAGGTGCTGAAGCCGCTGGGCATCGAGTACGTCGCCGACAAGGGCGGCCCGGGCCCGGACGTGGGTCCGCTGGCCGCCAAGGGTGGCGCGTGGGCGTGGCTGGCGCAGGACGGGACCGACTACTTCAACCTGCACCACACCGCCGACGACACGCTGGACAAGATCGACCCGGCGGCATTGGCGCAGAACGTGGCCGCGTATGCGGTGTTTGCCTACCTGGCGGCGGAAGCGGATGGCAACTTCGGCAGTGAAGCGAAGGCCACCACGCCGCCCAACGAGTGACAGCGCGAAGCGCTGTCACTCAGGAGCAGCCGTCTAACAGACGGCTCTACCTCTGGTCGGTTGCCGGGACGGCTCCCGTCCACACGCAGGTGCTCGGGCGCTGTTGCGGCTCGGGGCGGTACACCGGGTCCCTGCCCGCCCGCCGGCTCTTCTCATAGTCGCGCAATGCCGCCAACGCCGGCTTCTGCAGCAGCAGCAACGCGACGATGTTGAGCCAGCTCATCAGCCCTACGCCGATGTCGCCCAGCGACCAGGCCACGGTGGCGGTGTTCAACGCCGAATACAGCAACGCCCCGATGAAGCCCAGCCGGAACAGCGTCATCGCCAGCCGCGAGGGGCGGTTGCGGCCGAGGTACACCACGTTGGTTTCGGCGGTGTAGTACAGCGCCAAAATAGTGGTGAACGCGAACGGCAGGATCGCCAGGGCGATGAAGGACTTGCCGAACCCCGGCAGCACCGATTCCACCGCGTGCTGCACGAAGGCCGGGCCTGCTTCCAGCGCCGGTACGTTCGCCACCAGCCACTGCGAGGGCGCGGAGGGGTCATACACGTTGTACGTGCCGGTGGACAGGATCAGGAAGGCGGTAGCGCTGCACACCACCATGGTGTCGATGTAGACCGAACACGCCTGCACCAACCCCTGCTTGACCGGGTGCGAGACCTCTGCCGCCGCCGCCGGATGTGCACCCGTGCCCTGCCCGGCTTCGTTGGACATCACGCCACGCCGCACGCCCCACTGGATCGCGGTGCCGATCATGGCGCCGAACGCGGCGTCCTGCCCGAATGCACTGCGCATGATGAGGGCAAGCATTTCCGGCACGGCGTCCAGGTTGAGCGCCATCACCAGGCCTGCCACCAGCAGGTAGGCCAATGCCATGAACGGCACGATCACCTGCGCGACCTGTGCGATGCGACGCACGCCGCCGAAGATCACCAGTGCCACCACCATGCCGATGGCGGCAGCGCTGAGCCAGCCGGGAACGGCCCAGGCCTCGTCGAGCGCACTGACGATGGCGTTGGATTGGGTGCCCGGCAGCATCAAGCCACACCCGACCACGGTGCTCAGCGCGAACACCACGGCATACCAGCGCTGCCCCAGACCCTTTTCGATGTAATAGGCCGGACCACCGCGATACATGCCGGTGCTGTCGCGCTCTTTGTAGATCTGCGCGAGCGTGGATTCGACGAAGGCGCTGGACGCCCCGAGGAAAGCGACGATCCACATCCAGAAGATCGCACCGGGGCCGCCGTAGGCGATGGCGATCGCCACACCCGCGATGTTGCCCACGCCCACACGGCTGGACAGCGACATGCTCAGTGCCTGGAACGAAGACACCCCGGAGGCGGAACTGCGGCCCTGGAACATGAGCTTGAGCATGTCCGGCAATCCCCGCAGTTGGATGAAGCGGGTGCGTACGCTGAAGTACAGGCCGGCCACCAGGCACAGGGTGACCAGCATGGGGCTCCACACGATGCCCACGATGCGGGCGACGATCTCTTCGAGGTTCATGATCCGCTCCTTGCCCGCATCAGAAGAACATCCCCAAGGCGACCTGGGGATTGATGTAGCTGCCGGTGTTGCGGCCGGCCACGGTGAATTCGACGCCCGCAATCAGGCCCACGTTCGGGCTGAAGTGGTACTGCACGGCCGGCGCGAGCGTGAGGTTGCGGCTGCCCGGCAGGCGCAGGTCGATGCGTTGCGCCGCGCCGTCTTCGCCGGGGGCGTAGCCGCTGAGCTGGCGGTCACTCTGCCGGCTGGCGGCGAATTCAAACACGCCGACCCAGCGCGAATTGAAGCTGTATTCGGCCGCGGCGGAAATACCCAGCAGCGAACCGGGCGCGATGTTGCCGCGGAACCCGTGCGGGGTGCCGTACACGCTGGAGTCGTTGAGCGCCACGCGCGCCGGCGCCGGGCTGGCACTGAGCTGGCCCCGCCAGCGCAGCGGGCGCCCATTGGGCAGCCACACCACCTGCTGCATGCCGAACCCGAAGGTGGTGCGCTGCACGCCGTCGCCCTGCGCGTTGAGCGGATTGCCGTCGATACGGTCATAGCTGCCGGTGGCATAGCGCTGGCTCAGCGACACCGCAATCGCCGGGCGCGTGCCGTCTTCGTTGGGCGCCTGCAGCAGGTACTGCACCTGCGCGGTGGTATCGCCGGCGCGGAACCCGCGGCTGCGCTCGGTACCGGTTTCGGCGCGCGCGGCGCTGAGGTTGATCTGGGCGGTGACGTGCTGGCCCAGCCCGTACGCGATCGGCAGCACGGTGACCCAGGCACTGCTGCGTTCGCCGCTGTCGTGGCGGCGCCCATCACCGTCGTAGTAGCTGTCGCTGTCGACGCGGATCAGATACGGCTCGACATAGGCGTTGCCCTTGGGCATGCCGGCCGGGTTCGGGGTAATCAGCGGACCGGTGAAGTTGACACCGTCCAGGCTGTGCTCGGCGGCGCCGGCAAGGGCTGGCGCGCACAGGCCGACGAGCAGGGCGAAAGAAATCAGGCGTGGGGAACGCGGCGCATGGGGTGTCATGGATAGCTTCCTTGGTGGCAGTAGTGATGCGGCAGACCAGCCCGCCGCAGGGGCAAATCTGCACACGAAGCACCCAAGGAAAAATCGGTAAATCCCGCGACTATTCGAATCTGTGCACGGAGGCACCCACATATGAGCGCATCACGCCAAGAGTTGTCGCGGCGAGACAGGACGTCCAGCCACCTCGGAGTTGTTTCAATCGTCGTGAGCGCTGCAAAAAAAAAGCCCGGCCATCAATGGCCGGGCTACCGGGATTCATCACACCCCACGCGGTGAGCGACACGGACTGACCGTGATCCGGACAACGGCGCCGCACTGGGTGGGTGTCTCTCCTCACCTACACAGTACAGCGCCGCTTTGCACTGTGACGCAGCGCTAAGGCTACGCACTATGCGAAAAATCCGAATCGACTGTAAGCACCACTCCATTGGAGAAGTCGATCACATCACGTAGGGCAGCGCGCGCATGCGTCACCCCGATCAAGCGCACAACGACCCACGGTCGTTGTCTACCGCTGTGCGTACCAATGCGACAACAACACCGCCGTTGCCGACGCCACGTTGAGGCTTTCCACCGCACCGGTGCCGGGAATGGACACCTGCAGATCGCAGGTCTGCGCGAGCGCGCGATCCATGCCTTCGCCTTCGGCGCCCATCACGTACACCAGCCGCGCCGGCAACATGCTCTTGAACAGATCCGCGCCACCTTCCACCAGCGTTGCGGCCAGGCCGAAGCCAGCGTCACGCAGCGCCTGCATGGCCTGCGGCAGTGCCGGCAGGCGCACCAGCGGCACCGCCTCGGCGCCACCTTCGGCCACGCGCGCGGCGGCGCCGGACAGGGCCAGGGTGGAATCGGGCGGCAGCAGCAGACCGGCCACGCCGAAATGCGCCGCCGAGCGCAGGATGGCGCCGAAGTTGTGCGGGTTGCCCACGCCGTCCAGCCACAGCGCCAGCGCCGGCTTGTCGGCCGGCAACGCGGCCAGCCAGTCGTCCAGCGCGATCATCGGCGCACGCAGCACGTCGGCCACCACGCCTTCGTGGTGGGTGGTGGCGGCCAGCTTGTTGAGGTCGCCCTCCTCCACCACGCGGTAGCCCACGCGGTTGGCCACGCACCACTTCAGCAGCGGCTGCAGGCGCGGGATGAGTTCTTCCGCCAGGTACAGCTTGCGCAGGGCCTGCGGGCGGCGCTCGAACAGCGACTGCACGGCATTCCAGCCGTACAGGCGCAGCTCGTCGTTGCCTCGCCCGGGCGGGGGCGGGGTGCCGCCTTCGCGCGGCGGCAGCGGGGTGGCCCGCGGCGGTCGCGCGGACGGGCGGCGGGCGTTCTTCCAGGGATCATTCACTACGGGACTGCTCCAGCTTGCGGTGTCGCCAGAAATCGGCGTTCTTGATGCCCAGGGCATCGGGGTCGAAGGTCGGATCCAGGCCGAGCTTCTTCTGACGTTCGTAATCGCGCAGGGCCGCCAGGGCCGGCTTCTGCACGATCAGGATGGCGATGATGTTCAACCAGGCCATCAGGCCCACGCCGATGTCGCCCAGCGCCCACGCCAGCTTCGCGTTGTGGACGGCACCGAACACTACCATGGCGATGATGCCGACACGCAGGGCCAGCACGGTCAGCGGGCGCTTGCGGTTGTGGTTGATGTACGTGAGGTTGGTTTCGGCCATGTAGTAATAGGCCATGATGGTGGTGAAGGCGAAGAAGAAGATCGCCATGGCCACGAAGCCCGAGCCCCAGCCCGGCAGCACGGTTTCCACTGCGGCCTGCGCGTAGCCCGCGCCTTCGGCCACGCCGGCCAGGCCGGCGAACACCGGCTCGGCGCCTGCCACCGGCGAGTACACGTTGTAGGTACCGGCGGCCAGGATCAGGAAGGCCGTGGAGGTGCACACCATCATGGTGTCGAAATAGACCGCGAACGCCTGCACGTAGCCCTGCTTGGCCGGGTGCGAGACTTCCGACGCGGCGGCGGCGTGCGGACCGGTACCCTGCCCCGCCTCGTTGGCATAGATGCCGCGCTTGACGCCCCACTCCACGGCCAGGCCCATCATCGCGCCGAACGCCGCGTGTGCACCGAAGGCGCTGCTGAACACGGTGCGGAACATGTCCGGCACGCGTTCATAGTTGAGGATCATGATGGTGATGGCCATCAGGATGAAGCCGGCGGCCATGAACGGCACCACCACTTCGGCGAAATTGGCGATGCGCTTGACGCCGCCGAAGATCACCACGCCCAGCAGCAGGGCGACCACGATGCCGATGCCCAGCTTGAGCGCCAGGACCGATTCCATGCCCATGAACTGGCCATCCAGCGGACCGCACAGGGCGCCGCCCCGGCAGGCGTTGATGATGCTGTCGGCGATGGCGTTGGCCTGCACGCCCGGCATCAGGAACCCGGCGGCAATGATCGTGGCCATGGCGAAGGCCATCGCGTACCACTTCAGGCCCATCGCCTTTTCGATGTAGTACGCCGGGCCACCGCGATAGCGGCCTTCGGCATCCTTGGTCTTGTAGATCTGCGCCAGGGTGCACTCGATGTAGGAGGTCGATGCGCCGAGGAAGCCCATCACCCACATCCAGAAGATCGCGCCGGGACCGCCGAAGGCGATGGCGGTGGCGACACCGGCGATGTTGCCGATACCCATGCGCCCGGCCATGGACATGGCCAGCGCCTGGAAGGAGGACACGCCGGCGTCGGACTTTTCGCCCTGTACGGTGAGGCGGCACATCTCGAAGAAGCCCCGCAACTGCATGAAGCGCGTGCGGAAACTGAAGTAAAGGCCGGCGGCCAGGCACAGGAAGATCAGTGCCTTGCTCCAGATGATGCCATTGATGAAATCAACTACTGCTTCCACGCGCTCTCTCCAGTCGGCGGAAAATGAAGGACGTCCCGTCGGCTGGAAGGGACGGGATCGATTCTCCACCATCGAGCGCCAGCCCGATAGGGCCGATGTATCGAGCCGACCGTCGCGCCCCGACCGTTGGTCGGGACGAGGCCAGCCCTCAGAGCAGCCGGTCGCGCACGCGGGCGAAGCGCCGCAGGTCATGCAGCTCCCCACGCTTGAAGACGGCGGCACGCGCGGTGCCCTCTTCCTGGAAGCCGTTGCCCAGCAGCACCTTGGCCGAGCCTTCGTTGAATGACAGCACCTCGGCCTGCAGCCTGAACAGGCGCAGTTCGTCCATGGCCCACGGCGCGAACAGCGCCACCACGCGGGTCATCCAGCCCTGCCCCCAGTACGCCTGGCCCAGCCAATAGCCCAGTTCGGCCGTGTGCCCGCGCTCGGCCACGCCTGGCCGTGCCCCGATGCTGCCGCAGGCGGCACCGTCGATCTCGATGGCCAGGCTGAGCGTGCCCGGGGCCAGGATGCGGCCGCCGAGGAAGGCCTCGCCGTCTTCACGCGTATACGGGAACGGGAAGCGGTCGCCCAGGCCGCGCGAGACCGCCGCGTCGTTGGCATGCCGCAGCAGCGCCTCCAGATCGTCGCTGCGCCAGGGGCGCAGCACGAATCCGTCGCCTTCCAGCCGGGGCTGCCGGTCAGGCATGCCCACCAACCGACGGGGATTCCGCTTCCTGCTTCTCCAGCTCACGCGCCACGGCTTCGGGCGAGCGCGTATACGGTGCCAGCAGCGCATAGAACGCCGGCACCACGAACAGCGACAGGAAGGTGGACACGGTGACGCCGAAGATCACCACGATGCCGATGGTGCCGCGGCTGGCCGAGCCGGGGCCGCCGGCGACCACCAGCGGGATCGCGCCGACCACGGTGGCGATGGACGTCATCAGGATCGGGCGCAGGCGCACCATCGCCGATTCGACGATGGCGCGGTGCACGTCACGCCCCTCATCGCGCAGCTGGTTGGCGAATTCGACGATCAGGATGCCGTTCTTCGCCGCCAGGCCGACCAGCATGACGATGCCGATCTGGCTGAACAGGTTGATGGTCCCCCCGCTGACGTACAGGCCCAGCAGCGCGCCGAGCACGCCCAGCGGCACGGTGAGCATGATCACCAGCGGATGGATGAAGCTCTCGAACTGCGCGGCCAGCACCAGGTACACCACCAGCAGGGCCATGGCGAAGGTGAGCAGCACGGCGCTGCCGGCGTTCTGGTATTCGCGCGATTCGCCCTTCCAGTCGATCTGCGCGTGCTGCGGCAGTTCCTCGCGCGCGGTCTGCTGGGCCCAGGCGATGGCCTCGCCCAACGGGTAGCCCGGCGCCAGGCCGGCGCTGATGGTGATCGAGCGCAGGCGGTTGAAGCGGTTGAGGTTGCCGGCCTCGGCCACTTCGCTGAGCGTGACCAGGTTGGACAGCGGCACCAGTTCGCCGTTGGTGGCGCGCACGCGGATGGCGGCGAGGTCGTCCGGCGTGGCGCGGCCTTCACGACCGGCCTGCACCAGCACGTCGTACTCCTCGCCGTTGTCGACGAAGGTGGTGACGCGGCGCGAGCCCATCATGGTTTCCAGTGCGGAGCCAATCGCGGTGACCGACACGCCCAGGTCGGCCGCACGCTGGCGGTCGATGTTCACCCGCATCTGCGGCCGGGTTTCCTTGTAGTCCGAATCGGGACCGACCAGGCCGGGGTTGTCGGCCATGCGCGCCAGCATGCGGTCGCGCCACTGCGCGATCTCGGCGTACTCAGGGCCGCCCAGCACGATCTGGAACGGCTGCCCCTGGCTGCGCACCAGGCCGCCACCGACCTGCGTGCGCACGCGCACGCCACGGATGCCATCCAGATCCTTCTGCAGTTCGGCGGCCACTTCGGGGGTGGCGGTGGTGCGTTCGCGCCACGGCTGCAGGAACACGCTGATGCGGCCGGTGTGCATTTCTTCGCTTGCGCCGAAGCCACCGGGCACGCGCGGGTTGGCGCGCACGATCGGCTTGTCGTCGCCGACGTAGCCGGCCACGATCTTCTCCACCTGCTGCACCTGGCCCACGGTGTAGTCGTAGCCGGCGCCTTCGGGGCCGTCGATCATGATCTGGAACGAACCACGGTCTTCGGCCGGGGCCAGTTCGGAGGGCAGCACCTTGAGCAGCAGCGCGCTGGCGGCCAGCGACAGCAGCATCACCACCGCGTAGATCCAGGTCTTGCCCACGTGCTTGTCGAGCACGCGCCCGTACGCGGCCGAGACGCGATCCAGATTGCGGTTGATCAGCCCGTGCAGGCCCTTCGGCGGCTGGCCGGTGTGCGGCTTGAGCAGCTTGGAGGCCATCATCGGGGTGAGCGTCAGCGACACAAACGCCGACAGCGCCACGGCCGCGGCCAGCGCCACGGCCAGTTCGCGGAACAGGCGGCCGGTGTTGCCTTCCAGGAAGCCGACCGGCAGGAACACCGCGACCAGCACCGCGGTGGTGGCGATGACCGCGAAGGCGACCTGCGCGGTACCCCGCTTGGAGGCGACCAGCGGCGGCTCGCCCAGGTCGATGCGGCGCTGCACGTTTTCGACCACCACGATGGCATCGTCCACCACCAGGCCGATACACAGCACCAGCGCCAGCAGGGTGAGCAGGTTGATGGAGAAGCCGAAGGCATACAGCGCGATGAACGCGGCGACCAGGCACACAGGCACGGTCACGGCCGGAATCAGCGCGGCGCGGAAGCTGCCCAGGAACAGCCAGATCACCACCAGCACCAGAAGCATGGCTTCCACCAGCGTGGCGTAGACGCGGTCCACCGCCGCTTCGATGAAGGTGGTGTTGTCGAAGGCCACGAAGATGTGGGTGCCTTCGGGCAGGGTCTGCCCTACCCGCTCGGCCTCGGCGCGCGCGACGCGGGCGACGTCCAGCGAGTTGGCGGTGGAGGTCTTGACGATGCCCAGGCCGATGCCCGGCTCACCGTTGCTGCGGTAGTACGCGCGGCGCTCGGAAGAGGCCAGCTCGATCTTCGCCACGTCGCCCATGCGCACGACGTAGCCGTCGGCGCCCTTGCCCAGCGGGATGGTCGCGAAGTCTTCCGGCTTCACGTAGTTGCGCTCCACGCGCAGGGTGAAGTCGCGGTCGGCCGATTCGATGCGGCCGGCCGGCAGTTCGACGTTCTCGTTGCGCAGCGCGGTTTCGACATCGCCCACGGTGAGGCCGCGCGCGGCCAGCTGGTCGCGGTCCAGCCAGATGCGCATGGCGTAGCGCTGGCGGCCGCCGATGCGGACCTGGGCCACGCCATCGAGGCTGGAGAACCGGTCGACCACGTAGCGGTCGGCGTAGTCGCTCAGCTCCAGCGTGTCCATGCTGGAGGAGGTCATGTTGAACCAGATGATCGGGTCGGCGTCGCTCTCGACCTTGGCGATTTCCGGCGGCCGCGCCTCTTCCGGCATGCGGTCGGCCACGCGGCTGACGGCGTCGCGGACATCGTTGGCGGCGGCTTCGATGTCGCGGTTGGAGGTGAATTCGATGCTGACCTGGGCGCGGCCGTTGGAGCTGCGCGCGTTGATGGTGTCGATGCCTTCGATGCCGGCCAGGGCGTCTTCCAGCACCTGGGTGATGCGGCTTTCGATGACGGCCGCCGACGCGCCGGTGTAGTCGACCGACACCGAGACGATCGGCGGGTCGATCGCCGGCAGCTCGCGCAGGGTCAGGCGGGTGAACGACATGATGCCCAGCACGACCAGCAGCAGGCTCATCACCACGGCGAACACCGGCCGCTGGATGGAGATGTTGGAGAGCTTCATCCGGCGGTGCCGCTCGGGGCCACGGCGGCGGTCGCGCCGGTCGGGGCGCGGGTGGTGCCTGCAGGCGCCGGTGCAGTGGCTTTTTCAGCCGGTGCGTCGACCGGGCTGGCCGCAGGAGACGTGGCAGGCCCAGGGGCCGACGGGGTGGCTGCCGGCGCGGCGCTGTCATTGACCTTCAGGCCGGGGCGCAGCTTGCCGGTGCCGTCGACGACGATGCGTTCGCCGGCCTTGAGCCCTTCGCGGATTTCGACGACGCCCGAACGGCGCGCGCCGCTGACCACGTCGAGGCGCTCCACGGTGTGGTCGGGCTTGACGCGGAACACGTACGAGTCGCGCCCCACCTGGACCACGGCGATTTCGGGAATCACCACGGCCTGGCGCTCGGGGCGGAACATGCGCACGTCGAGCAGCATGCCCGGGCGCAGCGCATGGTCGGCGTTGATGAAGTCGGCGCGCACGGTCACGGCGCGGGTGCCCGGATCGACACGGGTGTCGATGGTGGCCACCTCGCCCTCGAAGGTACGGCCCGGGTAAGCCACGCTGGTGGCGCTGACCTTGTCACCCTTGGACAACGAGGCCAGTTCCGCCTCGGGCACCTGGAAGTCGACGTGCATGCGCTCGATGTCGTCGAGGGTGGCGATGACGGTGGTCGGCGTGACCAGCGATCCTTCGCTGACCTGGCGGATGCCGAGCACCCCGGCGAACGGCGCGCGGACCCGGCGGTCGCCGATGTCCGACTGCATTTCGCGCACGCGGGCGTCGGCGGCATCGCGGATGGCGCGCTGGGTGTCCAGCGTCGCGCTGGCAACGAGCTGCTGGGCGGCCAGTTCACGCTGGCGCTTGTAGAGCTGGTCGGCCTCGGCGAAGGTGGCCTGGGCCTGCAGCAGGGCGGCCTCCTGGGCCTGGCCGCGCAGCGTGACCAGCGGCGTGCCGGCCGACACCTGCTGGCCGCTTTCGAAGTGCACGGTCTCGATGATCTCGCTGACCTTGGCGGTGATCGTGACCGACTCACGCGCCTTGGCCGTGCCGAGCGCCTGCAGGGTGTCGCTCCATGCGGAGGTCTGAACCACCTGGGTGGTCACCGGCACGACGTCGGCCTGCCGACGGCCGGCTTCCTGCTTGCCGCCACACCCGGCCAGGATGGCCAGGCCGAGGCCGGCAATGATGCGTGCGGTGATGCGTCCCGACATGAAGTACAGCCCTTGATGTTCCACGACCGGCAAGTGTAGCCACCGCCTGCGTCAGGCATATGTGCCAAGCGTTTACCGGCCCCTTCACATCGCCGGGTGACAGGCGCAACCCCTTTCGTGCTGGGGGCTGCGCGGCATGTAACGGCATGTGTCAGCGCATGTCGGATTGCGTCTCGGGGACTGGGGTGCAACGGCGAAAAGCCTGCATTTCCGTTGTTACGTGCCGGGAGGCCGACGGGCAGCCCCCTACGGGACACGCCGTAAACCCGTCCTTGGGGGCTTGTCGAAAACATCCATGTTTTCGACAGTCCCTACGGTGGCTACCCGCCGGCCTCCCCCATCGATGGTCGTGGGCGGAAAGAAGAGCGGCCAGGCACACCTTTAGTAGCGGTAATTCACCTTCATCCATGCGGTGCGACCGGGTTCGTTGATGCGCACCGGATCGGCCGGGAAGCCGAAATCGGCACTACCGGCCAGGTTGAGATGCTCGCTGTAGGCGCGGTCGAACAGGTTGTCGATGCCTGCGCTGAGCTGCAGCGCACCGCTGATCCGATAGCCTGCATTGAGCGCCAGCGTGGCGAACCCGGCGCTTGGCCCCAGGTCGCGGGCGACCACGTTGCCCTGCCCGGGCGCTACCCGGTTCTGGCGGGTCACCGCACGGGCGAGCACGCCCGCGCTCCAGCGCGCGCCTTCCCAGCCGCCGCTCAGCCGTGCTTCCAGCGGCGGCATCTGCGGCAGCGCGCCGCCGTCGCTGCGGTTCTCGCCCCAGGCATAGGCCAGCGTGCCACCCAGCTTCCAGCCCTCGCCCAGCGCGAACTCCGCACCCGCCTCGGCGCCGGCAATGCGCGCATCGACATTGGTCGCCTGCGTGGTGCTGCCCATCATGCCGCCGTCGCGGTAGGTGAACAGGATGTAGTCCTGAATGCGCCCGGCATACGCCGACACCCATGCATTCACCCGTGCATCGCGGTACTGCAGGCCGATATCAAGTTGGGTGGTCTTCTCCGGCTGCACCGCACTGAAGGCGTTGACGCTGCCGGCCGGACCCAGCGTCGGGGAGAACAGCTCCCAGTAGTCCGGCATGCGCTCGCTGTGGCCGACGCCGGCATACGTGGTCAGCGCGCTGCTGACATCGCGTTCGAACCGCAGGAAGCCACTGCCCAGGTCTTCGCGGCGGCGCTGCCCTGCCGTGGGGTTGGGCATCGCCATCATGCCGGTGGTCGCGCGCTCATCGGTCACCTCGGCGCGGTCGATGCGCAGCCCGCCCACCCAGCGCTGCGGCGTGCCTTCGCCCAGCGTGATTTCGGTGAACACACCCTGGTTTTTCTGCCGTGCATCGGTCGACCAGGGTGTCTGCCGGTAGGTGTTGCGGCCCATGCCGTTGCGACTGCGGTGGCGGCTGTCCAGCGCGTCCACGCCGGCCACGAGGGCGATGTCCTGCCAGCGCCATTCCGAGGCAATGCGGCCGCCGGTCGTGCGGCGGTCCACGTTCGCCGCCATCGGCATGGGCATGCTGCTGTCCGGGTTCGGCGTGCGCAGCGTGTAGTTGTCCATCACGTGGTCGGCGTCGTTGTAGAACACGTTGGCCTGCAGCTTGTCCCACGCACCGGGCAGGTTGTCGCGCTCGAAGCGTGCCGCGTAGCTGGTGCGCTTGAACGCCGCGCCGTCCATGCCGCGCCCGGCATACCGCGCGATCGCATCGCCAGTACCGGCCGACAGCTCCAGCACTGTATCGGCATCGGGCGTCCAGCCGACGGCCACATCACTGTTCCACTTGCGCCACTTCGACGGCACCACGTCGCCGTTGCCGTCCTTGTAGTCGTCGGCTTCGGAACGGTTGCCGTTGACCCGCACATAGCCCTGCGATGCGCCGGCGGTGAGGTCCAGCACCTGGTCGTTGCGGTTGCGCGAGCCGACCAGCGCGCTGGCGTCCACATCGATCCCCGGTGCGTCGAAGCGCGGCGTATCGCGTTCGAAGCGCACCGTGCCGGCCGATGCGCCGGCGCCCCAGCGCACGCTCTGCGGGCCCTTGATGATGGTCAGCCGGTCGAACGTTTCCGGCGCGATGTAGGACAGCGGATTGTCCATCCGCGAGGGGCAGGCGCCGATGAGGTTGCCTTCGTTGCTGACGATGTTCAGGCGCGAACCGAACATGCCGCGCAGCACCGGGTCGCCGTTGGTGCCGCCATTGCGGATGGCGGCGAAGCCGGGCACGGTCTTGAGGTAATCGGCACCGTCGCTGGCCGGCACGGGCTGGCGCGGCAGGCGCGGGTCGGTCACCCAGTGCAGCGGTGACGACGGCGCGCTGGCGGTCACCACCAGGGTGTCGAGGGTGCGGGCATCGTCGCGCTCGGCGGCCTGCAGCGGCAGCGCCGCCAGCGCGAGCGAGAGGGAAACAGACAGGCGCGTCATTGCGCCCGCGCTGCGGGAGGAAAGCTTCATGGTGGAACTCCGGAAAACGCACAGGCGCGCGGCGCCATGACGGCGTCGCGCAGCAGGAAGACGAAGGGGCGGTTTCAGGCGTGAAGCGGGGGGCCGCGTGCGGCGTGGGCGGGCCAGCGCAGGCTGCGCGGGAGAACGACGGCGCGCAGCAGCGTCGGCGCGATCACCGGCAGCGCCGGCAACAACAGGATCAGCACCGCCAGCCACGGCATCAGTCGCGAGGCCATCATGCAGTACTCGCAGGCCTCGCCATGCCCGGCGTGGGGGTCGACCGCCGCGGCGGGTGCGGTGTGGGCTGCCGCAGCGGCCTCACTGGACATCTCGTGCAACGACGTACCGTGCATCGGCATGGCATGCGCCGGCATCGCGTGCGGGGTCATCCCGTGGTGCGACATGCCGGCGCCGGCAGCCTCAACCGGCATCACATGGGCCATGCCACCGGGCATGAGCATCACCGGATCGCCGTGCGCCTGTTGCCAGCGGCTCACCAGCGGCGCCAGCGCCATCAGCAACGTCGCCACGAAGGCGAGCTGCAGCAGGACGGCATATGGGCGGCGACGGCGGTTCACCCCGCCATGGTAGCGCCCCGTATCCGGGTGGTCCCGGTCACCCCGTGCGACCAACCGTCGCAGAGGGCCGGCCAACGGCCGGCGCTACCGAGGGCTGGGCCTTTGATTGATTTATCCGGATCCCAATGGGCCCGTATGAATTCGTAGCCCCGGCCGTTGGCCGGACACCGCGCGCAGCGCGGCACAAACATCCAAAACCCGTAAAACGTCGGCGGTCACTCTCCCACCGACGTTTAGCCCAACCGAAGCCAACCACGCGGTAATGGGCTCCCCACCTACACCGTGATCGTTTGGGTAAGCGATTCCCACGTCGGCGGCAACGGCCAGTTGGCCTCCTGGTTGCCGTCGATCACCCGGCGCAAGTCGCGCGTGTCGATCTGCGGCGCCAGCACATGCACCAGCTCCAGCGCGTAGTCGCGCAGCACCCGGTCGCGCGGCAGCACCGCCCAGGCGATGCACTCGTCGATCGGAGACGGGGCGGGCCAGGAGCGCAGGTCCTCGTCGCTGGCATTGACCGCCATCTCCGCCAGCAGCCCCACGCCCAGGCCGGTGCGCACGTAGGTCTTGATCAGGTCCGCATCCAGCGCGGTCAGCGCGATGTCGGGGGTCAGCCCGGACGCCGCGAAGGCGCGCTGCAGCGAGGAACTGCCGCGCGTGGAGGATTCGTAGCTGATCAGCGGCTGGGTCGCCAGCGCCTGCAGGTCCGGCGCGGCGCCGGGGCGGTCCAGGACGTGTCCGCGCGGCACCAGCACCAGGCGGCGCCAGCGGTACAGCGGAATGGCGATGCCCGCCGTGGGCTCGGCACCGGCGGTGCTGATGATGGCGATGTCGGCGTCGCCCTGGCTGAGCAGGTCCAGCGCATCGCTTTCGGCGGCCTGCTGCAGGTGCACGCTGACCTGCGGGTAGGCCTGCTTGATGCGGGCCACCGCCGGCGGCAGCACGAACCGCGCCTGGGTGTGGGTGGTGGTCAGCACCAGCTGGCCCTGACTCTCACGCCGCTGGTTGGCGGCATAGGTGCGGATGTTGTTGGCCTCGGACAGCACCGCACGGGCGCGGCCGATCACCTCCACCCCGGCCGGCGTCACTGCCTCCAGGCTCCGGCCTTTGCGCACGAACAGCAGGAACCCCAGTTCATCCTCCAGCTGCTTGAGCTGCTTGGACAGTCCGGGCTGGGTGGCGTGTACGCGCGAGGCCGCCAACGTGATGTTGAGCTCGGCGTCGGCGATGGCGACCAGGTAACGGAGTTGGGTCAGCGTCATGGGCGTGCGCACAGGCGAAGGGAGGGGCTACTGGACTGTAAGGCAGTTGCCGTCACCAGCTTATAACCAAATGTTGTTTATGAAGGTAATCAGGTCATTTCGCGCGCTCATATGCCAGCGCTACGGTCTGGCGGACGCCGCAGCATGTCTGTGGCACACCTTCTATTTCCCCGTGGAGCATTCCCATGGCCGTGTACAACTCGATCCTGGACACCATCGGCAATACCCCGGTGGTGCGCCTGAACCGCCTCGCCCCCGACCACGTCACCCTGTATGCCAAGGTCGAATCGTTCAACCCCGGCGGCTCGGTGAAAGACCGCCTGGCGCTGGCCATCATCCTGGACGCCGAAGCCCGTGGCGTGCTCAAGCCGGGTGACACCATCGTGGAGGCGACCTCCGGCAACACCGGCGTGGCGCTGGCCATGGTGGCGGCCGCGCGCGGCTACAAGTTCGTGGCCACCATGGTGGAGACCTTCTCCATCGAGCGACGCAAGCTGATGCGTGCCTACGGGGCGAAGGTGATCCTGACCCCGGCCGCCGAGCGCGGCTCGGGCATGGTCAAGCGCGCCCGCGAGCTGGCCGAGGAACACGGCTGGTTCCTGGCCAGCCAGTTCACCAACCCGGCCAACCCGGCCTACCACCGCAATACGACCGCCGCCGAGATCCTGCGCGACTTCGCCGGCAAGCGGCTGGATTACTTCGTTACCGGCTGGGGCACCGGCGGCACCCTGACCGGAGTAGGCGAGGTGCTCAAGGTGGCGCGCCCGGACACGCGGATCATCGCCACGGAACCGGAAGGCGCGGCGCTGCTGGGCGGTGCCGAGTGGAAGCCGCACAAGATCCAGGGCTGGACCCCGGACTTCGTGCCGGAGGTCCTCAACCGCGGGGTCTACGATGAACTGCTGAGCATCGACGACGCCCGCGCGATCGAGACCTCGCGCCGGCTCGCCGCCGAGGAAGGCATCTTCGTGGGCATCTCGGCGGGCGCCACCGTGGCCAGCGCGCTGGACGTCGCGGCCCGCGCCGCACCCGGCAGCGTGCTGCTGGCAATGCTGCCCGACACCGGCGAACGCTACTTCTCCACCCCGCTGTTTGCCGACATCAACGAAGGCTCGGACGACGACTGGCTGGCCGGCCTGCCCTGACCCCTGCGTTGTTCCAGAAGACCGTGACGCCCACCCCTGCGGTGGGCGTCTGCGTTCAGGGACCGGCTTCATCTGCCGTGAAGCCGGCGCGCCGCAAGGTGGGAATGTCAGACGGTGCCTGCCGGGTCGCACGGTCTGAGACGACGATGACGCAGCCTAGACTGCCTGCCCGGTACGGTGCAGGCAGGTTGGCGACATCCCGTTGCATGGACCCGGTATCAAGAAGGAGCGGTACGCATGAAGATCGAAGTGTGGCAGGGCGACATCACGACCCTGGCGGTGGATGCGATCGTCAATGCGGCCAACGAGTCCCTGCTGGGCGGCGGCGGGGTGGACGGGGCGATCCATCGCGCCGCAGGCCCCCAGCTGCTGGCCGAATGCGAGTCACTGCCGCAGGTCCGTGCGGGCGTGCGTTGCCCGACCGGCGAGGTGCGCGCCACCGGCGCCTACAACCTGCCCGCCCGGCATGTATTCCATACGGTTGGCCCGGTCTGGCAGGACGGCCAGCGCGCCGAACCGGAACTGCTGGCCAACTGCTACTGGAAGTCGCTGCAGCTGGCGGAGAAGCTGGACCTGCAGTCGATCGCCTTCCCGGCCATCAGCTGTGGCGTGTTCGGCTACCCGCTGCACCAGGCGGCCATGATCGCCGCGACGGAAACCGTGGCGTGGCAGCGTTCGCACCGCGAACCGCGGCGGATCATCCTGGTGGCCTACAACGCGGCCACGTTCAAGGCGTACCAGTCCGCATTGGCCGCGCAGGGGCAGCCGTTCGAAGCGACGCCCACGGCGTTCCTGCCGACACTGGAGATGGCGCTGCCGCCTGCGGCACTGGGCTGACGCGGCGCGGCGACCGACGGTAGAGCCACGCCCTGCGTGGCTGACGTTCAGGCCCGGCCGAACACATCCGTCGGGGTTCATGACCTCGGAACGAAGATCAGCCACGCATGGCGTGGCTCTACGGGGCTGCTGGGTACACCCACTCGGCGAAGAACGAGTGCAATGACCGGCCGGCGCTTCTTTCCATCGCACGTTGGAAGTCCGCTGTGACGACGGAGTGGCCGTCGTTGGATCGGGTGTAATCGCGAATGCCGCGCCAGAAAATCTCCTCGCCCAGTTCGGCGCGGAGCAGGTGAAGCACATACGCGCCCTTCTGGTAGACCACCGCACGGTCGTCACCTGTAGGCGCATTCCAGCTGTCGTACACCAGCGCGTGATCGGCCCCCTTGGCACGCAGCGCCTCCCACCGGCTGCGCCAACGCTGCACCTGCGCCTGGTACGCGGCTTCGCCCTGCGACTGTTGCAGGTACGCCGCAGTCATGAAGTTGGCGAACGCCTCGTTGAGCCAGAAGTGCTCCCAACTGGCGCAGGTCACCCGGTTGCCCCACCACTGATGTGCCGCCTCATGCGCGATCAGCGCGACGTGGTTGGGGTCATCCAGCACCTCCTGCCCATACGCTTCGGACATCAGCGACAGCCCGGCCATTTCCTGGCCGATGGTGTCGGCCACCAGCGCCTGCTGGTAATCGCCCCGATACGGCAGGCCGGCCCGTGCGGCGAAGAAATCGAGCATGCCGCCGGTGCGTGCGAAGATCGCCAGCAGTTGTTCCGGCGAGCGCTCGGCGGAAAGGAAGCGCAGCGCGATGCCCGCGTGTTTGGCCTGCGCCTGCTGGTAGCGCCCTGCCGCGAAGCCGTACACGTAGCCGGGCATCGGCGTATCCAGCTGCCAGCGGTGTTCGACCCGGCCATCGGCCAGGGTGCGCGCCGGCAGCGCGCGCCCGGTGCCGGTGGCGAGCAGGCCCGCCGGCAGAGTCACCGACAGGCGCAGGGTTGCGCGCTCGTCCGGTGCGTCCACCGACGGCATCCACTGGCTGGTGGAGAAGATGGTGTAGACCTCGTCGCGCTCGGGGGCGAATTCGAGGCCGTACGGCGGGCTGCCGGTGTAGGTGAGCTGCAGCGTTGCGAGCGCATCGCGCTTGAGGGGGCGATCGAGGGTGATCTGCAGTTTTCCCTCGCGCTGCGTAAAGCGTTGCGGGCGGCCCTGGATGGTGATCGCGCTGACCTTGAGCTCGCCGCTGTCGAGTTCGATCCCGGTCAATGCGGGGCTTTCGGAGCGCAGCTCTATTGCCTGTGTGGCGGCCACCTGCTTGCCTGCGATGTCAGGCACGAGCGCGACGTCGTAATGCAGCACGTCGAAGCCGCGTGTGGCGGAGGCTTGGGCCGCGCCTGAGGCGGACAACAAGAGCAGCAACATCCATTCCGCGCGCATGGTCATGAATTCCTGGTAGAGCCACGCCGCGCGTGGCTGGTCTTCGTTGGGCACCGCGAAGCCACGCATGGCGTGGCTCTACGGGACGGGGCGCCGCGCGTGGCCGACGCAGAGCATATCCTGCAAAAAAAACGCCGGCACTGGGCCGGCGTTTTTTTCAGTGCATGCGAACGGCGGCGATCAGCCGTTCCACTTGCCCAGTGCGGCCTGGCCGTTTTCCTTGGCGCGGTCGTACACGGTCTGCTGTGCCTTGGCGACGTTGGCCTTGGTGTCCTTGGCCCACAGCTTCAACGCGGCCTGCTGCATGGCGCGGCCGTAGGAGAAGCTCAGCGGCCACGGCAGGTTGCCCATCTGGTTCATGGCATTGAGGTGCGCGGTGGACTGCTCGTCGCCCTGGCCACCGGACAGGAACACCACGCCCGGCAGGATCGCCGGCACGGTGCTCTTGAGGCACATCACGGTCGACTCGGCCACTTCCTCGACGTCGGCCTGCTCATCGCAGCCCTTGCCCGAGATGACCATCGAGGCCTTCAGGATGGTGCCTTCCAGCAGCACGTTCTGCTGGTACAGCGCGTCGAACAGCGAACGCAGGGTGGCTTCGGTGACTTCGTAGCAGGTCTCGATGTCGTGGTCGCCGTCCATGATCACTTCCGGCTCGACCATCGGCACCAGGCCGCATTCCTGGCAGAGCGCCGCATAGCGGGCCAGCGCGTGCGCGTTGGACTCGATGCAGGTGCCCGACGGGATGCTCTCGCCGATGTTGATGACCGCACGCCACTTGGCGAAACGCGCACCCAGCTTGTAGTACTCCTGCAGGCGCTCACGCAGGCCGTCGAGGCCTTCGGTGACCAACTCGCCCGGGCAGCCGGCCAGCGGGTGGGCGCCCTTGTCGACCTTGATGCCCGGAATCATGCCGTTGTCGGCCATGTACTTGGCGAACGGCACGCCGTCCTTGGTGGACTGGCGGATGGTTTCGTCGTACAGGATCGCGCCGGAGATGTGCTCGTTCAGCTTCGGCGTGGTGAGCAGCAGCTCGCGGTAGGCGCGACGGTTCTCTTCCGTATTCTCGATGCCCACGCTGGCGAAGCGCTTGGCGATGGTAGCGGTGGATTCGTCGATCGCGATGATGCCCTTGCCCGGGGCGACCATGGCCTGGGCGGTTTCGGCCAGCTGTTCGATGCTCATGTATTTCCTGTGGCGGGTGCGGGAAAACCGCAATTATAGACCCGCCATTCCGTGAACTGGCCGTTCACGGATTTTGGAATCGCTTTCAGCCGGTCTCGCGCGCCGGGCAGAGCCCGGCGCTACGTGGGGCGGGGGGCGCCGGGCGGGGGTGGGGGGGGGGGGGGGGGGGGGGGGGCGCCCCCCGGGGCGGGCGGGGGGGGGGGGGGGGGGCCCCCCGGCAATCCGATTACAGGTCGCCCAGACCGCTGGCGCGACCGTCTTCGCCCACTTCCAGCAGGCGCAGGGTATTGGTGGCGCCATGGGTCTCCATGTGCTCGCCGCTGGTGAACACCACGCGGTCACCGGCCTGCAGCTGGTTGGCTTCGACCAGCAGGCGGATGGCACCGCGCGCGGCTTCGCGCGGGGTGAAGCCGCGGCTGTCGAAGTTGATCGGGAACACGTCGCGCATCAGCGCCATCTGCCGGCGCGCGCCGTCGTGGCGGGTCACGGCGAACACCGGGGCCGAGGCACGGAAGCGCGACAGGTAGCGGGCGGTGCCGCCGGATTCGGTCATGGCCACGATCGCGCGCACGCCCACGTGCTGGGACAGGAACATGGTGGCCATGGCGATGGCCTGGTCGGCACGTTCCAGGTTGCGCGGCGAGGCGCTGAAGTCGGTCTCGGTCTGGAACTGGCGTTCGGCACCCAGGCAGATGCGCGCCATGGCCTCGACGGCCTTGACCGGGTAGGCACCGGCGGCGGTTTCGGCCGACAGCATCACCGCATCGGTACCGTCGATGACCGAGTTGGCCACGTCCAGCACTTCGGCGCGGGTCGGGATGGGGCTTTCCACCATCGACTGCAGCATCTGCGTGGCGGTGATCACCACCTTGTTCTGCGCCAGCGAGGCCTTGATGATCTTCTTCTGCAGGCCCGGCAGTTCGGCGTCGCCGATTTCCACGCCCAGGTCGCCACGCGCCACCATCACCACATCGCTGGCGTCGACGATCTCTTCCAGGTTCTCGATGGCCTCGGTGCGCTCGATCTTGGAGACCAGCGCGGCGTAGCAGCCGTGCGATTCGGCGATCGCGCGCGCATCGTTCATGTCCTGCGCATTGCGGCAGAACGAGACGGCGATGAAGTCCACGCCGATCTTGGCCACGATGCCGATGAGCTCTTTGTCGCGCTCGGTCAGCGCGCCCAGCGACAGGCCACCACCCTGCTTGTTCAGGCCCTTGCGGTCGGACAGCGCGCCGTCGTTGAGCACGGTGTTGATGATGCGCTCGCCCTGCACTTCGATGACCTGCAGCTGCATCAGGCCGTCGTCGAGCAGCAGCACGTCACCGGCGACCACGTCCTGCGGCAGGCCCAGGTAGCTCACGCCCACCTGGGTGGTGTCACCCGGCGGCGGGTTGGCCGAGGCGACCAGATCGAAGCGGTCGCCCGCCTTGAGGTGGATCTTGCCTTCGGCGAAGCGCTCGATGCGGATCTTCGGGCCCGGCAGGTCGGCCAGGATGCCCACTTCCACGCCCACCCGCTGCGCGGCGGCGCGCACGTCGGCGGCACGCTTGGCCTGGCCGGACGGATCGCCGTGGCTGAAATTGAGGCGCACCACGTTCACGCCGGCGCGGAACAGATCCTCCAGCACGCCCGGCGGGTCGGTTGCCGGACCGAGGGTGGCAAGGATCTTCGTACGGCGCTGACGCTCAATCATGGTAAGTGGGCTCCCGGGAAAGGAGTGAAATTAGCACACCCTTCACGTCCCATGAATACGTTTACATCATTGTGGCGTCTGGCTTTCGCCGATGTCTTGTAGACAGCCTATGGACGCGCATGCGACATGCGGCGGCGTACGGAACGCCGCCACCGCGTTCAGTCGATCAGCGAGAGCAGTGCATCCGGGCTGGCGGCCAGGTGCTGCGCGCCTGCCGCCTGCAGTTCCTCGGCACCGCCAAAGCCCCACAGGACGCCGATGTTGCGCATCTGGTGGTGGCGCGCGCCCTCGATGTCCATGCGCCGGTCGCCGATCATCCAGCACTGCTGCGCGGGCAGATGCAGCCGGCGCAGTGCCTCGGCCACCAGCTGCGGTTTTTCGCTGCGGCTGCCGTCCGGGGTGGCACCAATCACCTCCTCGAAGCACCCGCCAAACGGCAGGTGCTCGACGATGCGGCGCGCATGCGGCTCGTTCTTGGCGGTGACGATCGCCAGCCGGTGGCCGCGTGCGTGCAGGTCCTGCACCACCTCGCCGATGCGCGGGTAGACCTCGTGCTCGCGCCAGCCGACCACGTCGAAGCGCTCGCGGTAGTACGTCACCGCCTGCTCGACCTGGGCCGGATCGTCGAACAGCGGCGCGAAGCTGGTGCGCAGCGACGGGCCGATCCAGCGCCGCAGTGCTTCCTGCGGCGGGACCGGGCGCCCCATCTGCGTGAGCGCGTGCGCCACGCATTGGGTGATGCCGACCGCTGAATCGATGAGGGTGCCGTCGAGGTCGAAGAAGAGCGTTGTTCGCTCTTCTTTGGTTTCAGGACCTGAAGCTTGACGATCGAAGGCTTGACGACTAACAGTCGTCACTACCGCGCCACCGACGGTGCCCGCGGCGCGCTGCGTCATGCGCCGCGGGCCTCGAGGGCCGCGACGGCCGGCAGGGTCTTGCCTTCCAGGAACTCCAGGAACGCGCCGCCGCCGGTGGAGATGTAGCTGACCTGGTCGGCAATGTCGTACTTGTCGACCGCCGCCAGGGTGTCGCCACCGCCGGCGATGGAGAAGGCCGGGGAGCTGGCGATGGCCTGGGCCAGCGCCTGGGTGCCATGGCTGAACGCCTCGAATTCGAACACGCCCACCGGGCCGTTCCAGACCACGGTACCGGCCTTGGCAATCAGCCCCGCGTAGTGCTGCGCGGTCTGCGGACCGATATCCAGGATCAGGTCGTCTTCCGCCACGGCGTCGACCGCCTTGACGGTGGCTTCGGCGTCGGGATGGAACTGCTTGGCGACCACCACGTCGGTCGGCAGCGGAATATCAGCGCCACGCGCCTTGGCATCGGCCACGATCTTCTTCGCGGTATCCAGCAGGTCCGGTTCGTACAGCGACTTGCCCACGGCGTGGCCGGCGGCGGCGATGAAGGTGTTGGCGATGCCACCGCCGACGATCAGCTGGTCGACCTTGCCGACCAGATTGGCCAGCAGTTCCAGCTTGGTGCTGACCTTGCTGCCGGCCACGATGGCCAGCAGCGGCTGCGCCGGCGCGTGCAGCGCCTTGGCCAGTGCGTCCAGCTCGCCCATCAGCAGCGGACCACCGGCGGCGACCGGCGCGAAGCGGATCACGCCGTGGGTGGACGCCTGCGCGCGGTGCGCGGTACCGAAGGCATCCATCACGAACACGTCGCACAGGGCAGCGTACTTGCGCGCCAGGGCCTCGTCATCGCTGCCCTCGCCCACGTTCATGCGGCAGTTTTCCAGCAGCACGATCGAACCCGGGGCGACGTCCACGCCGTCGACCCAGTCGCGCACCAGCGGCACGTCCACGCCCAGCAGTGCCGACAGGCGCAGCGCGACCGGGGCCAGCGAATCGGCCTCGCTCCACACGCCTTCCTTCGGGCGCCCCAGGTGCGAGGTCACCATCACCGCCGCGCCCTTTTCCAGGGCCAGCTTCAACGTCGGCAGCGATGCGGTGATGCGCTGCTCGGAGGTGATGCGGCCGTCTTCGATCGGCACGTTCAGGTCCTGGCGGATCAGCACGCGCTTGCCGGAGAGGTCGAGGTCGGTCATGCGAACGATGGACATGGGGCAGCAACTCTTTGGCGGAAAAGGAAAGGGCGCCGCGCACGGCGCAGACGCCCATTGTAACGGCCCCGGTCACGGCGAAGGCCGTTGGTCGTCACCCGTTGGAACGGTCCCCCTGCCGCAGCAGGCTGACGGCAAACCCGCCGACCACCCCCACGCCCAGCACCAGCAGGCCCCACAGCAGCCAACGCTTCCAGTCGCGCACCGGCTGTAAGGCGGCGTCGCCGGCCAGCGGCTGCGCCGCCCCCTGCACCGTGGCCAGCGCCGGCTGCCACTGCGCGCCCTGCTGTTCGCGCAGCTGCGCGATCACCGTGCCTACCGGCGCGTCGCTGCGGGCGGCACGCACGCTGCCGGCGGCCACACTGAAAGGCGCCTCGCCCTGGCTGAGGAACACCAGCGCCTCGGGCTGGTAGCCGAGCTTGAGCGTGGGCGCGGTGGCGACCTGCGCCTGCGACGCGGTGAGTTTCCAGAAACGGTCGCGGATGGGCACCGCGAGCGCCTGCGCCTGCGACTGGCGGCGCTGCTCGGTGTCCTGCAACTGGTAGGCCACCCACGGGCCCGCGCGCACCTGCCAGGGCTGGTTGGCGTCATCGCGGCTGAGCAGCGTCCACTGCACCACGCTGTTGTCGGCCGTGGCGATGTCGGCCTGGGCGATCGGGAAGCGACCGTCCAGCGTGTACTCGAACTCACCCGGTTTGCCCGCGCTGCCGGCCAGCGAACGCCACTGCCAGTCGATCGCCTGCGCGAGCGGCACCTTTTCGGCCTGCACCGCCGACAAGGTGGGCAGCGCATCGCCGCCGACCGGAACAATGCGGAAGTACTTCGCCTGGCGGCCGATCTCGATGCGCCGCTGCTGCAGCCGGCGGCCATCGTGCTGCAGATCCACCAGGGGCACGTCGTCGGCCACGCGCTGCCAGTCACGCAGGTCGTCGCTCGCGTCCACCCGCACGCGCACCTGCAGCGCCTGCGACGCCTGCCAGTCCAGCCGCAGTGCCTGTACGCCGGTACGCAGCGCGCTGGCATCCACCAGCCAGCCCCCCGGCCCGGCGTTGCCCACGCTGCGGCCCAGCCGCGCCTCGACCCGACGCACGCTGCCGTCGGTATTGCGTTCGGTCAGCAACTGCAGGTCGTCGCCCGCGCCACCGCCCTGCGCCGGCAGCGGGAACCACGCCAGGTCCTGCCATTGCGCCGCCTGCGCGAGCGGCTGGTCGGCCGAGAACAGCGCCGACGGCAGCGGCTGCCCCTGCGCGTTGAATACCTGCACATCGGCCAGCTGCGGCGACACCGCGCTGCGGTACTGCGCCTCCCCCAGCATCAGCCGGTAGGCGCCGGCCTGCGGTGCGGAGAGCTGCAGCGGCCACTGCTCGCGATAGTCCTGGCGGGCGTCGGCCGCCCACAGGGTCGGGGCGGCGGCAGCGAGCGACAGCGCAGCGATCACACGGAAAAGGCGTTTCACGACTGCGTCTCCTCAAGCGTTTCCGGCGCACGCGGCGGTGCCGGCGCCAGGTAGCCCACGACCGTGCACAGCAGGCCATAGGCGATGAAGGAAGAAATACCGAGCAGGTTGCCGAGGTGCTGGCGGTCGATGAGGACCAGCTTGGCCAGCACCACGCCCATCAGCACCGCGCCCACCAGCCACAGCGCGCGCTGCCCGCGGCGCGAACCCCACACCCAGCTGATCACGCCCAGCACGCTCCAGACCACCGTCAGGCTGGTCTGTGCCAGCGTGGACGACCACAGCCGGTCGTTCCACGGCACCCCGCCCCACTGGTGTACGGCATGCAGGGTGATGCTGGTCAGCGCAACGAAGCCGGCCACGGCCAGCAGCGGAATGCGGCGGGCCTGCAGCGACGCCGGTGCCTGGCCGCTCCACAGCCAGCGCGCCAGCAGCGCCAACACGGCCAACTGTGCCAGTTCGAGCGGATTCACCAGCGGCAGCCACGGCAGCGGCGCGGCCGCGCCCGGGGCGAACAGGAAGCAGAACCAGGCCACGCCAAGCACCGCGAACAACGTTCCCTGCAACGCGTGCCGTGCGGCGTCGAAACGCTCGCCCAGCGGCACGGTCAGCCAACGCCAGCGCTGCAGCGAGACGGCGGCAACGGCCAGCCACTGCAGCAGCGTGGCGGCCAGCGCCCAGCCCTGCGCCAGCGCGAAGCGGTCCACCAGCCACGCAGCAGCCAGCGACAGCACCGTGGGCCACAGCAGCCACCAGATGAACTGTGCGGCAATCGCCGCGCGGTCCTGCCCGCCGCGCAGGCACCACAGGCTGCGCACGCCGAGGGCCGCGAACGCCACCCAAGCCAGCGCCCCCCAACCGGCGAACGGCTGGTCATGGGCATCCACCTGCCAGACCGCCAACGGGAACGCCGCCAGAAGCATGCCCAGCGTGGTGAACACCAGCGCGCGCGCCGGCATGCGCCGGTGCACCTCGGCCGCGATCCAGGCGGTCACCGCAACCACGCCCAGCAGCGCATCCGGGCGGCTGTCGGCCGCCACGAAGCGGCTGATCTCATAGCTCGCCACGCCCAGCCACCACAGCAGGCCCCACACGTAATAGACCAAGGCCGGTTCCGTGCGGCCCGCACGACGATAGCTGAAGGCCGACGCAAACCCGGCCAGGGCCAGCAGCAACCCACTCATGAAGGTCGGATTGGCGATCGCCGTGGCGTCGTGCAACCAGTAGTCCGCGCCGACCACGAAGCCGAACGCCGCGCCCAACTGCAGCAGCGCACCGGCGATCTGCGGCAGCAACCGCTGCTGGCGCAGGCCCAGCCAGACCAGCGCCGCACCCTCCAGCGCGAACACGCTGGCCGTCGCCCGCGCAGACAACGCCAACGGCACCGCCAGCGTGGCAAAGCCCACCGCCAGCACCGCGTACGACTGCCCCAACGCCGCATAGCGCTCGCGCCGGATCAGCGCCCATGCCAGGCCCGCATACAGCGCACCCAGCCCCACCGCACACAGTGCCAGCAGCAGGCGGTCGTCATGCAGCATGCCGGCCTGCAGCGAGAACGCGATCAGCGGCGTGCCGAACACCAGGCTGCCATCGACAAGATCGCGCTTTTCTGCCGGCTGCCGGCGCGCATAAAGAATGGGAATCAGCAGATAGAACGCGAAGAACAGCAGCAGGAACGGCTCCGTGCTGGAGAACTTCTCCGCGTTGTACTGCAGCACGCCCCAGGCCGTGCCGATGCCAAACGTGAAGGCAAAGCCCAGCAGATTGAGCACCCGCCACGGCCGCCACCACGCAATGGCCAGGATCGCCGCATTGAGCACCGCGTAATACGAGAACAGCGCCACATGGTTGCCGCTGCCGGTAGACAGCCAGATCGGCGCCATGAATCCGGCCAGGATGCCCAGCACCGCCAGCGTGCGCGAATTCTGCACCACCGCCAGCACGCCCATCCCGGCGATCAGCAGAATGCTCATCGCAAACGCCAGACCAGGGTCGAGCAGGTCGTAACGTTTGAACGCCGCAAAGATCGTCAACAACAAAATGCCGATCGTGCCGCCCTGCAACGCCAGCGCGAACAACCGCCGCCGTTCCCGCTGTTTCCAGCCAAACACCAGCCCGCCCAGCGCACCGGACGCAATGGCGGCCAGGCGAAGTTCGATCGGCGCATTGAGCCACCCCTGGTCGCTCGCATACTTCAGCAGCGCCGCCACACCGGCCAACAGCACCAGCATGCCGATCTTCACCGGCACATTGCCTTCCGTGAACCAGCGCTTGATCGTGCCCAGGATACGCTCGCCCAGATCCGGCCCACGCGGCGGCGGCGGCACGAAGGGCTGCGGTTCGGGCTGCGGTGTCGGCGGCAGCGGCGGCGGCCCCACCGCGTCCCGCGCGGCAACCACGGGTTCCGCAACGGCCACCGGCTCGGCCGGCAAAGTTGTCGCGAATGGCTCTGGCGCGGGTGCAGGCGCAGAGGGCCTCTCCACCCACTCGGACGCGGGAACGACCGGTTCGGCCACCGGCGCGGCCGCAGGGAAGCGCGCCTGTTCCAGCGCCGCAACGCGCCGGCGCAGACCGGCGATCATCACCAACGCCACCGCCAGCATCACCGGTACGGCCAACAGCACCAGTACCGCCAGGACAATCAAAGCTTCCATTCCGCGTCATCCTCAAGGGAACGCCACGGCCCACCTGGACGAGCGTGGCACCAGCGGCACGCGGACATGCTAACTGAATCGGGGGCGCGGGCTTCACCAGATCCGGCTTTCGGTGGATCGAGCGCCGGGCCGCCATGCCCCCGACCCACCGGCGTTGCACCGCGGCTCCGGCTTTCCCTAGGCCGCCGACCCACCGTCGAAGGGTCGGCGGGTGCGGGGGTACGGGACCGTAGAAAACATGGATGTTTTCTACGAGCCTACAGGGACGTATTCACGGCGTGTCCCGTACCCCCGTACCCGCCGGCCCAAACCAGCGAGCCCGCAGGCGAATGCTCTTCGCCCAAAACCAACACCAGCCGCGCGAAGCGCGGCGACACGTACCGTCCACGAGTACCGACCAACGGTGGGCACCTACCAAAAAAAAACGGCGAACCGAAGTCCGCCGTTCTTTCAGATGCGCTGTGGCCGTGCAAAGTTGCCGGCCACGGGCCGGCATTACCCAGCAACAACCTTGGCCATTTCCAGGCACTTGTTGGAGTAGCCCCACTCGTTGTCGTACCACGACACCAGCTTGACGAAGGTGCTGTCCAGCGCGATGCCGGCGTCGGCATCGAACACCGACGTGTGGGTTTCACCGCGGAAGTCGGTCGCCACGACCTTGTCTTCCGTGTAGCCCAGGATGCCCTTCAGCGCGCCTTCGCTCTGCGCCTTCACCTCGGCACAGATCTCCGCGTACGTGGCTTCCTTCTCCAGCTCCACCGTCAGATCGACCACCGACACGTCCGACGTCGGCACGCGGAAGCTCATGCCCGTCAGCTTCTTGTTCAGTTCCGGAATCACCACGCCGACCGCCTTGGCTGCACCGGTCGAGGACGGAATGATGTTCTCCAGGATGCCGCGGCCACCGCGCCAGTCCTTGTTCGACGGACCATCCACAGTCTTCTGCGTTGCCGTCGCGGCATGCACCGTCGTCATCAGGCCACGCTTGATGCCCCACTTGTCATTGATCACCTTGGCCAGCGGCGCCAGGCAGTTCGTCGTGCACGACGCGTTCGAAATGATCGCCTGGCCGGCGTACGTCTTGTCGTTCACGCCGAACACGAACATCGGCGTGTCGTCCTTCGACGGCGCAGACAGGATCACCTTCTTCGCGCCCGCATCGATGTGCTTCTGCGCCGTTTCCTTGGTCAGGAACAGACCGGTGGATTCGATCACCACGTCCACACCGACCTCGTCCCACTTCAGATTGGCCGGGTCGCGTTCCTGGGTCAGGCGGATCTTCTTGCCGTTCACCAGCAGATCGCTGCCCGACACTTCCACCTCGGCCTTGAAGCGACCATGCACCGAATCGTACTTCAGCATGTACGCCAGGTAATCGGGCTCCAGCAGATCGTTGATGGCCACGATTTCGATGTCATTGCCGAAATTCAGCACGGCCGAACGCAGCACATTGCGCCCGATGCGACCGAAACCGTTGATGCCAACCTTGATTGCCATGTTCACAAGCTCCTGCAGCCGCGACAGGGCGGCGCCGATGGAAAGGGCCGCCATTCTAGCAAAGCCCGGCCCGCCCCGGCCCTCGTAATCGGGATGGGAAGCGGTTACAACCGCAATTACCGCCGATTGATCCGGATCAAGGCGCGGCGCCGCGCCGACGGGAAAACTGGCCCCATTCCACCCGCCACGAGACCGTCACATGCGCAAGACCTCCCCCCTCCTGCTCTCCAGCCTCGCCGCCGCCCTCGTCCTGGCTGCCAGCCCCGCCATGGCCCAGTCCAAGGGCGACTGGACGATTTCCGCCGGCGTGCACCAGGTGGCCCCCAAGTCCAGCAATGGCACCTTGGCCGGCGGCCTCAAGGTCGACGTCGACAGCGACATCAAGCCGACCATCACCGGTGAGTACTTCGTCGCCGACAACCTGGGCATCGAGATCCTGGCCGCCCTGCCGTTCAAGCATGACATCAACATCGACGGCCTCGGCCGCGTCGGCAGCACCAAGCACCTGCCGCCGGTGGTCTCCCTGCAGTACCACTTCAACAGCAAGGGCAAGGTCTCCCCGTTCGTCGGTGTCGGCCTGAACTACACCACCTTCTTCAGCGAAGAAACCGGCGGCGCCTTGGCCGGCAGCAAGCTCAAGCTGGACGATTCGTGGGGTCTGGCCGCACATCTCGGCCTGGACTGCGCCATCAGCGAAAAGGGCTCCCTGCGCGTTGACGCACGCTGGATCGACATCGATAGCGACGTCAAGCTGGACGGCAACAAGCTCGGCACCGTCAACATCGACCCGCTGGTCTACGGCGTGTCCTACGTGTTCAAGTTCTGATCGGCGGATCAGAACCGGACAGCTACACCTCTCGCAGCAACGTATTTCCCCGGCTCCGGCCGGGGATTTTTTTTGTGCGACGCCAGCACGCCCGATAGGGGCAAGCCGCCCGGCGGGAGGCCGGCTAGAATGCCGACGATGAAGATGCCCTCCCTGCTTTCGACCGGCGCGCTCGTGCTGGCCCTCACCCTTGTCTCCACCGACGCCCTGGCCTGGGGCGCTCAGGGCCACCGGCTGGTTGCCCGCGTTGCCGAAGCGCACCTGACCCCGCAGACACGCGCGGAAGTGGCCCGCCTGCTGGCCAACGAGCCCACCCCTACCCTGGCCGCCATAGCACCCTGGGCCGACGAACTGCGCGCCAAGGACCCCGGCCTGGGCAAGCGCTCGGCCGGCTGGCACTACGTGAACATCGGTGAAGACGATTGCCACTATGAAGTGGAGCGCCACTGCCGCGGCGGCAACTGCGTGGTCGAGGCGCTGAAGGTGCAGACCGCCATCCTTGGCGACCGCAGCCGCTCCGATGCCGAGCGCGCCCAGGCCTTGAAGTTCGTCGTGCATTTCGTCGGCGACATCCACCAGCCGATGCATGCCGGCTACGGCAAGGACAAGGGCGGCAACGACTTCCAGGTGCAGTTCAGCGGGCGCGGCACCAACCTGCACTCGCTGTGGGATAGCGGCATGCTGAACACGCTCAAGCTGGACGACGACCAGTACACCGAGCGCCTGAATGCCCTGCCCGCGCCCAAGGTTGGCAAGCATTCGCGCATCGATGTCGACGCCGTCAAGTGGGCCGAGGCCAGCTGCCGTATCGCCATTGCACCTGGCGTTTACCCGCCCCAGCGTACGCTCGGGCCCGAGTACACCGCGACGTACCTGCCGGTCGCCGACGCCGAACTGCGCCTGGCTGGCGAACGCCTGGCCGTGCTGCTCAACGACACATTGGGTAAACGCTGAGGTCACCGTCATGTCGCTGCACGTTGCCAGTTTCTTCCACCCCGACAGCCATACTTTCAGCTACGTGGTGCATGACCCGGCAACACGGCAGGCCGCGGTGATCGACCCGGTACTCGACTACGACCCCGACACCGATGCACTCGGCTCGGCCCCGCTGCAACCGCTGCTGGCGCACGTGCGACAGCAGGCACTGCAGGTGCGCTGGCTGCTGGAAACCCACGCCCATGCCGACCATGTCAGCGCCGGGCGTTGGCTGAAAGGCCAGTGGCCCGATGCGACCCTCGCCATGGGCAAGGGCATTGTGCAGGTGCAGCGCACCTTCGCACCGCGCTACGCGCTGGACGTGCCGACCGATGGCTCGCAGTTCGATCACCTGTTCGAGGACGGCGAGCGCTTCGACATCGGTGACATCAACGCCGAGGTGATTGCCGTGCCCGGCCATACCAGTGACAGCGTGGCGTACCGGATCGGCGATGCGGTATTTACCGGTGATTCGCTGTTCATGCCTGACGGCGGCACCGCCCGCTGCGATTTCCCGGGTGGCGATGCCGCGTTGCTGTATCGCTCGATCCACCGCCTGCTCGCGCTGCCCGATGCCACCCGTGTGTTCATCTGCCACGACTACGGCCCGGGCGGGCGCGAATTCGCCAACGAGACCACGATTGGCGAGCAGCGCGCGCACAATATCCACCTGCATGAGGGCGTGAGCGAGGCCGAGTTCGTGGCCACCCGCCGGGCCCGCGATGCGACGCTGGCCGAACCGAAGCTGATGCACCCGTCGGTGAAGGCGAATATCCAGGGCGGGGCTGGGGGGTAGAGCCACGCCATGCGTGGCTGTTCTTCGGTCGGCAGCGCGCAGCCACGCATGCCGTCTACTCGGTCAACGTTTCGTCCATGGCGAAGTTCACCGGAATGCGGACCGCGCTCGCCACCGCCTTGCCATCCTTCATCGCCGGCCGGTAGGTCCACTGCCGTGCTGCGGCGACGGACGCCGCGTCGAACACGCCCGGGTTGGTGGCACTGAGCACGCGCACATCCGTGGCCTTGCCCTGCGCATCCACGTCCACCTGCAGCACTACCTTGCCGGTCTGGCCGTTCTCGAACGCGCTGCGTGGATAGCTCGGGGGCGGCATGTTGTCGATCGTGACCGGCCGTTCCAACGACGCGCCGGAGGTATCTTCCTGCGTGGACTGGACCGATTGGGTGCTGATCCGTGTGCTGCCCTGGCTGGCCCAGGCCACCGCGCCCAGCCCCATGCACAGCCCCACCACCACGACCTGACCGGTCACCCACGGCAATGCCTTGCGCTTGTGTTCCTTCATCATGGCAATACGCTCCTTCAACATCGGTTGGCTGCGCCAGTGGCAGGCCATGGGCGCAACCGGGTGGACCAACTGCGCCTTCAGCAGCGCGTTGGCGTAGAGCCGGCGCGAGGCCGGATGCATGTCGAGCGTGCGCGCGTCGCAGGCCAGTTCCTGGTCGCACAGGAAGCGGCGCGAAACCCACGGCAGCAGCGGATGGAACCAGAACAGGCAGCGCAGCACGGCCAGCGCGGCATTGGCCCACTGATCGCCATGCCGGCGGTGCTGGAATTCGTGCTGCAGGATCAAGCGGCGCTCGGCGTCGCTGAAACGCTGGTCGAAATCCGGCCCCACCACCACGCGCGGCGACCACAACCCCACCAACGCCGGCAGGCCCGGGTCGGCGCTGGCCTGCCAGCTGCCATCGCGACGCGGCTGCAGCGTGCCCATGCCGCGCTCGAAGCGGCGCTGGCCGCGCCACTGGACCACGACGGCCAGGATCGCACCGGCCGCCCACAGCGCCGCCAGCAGGGTTGGCCACAGCACCGCATCCTCCGGCAGCGCCGGCGCACGCAGTGCTGCGCCCAGCGCCAGCACCGGCGCGCCGTCGGCAAGCGGCAGCGGAGGCAATGGCAGCAGCGGCGCCACCAGCACCAGCGGCAACAGCCACCAGCTGCGGTACACCAGCGCCGCGCCACCCAGACGACGCAGCACGGGGCGCAGCGCGGCCAGCAGGAAGGCCGCGATGGCGAGCCAGACGCTGGCCAGCAGCAGGGACGCGAGCAGCTCAGTCATGGTCCAGCTCCTGGATGAGCTTCTTCAGTTCGGCGATGTCCTGCGCGCTCAGCTCACCGCGCTGGCTGAAGTGCGCCACCAAGGGCGCCACGCGGCCGGCGAACAGTTTGTCGAGCAGCCCGCTGCTCTGCTCGGCCACCCAGGTCTGCCGCTGCAGCACCGGCGAGTAGAGATAACGGCGGCCATCGCGGCTGGCGCTGATCGCCCCCTTGGTGAGCAGCCGGTTGAGCAGGGTCTTGATGGTGGGCTCGGCCCAGTCGCGGTCGGCAAGGGCGGCGACCACCTCGTCGGCCCCCAATGGCGACCGGTTCCAGAGCACTTCCATGACAACGGCTTCGGCTTCGCTGATCTGGCTCATCATTTACGTCCGTAATCGATGTGCCGATTACGCTCGTAATCTTTCAGGGTGTCAAGCCCCCGCGTCGCGGTCCGTTCAAACCGGAAGTGCTGTAATGCATTCATGACTTCGCAGGAACGCACCGCATGACCGAGCACCTCACCGACCTGGACGCTGCAACCGACTGGCTGCTGCAGCGTGTTGACGGGCCGCTGCGCATCGGTGCGCCGCTGGCACTGGGCAAGCCGCACCGGCTGCTCAACGCGCTGTACGCGCGGGTCGAAAACGATCCGTCGCGGCCGCTGCAGATCTACACCGCCCTGTCGTTGAACCCGCCCCGCCCTGCGCCAGGCGGGCTGGAGGCGCGCTTCATGGCGCCGTTCGCGGAGCGCCACTTCGGGGCGGACTTCCCCCGCCTGGCTTATGCCGACGCGGTCGCACGCGACCGCCTGCCCGCGCATGTGCAGGTGGAAGAGTTCTACATGCAGTCCGGTGCGCTGCTGGTATCGGCGCAGGCCCAGCGCGGCTACACCAGCCTCAACTACACCCATGCCGCCGACGCGGTGGCGCAGCGCGCGCCGCATGCGATCGTGCAGAAGGTGGCGATGCGCCCGGACGACCGCCGGCTGTCGCTGTCGTGCAACAACGACATCACCCAGGACACGCTGGACGCGATGGCCGCGCGCGGGCTGCCGCGCCCGCTGCTGATCGCGGAGATCGACCCGAACCTGCCCTACCTCGGCGGGACGGCGACGGTGGACGTGTCGTTCTTCGATCTGGTCATCACCCCGCCCGGCCCCTACCCGGCCCTGTTCGGGCTGCCGCGCCAGCCGGTCAGCGACGCGGACTACGCAATCGGGCTGTACGCAAGCGCGCTGGTGCGCGACGGCGGCACGCTGCAGATCGGGATCGGCACACTCGCCGACGCGATCAGCCACGCGCTGGTGCTGCGGCACACGGACAACGCGCGCTACCGGCAGATCCTGCACGCGCTGGACCCGACCCTTGCCAGCCATCCCACGGTGCTGGAGTGCGGCGGCCTGGACCCGTTCGAGATCGGCCTGTACGGCTGCAGCGAGATGCTTAACGAAGGCTTCCGTCGGCTGGTGCAGACGGGCGTGATCCGACGCAAGGTGCACGACGACCTGGCGCTGATGGAGCGGATCGAAAGCGGCAGCACGCTGACCATCGACCACGCCACGCTCGAGGCGGAAGGCGAGTATCTGCATGGCGCGTTCTACCTGGGCTCGCCGGAATTCTACGAATGGCTGCGCGAGTTGCCCGAAGACGAGCGCCGCGCGATCGGCATGCGCCGCATCAGCGAGATCAACCAGCTGTACGGCGGCAATGAAACGCTGGAGCGGCTGCAGCGCCGGCACGCGCGTTTCTTCAATTCCTGCATGATGGCCACGGCGCTGGGCGCGGCGGTGTCCGACGCGCTGGAAGACGGGCGCGTGGTTTCGGGCGTGGGCGGGCAGTACAACTTCGTGGCGATGGCCCACGCGTTGCCCGAGGCGCGCAGCGCGCTGCTATTCCGCGCGGTGCGTGAGGACAAGGGCGCATTGCAGTCGAACGTGCGCTGGAACTATGGCCACACGACGATTCCGCGCCATCTGCGCGACATCTACATCAACGAATACGGCATTGCCGACCTGCGCAACCTCACCGACGAGGACTGCGTGATCGGCATGGCGGGCATCACCGACGCCAGTTTCCAGGCGACGCTGCTGCAGACGGCGAAATCCTCGAAGAAGCTGGCTACGGACTTCGTGGCACCGGAGCACTGGGCGCGTCGCAACACCGGCCGCGCGGTCAGCGCCTCACTGGCGGCGTTCCGCCAATCCGGCGTGCTGCCCGACTACCCGCTGGGCAGCGACTTCACCGAGGTGGAGCAGCATCTGGTCAAGGCGCTGGGCTGGCTGAAACAGAACACCCAGACGCGCAGCGCGAAGCTGCGCACGGTGCTCGCCGCGCTGACCCAGCCCGCCGGCGACGGCGATGTGGTCTACCTGCAGCGGATGGGATTGGAGGCACCGCAGACATTCGGCGAACGCATCGAAGCGCGGTTGGTGCGGTTGGGGTTGGCGCGCACGGGGTGATCGCGCGTTTTCTTGCATCCGGCATTGCGTGAAGAGCAGCGTCTTGATTCATACGTGCAGGGGCGGCCGCCGGGCAGCCCCGCTCCGGGACACGCCGTGAACCCATCCATGGGGGCTGCTAGAAAACATCCATGTTTTCTAGCGTCCCTCCGGGGGCTACCCGCCGGCCGCCCCCATACATGGTCGTGTGCGGTTGGAAACGGCAGACACGCGTGGCGTGTCACTTCGCGCCGGCTGTTTCCATGGCCACCGGTCACTGTCAAAGGCGGGTCGGGGTGGGTTTGCGGGGGCATGAGCCGCATGGATGCGGCGACTGAGCTTACATGGACGTACTTGCAGCGTCCCCCGCGAACCCGCACCGTCCCGCCAAATCCAGGAAACCGCTGGCTACAGGCTGTTCGCCCAAATGCGTGAAGCAGCCGGGCAGAGCCCGGCTCTACGCGTTGCGTGTACCCAGTGACGCAGCGGGGCAGAGCCCGGCTCTACCGCGTGTATGCAGGCAATTGCTGGTCAAAAAAAACGGCGCCTCCCTTTCAGGAGGCGCCGTTCTTGTTTCAACAGCTGCTGGCGATCAGTTCGCCAGCTGTGCCTTGGCTGCGGACACCACGTGGTCGGTGGTGATGCCGAAGTGCTTGTACAGCGCTTCGGCCGGCGCGGAGGCGCCGAAGGTGTCGATGCCGACTACCGCGCCGTCCAGGCCCACGTACTGGCGCCAGAAGCCGGTGACGCCGGCTTCCACCGCCACGCGGTTGCGCACCGCGTTGGGCAGCACGGATTCGCGGTACGCCGCGTCCTGGCGCTCGAACACGTCGGTGGACGGCATCGAGACCACACGGGTCTTGATCCCGGCCGCGTCCAGCTCGGCCTTGGCGGCCACGGCCAGGCCCACTTCCGAACCGGTGCCGATCAGGATCACGTCCGGCGTGCCGCCTTCGGCGTCGGCCAGCACGTAACCGCCGCGTGCGATCTGCGCCACCTGCTCGGTGCTGCGCGGCTGGTGCGGCAGGTTCTGGCGGCTGAACACCAGGCAGCTCGGGCCGTCCTGGCGGGTGATCGCCGACTTCCAGCTGACCGCCGACTCCACCGCATCGCACGGGCGCCACACATCGTTGTTCGGGATGTAGCGCAGCGAGGCCAGGTGCTCCACCGGCTGGTGGGTCGGGCCGTCTTCGCCCAGACCGATCGAGTCGTGGGTGTAAACGTGGATCGCATGCGCCGGAATCAGCGCGCTCATGCGCACACCGTTGCGGGCGTAATCGCTGAACACCAGGAACGTGGCGTCGAACGGAATGAAGCCGCCGTGCAGCGCCAGGCCGTTGGCGATCGCCGTCATGCCGAACTCGCGCACGCCGTAATACACGTAGTTCGCGTTCGGGTCGTCGGTGGCGACCGACTTGCTGGCCTTCCACAGCGTCAGGTTGGAATGGGCCAGATCGGCCGAACCGCCGATCAGTTCCGGCAGCAGCGGCGCGAAGGCTTCAATGGCCAGCTGCGACGCCTTGCGCGAGGCAATGGTCTGGCCCTCGGCCTGGACCTGCGCGATGTAGGCATCGGCCTTGGCGACGAAGTCGGCCGGCAGCTCGCCCTGCGAACGGCGGGTCAGTTCTTCGGCTTCGGCCGGGAACTGCGCCGCGTACTTGTCGAACTGCTGCTCCCATTCGGCCTGGCGCAGCGTGCCGGTACCGCCTGCACGCCAGCCGGCGTAGATCTCTTCGGGAATCTCGAACGGACCGTAGTTCCAGCCCAGCTGCTTGCGCGTGGCTTCCAGCTCATCCTTGCCCAGCGGGGCGCCGTGGCTGGATTCCTTGCCGGCCTTGCCCGGCGAACCGAAGCCGATCGTCGTGCGGCAGCAGATCAGGGTCGGCTTGTCCGACTGCGCCAGCGCGCTGTCGATGGCGGCCTTGATGCTCTCCGGGTCATGACCATCGACGCCGCGCACCACGTTCCAGCCATAGGCCTCGAAACGCTCCGGGGTGTTGTCGGTGAACCAGCCGGCGGTGTTGCCGTCGATCGAGATGTGGTTGTCATCCCAGAAGCAGACCAGCTTGCCCAGGCCCCAGGTGCCGGCCAGCGAGGCGGCTTCGTGGGACACGCCTTCCATCAGGCAGCCATCGCCCAGGAACACCCAGGTGCGGTGGTCCACGATCGCGTGTTCGGGGCGGTTGTAGCGCTGTGCCAGCAGCTTCTCCGCCAGCGCGAAACCGACCGCATTGGCCAGGCCCTGGCCGAGCGGACCGGTGGTGGTCTCCACGCCGGGGGTTTCATGGTGTTCCGGATGGCCGGCGGTCTTGCTGCCCAGCTGGCGGAACTGCTTGAGCTGCTCGATCGGCAGGTCATAGCCGCTCAGGTGCAGCAGCGCGTACTGCAGCATCGAGCCGTGGCCGTTGGAGAGCACGAAGCGGTCGCGGTTGAACCACGTCGGGTTGTTCGGGTTGTGACGGAGATAGTCGTTCCAGAGGACTTCGGCGATATCGGCCATGCCCATCGGCATGCCGGGATGCCCGGACTTGGCGGTTTCGACCGCATCAGCGGCAAGGAAGCGGATGGCGTTGGCCAACTGGCGGCGGGTGGGCTGCGTCATGGTTCTGTCGGGGTCAGAGGCTCCCGCGGAGCTGCGGGCTGCCTATTGTCGCAGCTCCAGCGCTGGCGCGCTTGCGCCGAGCGCCAATAGCGACCCACGTTTCGCGAGCGAAACGCGGGCCCCGGGCATGCCACCTATCCCCGCGCCTGGCGGCGCGCCCCCTTAACAGAAGGGGGCTGTTCCACCAGATGCGAACTGCACCGATCTTCATGTTCCTAAACCAGGACGCACCCACAAAAAACGCCCCGCTGGGCGGGGCGTTTTCGGTTCACAGCGGGGTGATCAGCTTTCGCCGGTGGCCGCGTTGATCACGGCGCACATGGATTCGCGCTGGAACTTTTCGCCGGTCATGTAGCCCGACGGCGTGGTCTTGATGATCTTGACCTTGGACGAGGTCTTGCTTTCCGGGGTAATCACGACATTCCAGGGAAGCGTGATCTGGCTGCCCTTGCCGCCGGACACGCTCTGCTCGAACATCAGCAGACCGGATTCCTTGTCTTCCGACTTCACGGTGAGGCCGGAGGTCACACCCTCGATCTTGATGCGCTTGAACGCCACATCCGCGCTCACCGGGACCACGTCCCAATTGCTGAACCGGCGGCCGGCCAGGTAGCTGCCTTCCACCTCGTAGTTCTTGCAGTCCGACTTCGCGCTGACGTCGAACGCCAGCAGGCCCAGTACGGCCACGACCAGATACATCTTCCTCATTGACTTGCTCCTTTCCCCGCACGACGCCAACCCCGGCGCCTTCCATGCGCCGGAGCAGTATCCACGGCATCAATCGCGCATTCAATCGCGAGATGCGACAGGGCCAGGAATGTGACTGTCATCACTTTCTCCCTTCGCCACCAGGGTGGTCAGGGCCAGGTCGCCGGTCACGTTGAGCGCGGTACGGCACATGTCGAGGAAGTGGTTCACACCCAGGATCAGGCCGATGCCCATGGGATCCACGCCGACCATGGCGCAGATCATCGCCACCACCGGCAGCGAACCCGACGGCACACCGGCCGTCCCGATGCCGCCCAGGATGCAGACCGCCATCACCATCAACTGCTGGGTGATGCTCAGGTCCACGCCGAAGAACTGGGCCAGGAAGATCACCGTGACGCCTTCGAACAGCGCGGTGCCGTTCTGGTTGGCGGTGGCGCCCACGGTCAGGACGAAGCGCGAGACCTTCTGCGGCAAGCCCATCTGGTCGGCCACGCGCAGCGCGGTGGGCAGCGTCGCGTTGCTGGACGCCGTGGAGAAGGCCATCACCGTGGCCTCCTGGGTGTCGCGGAAGAAGCCGATCGGCGAGCGGCCCGACAGCCACACGGCCGCGCCGTAGGTCACCACCATGTGCAGGCCCAGCGCCAGCACCACCACGCCCACGTAGGCACCCAGGCGGATCAACAGGTCGAAACCGAAGATCGCCGCCAGGTTGAACATGAAGCAGGCCACCGCATACGGCGCCAGGCGGATGACCAGGTTGATCAGGGTCATCGAGACCTCGAACACGCCTTCGATCACCTTGCGCAGCGGCGCGGTCTTCTCGTCCGGCGACAGCACCATGCCGATGCCGAACATCAGCGCGAAGAACATCAGCGACAGGATCGCGCCATTGCTCGAGGCGGCCGCCAGCACGTTGCTGGGCACGATCGAGAGCAGCATGTCCATGCCCTTGGGCTGCTCGCCGATGTTGGCCACGATCTCGCGGCTGCGCTCGACATTTTCATGCAGCAGCTGCTGGGCCATGGCCGGGTCGACGCCGACGCCGGGCTTGAGCAGGTTGACCAGCACCAGACCCAGGCCAACCGCGATGCCCGACAGCAGCACGGTGTAGGCCAGGGTCTTCCAACCGATCCGGCCGAGCGAGCGGATATCGCCCATCTCGGACACGCCCATGACCAGCGCCGAGAAGATCAGCGGCACGATCAGCATGAAGATCAGGTTGAGGAACAGGCCCGACAGCGGCGTGGTCAGGTAGGTCATCACCGCACGCGCGGCGTCCGGCATCCAGGGGATGCTGCCACCGACGGCATGCACGACCAGTCCAAGGATCAGGCCGAGCCCGAAGCCGATGGCCATTTTCCAATGCAATGGCAGCTTCTGCCGGGGGGTTGCGGCCTCAGTCATGGAGCGGCGTTCCTTGAAAAAATGAAATGAGCTTAGCAAAGCCGGCCACCGGGACCGGCACGCCCCTCAGCGTCCCGAAGGATAGAGGGGAGGCAGGACAGTGTTCTCCGCCGCCGGACGGGGCCGCCAGTGTGGTCCGTCATGGAAGGCGCGACGCAGTGCCTGGCGCGCCTGGGCCACATCGCCGCCGGTTTGGCTCCAGCGGGCCGCCTGCATGGCGCGCAGGGCGTCGCGCTGGGCATCGTCGGCCAGATGCGCAAGCAGCGCGTCCAGCCCGCGTACGCCTCCCATCGCGCCGAGGACCGACACCACCTCATCCAGGCTGCCGCTGTCCAGCGCGCGGCGCAGGTCGGCGCGCGAGGGCGCCGCCGGCGGGGCGGCAACGCCCGCCACGGC
>NZ_JBLZQD010000029.1:1005-18704 GCF_049199305.1 Stenotrophomonas sp. PD6 | reverse complement strand
GGATTACAACGATGCTTACGTCAGGCATGCAGATGCCCTTGTCAGAGCCGGCCGGAGTGCCGGTGTCGGACTCCCCGTGGCGGGGGGGGGGGGGGGGGGGGGGGGGGGGGGGGGGCGGCGCCGCCCCCCCCCCCCCCCCCCCCCCCCCCCGCTACGCCGAAGACTGGCAACCCAAGGCTTTGGCTCTGGCCCTGATCGGCAGATCACGGCTTTTTGCACGAATCCCACAGAGGCCGGGCAAAGCCCGGCGTTACGCGGTCCTGGCGCCCAGGCGCCTGTGGAACACCCGCCCCGTTATACTCGGCCCTATCGCGACTGTCCGGAAGCCCACCACGCCATGCGTCTGTCCACGATCAAGCTCTCCGGCTTCAAGTCGTTTGTTGATCCCACCACCCTGCATCTGCCCACCAACATGACCGGCGTGGTCGGGCCCAATGGCTGTGGCAAGTCCAACATCATCGATGCCGTGCGCTGGGTCATGGGCGAAAGCTCCGCCAGCCGCCTGCGTGGCGATTCGCTCACCGACGTCATCTTCTCCGGCTCCTCCGCACGCAAGCCCGTGTCCCAGGCGACCGTCGAACTGATCTTCGACAATACCGACCACACCATTACCGGCGAGTACGCCTCGTTCAACGAGATCTCGGTCAAGCGTACCGTCAGCCGCGACGGCAGCAGCAACTATTATCTCAACGGCACCAAATGCCGGCGCCGCGACATTACCGACCTGTTCCTGGGTACCGGTCTTGGCCCGCGCAGTTACTCCATCATCGAGCAGGGCATGATCAGCCAGATCATCGAAGCCCGGCCGGAAGACCTGCGCGTGTATCTGGAAGAGGCCGCCGGCATCTCCAAGTACAAAGAACGCCGCAAAGAAACCGAAACGCGTATCCGTCACACCCGCGAAAATCTGGACCGGCTGGGCGACCTGCGCGAGGAAATCGGCAAGCAGCTCGAGCACCTCAAGCGCCAGGCCCGCCAGGCCGAGCAGTACCAGGGCCTGCAGGAAGAACGCAGAATCAAGGACGCCGAGTGGAAGGCGCTTGAATTCCGTGGCCTCGACCAGCGTCTGGGTGGCCTGCGCGAAGCCCTGTCGCAGGAAGAAACGCGCCTGCAGCAGTTCATCGCCGAACAGCGCGATGCCGAAGCCCGCATCGAGACCAGCCGCGTGCGCCGCGAAGAGGCCGCCGACGCCCTGAGCACCGCCCAGGCCGAGGTCTATCAGGTCGGCAGCACCCTGGCGCGGCTCGAACAGCAGATCCAGCACCAGCGCGAAATGTCGCAGCGGCTCAACAAAGCGCGCGACGAAACCCAGCAGGCCCTGGCCGAACTGGGACAGCACATCAGCGGCGATGAATCCAAACTGATCGTATTGCGTGACGCGGTCGAACTGGCCGAGCCGCAGCTCGAACAGCTGCAGGAAGAAAACGAGATCAAGCAGGAAGCCCTGCGCGACGCCGAGGCCCGCCTGGCCGATTGGCAGGCGCGCTGGGAAGCCCATACCCGCAGCACCTCCGAAGCCTCGCGCGCCGGCGAAGTCGAACGCACCCGCGTCGACTACCTCGACCGCCAGGTGCTCGAAGCCGACCGTCGCCGCGAGGCGTTGGCCGCCGAGCGTGCCGGCCTGGACCTGGACGCCCTGGCCGACGCGTTCGAGGAACTGCAGCTCCAGCATGAAACCCAGAAGGCCGCCCTCGATGGCCTGACCGAGCAGGTCGAGGCACGCAAAGAAGCCGTCGCCGGCCTGCAGGACCGCCAGCGTACCGGCCAGACCGAGCTGGCCGACATCCGCAAACAGGCCCAGGCCGCGCGTGGCCGGCTGTCGTCATTGGAAACCCTGCAGCAGGCCGCGCTCGGCCAGGAGCAGGGCGCCGCCGTGGCATGGCTCAAGCAGCACCGGCTGGACTCCGGCGCGCGCGTCGGCGAGCGTCTCAGCGTTGAAAGCGGCTGGGAAAATGCCGTTGAAAGCGCCCTGGGCCAGCTTATCGAGGGTGTGCTTGTCGACGCCCCTGAAAGCCTCGTCGGCGCCTTGGCCGAGCTGGGCGAGGGTCGCATCGCCCTGGTCTCGGCCGAGCAGGGCAGCCTGGACGTCGCCCCGACCTCACTGGCCGCCAAAGTGCAGGGCCCCACCGCCATCCGTCGCCTGCTGGCCCGCCTGCATGCCGCCGAAGACCTGGAACAGGCGCGTGCGCTGCAGGCCACCCTGGGCGAGGGAGATTCGGTCATCACCCGCGGCGGCGAACGCCTCGGCGAGGGCTGGGTGCGCGTCTCGCGCTCCGGTGCCGCCAAGCAGGGCGCGCTGCTGCGCGAACGCGAGATCGTCACCCTGCGCGAGCAGATCGACGCCCTGCAGGAGCGCGAAGCCGAACTGGAAGAACGCCTGGCCGGATTCCGTGACCAGCTGCTGGCCGGCGAACAGCACCGCGAAGAGGCGCAGCGCCAGCTGTACCAGGCCCACCGCAGCGTGTCCGAACTGGGTGGCCAACTGCAGAGCCAGCAGGGCAAGGTCGACGCCGCCCGCACCCGCATCGATCGTATCGAAGGCGAGCTCTCGCAGCTGCTGGAAACCCTCGACGCCGGGCGCGAGCAGGTACGCGAAGCGCGCAGCCGCCTCGACGAGGCGGTCAACAGCATGGGCGACCTGGAGTCCGTGCGGCACGCCCTGGAAAGCGAGCGCCGGCAGTTCACCGACGCCCGCGACCAGGCGCGCGAAGCCGCACGCAACGTGCGCGACGCCGCGCATTCGCTGGCCCTCACCCTTGAGTCGCAGCGCACCCAGGTCACCTCGCTGAGCCAGGCCCTGGAGCGCATGAGCACCCAGCGCGGCCAGCTGGATTCGCGCCTGGGCGAGCTGCATGCCCAGCTCGACGACGGCGACACGCCGGTGCAGTCGCTGGAAGCCGAACACCAGAACGCGTTGGGCGAGCGCGTGCGCGCCGACCGCGTGCTGGGCGAGGCGCGCACCATGCTGGAGGGCATCGATGCGGAGCTGCGCAACTTCGAGCAGACCCGCCACCAGCGCGACGAACAGGCGCTGGCCCAGCGCGAGCGCATTTCCCAGCGCAAGCTCGACCAGCAGGCGCTGGTGCTCAGTGCCGACCAGCTCACCGCCTCGGTGGAGAAGGCCGGCTTCGTGCTGCAGGACGTGATCAACGCGCTGCCCGACGACGCCCGCATCGGCGACTGGGAACAGGCCGTGCACCAGATCGACGGGCGCATGCGCCGCCTGGAACCGGTCAACCTGGCCGCCATCCAGGAATACGGCGAAGCCTCGCAGCGTTCGGAGTACCTGGATGCGCAGAACACCGATCTGACCACCGCGCTGGAGACGCTCGAAGACGCCATCCGCAAGATCGACCGCGAGACCCGCGGCCGCTTCAAGGACACCTTCGACCGCGTCAACGCCGGCGTCCAGCAGCTGTACCCGCGCCTGTTCGGCGGCGGCCATGCCTACCTGGAACTCACCGGTGAAGACCTTCTCGACACGGGTGTGACCATCATGGCGCGGCCGCCCGGCAAGCGGGTGTCGAGCATCTCGCTGCTGTCCGGTGGCGAGAAGGCGATGACCGCGGTGGCGCTGGTGTTTGCCATCTTCCAGCTCAACCCGGCGCCGTTCTGCCTGCTGGACGAGGTCGACGCGCCGCTGGACGAAGCCAACGTCGGTCGCCTCGCCAACATGGTCAAGGAAATGAGCGAAAAGGTGCAGTTCCTGTTCGTGAGCCACAACAAGGCGACCATGGAGGCGGCCCACCAGCTGTCGGGCGTCACCATGCGCGAGCCGGGCGTCAGCCGCCTGGTCAGCGTCGACCTCGAAGAAGCCGCACGATTGGCGGGCGCGGCCTGACGTGCCATGCTTACCTGAATGTATTTAGCCGGAGACCCCCCGAATGTCCGACATGGCACTGCTCCGCATCGGCATCCTGGCCGCCGGCCTGCTGCTGATTGCCGCGATCTTCCTGTTTGGCCGGCCGAAGAAAAAGTCGCAGGGCCGTCGCGTGGAAGGCGCAGAGACCGGCGCCGGCCAGCGCCGTGAGCCCATGCTGGGCGACGGGCAGGTGCCCGGCGCCGACGGCGCGGCCGCAGCCGGCGACGATGGCGTGAGCCAACCCGAACTGGGCCTGCCCGACGTGGATGCCACGCCGGCCAGCGACCTGGGCAAGCGCACCACACAGGATTTCGACAAGATCGTCTCGCTGTTCGTGGCGGCGCGCGCCGGTGAACAGCTGCGCGGCGAAGACATCGTGGTGGCGGCCGAGAAGACCGGCCTGGTGTTCGGCCACATGAACGTGTTCCACCGCCTGGTGGAAGGCCATCCCGAGCGCGGCCCGATCTTCTCGATGGCCAACATCATGAAGCCGGGCAGTTTCGACATGGCCAACATCCGCGAGATGGAGACCCCGGCCATCGCCTTCTTCCTGACCCTGCCGGCGCCGCTGACCGCGCTGGACGCCTGGGAGAAGATGCTGCCCACGGTGCAGCGCATGGGCGAACTGCTCAACGCCGAGGTGCTGGACGACAGCCGCGCCACGCTCGGGCGCCAGCGCGTGGCGCACATCCGCGATGAGCTGCGCGCCTACGACCGCCAGCATCAGGCGCCGCCGCTGACGAAAGCCCCGCGCTGGTAAAGCCAGCGCGACGCTTTCGACGGGCGGCCCACGCATTCCACCTAATCCCCGCGCCTTCGGCGCGCCCCCTTTAACAAAAAGGGGGCTTTCCTCCAGATGCATTGCGGAGGCGTGGGCGCTCACCAACGCTACGCGGGCACGCCTGTGATGGCCGCGAACGCCGTGCGGAAGGCGGCCATCTCGGCTTCGGTACCTACGGTGACGCGCACCACTTGGGGCCAGATCGGCCAGCTGCGGCCGATCACGACGCCGCGTTCGGCCATGGCGGCGGTGAACGCTGCGCCGTCGCGCTGCACGTCGACCATGAAACAGTTCGCTTCGGACGGCACGCAGCGGAAGCCGCGCTTGCCCAGCCATTCCACCGTGGCCTGGCGCACCCGCGCGTTCTGTTCGCGCCGCTGCGCCACCAGGCCCGGCTCGCGCAGGCTGGCCAGGCCCGCGGCCAGCGCGGTGACCGGCAGCGGGTTGTCGCCCAGGCTGGCCAGCTCGCGCAGCCGGTCCGGATGCGCCGCCGCCACGCCCAAGCGCAGCCCGGCCATGCCATACAGCTTCGAAAACGTGCGCAGCACGATCAGGTCATCGCGCTGCATCACCTGGGCGATCACCGAGCGCTGCGCGCTGAACTGCAGGTAGGCCTCGTCCACCAGCAGCCGGGTCTGCGCCGGCTTGTTGGCCAGCAACCAGGCGATGTCGTCGGCCGGGGTGATCGAGCCGGTGGGGTTGTTGGGATTGCACAGATACAGCAGCCCGGCGTTGATCCGCTTCGCGGCCTCCACCATCGCGCGCACGTCGTGCGCACCGTCGGCACGCAGTGGCACCTTCACTACCGTGGCACCGCGCGCGGCGGCCAGCTCGCCCAGGCTCTCGAACGTCGGGTCGGCGACCACCAGCCCGGCCGTGGCCGAGGTCCACACCACGGCAGCGCGGTTGAGCGGCTCGCTGGAGCCGGGGTACAGCCGCACGCGGTCCGCGCCGATGCCTTCCTGCCCGGCGAACACATCGCGCAGTTCGCCGGCCAGCGCGAACAGATAGCGGCCGCTCTCCGCCACGATGCCGCGCGCCGCGGCCTGCGCGGCCGGGGCAGGGCCGTACGGGCTTTCATTGAAGTTGAGCAGCACCGGACCGGCCGCGGCGGTGGCCGCACGCGCGGTTGGCGCGGCGGTCGCCGGACCCAGGCCGATGCCGGACAGGGCCAGGCCGGTGCCGGCCAGCTGCAGGAAGGAACGGCGGGACGAGACAGTCGATGACATCGCGGGAACACCGAAGGCGGGACAATTCCGTCACGCTAGCGCCACGCCCTGCGGCCGGCAAGCCACCGCGCGGTGGTGCGCCGCCGTCTGCGCCGGTCGGCGGCAATGGCGGGTGGCCGCTGGCCGCCGCAGCGCCTAAAATTCACAGCCCTTCCAGGATGTTCGCCGCATGAGTCCCAGCCCCGCCCAACGTGCCGAGATCCTGCGCCGCCAGATCGACGAGGCCGGCAAGGCGTATCACGAACGCGATGAGCAGCTGATCCCCGATGCCGAGTACGACGCCCTGGTGCGCGAACTGGAGGCGCTGGAACAGGCCCACCCCGAGCTCGCGCTGGCCGATTCCCCGACCCAGCGGGTCGGCGGCAAGGGCGGCTCGCGCTTCGCCGAGGTGCGCCACGCGGTGCCGATGCTGTCGCTGGGCAACGCCTTCAGCGATGAGGAAGTGCAGGATTTCGTGCGCCGCATCCGCGAGCGCCTGCGCCGCGAGAAGCTGCTGTTCTCTGCCGAGCCGAAGCTGGATGGGCTGGCGATCAGCCTGCGCTACGAGGATGGCCGCTTCGTGCAGGGCGCCACCCGTGGCGACGGCGCGACCGGCGAAGACGTCAGCGCCAACCTGCGCCAGATCAAGGTGATTCCGCAGGTGCTGCAGGGCAGCGGCTGGCCGCCGGTGCTGGAAGTGCGTGGCGAGGTCTACATGGCGCGTGCGGACTTCGAGGCTTACAACGCGGACGCCCGCCTGCACGACGGCAAAGTGCTGGCCAACCCGCGCAATGCGGCGGCCGGTTCGCTGCGCCAGTTGGACCCGAAACTGAGCGCGCGCCGCAAGCTCAGCTTCTATGCCTACGGCACCGGTGACGTACAGGGCGGCGAGCTCCCGCCGAGCCATTCGGGCACCCTGGCCCAGCTCAAGGACTGGGGCTTTCCGGTCAGCGATCTGTGCCAGGTAGTGGAGGGGAGCGAAGGCCTGCTGGCCTACTACCACGACATCGGCGCGCGTCGCGACGGTCTGGCCTTCGATATCGACGGCGTGGTCTACAAGTTGGATGACCGCGCCGGGCAGGAGCAGATGGGCTTCGTCTCGCGCGCGCCGCGCTGGGCCATCGCGCACAAGTTCCCGGCCCAGGAACAGACCACCACCGTGGAGGCGATCGAGATCCAGATCGGCCGCACCGGCGCGGCCACCCCGGTGGCGCGCCTGAATCCGGTCGCAGTGGCGGGCGTGATCGTCTCCAACGCCACCCTGCACAACGCCGACCAGATCGCGCGGCTGGACGTGCGCGTGGGCGACACGGTGATCGTGCGCCGCGCCGGCGACGTGATCCCCGAAGTGGTCAGCGTCATTCCCGACCGTCGCCCGGCGGGCACCGCGCCCTGGCAGATGCCGGCGCACTGCCCGGTGTGCGGCGCCGATATCGTGCGCGAAGAGGGCGAGGCCGCCTGGCGCTGCTCCGGCGAGCTGAGCTGCCCGGCGCAGCGCAAGGAAGCCATCGCGCACTTCGCCTCGCGCCGCGCCATGGACATCGACGGGCTGGGCGGCAAGTACATCGAGACCCTGGTGGACGCCGGCATCGTACGCAGCGTGGCCGACCTGTACCGCCTCACCCGCGACCAGCTGCTGCATCTGAAGCTGGTGCTCGACGCCGAATCGCCCGAGGTGCTGGCCAGCCAGATCCGCCTGCACGTGCCGCCGGAGGGTAGCGGCGAGTACCTGCGCAGCGTCCTGGCGCTCGACGCGGCCGAGGAGGGCTGGCGCGCACGCGCGCTGGCGCTGCAGACCGCGTTCGAGTGGAACACGAAGAAGATCGCCACCAAGTGGGCGGACAACCTGATCGCCGCGATCGACGCCAGCCGTAGCACCACGCTGGAGCGGCTGCTGTTCGCGCTGGGCATCGAACACGTCGGCGAAAGCACCGCCAAGGCGCTGGCGACCTGGTTCGGCGACCTGGAACTGATCCGCCACCTGCCGTGGCCGCTGTTCAAGCGCGTGCCGGACATCGGCGGCGAAGTGGCGCGCTCGCTCGGCCACTTCTTCGAGCAGCCCGGCAACCAGGCCGCGATCGACGCGCTGCTGCAGGTGGGCCAGGTCACGATCAGCGACACCCATCCGCCGAGCGCGAAGCTGCGCGACGGCCTGGACTTCCCGCAGCTGCTGGTCGAGGCCGAGATCCCCGGCATCACCCGCCTGCGCGCGGAGAAACTGGCCGCCCTGCTGCCCGACGCCGCCAGCGTACTGGACGCCGAGCCGGTCCAGCTGGTCGCCGCCGGCCTGCCCAACGAGGTGGCGCTTGGCGTGGCCGAGTGGCTGGACCGCGACGGGCACGGGCCGATGCTGCTCAAGGCCGACGACTATCGCCGCACGCTGCTGCAGCGGGCGCCTGAGCAGGCCGACCTGGCGGCCGGTCCGCTCGACGGCCAGACCGTGGTGCTGACCGGCACGCTCGCGCAGATGACCCGCGACGAGGCGAAGGAGCGTCTGGAAGCGCTGGGCGCAAAGGTGGCCGGCAGCGTCTCGAAGAAGACCTCGTTTGTGGTCGCCGGCACCGACGCAGGCTCCAAACTCACCAAGGCCACCGAACTGGGCATCGATGTGTGGGACGAAGACCGCCTGGTCGCGTTCCTGTCGGCCCACTGACACACCGAAACGGATTGAACCCCATGCAGACTTCCCCCCTCGACTTCCGCCTCGCCACCGTCGCCGACACCGACCTCGTCGTCGCGCTGATGCGCGAGTTCTACGCCGAAGACCAGCTGGACTTCGACGAAGCACGCGTGCGCCGCGCACTGGCCGCGCTGCTGGAAGACCCGCGCAACGGCGAGGTGCTGCTGTGGCTGTCCGAAACGGGCGAGGTGGTGGGTCACGCCGCACTGGCCATGGGCTTCAGCCTGGAGCAGGGCGGTCACTTCGCGCTGCTCGATGAGCTGTATCTCAGCCATGCCGCGCGCGGCCGCGGTCGCGGCAAGCAGGCGCTGGCCATCCTGGAGCAGCGCGCCAACGCGCGCGGCGTGGAGCGCCTGCGTCTGGAAGTGAACCACCACAACGAACTGGCGCGGCGCCTCTACCTGGCCACCGGCTACGTCGACGACACCCGCAGCCTGCTGACCCTGCAGCTGGCCAAGCGCATGCGGGACGCGCGCGCGTGATCGCCGCGCTGCGCCAGCGCGCCGCGCTCAATGCGCTGATCCGCGCATTCTTCGCCGAACGCGACGTGCTGGAAGTGGAAACGCCGATGCTGTCGGCGGCGGGCAATACCGAACCCAACATCGACAGTTTCCAGACCCGCTTCAGCGGCCATGTCGACGCCGGCAGTGCACAGCGCTGGCTGCGCACCTCGCCCGAATATCCGCTCAAGCGCCTGCTGGCGGCGGGCGTGGGCGACTGCTACGAGCTGGGCCGGGTGTTCCGCAACGGCGAGGCCGGCGGCCGCCACAATCCCGAATTCACCATGCTGGAGTGGTACCGGGTGGGCTGGGACCACCAGCGCCTCATCGAGGAAACGGCCGCGCTGGTGCGCGCCGCATTGGCGCTGGTGCAGCGCCAGGCGACCCTGCGCGTGCTCGACTACCGCAGCCTGTACCAGCAGTACGTGGGACTGGACCCGTTCGAGGCCAGCGCGGAACAGCTGCAGGCGCCGCTGTCCGCGGTGCGGATCGATGCAGACGGGCTGACCCGCGACGACTGGCTGGACCTGCTGATGACCCACTGCATCCAGCCGCATTTCGATGACGACAGCATGACGGTGGTGCACGACTGGCCGGCCAGCCAGGCCGCGCTGGCGCGCATCCGCCCCGGCACGCCGCCGTTGGCCGAGCGCTTCGAACTGTACCTGGGCTCGGTGGAACTGGCCAACGGCTATCACGAGCTGAACGACGCCACTGAACAGCGTGCGCGGTTCCTGCGCGACCAGGCGCTGCGGCGCGCGCGCGGCGCGGTACTGCCGCCCCTGGATGAACGGTTGCTCGATGCCTTGCCTGCGCTGCCCGACTGCGCCGGGGTGGCGGTGGGCGTGGACCGGCTGCTGATGGCGATGCACCGCACCGGCCGTATCGCCGACGTCCTCGCGTTCGATTTCGCCCATGCCTGAACGGCGTTCATTCGCAACGTCCGTCGCTTGCGTGGTGTGCGTGATGATGCTCTGATCACACTCGATGTCGGATGGTGGCGACGTGATCGATCAGTGGCGGCGGGGACCGTGTTGATGAAGCTGTTGGAACCTGCAGGACCGTTGCCTTCGCTGCCGACGTGGTGCTCACCCTGGTCGGGCGCGCCGCGTTGGACGCTGGCCGTGCTCGGGCTGGTGCTCGGTGGCGGCACGCTGCCATCGCTTGCCAGGGCCGACAACGGCTACGCAGGGCAGGTCGTTCGCTGCGAGTCGCGTGACATGGAATGGGTGCACTGCGACATGCCGGTCGCCAGCGGCGTCGATCTGGTGCGCCAGCTCTCCGACAACAGTTGCGTGCGCGGTTCGGAGTGGGGCACCGATCGCTCCGGCGTCTGGGTGACCCTGGGCTGCCGTGCCGAGTTCCGCAGCCGCACGCCCGCAGGCAGCGCCGGCACCGGCGAACGCAAGGTGCGCCGCGTGGTGCGCTGCGAATCCAGCGGCCGCCCGGTGAATTGCCCGGTGGTGCTGCAGGGAGCGCCCGTGCGTCTGCTGCGCCAGCTGTCGGCCATGCCGTGTCGCGAGGGCCACAGTTGGGGCGTCCGCCGCAACGAGATCTGGGTGACCCGGGGCTGCCAGGGCGACTTCGAGGTCGCCGCCACCGACGGCAGCGGCTTCGTGGACGTCCCGCGCGTGGTGGTGTGCGAATCCAAATCGCGCCAGCGCCGCTTCTGTGGCGCCACCATCAGCAAGGGCGTGCGGTTGTCCAGGCAGCTGTCCGGCAGCGCCTGCGAGGAAGGCAAGGGCTGGGGCTGGGACCAGCGCGGGGTGTGGGTCGACAACGGGTGCCGGGCCGAGTTCCAGGTGAATTGAGGGCGCTGGCGCCGACGGTCGCAGCCACGTATGACGTGGCTTTACAATGGCGGGATGAACGCATCCTCCGATATCGACTACGCCCGCTACGACCACATCCGTCCCATCCTGTGGACCGGTGATTCCCTGCAGCTGCTCGACCAGCGCAAGCTGCCGTTCGTGGTGGAACATGTGGAATGCCGTGACAGCGACGCGGTCGCCGAGGCCATCCACGCGCTCACCGTGCGCGGCGCGCCGGCCATCGGCATCGCCGCCGCCTGGGGCGTGGTACTGGCCGCGCAGGGCGTGCAGGCCGACGACGGCGCGCAGGCGCTGGCCAAGCTGGAGCCGGCGCTGCAGCGCCTGAACGCCTCGCGGCCGACCGCGGTCAACCTGGCCTGGGCACTGGCGCGCATGCGCCGCGCACTGGCCCCCGCCGGCGCCGACTGGGCGCAGGTGCTGGCTACTGAGGCGCAGGCCATCGCCGAGGAAGACCTGGCGGCCAACCGCCACATGGGTGCGCTGGGCGCCGGCTTGATCGACGCCGGCAGCGGCGTGCTCACCCACTGCAACACCGGTTCGCTGGCCACCGCCGGCTTCGGCACCGCCCTCGGCGTGATCCGCGCGGGCATGGCCCAGCACCGCATCGCCAAGGTCTTCGCCGGCGAGACCCGGCCGTGGCTGCAGGGTGCGCGGCTGACCGTGTGGGAACTGCAGCAGGACGGTATCGATGCCACCCTGATCGCCGATTCGGCCGCTTCGCACCTGATGAAGACTGGTGCGGTGCAGTGGGTGATCGTCGGTGCCGACCGGATCTGCGCCAATGGCGATACCGCCAACAAGATCGGCACCTACCAGCTGGCCATCGCCGCCCGCCACCACGGGGTGAAGTTCATGGTGGTGGCGCCGTCTTCCACGGTGGACATGGACACCGCCAACGGCGACCAGATCGAGATCGAGCAGCGTGACCCGGGCGAGCTCTACGGCGTGGGCGGAACCCGCACCGTGGCCGAGGGCATCGCCGCCTGGAACCCGGTGTTCGACGTCACCCCGGGCGAGCTGATCGACGCGATCGTGACCGAGAAGGGCGTGATCCTCCGCCCGACGGTGGCCAACATGCAGGCTGCGTTCCCGTAAGTCCCTGATTCTCGCCGGTAAAACAGCCGTAAAAACGGTCGGACAGGGCCCCGTTGTGGTAGACTCCGTTGGTTAATCGAGATTCCGGCGCAACCGCCCCGAAAGGGCTGGCGCGACGGACTGGACCGCTCCCAGACAACGGAACCCGAATGGCAGAAACCGCCAAGGAAATCATCCAGGTCAACCTGGAAGACGAGATGCGCAAGAGCTACCTCGATTACGCGATGAGCGTGATCGTGGGCCGCGCCCTCCCGGATGCGCGCGATGGCCTCAAGCCGGTGCATCGCCGCGTGCTGTTCGCAATGAGTGAGCTGAACGCGCACAGCAACAAGCCCTACTTCAAGTCGGCGCGTATCGTCGGTGACGTCATCGGCAAGTACCACCCGCATGGCGACCAGTCGGTGTACGACACGCTGGTGCGTCTGGCGCAGCCGTTCTCGCTGCGTTACATGCTGGTCGATGGCCAGGGTAACTTCGGTTCGGTCGACGGCGACTCCGCCGCGGCCATGCGTTATACCGAAGCGCGCATGTCCAAGCTCACCCATGAGCTGATGGCCGACATCGACAAGGAAACCGTCGATTTCCAGCCCAACTACGACGAAAAGGAACTGGAGCCGACGGTCATGCCGACCCGGTTCCCGAACCTGCTGGTCAACGGTTCGGCCGGTATCGCGGTGGGCATGGCGACCAACATCCCGCCGCACAACCTGACCGAATCGATCAACGCCTGCATCGCGCTGATCGACAACCCGGAAATCGACGTCGACGGGCTGATGGAGTTCATCCCCGGCCCGGACTTCCCGACCGCCGGCATCATCAACGGCACCGCGGGCATCGTCGCCGGCTACCGCACCGGCCGTGGCCGCGTGCGGATCCGCGCCAAGGCCGATATCGAAGTGGCCGACAACGGCCGTGAATCGATCATCGTCACCGAGATCCCGTATCAGGTGAACAAGGCCCGGTTGATCGAGAAGATCGCCGAGCTGGTCAAGGAAAAGAAGCTCGAAGGCATCAGCGAGCTGCGCGATGAGTCCGACAAGGACGGCATGCGCATCTACATCGAAATCAAGCGCGGCGAGTCGGCGGAAGTTGTGTTGAACAACCTCTACCAGCAGACCCAGATGGAGTCGGTGTTCGGCATCAACATGGTGGCGCTGGTCGATGGCCGCCCGCAGTTGATGAACCTCAAGCAGATGCTTGAGGCCTTCGTGCGCCACCGCCGCGAAGTGGTCACCCGCCGCACCGTGTTCGAGCTGCGCAAGGCGCGCGCCCGTGCACACGTGCTGGAAGGCCTGACCGTCGCGCTGGCCAACATCGACGAGATGATCGAACTGATCAAGACCTCGCCCAACCCCAACGAGGCGCGCGAACGCATGCTCGCCCGCCTGTGGGAGCCGGGCCTGGTCGGTTCGATGCTGGGCGCTGCCGGTGCCGAGACCTCGCGTCCGGAAGACCTGCCCAAGGGCGTGGGCCTGCTGGCCGGCGGCTACCAGCTGACCGAGATCCAGGCGACCCAGATCCTGGAAATGCGCCTGCACCGCCTGACCGGGCTGGAGCAGGACCGCCTGACCGAAGAGTACAAGCTGCTGCTGGAAACCATCGCCGGCCTGATCCACATCCTGGAAGATCCGGACCGCCTGCGCCAGGTGATCCGCGAAGAGCTGGTCAACGTGCGTACCGAGTTCGGCGACGAGCGCCGCACCGAGATCCGTCACAGCGAAGAAGACCTGGACATCCTCGACCTGATCGCCCCGGAAGACGTGGTGGTCACCGTGTCGCACGCCGGCTACGTCAAGCGCCAGCCGGTCAGTGCCTACCGCGCACAGCGTCGCGGTGGCCGTGGCCGCAGCGCGGCGTCGACCAAGGAAGAGGATTTCATCGAACAGCTGTGGCTGGTCAACACGCATGACACGCTGCTGACCTTCACCAGTTCGGGCAAGGTGTTCTGGCTGCCGGTGCATCAGCTGCCGGAAGCCGGTTCCAATGCGCGCGGGCGCCCGATCATCAACTGGATTCCGCTCGAATCCGGTGAGCGGGTGCAGGCCGTGCTGCCGGTACGCGAGTACGCCGAAGGTCAGTTCGTGTTCTTCGCCACCCGCAACGGCACCGTCAAGAAGACCCCGCTCAGCGAGTTTGCGTTCCGTCTGGCGCGCGGCAAGATCGCCATCAATCTGGACGAGGGTGACGCGCTGGTCGGCGTCGGCCTGACCGACGGCGAGCGCGACATCATGCTGTTCGCCTCCAACGGCAAGACCGTGCGCTTCGGCGAGGATCGGGTCCGCTCGATGGGCCGTACCGCCACCGGCGTGCGCGGCATCAAGATGGCCAAGGGCGAGGAAGTCGTCAGCCTGATCGTGGCCGAGCGTGCCGGCGGCAGCGATGACGAGAGCGAGGACGACGTGCAGGTCGAAGAAGCCGTGACCGAGAACGGCGATGCCGTGATCGAGGCCGGTGACGACGACAGCATGCTGTACATCCTGACCGCCACCGAGAACGGCTATGGCAAGCGCACCCCGCTGCCGGATTATCCGCGCAAGGGCCGCGGCACCCAGGGCGTGATCGGCATCCAGACCACCGAGCGCAACGGCAAGCTGGTCAGCGCGGTGCTGATGGGTTCGCGCGACGAGGTCCTGCTGATCTCCGACGGCGGCACCCTGGTGCGTACGCGCGGTTCGGAAATCTCCCGCGTGGGCCGCAACACCCAGGGCGTGACCCTGATCCGCCTGTCCAAGGACGAGAAGCTGCAGGCGGTGGAGCGTATGGACGCCTCCATCGATGACGTCGAGGACGAGGTGGATACGGCGGCAACGCCGGTCGATCCGGCACCGGCAGCGGCAGTCGGCGACGACACCCCGCAGGGCTGATCCCCCGCAAAGTAAAAACGCGCAACGCCGGCCCAGTGCCGGCGTTGTTCGTTTGGGCCGAACGCGGCGCAATGAACGCGCAGAATTCACGCGAACACTGGCATAAGCGAAGCAAGCGGCCGGGCGGGGCGGCCGGCCCATGGTTCTGCCGTACCGGGGAGAGCACCGATGTCTGCTGCAACGCCGTCCGATCCGACCGTGGGGGTGCCCGCGCGCCACCCGCTCATCCTCGTGCTGTCGCTGGTCCTGATCGTGCTCGGGCTGGTCCTGGGCGGGCTGGGCGCGTGGCTGGCCCAACTGGGCGGCTCCTGGTACTACGTGCTGGCCGGGGCAGGGCTGCTGCTTTCCGGCGTTCTGCTGTTCGGCAACCGCCGCAGCGGCGCGGCAGTGTACCTGCTGGTGTTCGCCGGCACCTTGGTGTGGACCTGGTGGGAATCGGGCAGCGACTACTGGCGCTGGGTGCCGCGGCTGGGCATGGTCAGCGCGTTGGGATTCGTGCTGGCGCTGCTGCTGCCGACACTACGCACGCCGGTACCGCGGCGGGTTTCGCGCGCGCTGGCCAGCGTGCTGGGCCTGGTATTCGCCGTGGGATTCGCCCTGGCGTTCGTGCCGCATGGCGCGGTGGCCGGTGCGCAGCCGTTCCCGGAGGATGTGGCCGGCGCCGGACTTGCACCGACGCGCGACGCCAGCCCGCAACCGTCCGACCAGCCCGCACCCGGCGACTGGGCGGCGTGGGGGCGCAGCAACGCCGCCACCCGCTATTCGCCGCTGCAGCAGATCACCCCGGCCAACGTGGGCGAGCTGGAACTGGCGTGGCAGTTCCGTACCGGCGACCTGCCGAAGAAGCGCTGGGGCGCCGAGACCACGCCGCTCAAGGTCGGCGACACCCTGTACCTGTGCACGGCCCGCAACCAGCTGGTCGCGCTCGATGCGGCGACCGGAAAGGAGCGCTGGCGCTTCAATCCGAAGGTGAGGGACGCCGCGATTCCGTACACGGCCGCCTGCCGTGGCGTGGCGTACTACGAAGTGCCCGGCGTCCCGCAGGTGGACCCGGTGCTGGCCGATGTGGCGGCAGACCTGGCGCTGCCCGAGCCACCGCCGGAAGGCACGCGGCCGCTGGCGCCGGGAAACCGCGCGCTGTGCGCGGCGCGGATCATCGAAGGCACCCTGGACGGAAGATTGATTGCCGTGGACGCCGCCACCGGCCGGCCGTGCCCGGGGTTCGGCAACAACGGCCAGGTCGACATCACCCTGGGCATGGGCGAGGTGCCGCCGGGCTATGTGTCGATCACCGCGCCGCCGGCGATCGTGCGCGGCGTGATCGTGACCGGCCACCAGGTGCTGGACGGCCAGCGTCGCGATGCGCCGTCCGGCGTGATCCAGGCGTACGACGCGGAGACGGGCAAGCTGCGCTGGGCCTGGGACATGGACGCACCCGAGCGCAGCGGGCTGCCGCCGCAGGGCAAGACGTATACGCGCGGCACCCCCAACATGTGGACCACCGCCACCGGGGATGAGCAGCTGGGCCTGGTCTACCTGCCCATGGGCAATGCGGCAGCCGACTACTGGAGCGGGTCGCGCACCGAGAACCAGAATCGTTATGCCACTTCGCTGGTCGCCATCGACGTGGCCACCGGCAAGCCGGCCTGGCACTTCCAGGCGGTGCGCAAGGACGTGTGGGACTACGACATGGGCTCGCAGGCCACGCTGATCGATTACCCCACCGCCGCCGGCAAGGTGCCGGCGATCCTGCTGCCGACCAAGCAGGGCGACCTGTATGTGCTGGACCGCCGTACCGGGCAACTGCTCACCGGTGCCGAGGAACGCGCGGTGCCAGGCGGCGGCGTGGAGCCGGAGCAGCGCGCACCGAACCAGCTGTTTTCGCTGTATCACACGCTGCGCAAGCCGGACCTGACCGAGCGCGACATGTGGGGCATCACCCCCATCGACCAGCTGGTGTGCCGCATCCAGTTCCGCACCGCCAGTTACGAAGGCATCTACACCCCGCCGACGGCCGACCGCCATTCGATCGAGTACCCCGGTTACAACGGGGGGTCGGACTGGGGCGGGGTCGCGGTGGACCCGCGGCATGGCGTGATCGTGGCCAATTACAACGACATGCCCAACTACAACCGGCTGGTGCCGCGCGCCGAAGCCGACCGCCTGGGCTGGTTGCCGCGCGAGCAGGTGCGTGCCGACCGCGGCGCGGCCGAAGGGGCAGGTGACCCGCAGACCGGCACGCCGTACGCCATCGACGTCAACGCCGGCTGGCGCCTGCCGTTCACCCGCCTGCTGTGCAAGGAGCCGCCGTATGGCGGCATCCGCGCCATCGACCTGCGCAGCGGCCAACTGCTGTGGGACCGCCCGTTCGGCAGCGCACGCGGCAATGGCCCCTTCGGCATCCGCTCGGGCCTGCCGATCGAGATCGGCACGCCCAACAACGGCGGCTCGGCGATCACCGCCAGCGGCCTGATCTTCATCGCCGCCGCCACCGATGACCTGCTGCGTGCGATCGACCTCAAGACCGGCAAGGAGTTGTGGCACGCCAAACTGCCGGCAGGCGGCCAGGCCAACCCGATGGTCTACGAGTACGACGGCCGGCAATACGTGGTGATCATGGCCGGCGGCCACCATTTCATGGAGACCCCGCCGGGCGATTACGTGATGGCGTATGCGTTGCCAAAGGCAACGCGGTAAAGCGGACTGGGTAGAGCCGACTGGGTAGAGCTGACTGTTAGTCAGCTGCTTTCTGATCACCGGTTGAAACAGCCGACTAACAGTCGGCTCTACCCAGTCGGCGCCTCCAGTCGGCGCCCCCCATCGGGGGGGGGGGGGGGGGGGGGGGGGGGGGGGGGGGGGGGGGGGGGGGGGGGGGGG
>NZ_JBLZQD010000029.1:0-996 GCF_049199305.1 Stenotrophomonas sp. PD6 | reverse complement strand
CTCTGGTTTTGTTTTTGTTTTTTTTTTCCTTGTGTTTTTCCTAGGCTTGATATAATCCGAATTATCTCGGGCTTTCTCCCGGGGGCCGCGCCTCCAGTCGGCGCCCCCAATCGCCCCCCCGTCGGTCCCCCCCAAACGGCCCCCCAAACGGTCCCCCCAAACGGTCCCCCCCAATCGGTTCCCCCTGTCGGCCGCTCCCCCGACAACGCCACGGGCCCAACCCCGATACCGCCGCTCAACCACGCCCGGCATCGTGGCTTCATGAGCAGCCCCAAACTCCACATCGGGCGCCGATCAATGATCGGCAACGTCTACGCCATGACGATGGTCTGTGAGCACCGTCGCCGTCAATTCGACGACATGCACCGCGCGGAAATTCCCATGCGGATACTGCGCGCCATGGATAGTGAAGGCCTTACGTGTTCATTGGCCTGGGTGGTCATGCCGGATCACATCCACTGGCTCGCACAACTGCGTGGTCACACACTCGGATACTGCGTGCAGCGTTTCAAGGCGCGAACCAGCTATCTACTCAATCAACTGGATGGGCGCAATGGCAGGGTATGGCAGGCGGGCTACTACGATCATGCCATTCGCACCGAGGAATCATTGCGCGAGCAGGCGATGTATATCCTCGCCAACCCGGTGCGCGCGAAGCTTGCGGAACGATTGGGCGAGTATCCAAATGCGTGGTGCAGGTGGCCGCTGGATGATGGCGACCAACACGTGGATGGGAATGCGAATGCCGACTGGGATTGAATGTCGGCGGGCATGAACCAACGACGGGAACGAACCACCGACGGGAACGAACCAACGACGGGAATGAACCTCCGGTGGGAACGAACCACCGACGGAAATGAACCACCGACGGAAATGAACCACCGACGGAAATGAAACACCGACGGGAATGAACCACCGACGGGAATGAACCACCGACGGGGTAGAGCCGACTGTTAGTCGGCTGTTCCTGCCCGGAGAAGCAGCCGACTAACAGTC
>NZ_JBLZQD010000028.1:0-19541 GCF_049199305.1 Stenotrophomonas sp. PD6 | reverse complement strand
GGGTTGGCGGGACTGTAGAAAACATGGATGTTTTCTACAAGCCCCCAAGGATGGGTTTACGGCGTGTCCCGCCAACCCACCGCCGCCGGCCCAAGCCAGGCGCATTCGCAGACCAAGGCTCTGGCTCTGGCTCCTGCTCTGGCTCCTGCTCTGGCTCTGGCTCTGGCTCCTGCTCTGGCTCTGGCTCTGGCTCTGGCTCCTGCTCTGGCTCTGGCTCTGGCTCCTGCTCTGGCTCCGGCTCCGGCTCCGGCTCCAACACAACTATTTTCGTCTACCGATTAAAGGTTGTTGACATCTGGTCGTTAATGAATTCAACCAGGGCACATCGCCCACCGCCTCCCCCGCGAGGCGCCCACTGAATCCGCATCACCCAGGAGCACGGAAATGGCACAAGTCATCAACACCAATGTGATGTCGCTGAACGCGCAGCGCAATCTGTCGACCAGCGGTTCCAGCCTGGCTACCACCATCCAGCGCCTGTCCTCGGGCCTGCGCATCAACAGCGCCAAGGACGACGCCGCCGGCCTGGCCATCTCCGAGCGCTTCAGCACCCAGATCCGCGGCCTCGACGTTGCCGTGCGCAACGCCAACGACGGTATCTCGCTCGCCCAGACCGCCGAAGGCGCCATGGTCGAAATCGGCAACAACCTGCAGCGTATCCGCGAACTGTCCGTGCAGTCGTCCAACGCGACCAACTCCGACAGCGATCGTGAAGCCCTGAACGCCGAAGTCAAGCAGCTGACCTCCGAAATCGACCGCGTCTCCCGTCAGACCAACTTCAACGGCACCAAGCTGCTGGACGGCTCCTTCTCCGGCGCCCTGTTCCAGGTCGGCGCCGACTCGGGCCAGACCATCGGCATCAACAGCATCGTCAACGCCAGCGCCAGCGCACTGGGTGGCGCCAAGTTCGACACCAGCACCCTGGACATCGGCGTGCCGGCGACCAACGGTGACGTGACCATCAAGGGCATGACCATCAAGGGCGCCGACGGCACCGCCTACACCCTCTCCGACATCTCCGTGAAGGCCGGCGTCGATGCCGCCGCCACCCAGAAGGCCGCCACCGCCGCCGTTGCCGCTGCCATCAACGAAAAAATGGACCAGGCCGGCGTCTACGCCTCGGTCAATGCCACCGCGGGCAAGATCGACCTGACCTCCGTCAAGAACAGCGTCTCCGACACCGGCACCTTCAACGCCATCACCGTCACCGCAGGCACCTGGACCGGCATCACCGCGCCGACCCCGGCCACCCCGACCACCGCCGCTGCCGGCGCCGCCCTGGCCACCAAGTTCGCCAGCGACCTGGACATCTCCTCCGTCGCCGGTGCGCAGCAGGCCCTCTCGATCGTCGACAAGGCGCTGACCTCCGTCAACTCCTCGCGCGCCGACATGGGTGCCATCCAGAACCGCTTCACCTCCACCATCGCCAACCTCAACACCACCTCCGAAAACCTCTCGGCCTCGCGCAGCCGTATCCGCGACACCGACTACGCCAAGGAAACCGCCGAACTGACCCGCACGCAGATTCTGCAGCAGGCCGGTACCGCCATGTTGGCCCAGGCCAACCAGTCGCCGTCGAGCGTCATGAGCCTGCTGCAGGGTTGATTCCTGCGGTGGTGGTGTAACGAAAAACCCCGCGAAAGCGGGGTTTTTTCGTTGATGGAAACGTGACGGATGCAGCGATTTTTACGGCCTATTGATTAAAGCTTCTTGACATTGGGTCGTTATTGATTTCAGCCACGACAGTTCCACATCGCTTGGCGTTCCCACACGGGAAAAACACCTCTACCACCCGGCGACATCATCGCCACCAGGAGCAAGAAAATGGCACAAGTCATCAATACCAACGTGATGTCGCTGAACGCCCAGCGCAACCTGTCGACCAGCGGCTCCAGCCTGGCCACGACGATCCAGCGCCTGTCCTCGGGCCTGCGCATCAACAGCGCCAAGGACGACGCCGCCGGCCTCGCGATCTCCGAGCGCTTCAGCACCCAGATCCGTGGCCTGGACGTTGCCGTGCGCAATGCCAACGACGGCATCTCGCTCGCCCAGACCGCCGAAGGCGCCATGGTCGAAATCGGCAACAACCTGCAGCGTATCCGCGAACTGTCCGTGCAGTCGGCCAACGCCACCAACTCCGACAGCGATCGTGAAGCCCTGAATTCCGAAGTCAAGCAGCTGACCTCCGAAATCGACCGCGTTTCGCGCCAGACCAACTTCAACGGCACCAAGCTGCTGGACGGCTCCTTCTCCGGCGCCCTGTTCCAGGTCGGCGCCGACTCGGGCCAGACCATCGGCATCAACAGCATCGTCAACGCCAGTGCCAACGCACTGGGCGGCGCCAAGTTCGACAGCAACAGCATCACCATCGGTGCCGTTGCCGCCGCCGCCAACGCCGACGTCAAGATCACCGGCATGGCCATCAAGGGCGCTGACGGCAAGACCTACACCCTCGACGACATCAACGTGAAGGCTGGCGTCGACGAAGTCGCCACCCAGAAGGCCACCGTCGCCGCCGTCACCGCCGCCATCAACTCCAAGATGGACCAGACCGGCGTCTACGCCTCGGTCAATGCCACCGCCGGCAAGATCGACCTGACCTCCGTGCAGAACAGCGTCGGCTCCGACGGCACCTTCAACGCCATCGGCGTCACCGCGGGCACCTACACCGGCGGCGCCACCGCCCCGGCCGGTTACACCGCCACCACCGCCGCCGCCGGCGCAGCCCTGAGCAGCAAGTTCGCCAGCGACCTGGACATCTCCTCCGTCGCCGGTGCGCAGCAGGCCCTGTCGATCGTCGACAAGGCCCTGACCGCCGTGAACTCCTCGCGCGCGGACATGGGTGCGATCCAGAACCGCTTCACCTCCACCATTGCCAACCTCAACACCACCTCGGAAAACCTGTCGGCCTCGCGCAGCCGTATCCGCGACACCGACTACGCCAAGGAAACCGCCGAACTGACCCGCACGCAGATCCTGCAGCAGGCCGGCACCGCGATGCTGGCCCAGGCCAACCAGTCGCCGTCGAGCGTCATGAGCCTGCTGCAGGGTTGATGCCTGCGGCTGGTGCGTAACGAAAAACCCCGCGAAAGCGGGGTTTTTTGTTGGGTGTTGGACGCCTTTCGTTTTGGGCTCAACGCCGGACGGAGGGTCGATATGGTGTTTGATTGGTTTCCAACGATTGCCGTTGATCTTCGTTCTGGGGTCATGAATGCCTGACGGGCGGCTTCGGCGGGTCTAAACGCCGGACGAACAATGAGGAACGGTGTTTGATCGGTTTCGGACGCTTGTGCCGCGCTGCGCGCGGTTGCCACGCATGGCGTGGCACTACGTCACCGTTACGTGCCCAGTGAGATTTAGAGCAAAGGCCGTAGAGCCGGGCTTTGCCCGGCCGCTCTTGCTCTACCCAAGGCCACCGGCCAACCGTCAAAGGGTCGGCGGCGGTGGGTTGGCGGGACTGTAGAAAACATGGATGTTTTCTACAAGCCCCCAAGGATGGGTTCACGGCGTGTCCCGCCAACCCACCGCCGCCGGCCCAAGCCAGAGACATTCGCAGACCAAGGCTCTGGCTCTGGCTCTGGCTCTGGCACGGCTCTTGCACCTGCTCTGGCATCAGCGCGCCCGCCGGTTGGCGGGGGCGCTCAAGCCTCCCCGTTCCGGGCCGATATCACCTGCAGGAAGCGCAGGCGGCGTGCCCACTTTTCAAAACAGGACTGCAGACATGGCGATTGGCACCATTGGTACCGGCCTCGATATTCCCACCCTCGTGGCCCAGCTGGTCGCCAAGGAACGTGAGCCCCAGGCCAACCAGATCAACTCCGCCGGCACCGCCGCCAGCGCCAAATTGTCGGCCCTGGCTACCCTGACCAGCGGCATGACCAACCTGCAGACCACCCTGGCCAGCCTGATCAAGAACGCCGACAAACCGTCCTTCAAGACCAGCACCATCACCGATTCCAACTTCACCGCCTCCATCGACACCAGCGAAGGCGCCGCCTCCGCCTCCGCCGGCACCCACCAGGTCGAAGTCAAATCCCTGGCGCAGGGCCAGAAACTCAGCTCCGGCGCGTTTGCCAAAGACGCCGTTGTCGGCGACGGCAAACTGACCATCGCCTATGGCGACAAGACCCTCGACGTCACCATCAACGCCGACAGCAAGCTCAGCGACATCGCTGCCGCCATCAACAAGGCCGCCGGCGGCAAAATCGTCAGCGCCAGCGTCATCACCGCCGACGACGGCCAGCATCTCATGCTCAGTGCCGTCGACAGCGGCCTGGCCGGCGCCATCAAAATCACCGCCTCCGGTGGCAACGGCGGCCTCGACGGCCTGACCTATGACGGCACCGCCGGCTCGGGCATGACCCAGGCCGTCGAGCCCAAGGATGCCGTCGTCGTCGTCGACGGCTTCACCCGCACCTCCAGCACCAACACCATCAGCGACATCGTTCCCGGTGTGAACCTGACCCTGACCAAGGCCGGCACCGAAGCCGGCAAGACCCAGACCCTGACCATCACCCGCGACAACACCGCTGTCAAAACCGACATGGCCGCCTTCGTCGCCGCCTACAACGCCATGAACAGCGCGCTGAAGTCCACCAGCGCCTACAACGCCACCAGCAAGACCGCCTCCGCCCTCACCGGCGATGCCATGGTGCGTGGCCTGCAGCAGCAGATGCGCAGCCAGTTCAGCAGCAACATCAATGCCCTCAAGGACATGGGCGTCACCATGGCCGCCGACGGCAGCCTTACCCTTGACTCCGGCAAAATGGAAACCGCCATCGGCAAGGATCCCGACGCCGTCGCCAAACTGTTCGGCAAGGACGGCACCATCGGCAAGTCCATGGACACCCTCATCAAGAGCAACCTGGACAAAGAGACCGGCACGCTCACCCAGCGGACCAACTCCCTCAACAAACAGATCAAAGACCTCGAAAGCCGTCTCGACGCGCTCGACGCGCGCATGGACAAGGTCTCCGATCGTTACACCAAGCAGTTCACCGCGATGGAAACCATGGTCAGCCAGATGCAGACCACCAGCGACGGCCTGACCCAGGCCCTGGCCAAAAAGTCCAGCAGCTGAGCCAGCCGCACCGCAACGCTCAAGTTTCCACACCGCAGCGCCGATATTCATGGCAGCACCCACCACTTGTCCCTGTGGCGCGGGCTGGCCCAGAGGAGAGATTTCGAATGTACGGTTCCAGCCGTCAGTACGCAGAACAGTACCGCAAGGTCGGCGTTTCCAGCGCCGTCAACGACGCCGACCCGCACAAACTGGTGGCCATGCTGCTGGCCGGTGCGTGCGAGCGCATCCGCCTGGCCGAAGCCTGCCTCGAGCGTAACGACCAGGCCCGCAAGGGCAAGGCGATCGGTGAGGCCTGCGCCATTGTCGGCCACCTCAACGGCTCGCTCGACCACGAGGCAGGCGGCGATATCGCCGGCAACCTCTCGGCCCTGTACGACTACGTGATGCAGCGCCTGACCGACGCCAACCTGCACAACGACGGTGCCGCCCTGCAGGAATCCCTGCAGCTGCTCACCGAGATCGACGCGGCATGGAATGCCATTCCCCACGACCAGCGCCAGCCCGCTGCGGCGGGCGCCTGATGCACGCCGCCCTCGCCACCGACGTACTGCAGCCCCTGCACGACGCGCTGGACGAGCTGTCGCGCGCCGTCGAGGGCGAAGACCACGACCTCACCCAGCGGCTCATGGATGCCTACGATGAGCAGGTGCGTGCCTACCTGGACGAGCACGATGCGCGCATCGACGCCGGCTCCCTGCGTGGCCTCATCGCCCGCCAGCAGCAGGTCAGCATCCGCATGGCCGCGCGCCGCGACGAAGCGGCCACCCACCTCACCGCCGACCGACGCGCCGTTCGCGCGTCCCTCGCCTACCTCCGGGCAGAATCCCTGACATGAGCGACCTCCGCCCCAGCGACATCCATCATCCGGCCGAAAGCGAGCTGTTCGATGAAACGCTGAGCTGCGAGGTCGCCCTGCCCGCCGAATTCCGCCTGGGCAGCGCCGTCATCCGCCCGGGCAGTGCCGAAACCCTGCTGCGCAGCGTGGCCCTGGTCGAAGACTCGCGTGGCGACGACGGCCACGACGACCGCGGCGAGAGCAGCACCCAGCTGCAGCGACTTGAAGCCAAGCTGGACCTGACCATGGTGCTGCTGGGCCGACTGGTCCGGCAGAGCACCCAGGACCTCGACCTGCGCCCGCTGCGCTGGTCGCGGCGCGGCATCCGCCTGGAACTGGGCGCCCGCACCGGCGCGGCCGCCGGCAGCCTGGGCGTGATCCGCGTGCAGCCCTGCGACTGGCTGCCCGACCATATCGACCTGCCGGTCGCCGTGCTGGCCGAGGCGGCCACCGGGTCGGGCTCCTGCTTCCTGTGGCTGCGCTTCGAGCCCATGAGCGATGCGCTGGAGATGGCGCTGGAACGGCACCTGTTCCGCTTGCACCGGCGGCAGATCGCGGATGCGCGGCGGCGCGGTCTTTAATTAAGGCCGGCGCTCGGTTAATGTGAAGAACTTCCTGTCTTCACATGTGCCCTTACCCGTGCGCGTTCTCATCGTCGACGATCACACCCTGGTCCGCGCCGGCCTCAGTCGCCTGCTCCAGGGCTTTGCCGACGTGGACGTCGCCGCAGAGGCCAGCAATGCCGAGCAGGCCCTGCAGATGGCCATCCAGCATTCGCCCGACGTCATCCTGATGGACCTGTCCCTGCCGGGTCGCACCGGCCTGGAAGCGTTGAGCGACATCCTGCTGCGCGCCCCCGGCACCCGGATCGTGATGATGACCATGCACGATGACGCGGTGCACGTGCGCGATGCCCTCGACCGCGGGGCAGTCGGCTTCGTGGTCAAGGACGCGGCCCCGCAGGAACTGGAACTGGCCCTGCGTGCCGCCCATGCCGGCCAGGTGTTCCTCAGCCCACAGATATCGGCCAAGATGCTGGCGCCCATGCTGGGCCGCGAAAAGCCGGTCGGCATTGCCGCCCTGTCGCCCCGCCAGCGCGAGATCCTGCGCCAGATCGGCAAGGGCGAAAGCAACAAGGAAATCGCCGCCGACCTGGGCATCAGCGTCAAGACCGTGGAGACCCACCGGGCACGCATGATGGAATCGCTGGGCTGCCGCCGCGCCAACGACCTGCTGCTGCTGGCCGCACGTCACCAGCACGAACTGGAGTAACCGGGGCCCTGCCCCGTCACGCGTAGAGCGGGGCTCTGCCCCGCTGCGCGAACGGACGGAGCAGCACGTCATTTCCCCGACGCAGCCTTACCCGTCAGCCACCCTACTGTCAGTATTTTGAATCGCGGCAAGGCACGCCAGCCCCGCAAAACCACGGCTTCCGCCCCAGCCAGCGTCAAATAACCGAACCGCTGTCAGGGATATCCCCACAAGCTGTCAGGAACCTGACGACCCCACTAGGGAACCCCCCGATTTCGCCGTCATGGGATCACAAGCAAGATGTGTTCCATAACGCACCGGGGAGTCGGTGCGACGGGGAAAACGCATGAAGCCGATGATGTCGACCCAGCTGGGTCAGCAGCTGCACCTCACGCCGCAACTGCTGCAGTCGATCCGCCTGTTGCAGCTCGATGGCATGCAGCTGGAGCTGGAGATCCGCCGCGCGCTGGAAACCAATCCGCTGCTGGAGCTGGAAGAAGCCCCCGAGCAGGCCCCCGCCGAAACCAGCGACGCCGGCACCACCGTGGAAGTGGCCGCCTTCGACGAACTCCCGGAGACCGCCATGTGGGACGTGGCCGGCGCCAGCTGGCACGACGGCGACGATGACCGCCTGCAGCGCGTGGCCGCCGACGAATCCAGCGACCCGCAGTTGCGCGCCCTGCAGCGCCTGTCGCTGGAGCTGGACGCACGCGAACTGGCCGTGGCCGCCTTCTGGCTGGAGCATTGCGACGACGCCGGCTATTTGGACGCGCCGCTGGAGCAGCTGACCCTGCTCGCCAGCGCCCGCTGCGATGTCGACGCCGCCGGCGTGGAAGCCGTGCGCCAGCAGATCCTGCACGGCGACCCGGCCGGCCTGGCCGCCCGTGACCTGCACGAATGCCTGTCGGTGCAGCTGCGTGCCCTGCACGGCCGCGTGCCGGCCCGTCACCTGGCCCAGCGCGTGCTGGACCAGGGCCTGGAGCACCTGGCCGCGCACGACTACAACGCCCTGGCCCGCCAGCTGGACGCCGAGGTCGCCGACATCCATGAAGCGGTGCGGCTGATCCTGTCGCTGCAGCCGCGCCCGGGCGAAAGCCTGCTGCCGGGCAGCACCGGCGTGGTCATTCCCGATGTGATCGCCTGGCACGCCGACAACCAGTGGCGGGTTGCGCTGAACCCGGCCACCAGCCGCCGGCTCAGCATCAACCCGAGCTATGAACACGCCCTGGGCGAGGCCGGCGACAGTGCCCAGCCGTTGCGCGACATGCTGCAGGAGGCCCGCTGGCTCACCCGTGGCCTGTCCATGCGCTATGACACCCTGCTGCGCACCACCCGGGTGATCATCGAACGCCAGGCCGGCTTCCTGACCCGCGGTGAAGAGGCCATGGCGCCGCTGACCCTCAAGGAAGTGGCCGATGCCATCGGCATGCACGAGTCCACGGTTTCGCGCATTACCACCGGCAAGTACCTGCAGACGCCGCGCGGCACCCTGGAGCTGAAGCACTTCTTCGCCGTGCGCCTGGAAGGCGCCAGCGTCTCCGGCCAGGCCGTGAAGGCCATGGTTCGCCGCCTGATCGACGCCGAACCGGCCGGCCGGCCACTGGCCGACGAGGCCATTGCGGGACTTCTGTCACGTCAGGGCGTGAATATTGCCCGCCGAACCGTAGCAAAATACCGCGAACAGCTGGATATCGCCCCGGCGCGCGAGCGCCGCCGCATCAACGCCCGCCCGGCGCAACTTGCCCGGGTCGGCTGAAGGAAGTGGAAGACATGAACAAGCTCACCGTCCTGCTGGTCGACGACCACGAGGGCTTCATCAACGCCGCCATGCGCCACTTCCGCAAGGTTGACTGGCTGGACGTGATCGGCAGCGCCGCCAATGGCCTGGAGGCCATCGAGCGCTCCGAGTCGCTGCGCCCGCAGGTGGTGCTGATGGACCTGGCCATGCCGGAGATGGGCGGCCTGCAGGCTACCCGCCTGATCAAGTCGCAGGACGACGCCCCCTACATCGTCATCGCCAGCCACTTCGACGACGTCGAGCACCGCGAGCACGCCCTGCGTGCCGGCGCCGACAACTTCGTCAGCAAGCTGTCCTACATCCAGGAGGTCATGCCGATCCTGGAGGGCTTGAAGGAGGCGACGCCATGAGCGAGTCACGCATCCTGGTGCTGGACAATGACGCCGTGCGCGCCGAGCGCACCGTCGCCCTGCTTGAATTCATGGACTTCAACCCGCGCTGGGTAGCCGACGCGGCCGACTTCGACACCGCACGCCACCGCGCCACCGACTGGATGGCCGTCATCATCGGCGGCCTGGAGCCGGGCGCGCGCAGCGAAGCGCTGTTCGCCTGGGCCGGCCAGGGCGCGCTGCCGCCGCCGGTCATGCTGATCGATGGCGACCCGGCCGCATTCGCCCAGCGCCATGGCCTGCACGAAGCCAACGTCTGGCCGCTCGAGGCCCCGCTGCGCCACGCGCAGATGGAAGGCCTGCTGCGCCGCGCCAGCCTGAAGCGGCTGGATGCCGAGCACCAGGCCGGTGCCGTGCAGGACCAGGGCCCGACCGGCGACGGCGCGGCCGTGACCGCCTTGCGCCTGATGATCGAGCAGGTGGCCGCGTTCGATACCACCGTGCTGGTGCTGGGTGAGTCGGGCACCGGCAAGGAAGTGGTGTCGCGCTCGATCCACCAGCGCTCGCCACGCCGCGACGGCCCATTCGTGGCCATCAACTGCGGCGCGATCCCCGCCGACCTGCTGGAAAGTGAGCTGTTCGGTCACGAAAAAGGCGCCTTTACCGGTGCGTTGAGCGCCCGCAAGGGCCGTTTCGAAATGGCCGAAGGCGGCACCCTGCTGCTGGATGAAATCGGCGACATGAGCCTGCCGATGCAGGTCAAGCTGCTGCGCGTTCTGCAGGAGCGCAGCTTCGAGCGCGTGGGCGGCAACCAGACCATCCGCTGCAATGTGCGGGTGATCGCCGCCACCCATCGCGACCTCGAATCGCGCATCGCCGACGGCAAGTTCCGCGAGGATCTGTTCTACCGCCTCAATGTGTTCCCCATCGACGTGCCGGCACTGCGCGAGCGCAGCGAAGACCTGCCAGCACTGGTCACCACCATTGCCGGGCAGCTGGCCCGCACCGGGCGTGGCGAAGTGCGTTTCAGCGCCGAAGCGCTGCAGGCGCTGGCCAGCTATGAGTGGCCCGGCAACGTGCGCGAACTGACCAACCTGGTCGAGCGCCTGGCCGTGCTGCACCCTTCCGGCAATGTGCGCGTGCAGGACCTGCCGGCCCGCTATCGCGGCGATTTCGCGGCAACCGCACCGGTGGCCGTCGCGGCACCGGCCGCACCTGCCGACGAGCGGCTGGACCTGCGCAGCTTCTCGTTCCACACCCCGGGCGCGGGCAATGGCACCCGCCAGGAAGGCGACGCCGGCAGCACCGAGCGCGCACCGGCCCTGCCCGATGCCGGCCTGGACCTGCGCAACCACATGGCCAGCATCGAGCTGACCCTGATCAACGAGGCGCTCGAACGCACCCAGGGCGTGGTGGCCCACGCGGCCCAGTTGCTGGGCCTGCGCCGCACCACACTGGTGGAGAAGCTGCGCAAGTACGGCATCGAGCGCGACCAGGCCGAACTGGCCGGCTGACACCCCCAGCGGTCCACGGCGCAGCGGTTCCGCCCTGCGCCGTCCACGGCAATCTTCACTGCGCCGTGACAAACCAGCGACTACGGTCGCCCCACACGCAGGGTTCGGGGGCCTGCGGGGAATCGGGGGATTCTCTCGGTCGCCTGGTGCGCGCAGCGCGCCAGCGCGAACCGTCATCGAGGACCTCGATCATGGCTCGTTCCCTGCATTCGTCCGTTTCTGCGGCCCGCGTGGCCGCCTCCCACGTGCCCGCACTCGCCCGCCTGGGCTTCGCGCTGGCCATCGTGCTCGGCAGTTCGCCGGCCTTCGCCCAATCGGTGTGCACTCAGTCCGCTGGCACCACACCGGTCGCAAGCGGAGGCAGTGCCTTTGCCTGCGGTGATGGCGCCGTGGCTGCCGGCGGCACGTCCACTGCGGTAGGCACAGATGCGGCCTCCACAGGCAACAACTCCACTGCGGTCGGTGCGCTCAGCAGTTCGGTCGGCGAGTTTTCGACCGCGCTGGGGCGCAGCGCCAATTCCAGTGGCGCGGCGTCCACCGCCGTCGGGTTCAACAGTGCCGCGAGCGCCGCCAATGCAATGGCGTTCGGCTCCAATTCCGTCGCCAGTGGTGCCAATGCCAGCGCCTTCGGCACCGGTGCGGTGGCCTCCGGCGCGGACAGCACCGCCGTGGGCAATGCCGCCAGCGCAACGGCCACCAATGCGGTGGCATTGGGCGCCGGCTCGGTCGCCGACGAGAGCAACACCGTATCGGTCGGTGCCGCCGGTGCCGAACGCAAGGTCACCAACGTGGCGGCCGGCACCAACGACACCGATGCGGTCAACGTCAGCCAGCTCAACGACACCGCCGCAACGACGCTGGATTCGGCCAACACCTATACCGACCAGAGCGTTGGCGACACCTTGGCCGCCGCCAACACCTACACTGACCAGCAGATCAGCCTGTTGGGTGCAGGCGGTGGGGTGGCCTCGGCGGACCTCGAGCAGCTGCGGGCCGACATGAACGATCGCTTCGCCGGCGTGGACGGTCGCCTGGATGCCATCGACAACCGGTTGAACAAAATGGACCGCCGGCTCAACCGGCAGGGCGCAATGGCTGCCGCCTACAACCAGACCGCCGGCATGCCGGATGTCGGCGCCAACTGGCTGGGCGTCGGGGTGGGCGGATACGAAAGCGAAACTGCGATCGCGGTCACCCTGCGCCGCCGGTTCACTTCGCGGGCGACCGGCTCCATCGGCGCTGCAACGAGCGGCGGCGAAACCTCTTACGGAGTGGGTGTCGGCTTCACCTGGGGCGGCAACTAGACCGGCTGCCAGTAACCGCCCACCAACGGAACGAACGATGCTTGAAGGGGACGGACGGGGCATGGCCCCTCCGTCCCCGCTTCGTTGGCGTCGGTTTCCCGACGCCGGGGTTCCGGCGCCGGCCCTGCGTCACGCTGACGCAGCGGCATTCCGTCGCGTCGATCCTGTAACCGCTTGCACCACGGGCCCCTATCGCCCGCCACCACGACATCGCTGAACCACTCAGCCGTTTTCGGCACGGGGCTTGCAACGAGTTCACTCGAAACCCCAAACCGCCGGAACGTTCCAGATGTCCCACTCCGTCACCTCGATTCTTTCCCAGATCCGCTCCTACCAGACCCAGGTGGGCCAGCCGGTCAGCCCGCTGGCCGAGACGCCGCAGACCAACGCCCTGCAGGGGCTGGTGTCGCCGCAGGACGTCCAGGGCCCGAGCTTCACCGAGACCCTGCGCGGCGCGATCGCCGGCGTCAACGACGCCCAGCAGAAGTCCGGCGCCCTCGCCCGCGCCTTCGAGCTCGGTGACCCCAGCGCCGACCTGGCCAAAGTGATGGTCGCCTCGCAGCAGTCCCAGATCGCCTTCCGCGCCACCGTGGAAGTCCGCAACCGTCTCGTCCAGGCTTACCAGGACGTGATGAACATGCCGCTGTAAGGATAGAAACGCATGGCCCTGTCGCTCACCAAGGAATCCCTGAACGCCGAAAAGGCGGGCCAGTGGTTCGACCGGCTGCAAAGCCTGCAGATCACCCGTCGGCTCGGCCTGATGGCGATGATCGCCGTGGCCGTTGCGGCAGGCCTGTTCGTGTTCTTCTGGTCGCAGAAGCCCGGCATGGTGCCGCTGTATACGGGCCTGGACCAGAAAGCGACCGCCGAAGCCACCGACCTGCTGCGCGCCGCGCAGATTCCGTTCGAGCTGGACGCCGCCACCGGCGGCATCACCGTGCCGGAGAAGAACCTGCACGATGCGCGGCTGAAGCTGGCCGGCTCCGGGCTGACCGACAGCGGCCGCCTCGGCTTCGAGCTGATGGAGCGCGACCCGGGCTTCGGCGTCAGCCAGTTCATGGAAAACGCGCGCTACCAGCACTCGCTGGAAACCGAGCTGTCGCGCACCATCAACACCCTGCGCCCGGTGCGTGACTCACGCGTGCACCTGGCCATTCCCAAGCCCAGCGCCTTCACCCGCCAGCGCGACGTGGCCAGCGCCTCGGTGGTGCTGGAACTGCGCGGTGGCCAGCAGCTGGAGCGCGGCCAGATCGATGCCATCGTGCACATGGTGGCCGCCAGCATTCCCGACCTGGCGCCCGAGCGGGTCACCGTGGTGGACCAGAGTGGACGCATGCTCAGCGTGTCCGATCCGAACAGCGAAGCCGCGCTGAACGCCGCACAGTTCGACCAGGTGCGCCGCCAGGAAACTTCGTTCAACCAGCGCATCCGCGAGCTGCTCGAGCCGATGACCGGCCCGGGCCGGGTCAACCCGGAAGTCAGCGTGGACATGGACTTCTCGGTGATCGAAGAGGCCCGCGAGCTGTACAACGGCGAGCCGCAGAAACTGCGCAGCGAACAGACCAGCGAAAACAGCACCACCACCCCGGGCCCGCAGGGCGTCCCGGGTGCGGCCAGCAACACCCCGCCAGGCCCGGCCGCCGCGCCTGCCACCGCCGCCACGCCGACCGAAACCGCGCGCAACGCCACCCGCAACTACGAGCTGGACCGCACCCTGCAGCACTCGCGCCAGCCGGGCGGCCGCATCAAGCGCGTCTCGGTGGCGGTGCTGCTGGACAACGTGCCGCGCCCCGGCGCCAACGGCAAGACGACCGAGCAGCCGCTGTCGGCGGCCGAACTTACCCGCGTCGAAGCATTGGTCAAGCAGGCGGTAGGCTTCGATGCCGAACGCGGCGACACCGTGTCGGTGATGAACGCTCCGTTCGTCCGCGAAGTCACCCCGGTCGAAGGCCCCAAGTGGTGGGAACTGCCGCAGGTGCAGGACGGCCTGCGCCTGCTGCTCGGCGCCATCGTGGTGCTGGCGCTGGTGTTCGGCGTGCTGCGCCCGGCGCTGCGCTCGATCACCGGCACCCCGAAGAAGCTGTCCAAGGACGACAGCCTGGAACCGCACAGCGCCAACGTGCAGCTGGTGGACGACGGCGAGGGCCTGCCCGCACTTGGGGCAGACCGTGTGAACCTATCAGGGCATGAGCCGCTGGCATTGCCGGTGGACTCCTACGAGGAACGACTGCGCATGGCGCGTGAAGCGGTGAAGAGCGATTCGAAGCGGGTGGCGCAGGTCGTCAAGGGCTGGGTGGCCAATGATTGACCCCACCGCTCCGGCCCCGTTGTCCGGCGTGCAGCGCGCCGCCGTGCTGCTGCTCTCGCTGGGCGAAGTGGAGGCGGCCGATGTGCTGCGCCACATGGAGCCCAAGGAAGTGCAGAAGATCGGCATCGCCATGGCCACCATGAGCGACATCTCCCGCGACCAGGTCGAGCAGGTCATGGACCAGTTCAACACCGAACTGGGCTCCAAGACCTCGCTCGGCGTCGGCTCGGACGACTACATCCGCAACATGCTGGTGCAGGCGCTGGGCAGTGAGAAGGCCGGCAACCTGATCGACCGCATCCTGCTCGGGCGCAACACCACCGGCCTGGACGCGCTGAAGTGGATGGACCCGCGCGCCGTGGCCGACCTGGTCCGCAACGAGCACCCGCAGATCATCGCCATCGTCATGGCCCACCTGGAAACCGACCAGGCCGCCGACGCGCTCAAGCTGCTGCCCGAGCGTACGCGGGTGGACGTGCTGCTGCGCATCGCCACGCTGGACGGCATTCCGCCCAACGCGTTGAACGAACTCAACGAGATCATGGAGCGCCAGTTCGCCGGTAACCAGAACCTCAAGTCGTCCAACATCGGCGGCGTGCAGTGCGCGGCCAACATCCTCAACTTCATGGACAGCGGCCAGGACCAGGCGATCCTGGGCGAGATCTCGCGCATCGACGCGCCGCTGAGCGCGCGCATCCAGGAGAAGATGTTCGTCTTCGACGACCTGATCGACCTGGAAGACCGCGAACTGCAGCTGGTGCTGCGCGAAGTCAGCGGCGAGCGCCTGGGCCTGGCCCTGCGCGGGGCCGACATCAAGGTACGCGACAAGATCACCCGCAACATGTCCCAGCGTGCCGCCGAAATCCTGCTCGAAGACATGGAAGCACGCGGTCCGGTGCGCCTGTCGGATGTGGAAGTGGCGCAGCGCGAGATCCTGGCCATCGTCAAGCGCATGGCCGATGAAGGCACCGTCACCATCGGCGGCAACGCGGAGGCGATGCTGTGAATACCGCCGTGCGCTGGCTTGCACCCGACCTGCTGGCCGAACCGGCCGCCCCGCAGGACGACCACTACGACCTCGGCGAACCGGCGGTCGAACACGACCCCGAACCGCTGCTGCAGCTGCCGACCCTGGAAGAAATCCAGGCGATCCAGGACGCCGCCGAGAAGGACGGCTTCGAGCAGGGTCATGCCGATGGCCAGGCGCAAGGCCAGGCCGAGGTACGCCGCCTGATCGCACAGATCGAGGGCATCCTCGACAACTTCAGCCGGCCGCTGGTGCGGCTGGAGAATGAAGTGGTGGGCGCGCTCGGCGAACTGGCCGTGCGCATCGCCGGCACGCTGGTCGGCCGCGCCTATCAGGCCGACCCTGCCCTGCTTGCGCAGCTGGTGGCCGAGGCGGTCGACGCCGTCGGCGGCGCCAACCGCGAGGTCGAGGTGCGCCTGCATCCCGACGACATCGCCGCGCTGGCCCCGCTGCTGCAGCTCTCGCCCACCCAGCGGCTCACCCCCGACCTCAGCCTGAGCCGCGGCGACCTGCGCGTGCATGCCGAGGCCGTGCGCATCGACGGCACGCTGGAAGCGCGCCTGCGTGGCGCGCTGGACGCGGTGCTGCGCAAATCCGGAGCCAGCGCATGACCCCCGAATCCCTGCCCCCGCCCGCCGCCGACTGGTCGGCCGCGCGCAACCTGCGCCTGGCCGCGCGCCTGGACGGCATCCAGCCCGATGGCGCGCACGGTCGCGGCCTGATCCGCGAGGGCGTGCTGCGCCGCGCGGTCGGCCTCACCCTGGAAGCGGTCGGCTGCGAATCGCCGATGGGCGCCAGCTGCAAGGTCGAAGTGGCCGATGGCGGCTGGGTCGACGCCGAAGTGGTCGGCTTTGCCGGCGAACGCACCTACCTGATGCCCAGCGCCGAACTGCACGGCCTGCTGCCGAACGCGCGCGTGGTGCCTTCGCTGGGCCGCGGTGGCGTCGAAGTGGGCGAAGGCCTGCTTGGCCGCGTGATCGACAGCGACGGCGTGCCGCTGGACGGCAAGGGCCCGATCCGCGCGGAGGGCACCGTCAGCATGGCCGGCGTGTCGATCAATCCGCTCGCGCGCGAGCCCATCACCCAGCCGCTGGACGTGGGCGTGCGCGCGATCAACGCGCTGCTGCCGATCGGCCGTGGCCAGCGCGTGGGCCTGTTCGCCGGCTCCGGCGTCGGCAAGTCCACGCTGCTGGGCATGATGACCCGTTACACCGCCGCCGACGTCATCGTGGTCGGGCTGATCGGCGAACGTGGCCGCGAAGTCCGCGACTTCGTCGAAAGCACGCTGGGCGAGGAAGGCCTGCGCCGCGCCGTGGTGGTGGCCAGCCCGGCCGACCGCCCGCCGCTGGCGCGCCTGCACGGCGCCTACCGCGCCACCGCGATTGCCGAATGGTTCCGCGACCATGGCCTGAACGTGCTGCTGCTGATGGATTCGCTGACCCGCTTCGCGCAGGCCCAGCGTGAGATCGGCCTGTCGGTCGGCGAACCGCCGACCACGCGTGGTTACCCGCCTTCCGTGTTCGCCAAACTGCCGGCGCTGGTCGAACGCGCCGGCAACGGCGCCAAGGGCCGGGGTTCCATCACGGCGTTCTACACCGTGCTCACCGAAGGCGACGATCCGCAGGACCCGATCGCCGACGCGGCCCGCGCCATTCTCGATGGCCACATCCTGCTCTCGCGCCGGGTCGCCGACAGTGGCCTGTACCCGGCGATCGACGTGGAAGCGTCGGTCAGCCGCGTGGTCACGGAAATCGCCGACGAACCGTGGCGCCTGCGCATCCGCAAACTCAAGCGCCTGGTCTCGGCCTATTCCAGCAACCGCGACCTGATCGCCATCGGCGCCTACCAGCGCGGCAACGACCCGGCGACCGACGAGGCGCTGGAACGCTGGTCCGACATCGTCGAATTCCTTGGCCAGGACGTGGCCAAGGCCGCCGACCTGCCCCACAGCCAGGCGGCATTGAAGCAACTGGTCGAGAGAGAGAACTAAGCCATGATCCAGTCCAAGCGCATCGACCCCCTGCTCAAGCGGGCCCAGGACCACGAAGACGAAGTCGCCCGTGACCTGGCCGAACGCCAGCGCGTGCTCGACACCCACCTCTCGCGCCTCGAAGAACTCCGACGCTACGCCGAGGAGTATGCGAACGCGCAGATGGCGGCCACCAGCCCAGCCCAGCTGCTCAACCGGCGCGCCTTCCTCGACCGCCTCGACACCGCCGTTGCCCAGCAGCGCCAGACCGTGGACAGCAACCGCGAGAAGGTCGAGGCCGAACGCGCCCGCCTGATCCTGGCCAGCCGCGACAAGGCCGTGCTCGAACAGCTGGCCGCCAGCTACCGCGCCCAGGAGAAAGTCCTGGTCGACCGCCGCGACCAGCGCGAGATGGACGACCTCGGCGCCCGCCGCAGCCGCCTTGCCCGCAGCGAAGACACCGACAGCGGAGACACCCCGTGATGCCCCCCAACCTGCTCGGCAGCAGCGCCGGCCCCACCGCCGGCAGCAGCGCCACTCCCGCCAACCCCGGCACCCGCAGCAGCGGCGGCAGCGACCGTCGGGACTTTGACGCTCTGCTGAAGTCCGACGGCGGCAGCAAGGACGCGCCCGCCAAAGCGTCCGCCGACAAACCCAACACCGCCGATACCGGCGGCAACGCCGCAGGCGACGCCCCGCGCAGCCCCAGCAGCGACAAGCCGACCGAGGCCACCGACCCCGCCGCTGCGCCAGCCACCGCGACCACCGAAAAGACCGCGACCAGCGAGCCGGCCGACGACACCGACGCCGCCCCGTGGCCGCCGCTCGGCCTCGCCGGCTTGGCCCTGGCCGGCCTCGAACCGGTCACCGTGATGGCAGCCCCGGCCGCGAACGCAGACACCGCGGCGCTGGCCAAGGCAGATCCCGCCCTGCCGACGCTGCCGACCGCCGCCGCAACCACCCCCGCGGCCCCGGCGTTGCCCGGCGCAACCGCCGCCGACAGCAGCGCCGCGCCCATCGCCCTGCCGCTGGACGCCAAGGTCGCCGAAGACACCGTCCTGCCCAAGGCCCTGACCGACGCCATCGCCAGCGCCGACACCGACGCCGCCCCCACCACCCCGCTGCTGCATGCGCTGCACGCCGCCGCCGAACTCAAGGCCGCCGCCACCGCCAGCACCCCGTTCCAAGGCGAGCCCACCGCCACCCCGCACGTGGGCGGCGACGACTTCGACGACGCCATGAGCGCCCGCATCGGCTGGCTGGCCGACCAGAAGATCGGCCACGCCACCATCAAAGTCACCCCGCACGACCTGGGCCAGATCGAAGTCCGCCTGCAGATGGACGGCGACAAGGTCCACGCCAGCTTCAGCAGCGCCCATGCCGACGTCCGCCACGCCCTCGAATCCAGCATCCCGCGCCTGCGCGAAATGCTGAACGAGCAGGGCTTCCAACTGGGCAACGCCGACGTCGGCCAGCAGCACACCGCGCAGGACGGCAACGCCGGCGGCAGCCAAGCGGGCCACGGCACCGGCGACGGAGATCCGGCATTGGTCGAGACCACCGTCTCCCCATCGCAGCTGATGCGCCAGCGCGGCCTGGTCGACGCCTACGCCTGATCCTTGCGAAGGTCCCCGAATGGCAGCTGGCCGTTGGCCAGCTGCTTCATGCATTTGAGCGAACAGCGGGGGGCCAGCGGTTCCTCTGATTTGGCGGGACGGTGCGGGTTTACGGGGGACGCTGCAAGTACGTCCATGTAAGCTCAGTCGCCGCTTGCACGTGTGCGCTGTCCTGCGCACACGGCAAGACCGGGGTTGGGCTCCTGCCCAACCCGTCGGGCGCATGCGCCCGACCCATGCGGCTCATGCCCCCGAAAACCCGCCCCGACCCGCCTTTGACAGTGTGCTGGTGGCCAAGGAAAAGGCGGGGCGACTGCACGCGCCATTGACCGCGCGCACCGTCGCTCTGTCGTGCTGTTGGTAGGCTTGGTCGCAAGACAACTGCCGGGAACCGATCAACGTCCGGTAACGCATTGAATCTGGCGAAACGAGGCGCCGGCCAACGGCCGGCGCTACCGCGTTTCCCATGGCAACGACACACTGTCAAAGGCGGGTCGGGGCCGGTTT
>NZ_JBLZQD010000027.1:0-25851 GCF_049199305.1 Stenotrophomonas sp. PD6 | reverse complement strand
TTTTTACCCCCGGGTGGGTTGTGCTCCTGCGGTTGCTTAGCGGTTCTGTTCTGGGGGGGCGCGGCGGGGGGGGGCGTCCGGCCAACGGCCGGGGCTACGAACCGTTACGAGCCCATTGGGATTCGGGTCTGTGAACCAGACGAACCGGTACGGGGCCATTGGGATTCGGGTCTGCGAACCAAGCGAACCGTTTCGGGGCCATTGGGATTCGGGTCTGCGAACCACGCGAACCGTTACGGAGCCGCCAGAATCCGCGCAGGATCCAGCGTCGCCCCCAGCAACTGCTGTTGCCCCTGCACCCCACCCTTCAACCATTGCGCCAGATCGCGCGGGGTCAGCGGCCTGGAATACAGGTAGCCCTGGATCTCATCGCAACCCTGGCGGCGCAGCATCGCCTCTTCCTGCTCGGTCTCCACGCCCTCGGCGACCACCTTCATGCCCAGCGCGTGGCCCAGGTGCACGATCGCCTGGGTCACCTCGGCGGTGCCGGCGTCGTGCAGCATGCCCTGCACGAAACTGCGGTCGATCTTCAGGCGGCCCACCGGGAAACGGTTGAGGTAATGCAGGTTGGAGAAGCCGGTACCGAAGTCGTCCACGGCCAGCGGCACGCCATGTCGCTCCAGTACATCGAAACAGTGGCGCAGCACCTCGGTGTCACGGATCAATGCCGACTCGGTGAGCTCCAGCTCCAGCCGCTGCGGCGGCCAGCCATGGGCATGGCAGGTGTCGATCACCCGCTCGGCGAAGCCGCGGTCACGCAGCTGCACGGCCGACACATTCACCGCCACACGGTCAAACTCCAGTCCCGCCCGCGCCCACGCCGCCGCCTGGCGGCAGGCCTCGTTGAGCACCCAGTCGCCAATGCGGACGATCTCGCCACACTTTTCGGCAATGGGAATGAACTCGGCCGGGCTGCAGTAGCCGATCCCCGGGCGGTGCCAACGCAGCAGGGCCTCGATCGCCGGGGGCTGGTCGTGGGTGGCATGCAGCAAGGGCTGGTACGCCAGGCTGAACTCCTCACGCTCGATCGCCCCCATCAGGGCGTGCTCGATCTCCAGCTTGCGCTGTATGCGCAGCAGCGCGTCCTGGCTGTAGTACTGGTACGTATTGCGCCCGGCTTCCTTGGCGGCGTACATCGCCGCGTCGGCCGCGCGCAACAGGGAATCGAAATCGGTGCGCCCTTCATCCAGCATGGCGATGCCGACGCTGGCCCCGACCTTGAGCGTGGTGTCGCCGCGCTGCAGCGGCTCGGCCAGCGAGGCAATCAGCTTGCGCGCCACATGGCCCGCATCTTCCGGGTCCGCCAGATCGCGCAGCACCACGATGAACTCGTCGCCGCTGAAGCGGCCGAACAGATCGGCGTTGCGCAGGTTCTGGTGCAGGCGCGAGGCGGCGGCCTTGAGCAGCGCATCGCCGGTAGCGTGGCCGAAGGTATCGTTGATGGTCTTGAAGCCGTCCAGATCGATGAACAGCATGGCCAGCGCCGCGCCACGGTCGCGTGCCTCTTCGATGGCATCGGCGGTCTGCTCGCGCAGCAGCATGCGGTTGGGCAGCCCGGTGAGCAGGTCGTAGTGGGCCAGCAGCTCGATGCGCTCGTTGGCCTCGCGCTCGCGGGTGATGTCACGGAACAGCACCACGAAGCGCGTCGGCAGGCCGTCGCGATGGTCCAGCTCGATCAGCACCTGCACCCAGATGCGCAGCCCGGATTGCCGATAGAAGCACAGGTCCAGCTGCTCCGGCAGGCCGCCGTCGGCGATCCGCGCCAGCGCCGCTTCGAAGGCCTCGCGCGAATCCTGGGTGTACAGGGCCAGCGCCTGGTCCAGGCTGATGGGCTCCTTGCGCAGGCCGTGGATGCGGTAGCACTCCTCGGTCCACTGCATGTGGCGGGTGCTGACTTCGATCTCGCATCCGCCGATCCGGCCCAGTGCCGAGACGCGGTTGAGCAGCTCGGTGCGCCAGCGGATCAGCGCATCGGTCTGGTGTTGTTCGGTGATGTTCTGGACCTGGCCAAGCAGGCGCTGCATGCGCCCGTCGGGGGTCAGCAGCGGCTGCATCCACAGTCGCAGGTGCAGGGCGCCCTCGCCTTCGCGCAGCAGCTCCAGCTCCAGCGTGGTCGGCTTGCCGTCGCGCAGCATGCGCCGCCAGGCACGGCGCAGCAGGCTGCGCGAGCGCGGCTCGAGCCGGCGCAGCCAGCGCCGCCGGCCGCTCAGCGGATCATCGCCCACGTCCAGCAGGCTGCGGAACTCCGGCGACCACCAGAACTGGCGGTTGTCCGGGTCCCACGACCAGCTGCCCATGCTGGCGATGCGCTGCGCCTCGCGCAGATGCACCTGCTGCTCCAGCAGCAGCGCCTCCATCTGTTTCTGCGCCTGGATGTCGGTATGCGTGCCCACCATGCGCAGCGGCTGGCCGTCCACGGTGCGCGCCACCACCCGGCCGCGGTCCAGCACCCAGCGCCACTCGCCGTCGGGGTGGCGCACGCGGTACTGCGCGGCGTAGACCTCGCCTTCGCCGCGCAGGTGCGCGTCCAGCGCCGCGCGCACGGCCGGTTGGTCGTCCGGATGCACCGGCGCCAGCAGCGCCTGGCCTGCGTTGGCCCGGGCATATTCGTCGTGCGGCGCCGGCACGTCGTTCCAGCGCCTGGAGTGCGTCACCGCATCGCTGGGCAGGTCCCAGTCCCACAAGCCGTGCCCGGCATGGTCCAGCGCCAGTTCCCAGCGGCTGCCCGCGTAGTTGGCCACCGGCTCGGGAACGCTCAGGGTGAAGGCCAGCAGCTGGCCATCGGGGTCGTGCACCGCGCGCAGCCAGCCATCGAAGCGCCCACGCGGGCCGCCCGGCAGCTGGCAGGGAACCAGCCCGCCGTCGGCCGCCAGCAGGCGCAGATCCTCCAGCAGCTCGCCGTAAGCTGCCACCGTTGCCGGCAACCCATGCTCGCGCGCGGCGGGATTGGCAGCCAGCGGGCGTCCGCTCCGGTCCAGGATCACCAGGGCCGATGCCAGGGGGTGCTGCAGCAGACTCGCAATGATCCCTTGGTCCACGCGGTAAGACTCCGATAACGCTCCCGACGCCCGGGAACGAAATCGTTAGCGGCAACTGCGGCCGATAGTTGAGTCCTACGTGCGCCAGGGGTGGTACAGCCACTACTATGGACCGCCCCCCTGCCCCGGATTCCGCCGCACCCCATGCCTGCCGCCCCGCCTGGTCCCTCCGCCGACCAACGTCCGCTCGCCAAGGCCCTGCGCCGCGACCGCTGGCGGGTGGTGATCGGCTACCTGGTGCTGGCCCTGGTGTGGATCCTGTGCAGCGACGCGGCCGTACAGATGCTGGCCTCGGACCTGCCCACCGCGGCACGCTGGCAGACCGCCAAGGGGGCGTTCTTCGTCATCACCAGCGGCGCCCTCATCTACCTGCTGCTGCGCCCGCTGGCCCATCACGTGCTGCACACCCACGCGCAGCTGGAGCAGTCCGAGCAGCGCCACCGGCAGCTGTTCGAGGGCAACCCCGGCCCGATCCTGGTCTACGACCTGCACACGCTGGAGATCCTGGACGTGAATCCGGCGGCCTGCAGCCTGTTTGGCTGGGGCCGCGAGGAATTCACTGCCATGTCGATGACCGCGCTGTGGCCGCCGGGCGACGAGGCGGCCCTGGCGGCCAAGCTGGAACAGATCCGCGCCCAGCCCGAGCAGCTGTGCGTGATCACCGCCGACCTGCTGCTCAAGGACGGCAGTCCACGCCGCATGGAAATGCGCAGCAACTACCTCGACTACGACGGCCGCCCGGCCCGGCTGCTGATCGCCATCGACCGCACCCGCGAGGACCAGGCACTGCGCCGGCGCGACCAGGCGCTGACCCGGGTCGAGGAAGCCCACGAAATGGCCCGCATCGGCGCCTGGGAAGTGGACCCGGCCACCGGCCTGGGGCGCTATTCGAACCAGGTCTACCACCTGCTTGGCCGACGCCCGCCGGAGGCCCGCCGCTGGCACCCGTTCGAGGAGCTGCTGGTGCCTGCCGACCCGTCCACGGCCGCCCTGAGCGAGCAGCTGCTGCAGGACATGCGTGGCGAGCGCGTGCAGATCGACGTACTGCTGCCGCTGCTGGCGATGGACGGCCGCGCCCTGATGGTGCACCTGCGCGCCGAAAGCGGTACCGACGACGCCGGCCGCCCGCGGGTACTGGGCACGCTGCAGGACGTGACCGAACGCGAACAGTCGCGGCGCCTGCTGCGCGAACGCGAGGAACAGTTCCGCGAACTCGTTCGCGTGCTGCCGGACGGCGTGGTGATCCTGTCCGACGAACACGTGCTGTATGCCAACGCCTGCGCTGCTGCGCAGTTCGGCTACGGCCAGCACACCCTGCTGGGCGAACCGCTGGCGGCGCTGGTGGTCACGCCAGACCTGGCCCGGGTGCGCGCGCAGCTGTTTGCCACCATTCCGCTGCCCACCACCGGGGGCAGCGAGGTCATCGGCATGCGCCGGTTCGATGGCCAGTGCTTCCAGGCCGGCCTGGCGGTGGGCGATGTGCGCTACGGCGGACGCAACTGCAAGCTGCTGATCGTGCGCGACCTGAGCGAGCCCGAGCGCATCCGCGAGGCGCTGGAGACCAGCAACCGCGAACTGCAGGCGATGGCCGGGCGGCTGTTCTCGCTGCAGGAGGACGAGCGCCGCGCGATTTCGCGCGACCTGCACGACGACATCGGCCAGGCCATCACCGCCATGAAGCTGTCCGCCTATGCCGCCCAGGACGAGGCCGACCCGCGCCGGCGCGGCGAGGACCTGGAGCAGATCATCCAGCTGGCCGATGCCACCGTGGGCAAGCTGCGCGACATCTCCACCCTGCTGCGCCCGCCGCAGTTGGACGCGCTGGGCCTGGAAGCGGCGTTGCGCTGGCAGGCCGGCATGCTGTTCCGCTCGGCGTCGATCGAGCTGCTGGCCGACATCCAGTCGCTGCCCCGGCGCCCACAGGGCGATATCGAGCAGGCCTGCTTCCGCATCGCACAGGAGAGCCTGACCAATGTGCTGCGCCACGCGCGCTCCAGCCAGGTCAGCCTGAAACTGCACGACGTGGACGACCACGGCCTGCACCTGCAGGTCCGCGACGACGGCGAGGGTTTTGACCCGGACGGTCCGCGCGGACTGGGCCTGATCGTGATGCGCGAGCGCGCGCAGAGCGTCGGCGGCACCCTGAAAATCGAATCGGCGCATGGTGCAGGCACCCTGGTCGACCTGTACCTGCCGTACCGCATCGACGGCACGGCCACCTCCGATACCCTGGAACACTGATTTATGTGGAACCCTTCCCTGCCCCTGGTCAGCATCGAGGACGCCCCACCCCGCCTGGGTGCCGGCAATCCCGAGCTGCAGGCCATGGTCAACGAGGCCGCCTCCGGCGGCACGCCGCTGATGCTGATGCACGTGGACATCGACCACTTCGCGTCGGTGAACGAGAACATGAGCGCCGAAGTCGGCGACCAGGCGCTGGTGCTGGTCGCCCAGCGCCTGCAGCACCACCTGCGCGGCCGCGGCAAGCTGTGGCGCCACGGCAGCGACGAGTTCCTGCTGGCGGTGCCGCGCACGGCCGACCTGCCGCTGCCCGATGACCTGGCCGAGGAGATCCGCCAGCAGCTGGAACTGCCGTTGTCGGTGCTGCCGTACACGCTGTTCATGACCGGCAAGCTGGGCGTCAGCCTGTGCCCGGAACACGCCACCGAGACCTCGCGCCTGCTCGACCATGCGGAGGATGCGCTGTACCAGGCGGCGCGCGAGGGCGGCAACGCGGTGCGCATCCACGCGGTGAACACGCCGTCGAGCGCGCACAGCGAGAGCATCATCGCGCGGCAGATTGTGGACGCGATTCCGAACGGCGAGCTGAAGCTGCGCTACCAGCCGCTGGTGAGCGCACGCGACGGCCACGTGGTGGGCATGGAGGCGCTGCTGCGCTGGCAGTCGCCGACGCTGGGCATGCTGGTGCCGGAGCGCTTCATGCGCACGGCCGAGCGGCTGGGCATCATCGTGCAGATCGGCACGTGGGTGCTGGAAGGCGCGCTGAAGCAGGCGAAGCTGTGGCGCGACCAGGGCTTCGATGACTTCACGATCGCGGTCAATGTCTCGACGCTGCAGCTGCTGCGCCCGAATTTCTTCGCGGAGGTGATGTCGCTGATGCAGACGGCGGGTGTGCCCGCGCAGATGCTGACGTTGGAGATCAACGAAAGCGCGCTGACCAACAACGTGAATTTCGTCCACGAAACGCTGGTGAACCTGCGCAACGAGGGCATCAGCCTGAGCCTGGACAATTTCGGCACGGGCGATTCCAGCCTGAGTGCGCTGGTCCGCTACCCGGTAGACAAACTCAAGATCGACCGCAGTTTCATCAAGAGCGCGCCGGCGGGCAACCGCGAGGCGGCGATCGCGCGTGCGATCATCGCAATGGGCCACCAGCTGGGCATGACGGTGATCGCCAACGGAGTCGAATCGCAGGCACAGCTCGGCTTCCTGCGCCGCAACGACTGCGATGTGTTCCAGGGCTATCTGTTCGGCGAGCCGATGTCGGCCGACGCGGCAGGCATGACGCTGCGCCGGCGCTACCTGCGCCCGGAGGCGTTCGCCGAAACCCGCCCGGACCGCACGCTGCTGCTGCTGGACGACGAGGAAAACGTGCTGCGCTCACTGGTGCGCCTGTTCCGCCGCGATGGTTACCGCATTCTGGCGGCGGGCAACGTCCGCGATGCGTTCGATCTGCTGGCGATCAACGACGTGCAGGTGATCCTGTCCGACCAGCGCATGAGCGACATGAGCGGCACGGAGTTCCTGGGCCGGGTCAAAATGCTCTACCCGGACACGATCCGCCTGGTGCTGTCGGGCTACACCGACCTCAACACGGTCACCGACGCGATCAACCGCGGCGCGATCTACCGTTTCCTGACCAAGCCCTGGAACGACGACGAGCTGCGCAAGCACATCCACCAGGCCTTCCGCACGCACGAAGAGCAGCGCCGCGCCAACACCGCGCAGCCTGCTTCAATTCCCGCACCCGAAGCCGAATGACGTGACGCCGGGCCGCTCGTAGAGCCGGGCTTTGCCCGGCTGCTTCATGCATTTGAGCGAACAGCGGATGGCCCTTGGCTCCTCTGATTTGGCGGGACGGTGCCGGTCTGCGGGGGACGCCGTGAACCCATCCATGGGGGCTCAGTCGCCGCATCCATGCGGCTCATGCCCCCGCAAACCGGCCCCGACCCGCCTTTGACAGTGTGTCGTTGCCAGGGGAAACGCGGTAGCGCCGGCCGTTGGCCGGCTCTTTGTTTCGGCCGATTTCATGCGTTACCGGGCGTTGATCGGTTCACGGCAGTTGTCTTGCGACGAACCCCACCTGCAGTGCGACAGTGCGCGGGGTCAACGGCGCGTGCGCTCGTCCCCGCTTTTTCCCTGGCCACCGATTACTGTCAAAGGCGGGTCGGGGTGGGTTTGCGGGGGCATGAGCCGCATGGATGCGGCGACTGAGCTTACATGGACGTACTTGCAGCGTCCCCCGCAAACCCGCACCGTCCCGCCAAATCGCGGATATCGTTGCCCACCGGCTGTTCGCCCAAAACCAACAGCAGCCGGGCAACGCCCGGCGTCACGACGCATCACGCAATCACGCCATCGCGAAAATCAGCGCGGCTGTTTGATCGGCAACACCAACCGGAACTTCGAGCCCTGGCCCGGCGTGCTGTCCAGATCGATGCGGCCGTGGTGCTTGTTGATGATGCTGTAGGAGATCGACAGGCCCAGGCCCGTGCCGCTGCCCACCGGCTTGGTGGTGAAGAACGGATCGAAAATGCGCTGGCGCAATTCCGGCGAAATGCCGCCGCCGGTGTCTTCGAACTCCACCCACACATGATCGCCATCCACCCCGGTGCGCACCGTGATCGTGCCGCGCTCGGCAATGGCGTGGCCGGCGTTGAGCAGCAGGTTCATATACACCTGGTTGAGCTCGGACGGCAGGCATTCCACCAGCGGCAGCTGGCCGAACTCGCGGTGCAGCGTCACCTTGTACTTGAGCTCGTTCCAGATGATGTTGATCGTCGATTCCAGGCCGGAATGCAGATCGACCAGCTTCCACGACTCGTCGCGGCCCGAATACGAGAAGTCTTTCAGATCACGCACGATCCGGGTGACCCGCTCGATGCCCTCGCGCGATTCGGCCATCAGCTGCGGCAGATCGCGGCTGATGAAATCGATGTCGAAGCGATTGCGGATATCGTCGATCTCCGGAATCAGCGCCTTCGGGTCCGGTGCGCGCAGCGCCCGCTCGTACGCCTCGATCACCGTGAACAGGCTGCGCAGGTATTCCTGCAGGCTGCCCAGGTTCGAGTGCACATAGCCGATCGGATTGTTGATCTCGTGCGCCACGCCGGCGGCGAGCTGGCCGATGGAGGCCATCTTCTCCGACTGCAGCAGCTTCTCCTGCGTGCCGTTGAGGCGCAGGTAGGCCTGGCGCAGCTCGGCGTGGCGCTGCTGCAGCTCGCGCTCATAGTCCTCCTGGCCCTCGATGCGGCGGAACAGCGCCAGGTAATGGCGCTGCCCGGCGTCGTCGTGCTGGTAGATGTGCGCGATCACCATGCGCTCACCCACCGGCAGGCTGCCGTTCCAGTGCCCGTGCTGGCGCGCGTGCTCGAGTGCGTCGGGCGGCAGCAACTGGCGCAGCCATTGTGCCGCGCCCACCTGCGCATCGCGGTCGGCCTGACCGAGCATCTCGCGCACGGCCGCGTTGGCCACCGCCACGCTGCCATCTTCGCGGAACAGGAGCACGCCTTCGTTGATCCGCTCGAACAGGGCAAGCAGGACCGGCTGCGGGGGCAGCGGCGCGGTGACAAGGGAAGTAGACACGGTCACGGTCACATCGGGCAGCCAAACAAGGCGCCCACTATATCCGTGTTGGAAAGATCCGGCGCCGTGTGCGCCCTGCCCGCCTCAGGCAACGGCCAGCGGGCGGCGGGTGTGCATCGTGTTGGATTGGCCCTTGGCGTCGTAGGCCGAGGACTCTTCGCTACGGCCCAACTGGCGCAGCGCCCAGTTGACCTCGCGGCGGCGGCGCGCCAGCAGCACGCCGTTGGCGCGGTTGCGCTCGGCCAGCTCTTCCAGCTTCGCGTTCTGCCCCACCGGCAGCGCGGCTTCCAGCGCACGCAGCGCTTCGAGCTTGGCACCGGTGGCGCGGATCAGGGCCTGCACGTCGTGCTCGACCAAGGCCTGGCGTTCCACGTCCAAGGCCTCGCTGAGGCGCTGCAATGGCTCGCTCATCGCCAGTTTCATCCCTGCAGCTGCTGGTCCAGCTCAAGCATGCGCGAGGCGATCGCGTCGGGATTGATCTTGTAGGTGCCGTTCTGCAGCGACTCGCGCACGGCCTGCACGCGGCTGGCGTCGATCGCCGGGGCCGTGCTCAGTTCGCGCTGCATCGCCTGCAGGCTGGTGGCCTCGCCGGTCAGCCGAAGGCTGTCGGCAGCTTCCACGGGGCGTGCCGGGGCATCGGTGCCGACGCTGGGCTTGGTCCCCGGCGCAATGCTGCGCAGATGGGCGGTTGCCTGCAGGTTGCCGTCGATTTTCTGGCTCATGGGTCTGTCCTGGAGTTGCGGTTCACAAGGGATAACGGCACGGGCACCGCCATCTTTAGGGGCTTTCGCGGTTTTTTTGCCGGTTTCCGCCCCGGATTCATATTTCTGGTCAGCGCGTCACAAAAACGTCGCCACTGGCCGCCACGGTACCCTGCACGATCTTGCGTGAAGACAGATTCTCTACCGAGACGCGTTCATTTTCACCGGCATCGGCCAGCGCCTTGCCGGCCACGCGGACCTCGACCCCACCAAAACGGGAGACCAGGGCCACGCTGTCACCCCGCCGGACCAGCCGCTGGGGTACCAGGTCGTTGGCCGACAGCAGGCTGCCGGCGCTCAGGGTGCGGCGGGCCACCCGGCCGACCGCCGCGGCCGGGTCGGCCAGGGCGGCACCGGCGATGCGGGCCACGTCGCGCTGTGCGGTAGTGATATCGGCCACCCCCAGCGTTTCTCCAGCGGCGATGCCGCGATTGAGGATCAGCACGGTCTGGTTGCGGCGCACCTTGACCGGCACGAACAGGCGCCAGCCGCCCGGGTCCGGGCAGCTGACCTCCACCGTACTTGTGCCGGTGGGCTGCGCACTCAGCGCCTGGCCGCACGCGGGCAGGCGCAGCGCCGAATCCAGCGTGGTGTCGCCCTCGCTGCCGGCCGGCAGGGTCGACAGCGCCGCGGCGCGGATGCTGTCCACCGGCTGCCAGCCGCCCGCCGCCCGGGCAGACGGCGGCGCCAGCGCGAACAAGGCAACAAGAGAGGTGGCGATCAGCAGGATACGCATGGCGGCTCCAGGGGCATGGCACATGCGCAGCGTCATGCAAGCGCCGTGCCGGAGTGCGCGGCGCGGCCGGGTGTGGCCCTGCCCTCAAGTGATCGCCCTGCGCGCCGATACCACCCCCATGTCACATGACCTGCTCAACCGCATCGACCAGCGCACACGCCTGGCTGGCCACAACCGCCTCGCCCTGCTGTTGTTCCGCCTTGGCGGACGTCAGCTTTTTGGCGTCAATGTGTTCAAGGTGCAGGAAGTCCTGCGCCGGCCGGACCTGTTCCAGGTCCCGGGCCTGCCCAGCCAGTTCGCCGGCGTTGCCGACGTGCGCGGCCGGTCGGTGCCGGTGCTGGACCTGGGGCTGGCCATCGGCCACCCGGAGCGTGAGCCGAACGCCGACACGGCGCCGGGCTACCTGGTGGTGACCGAGTTCAACCGGTCGATCCAGGGCTTCCTGGTCAGCGGCGTGGAGCGCATCGTCAACATCGCGGTGGAAGACATCCACCCGCCGCCGGAACTGGGGGCCGAATCGAGCTACCTGACCGCGGTGACCCGCTTCCAGGGCGAGCTGATCCAGGTGATCGACGTGGAAAGCGTGCTGGCCGACATCGCCCAGATCCGGGGCGAAGCCGTGCTGGACCCGGCCATGGCGCTGTCGCTGGTCAGCGATGCCCCGCAGCTGCAGGTGCTGGTGGTGGACGACTCGCGGGTGGCCCGCCAGCAGATCCGCAGCGTGCTGGACCAGCTGGGGGTGGGCGCGACCCTCCTTTCGGACGGCAAGCAGGCGCTGGACCACCTGCTGCAGATCCACGCGGCCGGCGAAAACCCGGCCGAGCGTTACGCCATGGTCATCTCGGACATCGAGATGCCGGCCATGGACGGCTACACCCTGACGACGGAAATCCGTCGTCACCCCGGCCTGGCCGGCCTGTACGTGCTGCTGCACACCTCCCTCTCGGGCGTATTCAACAACGCCATGGTCGAGCGGGTCGGCGCCAACGCCTTCGTGGCCAAGTACTCCCCGCACGAACTGGCCGATTTCGTGCTCGACCGCCTGCGGAAGGTCGCGCAGGCGGCGTGAGGCCTTAAAAGCGGCGGTGGCGTATTGCCTGCAGGGCCGGGGCGGAGGGGGTTGCGGGACACGCCGTAAACCCATCCTTGGGGGCTCGTTCACGCCATCCATGGCGCTCTACGGTCCCGCAACCCCCTCCGCCCCGGCCCTCGACACATGGCTGGCGCCTGCCCATCTTGGGCAACCATGAACAATGCAGCCGGGCAAAGCCCGGCTCTACCCCTCCCACAGCGCAAGGCTTGCCCCTGCGGCGAGGCGATGTCGGTTGGCGGGGGTCGGCAGGGCCTGACGGGACTGTCAAAAACATGGATGTTTTTGACAAGCCCCCATGGATGGGTTCACGGCGTGTCCCGGCAGGCCCTGCCGACCCCCGCCCCACGTACGCAATGAATCGCCGCTTTTTGGCATGCCGCTTGCACCACTCCCCACATCGTCCCGTGGGAGTGCGCCATGCCCAACCTGATTTCCGACTATCTGGGTATCCATGCCCAGGCCATGCCGTTGCGCGAGCAGCGGATGAAGCTGATTGCCAGCAACCTGAGCAATGCCGATACCCCCGGGTACAAGGCCCAGGACCTGGACTTCGACGCCGCCCTGCGCAATGCCCAGGGTGCCGACAGCAACGGCCTGATGCGCACCACCAATGAGCAGCACTTCGCCATCGGCGGCGGGCTCAACCCGTTCCAGATCACCAAGGAAGGCGTGCAGCCGAGCATCGACGGCAACACCGTCGATCCCGATGCCGAGCGCGCCGCCTATGGCCGCGCCGCGCTGGAATACCGCGCCTCGCTGAGCTTCGTCGAATCCAAGGTGCGCTCCATGCTCACCGCGATCACGGGGCAATAAGCCATGAGCAACCTGCCCATTTTCGATATCGCCGGCTCCGCGCTGCAGGCCCAGTCCGTGCGCATGAGCACCCTGGCCTCCAACCTGTCCAACGCCGACACCATCGCCGGCTCGGCCGACGCCGTGTACAAGCCGCTGGAGCCGATCTTCCAGTCGGTCACCAGCCGCAACGACCCGAACGTCACCACCGTCCAGGTCAAGGAAATCAGCCAGAGCAACGCCGCGCCGATCAAGCGCTACGAGCCCGGCCATCCGCTGGCCGACGGCGACGGCTACATCTACCAGCCCGACGTCGACCCGGTCGCGCAGATGGTCAACCTGATCTCGACCTCGCGCAATTACCAGGCGGGCGTGGAGATGTTGACCACCGCCAAGGAACTGGCGCTGGCCACCCTGACCATGGGTCGCTGACCCTACTTATTGCAGGACATACCGTCATGAGCACCACCAGCGGCGTCGGCAGCACCGACATCTACAGCGCCTTGGGCCTGAACGCGCCCAACAGCGATACCACCAAGAAGAAGGACACCCTGGACCAGGCCGACTTCCTGCGCCTGATGACCGAGCAGCTGCAGCACCAGGACCCGCTCAAGCCGATGGACAACACCCAGATGGTGGCGCAGATGGCGCAGCTGTCCCAGGTCCAGGGCATCAACGACCTCAACAGCACGGTCAAGGGCTTCCAGGAATCCATGGCCGGCGACCAGGTGCTGCGCGGCGCGGCGCTGGTCGGTCACGACGTGCTGGTGCCGTCCACCAAGTGGCAGCTGGAGACCGAAGGCGATACCAGCGGCATGGTCGCCGCGCCGGGCGCCGGCTACGTCACCGTGGACATCACCGACGCCAACGGCGTGAAGGTCACCCAGCTCAGCGTCGAGGCCAAGGCCGCCGGCGAAGTCACCTTCGACTGGGACGGCAAGGACGCCAACGGCAACCGCATGCCGGCCGGCAGCTACAGCATTGCCGCCACCCACACCGACAGTTCGGGGGCGCAGACCAAGATCAACACCTACGTCGAGGCCCCGGTGGAGAGCGTCACCGTCGGCTCGGACGGCCTGTACCTCAACCTCAAGGGCCTGGGCACGGCCCCGATCGACTACGTGCTGCGCGTCAGCTGAGTCACTTCGTCACGCATCCAAGGAGAATCCCATGGGCTTCAATATTTCGCTGTCCGGCATCAACGCCGCCAACGCCGACCTGAACGTCACCGCGAACAACATCGCCAACGTCAACACCACCGGCTTCAAGGAATCGCGCGCCGAGTTCGCCGACCTGTTCTCGGCCACCAGCTACGGCCTGTCCAAGAATGCCGTCGGCTCGGGCGTGCGCCTGACCAACGTGGCCCAGCAGTTCTCGCAGGGCAACAACGAGCAGACCGGGCGCAGCCTGGACATGGCCATCTCGGGCGAAGGCTTCTTCACCATGAGCATGAACGGCGCCCGCGTGTATTCGCGCGCCGGCAACTTCCAGACCGACCAGGCCGGCTACGTGGTCAACCCGCAGGGTGCGCGCCTGCAGGTGTTCGCACCGAACGCCGACGGCACCAGCTTCGACAGCGGCCGCCTCACCGACCTGCAGCTGCTCACCACTGACAGCCCGCCCAAGCAGACCGGCAAGGTCAACGTGGCGTTCACCCTGCCGGCCAACGCCAAGCAGCCGACGCTGGCCACGTTCGACCCCACCGATTCCAACAGCTACAACCAGTCCACCGGCGGCATCACCGTGTACGACTCGCTGGGCGTGAGCCACACCCAGACCTCGTACTTCGTCAAGACCGCCACCGCCAACCAGTGGGAAGTCCACAACTACGTGGACGGCCAGGCCGTCGGCACCCCGACCACGCTGACCTTCAACGATGCGGGCGCCCTCACCGCGCCGGCCAACGGCCAGATCGTGATGGACCCGTTCACCCCGACCACCGGCGCCGGCACGCTCTCGATGACCCTGGATGTCACCGGCTCGACCCAGTACGGCGAGAAGTTCGCGCTGCGCAACACCCAGCAGGACGGCTATGCGGCCGGCAAGCTCAACGAGATCACCGTGTCCGAAGAAGGCGTGGTCTACGCCCGCTACACCAATGGCGACGACAAGCCGCTGGGCCAGGTCGCCCTGACCACGTTCAACAACTCGCAGGGCCTGGAGGCGAAGGGCAACAACCTGTGGGTGGAAACCTTCAGCTCCGGCACCCCGCGTACCGGCGCGCCGGACAGCTCCAACCTGGGCAAGGTGCAGGCCGGTTCGCTGGAAGCGTCCACCGTCGACCTGACCGAGCAGCTGGTCAACATGATCACCGCGCAGCGCAACTTCCAGGCCAACTCGCAGATGGTCTCCACGATGGACCAGATCACCCAGACCATCATCAACATCCGTTGATGAGCCGCTGATCGACGCAACACGGGACTACAACGATGGACAAGGCTCTCTACGTCGCGATGACCGGTGCACGCGCCTCCCTGCAGGCGCAGGGCACGCTGTCGCACAACCTGGCCAACACCGATACCCCTGGATTCAAGGAAGCCCTCGCCAACACCGAGGCCTTCCCGATCACGGGCAAAGGCTTTGCCTCGCGCGTGGACGCCCTGCACGTGGACGCCGGCTTCAACCGGCGCCAGGGCGCGCAGCACATTACCGGCAATGCGCTGGATCTGTCGCTGGACGCGGGCAACTGGCTCGCGGTGCAGGCGCCGACCGGCGGCGGTGAGGCCTACACCCGCGGTGCGTCGCTGTCGATCACCCCGAACGGCCAGCTGGTCACCGCCGGCGGCCATCCGGTGCTGGATGAGAACGGCGCCCCCATCGCCGTTCCGCCGCACCAGGCGATGGACATCGGCAACGACGGCACCATCTCCATCATCCCGCAGGGCGAAGGCCCGCAGACGATGGCCGTGATCGGCCGCCTGCGCGTGGTCGCCGCCGAAGATGCGCGGCTGGAGCGTGGGCTGGACGGGCTGATGCGCAACACCGACCCGCAGCAGCCGTTCGTGCAGGCCCAGGGCAAGTCGCTGGACAGCGGCCAGCTGGAAGGCAGCAACGTGGATGCGGCCGGCGCGCTGGTGCAGATGATCCAGCTGCAGCGGCAGTACGAAATGCAGGTGAAGGTGATCAAGCACGGCGATGAAAACGCCCGCAGCGCCAACTCCCTGCTCCGCCTTGGCAGCTGATCCGGCGCGGCGACGTAATTCCGGCGCGGTTCTGGCACGCGTCATGCATCACCCCCTACAACGGCCACCGCGCGTGGCCACCCGCAACAACACAGGAACACGGCCATGAACCAGGCATTGTGGATCGCAAAGACCGGACTGGATGCGCAGCAGACGCGCATGTCGGTGGTGTCCAACAACCTCGCCAACACCAATACCACCGGTTTCAAGCAGGACCGTGCCAGCTTCGAGGACCTGTTGTACCAGCAGGTGCGTCAACCCGGCGGTTCCTCGTCGGCGCAGACCCAGCTGCCCACCGGCCTGCAGCTGGGCACCGGCGTGCGCGTGGTGGCCACCTCCAAGAATTTCGAACAGGGCAGCCAGCAGCAGACCGGCCGCGCGCTGGATGTGATGGTCAATGGCCGCGGCTTCTTTGAAGTGCAGATGCCGGATGGTTCGTCGGCGTATACGCGCGACGGCTCTTTCCAGCGCAACCAGCAGGGCGAACTGGTCACCAACAGCGGTTACCCGGTGCAGCCGGGCATCCAGATTCCGGAAGGCGCGCAGTCGCTGACCATCGGTACCGACGGCACCATCAGCGTGAAGATGGCCGACGACGCCGCCTCGGTCGAGATCGGTGCGCTGACCCTTACCGACTTCGTCAATCCAGCTGGCCTCCAGGCCCGCGGCGAGAACCTGTTCCTGGAAACCACCGCCTCCGGCCCCGCACAGAACGGCAACCCCGGTCTGAACGGCCTGGGCAGCGTGGTGCAGGGTGCGCTGGAAGGCAGCAACGTCAACGTGGTCGAAGAGCTGGTGTCGATGATCGAAACCCAGCGCGCCTACGAAATGAACGCCAAGGCGATCTCCACCACCGACTCCATGCTCGGCTACCTCAACAACAACGTCTGATCGGTTTGAACCGGGACCCCGCCATGTCGCCTCTGCACCCTACTCTTCGCCTGCTGTCCGGCGCTGCCGTGATCGCCCTGCTCGGCGGCTGCGTCATTGCTGGCGACGTCCGGCCGTACCCGGCCATGGCCCCGGTGGTTCCCGTGATGGCACCGACCGTGCAGCCCACCTCCGGCGCGATCTACGCCGCCGGCCCCGGCCTGCAGCTGTACTCGGACCGTCGCGCGCGTGACGTCGGCGACCTGCTGACCATCACCCTGACCGAAAGCACCACCGCGCAGACCACCGCCAATACCACGACGGACAAGGAGTCCAACCTGAGCCTGGGCACGCCCACCATCTTCGGTGCGCCGGTGACGCTCGGCGGCAAGGACATCCTCAGTGCCAGCGCGGCGGGCAAGCGCGACTTCACCGGCAAGGGCACCAGCGCGCAGAGCAACCGCCTGCAGGGCAGCGTGACCGTCACGGTGATGCAGCGCCTGCCCAACGGCAATCTGGTCGTGCAGGGGGCGAAGAACCTGCGGTTGAACCAGGGCGACGAACTGGTCCAGGTGCAGGGCATCGTGCGCGCCGCCGACATCTCCCAGGACAACACCATTCCCTCCAGCCGCGTGGCCGATGCGCGCATCGTCTACGGCGGCCGCGGTCCCGTTGCCCAGTCCAATGCGATGGGGTGGTTGAGCCGTTTCTTCAACTCGGCGCTGGTGCCGTTCTGAGGCTGATATGAAGAGCATCTTTCCGATCATTTTCGCGAAGCGACGCATGGCGTCGCTCTACGTGGTCATTGCAACCCTGGCCTTCATGTCCTCTGCGTCGGCTGAGCGGATCAAGGATCTGGCCCAGGTCGGTGGCGTGCGCGGCAATGCGCTGGTCGGCTACGGCCTCGTGGTGGGTCTGGATGGCAGCGGCGACCGCACCAGCCAGGCGCCCTTCACCGTGCAGAGCCTGAAGAACCTGCTGGGCGAGCTGGGCGTGAACGTGCCGGCCAACGTCAACCCGCAGCTGAAGAACGTGGCCGCCGTGGCGATCCACGCCGAGCTGCCGCCGTTCGCCAAGCCGGGCCAGCCCATCGACATCACCGTCTCCTCGATCGGCAACGCGGTGTCGCTGCGCGGCGGCTCGCTGCTGATGGCGCCGCTGCGCGGTGCCGACGGCGAGGTCTACGCCATCGCCCAAGGCAACCTGGTCGTCGGTGGCTTCGGCGTGCAGGGCAAGGACGGTTCGCGGGTTTCGGTCAACGTGCCCAGCGTCGGTCGCATTCCCAATGGCGCCACGGTGGAACGCGCCCTGCCCGACGTGTTCAGCGCCGGCGGCGACATCACCCTGAATCTGCACAAGAACGACTTCACCACCGTCTCGCGCATGGTGGCCGCGCTGAACAACGCGTTCGGCGACGGCGCCGCCCGCGCCGTGGACGGCGTCACCGTGGCCGTGCGGTCGCCGAGCGACCCGGGCGCGCGCATCGGCATGCTGGCCCGCATCGAAAACCTGGAACTCACCCCTGGCAGCGCCCCGGCCAAGGTGGTGGTCAACGCCCGCACCGGCACTGTGGTGATCGGCGCGCAGGTCCACGTCGGCGCGGCCGCGATCTCGCACGGCTCGCTCACCGTGACCATCAACGAAAACACCAACGTCAGCCAGCCCAATGCCTTCGGCAACGGCCAGACCGTGGCCTCGCCGCAGTCCACCATCACCGCCACCAACGACGGCAGCCGTATGTTCAAGTTCTCCGGCGGCACCACGCTGGATGAGATCGTGCACGCCGTGAACGCGGTCGGTGCCGCCCCGGGCGACCTGATCGCGATCCTGGAGGCGCTGCGTCAGGCCGGCGCGCTGAGTGCCGAACTCGAGGTGATCTGATGCGCATCCAACCGGCACTGGAACTCAATCCGGCCCAGGCCAACAGCCCGGCCAAGGTCGACAAGGTCGCGCGCCAGCTGGAAGGCCAGTTCGCGCAGATGCTGGTCAAGAGCATGCGCGATGCCAGCTTCGGCGATTCGCTGATGCCCGGCGAGAACCAGATGTTCCGCGACATGTACGACCAGAAGATCGCCGAATCGATGACGAAGGGCCGTGGCCTGGGGCTGTCGGCGATGATCTCGCGCCAGCTCGGCGGCGGCGACACCGAACCCACCAAGGCGACCGATACCCGCCTCAACCCGGCCGACGCGCTGCGCGCCTACCGGCTCAATGCACCGGCGGCCGCGCCCATGGCCCTGCCCGCCGCCAACGCGCCGGCCAGCGCACCCAGCGAGGTCGACCTGCTCCAGCACCTGGATGGCAACGCGCCGTCCGCCGTGCTGCAGCCGATGGAACGCGCGCTCGACCTGATTGCCGGGCGCGAAAGCAGCCAGATGCATGAGGCGATCGGGCGCAGCGATCCCTACGGCGCCCTGCCCGCCACCGACACGACCGGCGACAACTGGGCGATGGCCGACGACCGCTGGCGTGATGTCGGCGCCACCGCAGCCACCGCCACCGGTCCCAGCGCCGTGGACACCCTGGCCGGCAGCACCGCCGCCGCCCAGCTCGGCGCGCATACCCCGGAAGGCTTCGTGGCCAGCATCTGGGGCCATGCCCAGCAGGCCGCACGCGAACTGGGCGTGGACGCCAAGGCGCTGGTCGCCCAGGCCGCGCTGGAAACCGGCTGGGGCCGCAAGCTGGTCCAGCGCAACGGCGGCGGCAGCTCGCACAATTTGTTCGGGATCAAGGCCAGCGGCTGGAGCGGTGAACGCGCCACCAGCGGCACCCACGAATACGTGGACGGTGTGCGCCGCAACGAGACCGCCAGCTTCCGCGCCTACACCTCGGTGGGCGACAGCTTCGCCGACTACGTGAAGCTGCTCAAGAACAGCCCGCGCTACCAGAACGCGCTGCAGGCCGGCGGCGACGTCCGTGGCTTCGCACAGGGCCTGCAGAAGGCCGGCTACGCCACCGACCCCAGCTACGCGGCCAAGATCGCCGCGATCGCCGGTGGCCCGACCATCGAGCGCGCCATCGCCGCCGTGGGCGATGCCAGCCAGCGCCTGGGCCGCACCTTTGCCAGCACCGCCAGCCCCGCCGGGCTGGGTGCCATTCGTCGTTGAGGTAACCCATGTCCGTACTTTCCACCGGCACCAGCGCCCTGCTCGCCTTCCAGCGCGCATTGGCGACCACCAGCCATAACGTCGCCAACATCAACACGCCCGGCTACAGCCGGCAGAAGGTGGACTTCGCCACGGCCAGCCCGCAGAACCTGGGCTATGGCGATATCGGCAATGGCACCCGCATCACCGACGTGCGCCGCGTGGCCGACCAGCTGGCGATCTCGCGGCTGCTCGACAGCAGTGGCGAACTGGCGCGGCTGAAGCAGCTCTCCACCCTCGCCGACCGCGTGGACTCGCTGTTCTCCGATACCGCCACCAATGTCTCCGGCGTCTGGTCGAACTTCTTCGACACCGTCAGCGGCCTGTCGTCCAACGCCTCGGGCACTGCCGACCGGCAGAACGTGCTCGACAGCGCCGGCACCCTGGCCAGCCGCTTCAAGCAGCTCAACGAAAGCCTCAACTCGCTCAATGGCGAGGTCAACAACGGCCTGATCGCCGGCGCCACGGAAGTGAACCGGCTGGCCGCCGAGATCGCCCAGCTCAACGGCGCCATCGGCAGCAACGCCAACACCGCCGCGCCCGACCTTCTCGACCGCCGCGACCAGCTGGTGGCCAACCTGATCGGCTACACCGGCGGTACCGCGGTGATCCAGGACGGCGGCTTCATGAACGTCTACACCGCCGGCGGCCAGGCCGTGGTGGTGGGCACCACCGCCAGCAAGGTCACCACCGTGACCGACCCCTACCAGCCCGAACGCCTGCAGCTGGCGATGGAAACCCAGGGCCAGAAGATCACCCTGGACCCGAAGAGCCTGGGCGGCCAGATCGGCGGCCTGCTGGAATTCCGCAACTCGGTGCTGACCCCCACCCAGGCCGAACTGGGCAAGCTCGCCGTGGGCCTGGCCAGTACCTTCAACGACACCCATCACCAGGGCGTCGACCTGTACGGCAACATGGGCGCCGATTTCTTCAGCTTCGGCAGCCCGCGCGTGACCGGCAACACCGGCAACACCGGGACGGCCAGCGTCAGCGCCAGCTTCGGCGACCTGTCCAAGCTGGACGGCCAGAACATCGTGCTCAAGTTCGATGGCGGCACCTGGCAGGCCACCCGCGCCGACACCGGCGCCGCCGTGCCGATGACCGGCACCGGCACCGCCGCCGACCCGCTGGTGCTCAATGGCGTGGAGCTGGTGATGTCCGGCACCCCGGCGCAGAACGACCGCTTCCTGCTGCAGCCCACCGCCGGTGTCGCCGGCACCCTGGCCGTGGCCATCACCGACACCTCGCGCATCGCCGCCGCCGCCCCGGTCAAGGCCGCGGCCGGCCTGACCAACACCGGCACCGGCAAGGTCAGCGGCGTGGCCGTCACCGATTCCAGCAACGCGAACCTGCGCAACCCGGCGGCGATCGTGTTCACCAGCGCCACCGAATACACCGTCGACGGCACCGGCCCGTTCACCTACACCGCCGGCCAGACCATCAGCGCCAACGGCTGGAGCTTCGTGCTGGACGGCGCGCCCAAGGTGGGCGACAGCTTCAACATCAGCCCCACCCCGGCCGGCTCCAGCGACAACACCAACGCCCTGCTGCTGGCCAAGGTCGAGGACGCCAAGACCTTCAATGCCGGCACCGTCACCCTCAACGGTGCGCTGGGCGGGCTGACCACGCTGGTCGGTTCGGCCGCGCGCGCGGCCGACTACTCGCTGCAGGCCCAGCAGGTCATCACCGACCAGGCGCAGGCCTCGCGCGATTCGGTGTCCGGGGTGAACCTGGATGAGGAAGCCGCCGACATGCTCAAGCTGCAGCAGGCCTACCAGGCCGCCTCGCAGCTGATTTCCACTGCCGACACCATGTTCCAGACCATCCTCGGAGCCGTTTCGCGATGAACAACCGAATCTCGACCGGGATGATGTTCAACCAGTCCATCTCCATGATGATGGCCAAGCAGAGCAAGATGAACCACCTCGAACAGCAGCTCGCCACCGGCAAGAAGCTGGTGAGCGCCAAGGACGACCCGGTCGCCGCCGGCACCGCCGTGGGCCTGGACCGCGCCGTGGCCGAGCTGGACCGCTTCGCCCGCAACGGCGACGTGGTGCAGAACCGGCTGGGGCTGCAGGAAAACGCCCTGGCCCAGGCCGGCGACATGATGGCCCACATCACCGAGCTGACCATCCAGGCCAACAACCCGGCACTGTCCGCGGCCGACCTGAAGTCGATCGCCTCCGAGCTGAAGAGCGTGCGCGACGGCCTGCTGTCGCTGGCCAACAGCACCGACGGCACCGGCCGCTACCTGTTCGGTGGCACCGACGATGCCGACGCGCCGTTCAAGCTCAGCAATGGCGTGGTCACCTACAACGGCGACCAGACCCAGCGCCAGGTGGAAGTGGCACCGGACACCTTCGTCAAGGATGCCCTGCCCGGCAGCGAGATCTTCCTGCGCATCCGCACCGGCGATGGCAGCCTGGACGGCAGCGCGGCGACGACCAACACCGGCACCGGCGTGCTCACCACCTTCGGCCGCGACCCGGCCTCGGGCGACTGGGACGGCGCCAGCTACACGCTGCGCTTCACCGGCCCGGATGCCTATGAAGTGGTCGACGCCACCAACACCGTGGTGAAGAGCGGCGTCTTCAAGGCCGGCGATGACATTACCTTCGAAGGCGTCTCCATGCGCATCGAGGGCGAGCCCAAGGCCGGCGACAGCTTCGGCATCGGTGCGGCCAGCGCCCGCGACATCTTCTCCACCCTCGACGGCATGATCAACGCCCTCGACAACGCCGCCGATGATCCCACCGCCGTGGCCCGCCAGCAGAACATCCTGCAGTCCGGCATCCGCGACGTGGCCCGCGCCTCGGAGAAGTTCATCGATGCGCGTGCGTCCGGCGGCGCGCAGCTCAAGGCCATCGACGATGCCGGTGCGCTGCGCGATGCCAACGGCGTCACCCTGAAGACCACGTTGTCGGCGATGCGCGATCTCGACTACGCCGAAGCGATCGGCCAGTACCAGCTCGAACAGATTTCCCTGCAGGCCGCGCAGACCATTTTCACCCAGATGCAGCAGATGTCCCTGTTCAACGCCATCCGCTGACATAGCGCGCACGCGGGGCGTCGAACGCCCCGCGATGCAGGCCGTTGCGGGCATTCCGGCCCCTTCCGGAAGCCCGCAACCACCGACCATCACCCCTGCCGGGTGATGTTTTCTGCGTATTTTGGCTCAAGCCTCCGGCATTACCGCCGTTATCTCTCCTGCAACAGCTGCGTCCGCCACGGGCGCGGACTCTGCGTCAACTCCGGATGCACGCCGCGGCCGGAACTTGCCCACAGGAAAGAGACAAATGGCACAAGTAATCAATACCAACGTGATGTCGCTGAATGCTCAGCGCAATCTGTCCACCAGCGGTTCCAGCCTGGCCACCACGATCCAGCGCCTGTCCTCGGGCCTGCGCATCAACAGCGCCAAGGACGACGCCGCCGGCCTCGCCATTTCCGAACGCTTCAGCACCCAGATCCGTGGCCTGGACGTTGCCGTGCGCAACGCCAACGACGGCATCTCGCTGGCCCAGACCGCCGAAGGCGCGATGGTTGAAATCGGCAACAACCTGCAGCGTATCCGTGAACTGTCGGTGCAGTCGGCCAACGCCACCAACTCCGACAGCGACCGCGAGGCCCTGAACGCCGAAGTCAAGCAGCTGACCTCGGAAATCGACCGCGTTTCGCGCCAGACCAACTTCAACGGCACCAAGCTGCTGGACGGTTCGTTCTCCGGCGCGCTGTTCCAGGTCGGCGCCGATTCGGGCCAGACCATCGGCATCAACAGCATCGTCAATGCCAGCACCTCGGAGCTGGGCAACGGCCTGTACGCCGCCAAGCAGACCTCGACCGCCGCTGCCATGACCGGCACCGCCACCGCGGCCGGCAAGGTCACGGCGATGGAAGTGAACGGCATCGCCATCGACGACATCGCCGTCGCCGTGGGTGACAAGGCTGCCGACGTCAGCAAGAAGCTGGTCAACGCCATCAACGACAAGATGGACCAGAGCGGCGTGTACGCCTCGCTGGATTCCAGCGGCAAGCTGGAACTGACCTCGCTGAAGTCGGGCAAGGACTTCACCTTCACCGCCGCCACCACCGATGCCACCGGCCTGACCGTGGCCCTGGCCGGCATTGCCGACGCCGATGCAGACGCCCGCGACACCGTCAGCGGCGTGGACATCTCCTCGGTGGCCGGTGCCCAGAAGGCGCTGTCGATCGTGGACGACGCCCTGAAGTCGGTGAACTCCTCGCGCGCCGACATGGGTGCGATCCAGAACCGCTTCACCTCCACCATCGCCAACCTGAACACCACTTCCGAGAACCTGTCGGCCTCGCGCAGCCGTATCCGCGACACCGACTACGCCAAGGAAACCGCCGAACTGACCCGCACGCAGATCCTGCAGCAGGCCGGTACCGCGATGCTGGCCCAGGCCAACCAGTCGCCGTCGAGCGTCATGAGCCTGCTGCAGGGTTGATGCCTGCCGCTGGTGTGTAACGAAAAACCCCGCGCAAGCGGGGTTTTTTGTTGACAACCGCATATTTCCCCCACCTGTGCCCTAAAGGTTCCCGCCGGGGTGTCGTTAATGATTTCAACCAGGGCATAACGCCCACTGCCTCCCCCGGGGCAGACCCCGACCCCGCATTACCTTCGTACCCAGGAGCACGGAAATGGCACAAGTCATCAACACCAATGTGATGTCGCTGAACGCACAGCGCAATCTGTCGACCAGCGGTTCCAGCCTGGCTACCACCATCCAGCGGCTGTCCTCGGGCCTGCGCATCAACAGCGCCAAGGACGATGCCGCCGGCCTGGCCATCTCCGAGCGCTTCAGCACCCAGATCCGCGGTCTCGACGTTGCCGTGCGCAACGCCAACGACGGCATCTCGCTGGCCCAGACCGCCGAAGGCGCGATGGTCGAAATCGGCAACAACCTGCAGCGTATCCGCGAACTGTCGGTGCAGTCGGCCAACGCCACCAACTCCGACAGCGACCGCGAGGCGCTGAACGCCGAAGTCAAGCAGCTGACCTCCGAAATCGACCGCGTTTCCCGCCAGACCAACTTCAACGGCACCAAGCTGCTGGACGGTTCCTTCTCCGGCGCCCTGTTCCAGGTCGGCGCCGACTCGGGCCAGACCATCGGCATCAACAGCATCGTCAACGCCAGCGCCAGCGCGCTGGGCGGCGCCAAGTTCGACAAGAACACCTTCACCGTCGCTGCCCCGGGCACCAACGGCGCCGTGTCCATCACGGGCATGGAAATCCAGGGTGCCGACGGCAAGTCGTACAAGCTGGACGACATCGAAGTGAAGGCCGGCGTCGACGCCGCCGCCACCCAGAAGGCCGCCACCGCCGCCATCGCTGCCGCGATCAACGCCAAGATGGACCAGACCGGCGTCTACGCCTCGGCCGATGCCGCCACCGCCGGCAAGCTGGACCTGACCTCGGTGCAGAACAACGTTGCAGATGACGGCACCTTCAATGCCATCACCGTGACCATGGGCACCTGGACCGGCGCCACCGCCCCGACCGCGCCGACCCCGACCGCCGACGCCACCGGCCTGACCGCCCAGTTCGCCAGCAACCTCAACATCTCCACCTTCACCGGTGCGCAGCAGGCCCTCTCGATCGTTGACAAGGCCCTGACCGCGGTCAACTCCTCGCGCGCCGACATGGGTGCCATCCAGAACCGCTTCACCTCCACCATTGCCAACCTGGGCACCACCTCCGAAAACCTGTCGGCCTCGCGCAGCCGTATCCGCGACACCGACTACGCCAAGGAAACCGCCGAACTGACCCGCACGCAGATCCTGCAGCAGGCCGGCACCGCGATGCTGGCCCAGGCCAATCAGTCGCCGTCGAGCGTCATGAGCCTGCTGCAGGGTTGATGCCTGCGCGGTTGGTGTGTAACGAAAAACCCCGCGAAAGCGGGGTTTTTTGTTGCATGTGGGATGGGGTTGTTTGGCGGTAAACGCCGTACGGATGGCAAGTATCGTGTTCGATCGGTTTTGGACGGTTGCCGTTGATCTTCGTTCCGAGGTCATGAACGCCTGACGCGCGGCTTCGGTTCGTCTAAACGCCGGACGAATTATGCGGAACGGTATTGAACCGGTTTCAGACGCTTGTGCCGCGCTTCGCGCGGTCGACACGCATGGCGTGTCTCTACGAACCGTTACGTGCCCATTGGTATCTAGAGCAGTTCAATGGCCCGATTCGTTACGTGCCCATTGGAATCCAACGTAATCCGCCGTAGCGCCGGGCTCTGCCCGGCTGCTCTTGCTTCCCCCAAGGCCACCGGCCAACTGTCAAAGGGTCGGCGGGGGTGGGTTGGCGGGACTGTAGAAAACATGGATGTTTTCTACAAGCCCCCAAGGATGGGTTTAACGCGTGTGCCGCCCACCCACCGCCCCCCGCC
>NZ_JBLZQD010000026.1:0-27636 GCF_049199305.1 Stenotrophomonas sp. PD6 | reverse complement strand
GCCATGCGCGCGGCCTGGCGCTGCCAGTCGGTGTAACCGCCCACGTACTCGCCGACCACGCCGTTGCCTTCCATCACCATCGTGGAGGTCACCACGTTGTCGAGGAAGTCGCGGTCATGGCTGACCAGCAGCAGCGTGCCGGTGTAGTCGCCCAGCAGCTCTTCGAGCAGCTCCAGCGTTTCCACATCCAGGTCGTTGGTCGGTTCGTCCATCACCAGCAGGTTGGACGGCTGTGCGAACAGCTTGGCCAGCAGCAGGCGGTTGCGCTCACCACCGGACAGGCGGGTGATCGGTGCACGCGCGCGTTCGGGGGTGAACAGGAAGTCCTGCAGGTAGGCATGCACGTGTTTGCGCTTGCCGTTCACCTCGAGGAAATCGCGGCCTTCGGCGACGTTCTCGATCGCCGTCCAGTCTTCGCGCAGCACCGAACGGTACTGGTCGAAATAGGCGATCTGCAGGTTGGTGCCGGCGCGCACTTCGCCGCTGTCCGGAGCCAGGTCGCCCAGCAGCAGCTTGAGCAGCGTGGTCTTGCCGCTGCCGTTCGGGCCGATCAGGCCGATCCGGTCCCCGCGCAGGATGGTGGTGCTGAAATCCTTGACCATCGTGCGCTCGCCGAAGGCGAACGAAACGTCCTTGACGTCGATGACCTTCTTGCCGGAGTTCTGTGCCTGCGACGCTTCCATGCGGACGTTGCCGCCCAGCTCGCGGCGTTGCGAACGCTCGTTGCGCATCGCTTCCAGGCGACGCACGCGGCCCTCGTCGCGGGTACGCCGGGCCTTGATGCCCTGGCGGATCCACACTTCTTCCTGGGCCAGCATCTTGTCGAAGCGCGCGTTCTCCTGCGCCTGCGCGTTCAGGCGTTCCTCGCGGCGGCGCTCGTAGTTGGCCCAGTCGCCCGGCCAGCTGGTGACCTGGCCGCGATCGATTTCCACGATACGGGTGGCCAGCGCGCGCAGGAAGCGACGGTCATGGGTGACGAACACCACGCTGCCGTTCCAGTTCTTCAGGAACATTTCGAGCCAGTCGATGGCTTCGATGTCGAGGTGGTTGGTCGGCTCGTCGAGCAGCAGCAGGTCCGGCGCGGACACCAGCGCGCGGCCCAGCAGCACCCGGCGCTTCATGCCGCCGGACAGGCGCGCGAACTCCGCATCGCCATCCAGGTCGAGCTTGGTCAGCGTTTCGCTCACACGCTGGTCCAGGCCCCAGCCGTTGGCGGCATCGATCTTGGCCTGCACGGCCGACAAGGCGTCGCCGTCGAACTCCTCGGCCACGCTCAGGTGGTGGAACTCGGCCAGCCAGTGGCCCAGCTCGCCCAGGCCCTCGGCAACCACGTCGAAGACGCTGCCGGCGGCGCCGTGCGGCACCTCCTGCTCCAGCCGGGTGATGCGCACCCCCTGCTGCACGCGCACTTCTCCGTCGTCGGGCTTGTGGTCGCCAGACAACAGCTTGAGCAGGGTGGATTTGCCGGCGCCGTTGCGGCCGATCAGGGCGATGCGTTCGCCCGGCTCGATCGACAGTTCGGCTTTTTCCAGCAACAACGGGCCGCCGACGCTGAAGTCGACGTTTTGCAGAGTAATCAGAGGCATCCGACCATTGTACGGGCTGGCGGTGCGCGGCGTCGCTCAGGCCGTGTCGAAAACCGCCGGCGGCAGCGCCAGCAATTCAGCCAGCGGCGGCGGAACCCGCTTGCCCGGGTGGCGCACCACCCACAACTGGCGCGACAACGGCGGCAGCGGCGTGTCCAGGATCCGCAGGCTGCCCAGCGCCAGCAGGTCGGCCACGGCCAGCCGCGACAGGCAGGCGATGCCCAGCCCTGCGGCGGCGGCCTGCTTGATGGCCTCGGTGCTGCCCAGCTGCATCGACCGCGCGAAGTGATGCAGGTGCGGCAGCAGGCCCTGCTCCACCGCCTCGCGGGTGCCGGAGCCGGGTTCGCGCAGCAACCAGCGCGCGCCCGCCAGGGTCGGCAGGTCCACGTGCGCCGGCAGCTCGGCGCTGGCGGCCGCAACGATCACCAGCGCGTCGCGCTGCCACGGCAGCACCTGCAAACCGCTTTCATGGCACGGCCCCTCGATCAGCCCCAAGTCCACGTCCAGCCGCTGCACGGCGGCAACCACCTCGGCGCTGTTGCCGATCCGCAGGTCCACCTCGGCCTGCGGGTTGGCCGCCAGCAGGGTCGCGATGCGGCCGGGCAGCAGGTAGTTGCCGATGGTGGTGCTGGCCCCGATCCGCAGCCGCAGCGGCAGCCGGCTCGGGTCCAGCGCCCGGCCGACGCCCGCCTGCGTCTCCAGTTCCGCGGCGGCATCCAGCAGCGCCCGGGCCGGGGCCAACAAGGCGCGGCCGTGCGCGTTGAGCACCAGGCGGCGGCCGATACGGTCGAACAGCGGCGCGGCCACCTGGCCCTCCAGTTCATTGAGGGCCGCGCTGGTGGCCGACTGCGACAGGCCCAACCGCTGCCCGGCAGCGGCGGTGGTCCCGGCGTCGGCAATGGTGACGACCACCTGCCATTGGCGGAGTGTCAGATGCATGGGGACAATTTACCTGTAAATCAGGTTGAAATTACACAAACAATGCGTTTTACAGGTTTATGCCCTGGGCGCACCCTGTTGCGCATCTTCCATCGGAGTGTGCCGTGAACGCCTCACCCCTTTCCCTGCCCACGTCGACGGTCATCCAGCGCTGGCGTGGGCGCCTCCCCGGCCTACTGCTGACCGCCGGGGTGGCCGCCGCGGCGATGGGCCTCGCCACGTTGCCGTGGCTGCAGGGACACGGCATCAGCGCGCTGACCCTGGCCATCGTGTTCGGCATCGCGCTGGGCAACACGCTGTACCCGCGGCTGGCGGCCCACGCCGCACCGGGGGTGGGCTACGCCAAACAGTGGCTGCTGCGTGCCGGCATCGTGCTGTACGGCCTGCGCCTGACCTTCCAGGACATCGGGCAGGTGGGCGTGGCCGGCGTGCTGATCGATGCGCTGGTGCTGTCCAGCACCTTCGCCCTGGCCTGGTGGGCCGGCACCCGCTGGTTCGGCATGGACCGCGACAGCGCGCTGCTGATCGGCGCCGGCAGCGCGATCTGTGGCGCTGCCGCGGTGATGGCCGCCGAGCCCGTGGTGCGCGGCCGCGCCGAGCAGGTCACCGTGGCGGTGTCCACGGTGGTGGTGTTCGGCACGCTGGGCATGTTCCTGTACCCGGCGCTGTACCAGCTCAACCTGGCGCACGCCTGGTTGCCGATGAGCGAGCAGCTGTATGGCGTGTTCACCGGCTCCACGGTGCATGAAGTGGCCCAGGTGGTGGCCGCCGGGCGCGCGGTGAGTGAGGGTGCCGCCGATACCGCGGTGATCGCCAAGATGGTGCGGGTGATGATGCTCGCCCCGTTCCTGGTCGCGCTGTCGCTGCTGCTCGCCCGCGGCCGCAGCGCCCTGCCGGGTGTGCCACGGGCGAAGATCGTGGTGCCGTGGTTCGCGTTCGGGTTCGTCGCGGTGGCCGCCATCAACTCGCTGCAGCTGCTGCCGCCCGCGCTGGTCGGCGCGGCCATCGACCTGGACACCGTGTTGCTGGCCATGGCGATGGCCGCGCTGGGCCTGACCACCCATGTATCGGCGCTGCGACAGGCGGGCATGAAGCCGCTGCTGCTGGCCGGGCTGCTGTTCGGCTGGCTGCTCGCGGGCGGGTTGATGATCAACCTGGGCGTGCACCGGCTGTTCGGCTAAGCGGGTAGAATGTGGCATGAACGAATTCTCCGAACTGCCCCTGTCGGCCTCGCTGGCGGCGGGCATCGACGCGCTGGGCTATACCCAGATGACTCCCGTGCAGGCACAGGCGCTGCCGGCCATCCTGGCGCGCCGCGACCTGATCGCGCAGGCCCCCACCGGCAGCGGCAAGACCGCCGCCTTCGGCCTGGGCCTGCTGCAGGCGCTGGACCCGGCGGTCATCCGCGCCCAGGCGCTGGTGCTGTGCCCGACCCGCGAGCTTGCCGACCAGGTCGGCAAGCAGATCCGCAAGCTGGCCACCGGCATCCCCAACCTGAAACTGGTGGTGCTGACCGGCGGCATGCCGCTCGGCCCGCAGCTGGCCTCGCTCGAAGCGCACGACCCGCACGTGGTGGTGGGCACGCCGGGGCGTATCCAGGAACTGGGCCGCAAGCGCGCCCTGAAGCTGGGCGGCGTGACCACGCTGGTGCTCGATGAAGCCGACCGCATGCTCGACATGGGGTTTGAAGAGCCGATCCGCGAGATTGCCGGGCGCACCAGCAAGGACCGCCAGACGCTGCTGTTCTCGGCCACCTACCCCGATGAGATCCGCGAGATCGCGCGCGTGCTGCTGCGCGACCCGGTCGAAGTGACCGTGGAAGGCGCCGACCACGCCCCGGCGATCCGGCACCTGTTCTGCGAGGTCGACCTGGCCAGCAAGCAGAAGGCGCTGGCCGGGCTGCTGCTCAAGTACAACCCCGAATCGACGGTGGTGTTCTGCAACACCCGCCGCGATGTCGATGATGTCGCCGTTTCGCTGCAGCAGTTCGGCTTCTCCGCGCTGCCCCTGCATGGCGAGATGGAACAGCGCGACCGCGACGAAGTGCTGGTGCGCTTCGCCAACCGCAGCTGCAACGTGCTGGTGGCCAGCGACGTGGCCGCGCGCGGCCTGGACGTGCAGGACCTGGCGGCCGTGATCAACTACGAGCTGCCGACCGATATCGAAACCTACGAGCACCGCGTGGGCCGTACCGGCCGTGCGGGCGCCACCGGGTTGGCGATCAGCCTGGTCACCGGGCGTGAGCGCAGCCGCGCCGACGCGCTGGAAGCGGCGCAGGGCAAGCCACTGGACTGGCAGAAGACCCCGCTGGCCACCGCGCGCCCGGCCGTGCTGCCGCAGGCGGCCATGGAAACGCTGCGCATCGATGGCGGCAAGACCGACAAGCTGCGCCCCGGCGATATCCTCGGCGCGCTGACCGGCGATGCCGGCCTGTCGGCCAAGGTGATCGGCAAGATCGACATCTACGCCACGCGTTCCTACGTGGCCATCGCCCGCGAACATGTGGGCAAGGCCATCGCACGCCTGGAAGCCGGCAAGATCAAGGGCCGGCGTTTCCGCGTACGGCAGATGTAACCACAGGTGCCTCGTTGCACGAGGCATCGGTTACGCCATGAACCGCAACGCTCTTCGGCGTTGATCAATACACCAGGTTGGCCAGCAGCGGTACGTCGCTGGCCCAGCGCTCGCGGCCGCCCAGGCCGGCCAGCTCCACCAGCACCGCGGCACCCACCACCTCGACCTGCAGCTGCCGCGCCAGTGACAGCGCGGCCAGCAGCGTGCCGCCGGTCGCCAGCACATCGTCCACCACCAGCACGCGCGCGGCGGGCGGCAAGGCGTCGGCATGCACCTCGATGCTGTCGGTGCGGTATTCCAGTGTGTAGTCCTGGCGCAGCACCCGGCCCGGCAGCTTGCCGGGCTTGCGGACCGGCACGAAGCCCACGCCCAGCACCCGCGCCATCGCCGCGCCCAGGATGAAGCCGCGCGATTCGATGCCCATCACCGCGTGCAGCCGCGCATCGCGCCACGGCGCGACCATCGCATCGATCGCCGCGGCGAAATCATCGCCGTCGGCCAGCAGCGGCATGATGTCCTTGAACAGGATGCCCGGCTTGGGAAAGTCGGCGACGTCGCGCAGGCGGCCTGCCCAGGCGGGCGTGGCGGAGGAATCGGTCATGTCGGGATGCAACAAATGGGTGGCATAGGGTAACCCGGGCGCGGATCACCCGCCTCCGGACGACTCAGGAACTGCAGGACAGCATCGAGCAGCCGGCCTTGTCGCGCGCCCATTCCGGCCGCTTCCCGGCATAGTGCTCACGACCGGGCTGCGGGTCGTACGGCCGGCGCAGGACCTCCTGCAACGTCCGCACGCCACTCAGGTCGCCCTGTTCGGCCAGTTCGATCGCCTCCTGGGCCAGCCAGTTCCGCAGCACGTAGAGCGGGTTGGCCGCGGCCATCCGTTGCCGGCGTTCGGCCGCATCCAGCGCATCGTTGCGCAACCGGGCCGCGTACTGCGGCAGCCATGCCTGCAACGCCGGCAACACCGCATCGCGCCGCACCGCGCTGTAGAACGCCTCCTCCAGCACCGATGCATCGGGTGACTGCGGATCGAGCTGCATCAGCCCGCGGAACGCCAGCGTCATGTCCATCTCGCCGTCCTGCAGGATCTGCAGCCACGCCGCCATCAACGCCACGTCCTCGTCCTGGCAGTGCGCCAGACCGAGCTTGGCGGCGATGTCATCGCGCTCGCACTGCGCGTGTACCGCCTGGAAACGGGCCAGGCCGGCGTGCAGCGGCGCCACGTCGTCGAACAGCGGCGACAACGCCTGCGCCAACCGGGTGAGGTTCCAATACGCCACCTGCGGCTGGGTACCGAAACGGTAGCGGCGGCCCTGCGCGTCGGTGGTGTTGGGGGTCCAATCCGGATCGTAGTCGTCCACCCAGCCGTACGGGCCGTAATCGATGGTCAGGCCGAGAATGGACAGGTTGTCGGTGTTCATCACGCCATGCACGAAGCCCACGCGCATCCAGTGCGCGACCAGCGCGGCGGTGCGTTCGCAGACCTCTGCAAACCACGCCGAATAGCGTTCTGCCCCCGCGCCGGCAAGCGCCGGAAAATCGCGCGCGATGCAGAAATCGACCAGTTGCCGCAGCAGGTCGACCTCGCCGCGCGACGCGGGCAGCTCGAAACTGCCGAAGCGCAGGAACGATGGCGCCACCCGGCACACCACCGCGCCGGGTTCGGCCTGCGGGTTGCCGTCATAGAAAATGTCGCGCACCACCGCCTCGCCGGTCGCGACCAGGCTGAGCGCGCGCGTGGTTGGCACGCCCAGGTGGTGCATGGCTTCGCTGCACAGGAACTCGCGGATCGACGAACGCAGTACCGCGCGGCCATCGGCACCGCGCGAATACGGCGTGCGCCCTGCCCCCTTCAGCTGGAGCTCCCAGCGCAGGCCATCCGGGGCCAGCAGCTCGCCCAGTGAAATCGCCCGTCCATCGCCGAGCTGTCCGGCCCAGTGGCCGAACTGGTGACCGCCGTAGTTGGCGGCCCACGGTTGCATGCCGGCATACAGGGCATTGCCGCCAAACACGCGCGGGAAGTCGGCGCTGTCCAACAGGTCCTGCCCCAGGCCCAGCTGCGCCGCCAGTTCCGGCGAGTACGCCAGCAGCCGCGGGTCGGCCACCGGCGTGGGCATGACCGACGACCACGCGGCGCCGCGGACCTCGCGCACGCGCTGCCCGGCCTCTTCATCGCCGGGCAGCTCATGCAGGAATCGGTTGTCGAAACGCAGCGGTTCTGTGCTCATGGCATTGAAATGGGGGCAGCGGCGCGCGGCTGCAAGCTCAGGCGGCGCCTGCCCCCAGGTTCAGCGGGCCGCCGCGTTCGACCGCACGCTGGTAGGCCGGGCGCTGCTCGATGCGCTGCAGGAACGCCTGCAGCTTCGGGTAACGCTCCATGCTGCCGGCACGCGAGGCGGCAGCCTGCAGGGGGAAGCTCATCTGGATATCGGCCGCGGTGAAGCGTTCACCGGCGAACCATGGCGCGCTGCCGAGCTCGCGTTCCATCCACTCCAGGTGCAGCTTCAACTGCGGCCCCACGAAGGTCTTCATCACCTTGTCGACGATGCCGTGCGCAATCGGCTTGGCGAAAAACGGCATCGGGGCCTTGCGTATGCGCGCGAACACCAGGCTCATCAGCAGCGGCGGCATGGCCGAGCCTTCGGCGTAATGCATCCAGTAGCGGTAGCGGACCCGTTCGGCAGCCTGTGCCGGCAGCGGCTCGGGCGAGAGCTGGCGGGCGCTGTCGTAGCGGTCGGCCAGGTATTCCAGGATCGCGCCGGATTCGGCCAGCACCAAGGCGTCGTCCTGCAGCACCGGCGACTTGCCCAGCGGATGGATCTCACGCAGCGCCGGCGGCGCCAGCCAGGTGGTCGGATCGCGCTGGTAATTGACCAGCTGGTACGGCAGGTTCAGCTCCTCCAGCATCCACAGCACGCGCTGCGAACGGGAGTGGTCCAGATGGTGCACCTTGATCATGGCGGTTCCGGCAACGGCAAACCCCCATGCTAACCGCCAGCGTGAACGGGCGCGTCATTGCGCGACCGCCGGCACAGCGCCCGGGAAAAGCAGCGCCAATAAAAAACGCCGGAAGCTTGCGCTTCCGGCGTTCATGGCTACCTTGCGGTTGCGGCGGGTCGATTAGACCGCCTGCACCTGGTCAGCCTGCATGCCCTTCTGGCCCTGCACGGCGACGAAGGTCACCTTCTGGCCTTCCTGCAGCGACTTGAAGCCGGTGCCCTGGATGGCGCGGAAATGCACGAAGAGGTCGGGACCGCTTTCCGGGGTGATGAAGCCGAAGCCCTTGGCATCGTTGAACCACTTGACGGTGCCACTCTGACGATCAGACATGTACTAACTCCTGAAACATAAGTTGAAATAATCGCGGCCACCGGATTTCCGGAGCCGAGACTGAGTTGCAGGCGTTGGTAAAGCGGATCGATGAGCGGATCGTGAGATCAACTGCACCAGGCCACGATTCACGGTGACCCTAGCAAACACAGTGTGGGGGACGATACGCGTGTTTTACCGAAAAAGCGATAGCTGCGTTGTTCAGCCACCTTCCCCCGTCCCGCCTGACAGGACAAGGGATTGGGGCATCCTACACGAATTCGGACGCCCTATTCAGATTTTTCCAGGCTTAATTTGAGCCAAATGGCCGGACGGCTGGCTCTCAGGTTCGGGAACCTTGGGCCGTAGAGCCCGGCTGCCCGGCTGCGCGGTGTCCAATCACCGGACGTAGAGCCACCCCATGGGTGGCTGCGCAATCCTGGATCGAAGCACAGCCACCCATGGGGTGGCTCTACCGCAGTGGTGCGGGGCGCCGTGATGCCAGGCAGAGCCCGGCGTTACGGCGGTTCCAACTGCAGCTCGCTGGTGAACTGCCGAGCCGCTCCGGTCAGCGGATCGTCGAACGCCAGCGCCCGGGCCAGCAACTGCAGGGGCTGGTCGGGATCACCCTCCCCCACCCCACGTAGATCCGGGTACAGATCGTCACCCAGGATCGGCGCCCCCAGCGCCGCCATGTGAACGCGCAGCTGGTGCTTGCGCCCGGTCTCCGGCGACAGCCGATAGCGCCAATGCGCGCCGGCTGCCTCGATCACCTCGATGCGGGTGCGGGCATTCGGCTCGCCGGGCGCCTCGGCCATACGGAAGAAAGGCTCGCCCGGCACCAGCCGGCTGTGGCGCTCGTGCGGAAACGTCACCCCGGGCAACGCCGGGGCGATCGCCTCGTAGGTCTTGGCGATGCGCCGCTCGCGAAACAGGCGCTGGTAGGCGTCGCGCGTCTCAACGCAGGTCGAGAACAGCACCAGCCCGGCGGTGAGCCGGTCCAGCCGGTGCAGCGGCACCAGCGCCGGGTTGCCGGTGCAGGCCATCAAGCGCGCCAGCAGGGTCTGCTGCACGTACGCCCCGGCCGGGGTGACCGGCAGGAAGTGCGGCTTGTCGGCGACCAGCAGATGCGCGTCGGCATACAGAATCGCCTCGCGGTGCGGGATCAGCGGCTCATCGGCCACCTCACGGAAGTACTGGATCTCCAGCCCGACCTGCCAGGGCTGCCCGGGCGACAACGCCCTGCCCTGCAGGTCACGCACGAGGCCCCGGGCAAACCGGTCCTGCCAGCGTGCGCGGTCGATACGGGGAAAGCGCGCACACAACCCGTCCAGCAGGCAGGCCCAGTGACCCGGCGGCAGCTGCAGGCGGCTTGCGGCGACGTGGCCGTGAATCGGATCGGACGGGTGCATATCCCACGCATTATCATGGTGCTCTTTGTTTACGGTACCCCCATGGCCCTCACCGCCACCATCCGCAAGGCCGAACTGCAGATCAGCGACATGGACCGCGGCTACTACGCCACCCACGCGCTGACCCTTGCCCAGCATCCGTCGGAGACCGACGAGCGCCTGATGGTGCGGCTGCTGGCCTTTGCGTTGAATGCCGACGAGCGCCTGGAATTCGGCCGCGGGCTCAGCGTGGATGACGAGCCGGACCTGTGGCGCCGCGACTACACCGGTGAAATCGAACAGTGGATCGAGCTGGGCCAACCCGACGAGTCGCGCCTGCGCAAGGCAAGTGGCCGGGCCCGCGCGGTGCAGCTGGTGATGTACGGCAGCAGCAACCTCACCGACACGTGGTGGAAGCGCAATGGCGCCGCGCTGAACAAGCTGTCCTCCCTGGAGGTCATGGACCTGCCGGGTGACTTCGTCACCGAATGGGGCGAGCAGATCGAGCGCACCATGACCTGGAGCGTGATCATCGAAGACGGGGAGGTCCAGCTGATGTCCGAGAAGGCACACCTGACGGTCACCCCGAGCTGGCGCAAGAAGAAGCCGCAGGCCTGATCCCGCACCGATGAGTACGATCCGCTGCGATGTCCTGGTGATCGGCGCCGGTGCGGCCGGGCTGATGTGCGCGCTGACCGCCGGCCAGCGCGGCCGCATGGTGCAGGTCATCGACCACGCCAACAAGGTCGGCAAGAAGATCCTGATGTCCGGTGGGGGCCGCTGCAACTTCACCAACACCGGCACCACGCCGGCCAACTTCCTCTCGGCCAACCCGCACTTCTGCAAGTCGGCGCTGGCGCGCTACACGCCGTGGGATTTCATCGGCATGGTGGAGCGCCACGGCATCGCCTACCACGAGAAGGAACTGGGCCAGCTGTTCTGCGATGTGTCGTCCAAGCAGATCGTGCGCATGCTGGTGGACGAGTGCACGGCGGCCGGCGTGCAGATCCGGACCGACTGCGCCGTCGAGAAGGTCGAACGCGGGGCCGACGGCTTCCACGTGCAGACCGCGCAGGGCCGCTTCCATGCCGCCTCGCTGGTGGTCGCCACCGGCGGCCTGTCCATTCCCAGTCTGGGCGCCACCGGTTTCGGCTACGAGCTGGCCCGCCAGTTCGGCCACACGTTGCTGCCGACCCGCGCCGGGCTGGTGCCGTTGACCCTGAGCGGCACGCACCAGGAGCGCTTCCACGAGCTGAGCGGGGTTGCCCTGCCGGTGGCGGCGCGCTGCAACGACGTGGAGTTCCGCAATTCGATGCTGATCACCCACCGCGGCGTCAGCGGCCCGGCGATCCTGCAGATCTCCTCGTTCTGGCAGCCGGGCGATGCGCTGCACCTGGACCTGTTGCCCGGCCAGGACGCCGAGGAATGGCTGCGCGCGATGAAGCGCGACCGTGGTGCGGCGGAGCTGCGCACGGTGCTGTCGGAGGTGCTGCCGCGCCGGTTAGCGGTGCGCCTGTGCGAGCATTGGCTGCCGGACCGCCCGGTGCGCCAGATCGATGAGCGCGAGCTGCGACACGCCGCCGCACTGCTGCAGGACTTCCCTCTGGTCGCCAGCGGCACCGAGGGTTACCGTACTGCCGAGGTCACGCTGGGAGGGGTGGACACCCGCAAGGTGTCGTCCAGCACGTTTGAATCGCAGCTGGTGCCTGGCCTGCATTTCATCGGTGAGGTGCTGGACGTCACCGGCTGGCTGGGCGGCTACAATTTCCAGTGGGCCTGGGCCAGCGGCCGCGCCGCCGGCCAGGTGGTGTAACCGCGCTCACACTCTGTGATCGGCGGCCATCGCCGGCATGGACGTAGTCACACGCATCGTGTATCAAGTTTGCAGTCTGGGGAGTAGTGAATGCAGAACGCGAATGACATCACCGTCCGCCTGTTGATCGTGGATGACAGCGGCGAGAATGCCGAAACCATCGTCAGCATGCTGCGCAACAGCGGCATCGCGGTGCGCCCGGCGCGACCGCAGAACGGCGAGGAGCTGGCACAGATCATCGGCAGCCAGCCGATCGACCTGGTGCTGGCCGCGCCCGCGCAGAGCATTCCGCTGCTCCTGGTGACCCAGCAGATCGCGGCCAGCGGCAAGGACATTCCGATGATCCTGCTGGCCGAGACGATCAATGAATCCGAATGGGTCGAGGCCGGTGCCAATGGCATCCGTGCGGTCGCCCTGCGCAACCGCCCCGAGCATCTGCTGGCGGTGGTCCGCAACGAATGGACCGACCTGCATGCCCGCCGCGGCCTGCGCCGGATCGAGGCGCAGATGCGCGAGACCGAGCGCCGCTGCGATGCGCTGATCTCGTCCTCGCGCGACCCGATCGCGTATGTCCACGAGGGCATGCACATCCGCGCCAACGAGGCCTACCTGGAGATGTTCGGGTATGACTCGTTTGAGGACGTGGAAGGCATTTCGCTGCTGGACATGGTCGCCCCGCAGCATGTGGAAGGCTTCAAGCAGCTGCTGAAGTCGCTGAGCAAGGGTGAGGCGCCGCCGCCGCAGTACCAGGTGGACGCGCGCAACCAGGACGGCGCGGTGTTCGCCGCGACGATGGAATTCACGCCGGCCACGTACGAAGGCGAGAGCTGCCTGCAGGTGGTGTTCCGGCGCCGGATGGAGTTCGATCCGGAGCTGGCGCGCGAGGTCGAGGACCTGCGCCAGCGCGACCAGGTCACCGGGCTGCTAAACCGCCCGACGTTCATGCTGCATGTGGAACAGGCGGTGGCGCAGGCCGGCCGAAGCGAGGGTCGCTTCGGCCTGCTGCTGGTGGAGCCGGACCATTACGCACGGCTGCTGCCGGACATCGGGCTGGACTCGGCCGATGCGCTGATCGCCGCCCTCGCCCGGGTGCTGGCCGGTGCGGTCGGTGAAGGGGTGCAGGTGGCCCGCTTCAACGAACACAGTTTCGCGGTGCTGACGGAAGGTGCGTTTGCGCAGACGGAGGCGCTGGCGGACCAGATCCGCGACGCGTTCGCGGCGCAGGTGTTCAGCATCGGCGATCGCTCGGCGACGGTGACGGTGAGCATCGGCGGTGTGCAGGTCGGCGAGAAGATCGCGAGCATCGGCCAGGTATTGGCGCGCGCGACGGAGTGCCAGCAGGCGGCATCGGAACTGGGCAATACCAGCCGCATCTTCGATCCAGCCGCGATCGACCGTGTGGAGGAAGAGCGCATCCAGCGCTGGGTGGCGCGCATCAATGAGGCGTTGTCCGGCGACGGTTTCCAGCTGCACTACCAGCCGGTGCTGAACCTGGGTGGCGAGCCACTGGAGTTGTACGAGGCCTACCTGCGCCTGGACAACAACGGGGAGCTGGTGAGCCCCACGGCGTTCCTGGGCATCGCGGAGGAACACGGGCTGCTGGCGGACATCAACCGCTGGGTGGTGGCACACGCGATCAATGTGCTGGGCCAGCGCGAGCGCGCCGGGCATGCGACGCACATGATGGTGAAGATCACGCCGGAGTCGTTCAACGACCCGTTGATGATCGCGACGATCCGTCGCGAGCTGCAGGCGCACGGGGTGCCGGGCGAGCGGCTGTGGCTGCATGCGCCGGAGGCAAAGGTGTTCACCCACCTGCGCAATGCGCAGCAGTTCCTGGCCGATGTGGCGCCGCTCGGCTGCCGGATCGGGCTGGAGCAGTTCGGTTCGGGCCTGGATTCGTTCCAGCTGCTGGCGCACTTCCAGCCGCAGTTCCTGAAGCTGGACCGCGACTTCACCAGCGATTTCGCCCGCACCCGCGAGAACAGCGAGAAGATCGGCGAGATCACGGCGCGCGCGCAGGAAGCCAACATCCGCACGATCGCGGAGTTCGTGGCCGACAACGGCTCGATGAGCCTGCTGTTCAGCGCCGGCGTCGATTACGTGCAGGGCGAGTTCGTGGGGCCCGCAAGCCCGGTGATGAACTTCGATTTCTGATCAAGCCCATGTCTGCAAATGTCACTGCTTTGGGCCGGCGGCGGTGGGTTTGCGGGACACGCCGTGAACCGCCCTCCGGGCCCCGGCCCAGGCGCTGGCGCCTGTGCGTTCAGTCGCACGCGAGGCAGTGCCTCGCAAGCAGTGCGCCTTCACCCTTGGGGGCTTGTAGAAAACATCCATGTTTTCTACAGTCCCGCAAACCCACCCCCGCCGACCCTTTGACGGTTTGCTGGTGGCCAAGGGCGAGCAACGTCAAATCCGGATTCGTTTTTGGGTCATGCGTTTCCGTGCCGATCGGCACGATCAGCGGAACCCTGCCGCGCCTACCGACACATCATCGTAAAGACACGCCATGCGTGTCTGCTCTTTTTGTACGCACGCAATAACCCAAAAAAATGCCGCCCACCGGGCGGCATCTTTCATGGATTTCCGGTAGATGCCGACCGTGGGTCGGCATGCCGTCAATCAGGTCATATCCACCAGGTTCGGAATCGCCACATCGGTCGCGACATCCGCGTCGTAATCCACGCCGTCCACGCCGAAGCCGAACAGGCGCAGGAAGTCGGCCTTGTAGCCGGCCAGGTCGCTGATTTCGTACAGGTTCTCGTTGGTCACCTGCGGCCACAGGGCAACGACTTCGCCCTGCACTTCCGGCGCCATTTCCTTGTAGTCGGCGCGCAGGCGGCCGGCTTCGTCGACCAGTTCGACGGTGCGGCCATCTGCCAGCAGCTGGTGGCGCAGGCGCTCGACGGCGGTGCCGGTGTCCTTGCCGCCGTAGAGGATGTCGTACAGGGTGTCGAGCTGTTCGATGCAGCCCTCGTGCGTGCCCTTTTCCTTCATCACTTTGAACAGCAGCGAGAGATAGAGCGGCATGGTCGGAATGGCCGAGCTGGCCTGGGTGACGACGGCCTTGAGCACGGACACGCGTGCGTCGCCGCCGATGGGGGCCAGCTTGGCGCGAATGCCCTTGACCTTGTCGTCCAGATCCTTCTTGGCGGCACCGATGGAACCGTTCCAGTAGATGGCCTGGGTGATCTCTTCGCCCACGTAGGTGAAGGCGGTGGTGGTGGCGCCGTCGGCCAGCACGCCAGCCTCCAGCAGCGCGTCGATCCACATCTGCCAGTCTTCGCCGCCCATGACGGCAACGGTGCCGGCGATCTCTTCCGGGGTGGCCGGTTCGATGGTGGTTTCGGTGATCAGTTCCTTATCGGTATCCAGGCCACGCAGGGTGATCGGCGCGCCGATCGGCTTGAGCGTGGAGCTGATCACTTCACCGGTCCTGGGGTGCTTGCGGCGCGGCGCGGCAAGGCTGTAGACGACCTGGTCGACCTGGCCGAGATCCTGCTTGATGAGCTCGATGACCTTGGCCTTGACCTCGTCGGAGAAGGCATCGCCGTTGACACTCTTGGCGTACAGGCCGGCCTGTTCGGCGTAGCGGTGGAACGCGGCGGAGTTGTACCAGCCGGCGGTGCCGGGCTTGGTCTCGGTCCCCGGGCGTTCGAAGAAGACGCCCAGGGTGGCGGCGCCGCTGCCGAACGCGGCGGTGATGCGCGCGGCCAGGCCGTAGCCGGTGGAGGCGCCCAGCACCAGCACCCGCTTGGGACCGTTGTGGATCTTCGGCTGGGCCTGGATGTAATCGATCTGCTGCTTGACGGCGGCGTCGCAACCGACCGGATGGGTAGTGACGCAGATGAAGCCGCGCACACGCGGTTTGATGACCATGAAGACCTCGGAGGGAACGGTGGGCCTCGGGAACGGCCGCACGCAACCCGGGAATCGTAGTGCGCGCGGCTGAACAGCACAACCGACGCCCCGGTACGGTGGAAACGAAAACGCCGCGCAGGGCGCGGCGTTTCCGTGTTTCGGGTTTCCGGCCAATGGCCGGGGCTGCCGTTACGGCCGGCGAGCCAGGGCTTCGACGTCCTTGGCCTTCGGCAGCAGGTCCTGCTTGCTGACGCGCAGGAAGCCGATGGTCAGCATGGGCACGGCCACCAGGATGGAGGACAGCACGACCACCACCGCACCCACCATGTGGGTCTCGGCCAGGCCTTCCATCGATGCGCCGCCATACATGTACAGCGCCAGTGCCGACAGGAAGAACATCACCGCGGTGATCACCGTACGCGACAGCGTCTGGTTGATCGAGCGGTTCAGCACTTCCAGCGGTTCCACGCGCAGGCTGCGGAAGTTTTCGCGGACGCGGTCGAACACCACGATGATGTCGTTGATGGCGAAACCCATCACCGACAGCAGGCCGGCCAGCACATTCAGGTCGAACTCGCGACCCAGCAACGACACGTATGCCAGCGTCACCAGCAGGTCGAACAGGGCCACGATGCTGGCGGTGACCGCGAACTTCCACTCGAACCGGAAGCCGATGTAGATCAGGAAGCCAGCCAACATGAAGATGGTGGCGTACAGGCCATTCATCGCCAGGTCCTTGCCGATCTGCGGACCCACGAACTCGTTGCGCAGGATGGTGGCCGGGTTCTCGGTAGTGGAAATCGCCTTGAGCACGGCGGCGCCGGTGGCCTTGTCCTCGGCACTGGCAGCGCCGGTACCGGGGGCATGTTCACCGTGCGGGGCCAGGCGGATCAGCACGTCGGTGTTGCCACCGAAGCTCTGTACCTGGGTGCCCTCGAAGCCGGTGGACTCCAGGCGGGAGCGCACCTGCTCGACGTCCACCGGACGCTCGAAGCGGGCCTCGATCAGGGTGCCACCGGTGAAGTCCAGTGCGAAGGTGAAGCCCTTGAAGGCAACGATGCCGACAGAGGCCAGGAACACCGCGATGGTGACCGCCATGGCAGCATGGCGCCACCGCATGAAGTCGATCTTGGTGTCGTTCGGGAGGATATGCAGCGGAAACAGTTTCATTGTGCGTGTCGTCCCGTCAGATGGCCACGTTCTGGAGCTTCTTGCGGCGGCCGTAGATCAGCGTCGCCAACGCGCGCGATACGGTGATCGCCGTGAACATCGAGGCGAAGATGCCGATGATCATCGTCAGGGCGAAGCCCTTCAGCGGACCCGTGCCGAAGGCAAACAGGGCCACGCCGACGATCAGGCCGGTCAGGTTGGCGTCGAGGATGGTGCCGCTGGCACGTTCGTAGCCGGTCACGATGGCCGTCTTGCCCGGCACGCCCGCACGCAGCTCTTCACGGATGCGCTCGTTGATCAGCACGTTGGCGTCGACCGACAGGCCCACCGACAGCGCCAGACCGGCGAAGCCCGGCAGGGTCATGGTGGCGCCGAACAGCGACATCACGGCCACCACGATCAGCAGGTTGAACAGCATCGCCGCCGAGGTGATCAGGCCGAACATGCGGTAGTACACGGTGAAGAAGATCAGCGTGAACATGAAGGCGTAGATGACCGCGGTGATGCCGCGCTCGACGTTCTCGGCACCCAGGCTGGGGCCGACCACGCGCTCTTCGACGAAGTCCATGGGGGCAGCCAGCGAACCGGACTTGAGCAGCTTGGCCAGGTCTTCGGCTTCCTTCTTCTCCAGACCGGTGGTCTGGAACTGCTTGCCGAACACGCCGTTGATGTTGGCCACCGAGATTACTTCCTCGTTGACGCGGAAGCTGCGCACTTCCTTGCCATCGACCTCGGTCACCACCGGCACGCGCTCGGTGTAGACCACTGCCATCGGCTTGTTCACGTTGGCGCTGGTGAAGTCGAACATGCGCTGGCCACCGACGCTGTTCAGCGTGACGCTGACCGACGGGGTACCCGTGGTGGCATCGGTGACGGCCTGGGCAGCCACCATCTGGTCACCAGTGACGATCACGCGCTTGTTCAGCAGGATCGGACCGCGTCCATCACGCTGCTGGTAGACCTTGGCTTCCGGCGGAATGCGGCCGGAGGCGATCGCGTCCTGCGCGTTGCCTTCGACCACCGCACGGTATTCCAGCGTCGCGGTCGCGCCGATCATGCGCTTGGCTTCGGCGGTGTCCTGCACGCCCGGCAGCTGCACGACCACGCGGTCGGCACCCTGGCGCTGGATGATCGGTTCGGCCACGCCCAGCTGGTTGACGCGGTTGCGCAGCGTGTTGATGTTCTGCTCGATCGCGCCGTTGGTGATCTGGCTCAGCTCGGATTCGGGCACGGTCATGGTGATGCGCTTGCCGGCGACGTCGTAGCCCATGGTCGGCTGCGCCTTGGCCAGCGCCAGGCGGGCACGCTCCACGGCGGCATCGTCGGTGGACGGGCTCAGCGTGGCGACAATCGCGTTGTCCGCGCGGCGTTCAACCGACTGGAACGGCACGCGCGACTCGCGCAGCGTGCCGCGCACGTCTTCGGCGTAGGCGTCCATGCGCTTGTCGACCGCCGCCTTCTGGTCCACCTGCAGCACGAAGTGCACGCCGCCCTGAAGGTCCAGACCCAGCACCATCGGCCGGCCACCCAGTCGGGACAGCCAGTCCGGCACGGTCGAGGCCAGGTTCAGGGCCACGGTGTAGTTTTCACCCACGCTGTCGCGCAGCTTCTCGCTCGCCGCCGCCTGCGTCTGCAGGTCCGGAAGGCGCACGATCAGGCTGTCGCCTTCCTTCTCCGCGCCGATGGTGCTGATGCCGGCCTGCTTCAGGTCGGCCAGCACGCGCTCGCGCAGGGCGTCGTCGACCTGGCCGCCACGGTTGGCGGTGATCTGGACGGCGGGGTCCTTCTGATAGATGTTGGGCAGAGCGTACAGCGCGCTGAGCGCCAGTACGATCAGGATGACGACGTATTTCCAGCGTGGAAATTCAAGCATTGCCAGGTTCCTGCGCGGCGCCAGTCCCGGCGCCGCGGTTGTGCTTCGGAAAGGGAGTGGCTTAGTTGGCCGACTTCAGGGTGCCGGTCGGCAGCACGTTGCCCACGGCGCCCTTCTGCACGCGGATGTTCACGTTGTCGGCCACTTCGATGGTGATGAAGTTGTCGCCGATGGCCTTGACCACGCCGGCAATGCCGCCATTGGTCAGCACTTCGTCGCCGATCTTGATCTTCTCCAGCATCGCCTTGTGTTCCTTCTGGCGCTTCATCTGGGGGCGGATCATCAGGAAGTACATGATCGCGATCAGGATGATCGGGAACAGCAGCGTGGTCAGGCCGAAGCCCTGCGGCTGGCCGCCAGCGGCCTGGGCGTGTGCGGCGGGGATCAGGAAAGCGAGCAGGTTCATGGTGTGTCCTTGGGTTGGGAGGCGCCCTGCCCTTGTGGGGCCGGGTGTCGCCGCGAAACAGTGGTCAGCCGCGAAGTATGCCACGGCCCCGGGACTTCGTCCTTGGGCCGTTTGGCAGGGTCCGCGCGCCGGATCGGGGCCGGTGGGCCGGTTACAGCGGCGGCGTGGCCATGCCCCGGGCCGCATAGAAGGACTCGCGGAAGGCCTCGAAGGTTCCCGCTTCGATGGCCGCGCGCATGTCGGCCATCAGCTTCTCGTAGTAATACAGGTTGTGGATGGTGGCCAGCATGGGCGCCAGCATTTCATTGCAGCGGTCCAGGTGGCGCAGGTACGAGCGGGTGTAGCCGCTGGTGCAGGCATGGCAGCCGCAGCCCGGCTCGATGGTGTCCATATCGCGCTCGTAGCGGGCGTTGCGGATGCGCACGGTACCGAACGAGGTGAAATAGTGGCCGTTGCGGGCGTTGCGGGTCGGCATCACGCAGTCGAACATGTCCACGCCACGGGCCACGCCTTCCACCAGGTCTTCCGGCCGCCCCACCCCCATCAGGTAGCGCGGGCGGTCGGCCGGCAGGATCGGGTGCATGTGCTCGAGCATCGCGTTGCGCTCGTGCTCGGGCTCGCCCACGGCCAGGCCACCGATCGCATAGCCGTCGAAGCCGATCTGCTGCAGGCCCTCGGCCGAGCGGCTGCGCAGGTCGTGATGGACCCCGCCCTGGACGATGCCGAACAGCGCGGCGTCATTGCCCAGCTCGTCGTGCGCGTTGCGGCTGCGCTGGGCCCAGCGCAGGCTCAGCTCCATCGAGGTGCGCGCCACCGGCTCGGTGGCCGGGTACGGGGTGCACTCGTCGAAGATCATCACGATGTCCGAATCGAGCACCTTCTGGATCTTCATGCTTTCTTCGGGGCCGAGGAACACCTTCGCGCCATCGGTCGGCGAGGCGAAGGTGACGCCCTGCTCGGTGATCTTGCGGCGGTGGGCCAGCGAGAACACCTGGAAACCGCCCGAATCGGTGAGGATGGGGCCGTTCCAGCGCGCGAAGCCGTGCAGGCCGCCGTGGTCGGCGATCACGTCCAGGCCCGGGCGCAGGTACAGGTGGAAGGTGTTGCCCAGGATGATCTCGGCGCCCAGCGCACGGATCTGCTCCGGCAGGATGCCCTTGACCGACCCATAGGTGCCCACCGGCATGAAGGCCGGGGTTTCCACCGTCCCGCGCGGGAAGGTCAGGCGGCCACGGCGGGCACGCCCGTCGGTGGTCTGGAGCTGGAACTGGAGTCGGGACATGGAGCGGTCACAGGGACAAATAGTCGCCGATTATCGGCTCAATCCCCCTGTGGAAACAACAACATGGCATCGCCATAGCTGAAGAACCGGTACTTTTCCTCGATCGCGGCGCGGTACGCCTCGAACACCCGCGCCTGCCCGGCGAAGGCCGAGATCATCATCAACAGGGTGCTTTCGGGCAGGTGGAAGTTGGTCACCATCGCGTCCACGCTGCGGATCCGGTAGCCGGGGGTGATGAAGATCTGGGTCTCGCCCGAGTACGGCAGCAGTTCGCCCTCGCGCATGGCACTTTCCAGTGCACGCACCACGGTGGTGCCCACGCCGATCACCCGGCCGCCCGCGGCGCGGGTGCGGCGCACCTGCTGGACCAGTTCGGCGCCCACGTTGAGCCATTCGCGGTGCATCACGTGGTCCTTCAGGTCGTCGGCCCGGACCGGCTGGAAGGTCCCCGCGCCCACATGCAGGGTCACGTGGCCGAACCCCACGCCCTGGTCGGCCAGCGCCGCCAGCAGGGTCTCGTCGAAGTGCAGGCCGGCCGTCGGCGCCGCCACCGCACCCACTTCCCGGGCGAACACGGTCTGGTAGCGCTCGCGGTCGTCCAGCCCCGGCTCGCGCTGGATGTACGGCGGCAGCGGCAGGCGCCCGGCGTGCAGCAGCCACTGCTCCAGCGGCTCGGGCACGTGGAACTGCAGCACATAGAACTCGCCGTCGCGGCCCAGTACCTCGGCCTCGCCGCCGGCATCGAGCGCGATCCGGCTGCCCGGCTTGGGCGATTTGCTGGCGCCCACCTGGGCGCGGGCCTGCTGCGCGCCCAGCAGGCGTTCGATCAGGATCTCCACGCGGCCGCCGCTGGCCTTCTGGCCGAACAGGCGGGCCGGAATCACCCGGGTATCGTTGAACACCAGCAGGTCGCCGGCCCGCAGCAGCGCCGGCAGGTCGCGCACCTGGCGGTGTTCTAACGCCGCCGGGGCCTGTGGCACCACCATCAGGCGGCTCGCGGAGCGCTCGGCGAGCGGCGCCTGCGCGATCAGTTCAGCGGGAAGGTCGTAATGGAAGTCGGACTTCTTCAAGGGAGCGCACGGCAACGTGTAGACAATGTCGCGCATTGTACGACTGGCTCCCGGTGGCAGCGCGGGAAGCCCTGAACGTCGCGCAAAATGCTGCTTTGCAACAGTTTTTTGCGGGGTTATCGCGCGAAAAACCCCGTGATAGCATCGAACCGGAAGTCTGATGCACGAGTCGCATTGCCCCAGGCGCGCGCCCCCGGTCGCGCGTTTTGCGTTTGCGCCGTGCCGCCAATCGTTTCAGGAGATCTGCAATGAGCTTCATCGAACGCCTCGCCCCCCTTCGCGCCCAGCCCGGTACCCGCCTCACCACCGGCCTGGATGACGCCACCCTCGAACGCCTGGCCGCCGGGCACCCGCAGCTGGTGGCTGCGGTGGACGCCGCCGCCGCCGAATTCGAGCGCGTCCGTGCCGACCTGGCCGCCGTACTGCCGCTGGACGAACGCGCCCAGATCGAGGCGATGCAGGACGGTTTCGTCAATTTCTATGCCGACGATGCGGTGACCCCGTACGTCGCCCTGGCCGCCCGTGGCGCCTGGGTCGTCACCCTGAAGGGCGCGGTGCTGTACGACGCCGGCGGCTACGGCATGCTGGGCTTCGGGCACACCCCGGAGCCGGTGCTGGAGGCGATGTCCGCCCCACAGGTGATGGCCAACGTGATGACCCCCAGCCTGTCCCAGCAGCGCTTCATCCAGGCGCTGCGGCGTGAGATCGGGCAGAGCCGCGGCGGCTGCCCGTACAGCCACTTCATGTGCCTGAATTCCGGTTCGGAAGCCGTCGGCCTGGCCGCGCGCATCGCCGATGTGAACGCCAAGCTGCAGACCGATCCCGGCGCCCGCCACGCCGGCGCCAGGATCAAGCGCGTGGTCGTCAAGGGCAGCTTCCATGGGCGTACCGACCGCCCTGGGCTGTATTCCGATTCCAGCCGCAAGACCTACATGCAGCACCTGGCCAGCTACCGTGGCGAGGACAGCGTCATCGCCATCGCGCCCTACGACGAGGACGCGCTGAAGCGCGTGTTCGCCGAGGCCGAGCAGCAGCACTGGTTCATCGAGGCCGTGTTCCTGGAGCCGGTGATGGGTGAAGGCGACCCGGGCCGTTCGGTGCCGCCGTCGTTCTACGCCCTGGCCCGCACGCTCACCCGCCAGCACGGCAGCCTGCTGCTGCTGGACTCGATCCAGGCCGGCCTGCGTGCGCACGGTGTGCTGTCGATCGTGGACTACCCCGGCTTCGAAGGCCTGGACGTGCCGGACATGGAGACCTATTCCAAGGCCCTGAACGCCGCGCAGTTCCCGTTGTCGGTGCTGGCCGTCACCGAGCATGCCGCGCAGCTGTACCGCAAGGGCATTTACGGCAACACGATGACCTCCAACCCGCGGGCGCTCGACGTGGCCTGCGCGACGCTGTCGCTGCTCACCCCCGAGGTGCGCGCCAACATCCGTGCGCGTGGCGAGGAAGCGGTGCGCAAGCTGGAACAGCTCAAGACCGAGCTGGGCGGCCTGATTACCAAGGTGCAGGGCACCGGCCTGCTGTTCTCCTGCGAGCTCGCCCCGCAGTTCAAGTGCTACGGCACCCATTCCACCGAGGAATGGCTGCGCAACCATGGCATCAATGTCATCCACGGCGGCGAGAATTCGCTGCGGTTCACCCCGCATTTCGGCATGGACAGCGAAGAGCTGGACCTGCTGGTAAGCCTGGTCGGCCGCGCCCTCCGGGAAGGCCCGCGCAAGGAACAATCGCAAGCCGCCTGAACACCGCCGGGCGCTGCCCGGCGACCGCGTTGTGCCGCCATGCGATAATGGCGGCCTGTATTGCGGAACCCACCCCGTCACGAAACCGGTTCATCGGTCATCGGCGGGGCTTTTTCGTTTCCGCTGCAGCACCTTAGAACACAGGAAGATCCAATGAAGTCGATTTGCGTTTACTGCGGCTCCAACGCCGGCAGCAAGCCCATTTATACCGAACGCGCCATCGCGCTCGGCGACCGCATCGCCCGCGACGGCCTGCGCCTGGTCTACGGCGGCGGCAACGTCGGCCTGATGGGCACCGTGGCCAACGCCGTGCTGGAAGGCGGCGGCCAGGTCACCGGCGTCATTCCGCAGCAGCTGGCGGACTGGGAAGTGGCCCACCGCGGCCTGACCGAACTGGAAATCGTCGGTTCGATGCACGAGCGCAAGTCGCGCATGTTCGATCTTTCCGATGCGTTCGTCGCCCTGCCCGGCGGCTTCGGCACCATGGAAGAAATCTTCGAGATGCTGACCTGGCGCCAGCTCGGCATCGGCAACAAGCCGTGCGCCTTCCTGGACGTGGACGGTTTCTACGCCCCCCTCATCGGCATGATCGACCGCATGGTCGAAGAGCGTTTCCTGCACCCCGAGCAGCGCGCCGACCTGTGGTACGGCTCGGACATCGACGCCATGCTGGATTGGATGCGCGCCTATGAGCCCGCGCAGGCGTCGAAGTGGATCGACGAGAAGCGGCGCACCGCGTTGCGGTAGTAGAGCGGGGCTCTGCCCCGCTTTCCGGTATCACCCGATGACAAACGTGTCCATCGGCGCAGGGCGACCCAGCAGGTAGCCCTGGCCGTAGTCGCAGCCCAGCTGCAGCAGCGTCTGCTGCTGGGCCATGTTCTCGATGCCCTCGCCCACCGTTTCGATGCCCAGCGTGCGTGCCAGCGACAGCACGCCCTGTACCAGCGCGTAGGTGCTCTGGATGTCCTGGCCATGCAGCCCGGCGATGAAACTCTGGTCGATCTTCAGCGTCGAAATCGGGAAGCGGTGCAGGTAGGACAGCGCCGAGAAGCCGGTGCCGAAATCATCCAGCTGGACCAGTACGCCGCGCTCGCGCAGCGTCTGCAGAATGCGCAGGGTGCGCGGGCCGTCGTCAAGCAGCGCCACCTCGGTGATCTCCAGCCGCAACCGGCGCGGGTCGGCGCCGGCCGCTTCGATCAGCCCGAACAGGCGTGAACTGAAATCCGCCGAGCGGAAGTGCCGCGGCGACACGTTGACCGACAGATAGCCCTCGCCGCCGCGGGCCAGCTGGCCGATCACCTCTTCGTACAGCAGCCAGTCCACCTGCTCGATCAGGCCACTCTCCTCGCCCAGGTCCAGGAACGCGCTGGGCAGCAGCAGCCCGCGGCGCTCATGCCGCCAGCGCAGCAGCGCCTCGTAGCCGACCACCTCGCCATCGGTGAGGCGCACGATCGGCTGGTAATACGGCAGGAAATCGCGGTTGTTGATGGCACGGCGCAGATCCGCTTCCAGGTCCAGGCTGCGCAGGGCTTCCTCGCGCATGGCCTCGTCGAACACGGCGCAGCGGTCCTTGCCCTGGGCCTTGGCCCGGTACATCGCCGCATCGGCGTCGCGCACCATTTCCTCGCCGTTGCGGTAGCGCGGGCTCCACATCGCGATGCCGAGGCTGCCGGACGGGAACAGCTCGCGGCCCTGCACCCACATCGACTCCTCCAGCGCCACCAGCATGCGCTGCGAGAATTCGCGCGCCGAAGACAGCCCCTGCTCGCATTCGAGCAGGATCGCGAATTCATCGCCTCCCAGCCGCGCCACCACGTCGTCGCCGGCCACCATCGAGACGATCCGCTTGGCCACTTCGACCAGCATCTGGTCGCCGGCGGCGTGGCCGATGCTGTCATTGACCAGCTTGAAGCGGTCCAGGTCCAGGAACAGCACGGCAAAACGCAGCCCGTCGCGCGAGCGCGCACGGGCGATGGCATCCTCCAGGCGGTCCAGCAGGTGCGCGCGGTTGGGCAACCCCGTCAACGCATCGTGCAGCGCCTGGTGGGTCAGCCGCTGTTCGGCGCGCAGGCGTTCGCCGATCTGGCCCAGCAGCTTGCCGTTGACCTCGGCCAGCTCGCGGGTGCGTTCCTCCACGCGCTTCTCCAGCTCGGCATGCGCGTTGCGCAGCCGTTCCTGGTCGCGCTGGCGGGCCAGGCCGTTGCCGATGTTCTGCGCCACGAAGGTCAGCAGGCGCTGGTCGTGCGCGGTAAAGCTGATCTCCGGCGAGTAGCTCTGCACCACGATCACGCCCACCACGTCGTCGTCGCTGAGCAGCGGCACGCCCAGCCAGCAATGCGAGCGCGCGCCGAACTCGTTCACGCTGCCGGATGCACGCAGCGCGTCGATATGCGCGCGCGAGGCCAGCAGCGGCTGCCGGTTGCGCACGATGTACTCGGTCAGGCCCTTGCTGAACGGCCGCGAGGCGCGCGCCGGGTTGTACTCGTCCACGGAATAGACGAACTCCAGCCCTTCGCCGCTCTCGTCCACCAGTGCGATGTAGAAATTGCGAGCGTCCAGCAGCGTGCCCACCACCCCGTGCACCTGCACGTAGAACTGGGACAGGCTCTCGGCGCTCATCGCCATTTCGGCGATATTGAACAGTGCCAGCTGCAGCTTCTCCGCACGGCGCCGCTCGACGACCTCGTCCTGCAGGCTGTGGTTGGCACGCTGCAGCTCCAGCGTGCGCCGCTCCACCTGGCGCTCCAGCTGCACCTGCGCCTGGCGCCGGTCCATCGCGGTCAGGATGTGCTGGGCCACATACCCCAGCAGGGTGCGGTCGGCCTCGTTGTAGCGCACCCGCTGTTCATAGCTCTGCACCACGATCGCCCCGCAGACGCGGCCCTCGCGCAGCATCGGCACGCCCAGCCAGTCCAGGCTCTCCGGCCCCCGGCGGGGGTCGTACTCGTCGGTCATCGCCGCCAGCAGCTCATTGGATGGCCCGCTGAGCGGCTGGCCATGGCGCAGCAGCGCGAAGGTGAGGCTGCGCGGCATTTCATGTTCTTCGTAGCTGCGATCCGGATCGGCGACGAAGCTGTCGCGCTGGTCGGCGAAGTACAGGAAGCGGATCCGCCGGCGCACATCGTCGTACTCGACGATGTAGCAGTTCTGGGCGTACATCAGCGAATTCAGTACCCGATGGAAATGCCGGAGCATCTCGGTCATTTCCAGGTCGGCACCGGCCAGGTCCGCGATCTCGTACAGCGCCTGCTGCAGGCGCTTGGAGGTGTCCAGCGATGTGATCTGCTCGCGTTGCCGGGCCAGGGTCAAGGCATCCTGCAGCCAGGGCCGGGCGACGGCCCACCACGCCTTATCCGGCGGCGTGCCGTCGGGCAGCACCGCACGGATGGCCAGTTCGCCGCCCTCGTGCTGCCACCGGCGCAGGGGGCCATCCACCGATGCGGGACTGCCCAGCAGCGCGTCCAGCGTGATGGCGTCCGCCGACGATGCTGCCGGCTGCTGCAGGCAGCCCTCGCCCACGCCTGCTTCGGACCAGCCCAGGGCCACCTGCGCGCCATCGGGCAACAACGCGCACAGCGTCCGCGCAAGCGCGGTGGAAACCACCGCGCCACGGTCAGGATGCCCCGCGGACGTCTCTACCTGGCTGGACAGCATGTTCATCTCTATCTGGCGACGGAAGCCCGGCACCTCCCCTGTGCCCGGAGCATAACGCGCCACCCCGGGGGCAGTGGAAGCCCGACAACCCCGTTTGTCGCCGATGGACGTTGATGCTTGTGTGTTCCCTCCCTGCCCGCCCCTTGTGATGCCCATTGCTGCGCCAGCCAGGCAGGGCCTGGCTCTACCGATCCGTCCAGCCAGGCAGGGCCTGGCTCTACCCCGCTCCCCGCTGCTCGGCTATGCGGGGGCCCATTCAGCGCTTACTCTGTGCGCCGTGGATGCCGCCGCCCTGCCAACCGACGAGTCGCTGATGCTGGCCTGGGCCGGTGGCGACCTGCGTGCGTTCGAGACCCTGTACACGCGGCATCGCAACCGCCTGTACAGCTTCCTGCTGCGCCAGCTGCGCGATGCGGCGCTGGCCGACGAGATGTTCCAGGACGTCTGGCAGCGGGTCATTGCCGCCCGGGCCGGTTGGCAGCCCGAGGCCGCCTTCACCACGTGGCTGTTCCGCATTGCCCATAATCGGCTCAATGACCACTGGCGCGCCTCACGGCATCGCCCTGCAGCACCCGGCGATGCCGACGAGCGGGTGGCGCGGATGAGCGACAGCCGCACCCCTGAGACCCAGCTGTCCGACTTCGAACAGCGCCGCCGGCTGCAGCTGGCGATGGAGCAGTTGCCCGAGGAGCAGCGCACGGTGCTGCAGCTCCGGCTGGAGCAGGAGCTGAGCCTGGAGGACATCGCCGAGATCACCGGCGTGGGCCGCGAGACGGTCAAATCGCGCCTGCGCTACGCGATGGACAAGCTGCGTGCGGAGTTGAACCCATGAACCGCCCTGACCCGCTGACGCCGGAAGAACGCGAGCTGGCCCGCCTGCTCGGCCGGGCCGCGCCGAGCGCGCCGTCCGCCGCGCTGGACGAGGCCGTGCTCGCCGCCGCGCGCGCGGCCGTGCAGCCC
>NZ_JBLZQD010000025.1:0-28818 GCF_049199305.1 Stenotrophomonas sp. PD6 | reverse complement strand
ATGACTGACGCCCTGCGTACCCGCGCCGCGGCCCTTGCCTTCGGTATCGGGGGGGGGGGGGGGGGGGGCGGGGGGGGTGGGGGGGGGGGGGGGGGGGGGGCCCCCCACGCCTCTTACTGGCACGCCTCGCAGCTTTCCGGGTTTTCCAGCGAGCAGGCCACGGCTTCCACCGGGGTGTAGCTGCTGACGGTGGTCTTGGCGATCTTGGTGGCCGGACGCGAACGCAGGTAGTAGGTGGTCTTGATGCCCTGCTTCCAGGCGTACATGTACATGGACGACATGGCGCCGATGTTCGGGCTTTCCATGAACAGGTTGAGCGAGGCGGACTGGTCGATGAACGCGCCGCGCTCGGCGGCCATGTCGATCAGCGAACGCATCGGCAGTTCCCATGCGGTGCGGTACACGTGGCGCAGGGTTTCCGGAATCTGGGCGATGCCCTGGATGGAGCCTTCGGCCAGCTTGATGGCGTCGCGCATTTCCGGGGTCCAGTGGCCCAGCTTCTTCAGCTCGTTCACCAGGTAACGGTTGACCTGCAGGAAGTCGCCCGAGAGGGTTTCGCGCTTGAACAGGTTGGACACCTGCGGCTCGACGCACTCGTAGCAGCCAGCGATGGAGGCAATGGTTGCGGTCGGGGCGATCGCGATCATCAGCGAGTTGCGCAGGCCGTGTTCCTTGATGCGCTCACGCAGGGCGTCCCAACGTGCGCTGTCTTCCGGCACCACGTTCCAGGCGTCGAACTGCAGCTCGCCGCTGGCCGCGCGAGTGTCGGCGAAGGACGGGTGCTTGCCGCGTTCCTGGGCCAGTTCGACCGAGGTTTCCAGCGCGTGGAAGTAGATGGTCTCGGCGATCTTCTTGGACAGCGCGCGGGCTTCGGCACTGTCGAAGGCCAGGCGCTTGCGGAAGAACACGTCCTGCAGGCCCATGCAGCCCAGGCCAACCGGGCGCCAGCGCAGGTTGCCGCGGCGCGCCGATTCGATCGGGTAGAAGTTCAGGTCGATGACGCGGTCGAGCTGGCGGATGGCCAGGCGCACGGTGTCGGCCAGCTTGTCGTAGTCGAATTCGCCGTGGGCATCGAAATGGTTGCCCAGGTTGATCGAGCCCAGGTTGCACACCGCGGTCTCTTCGGCCGAGGTGATTTCCAGGATTTCGGTGCACAGGTTGGACAGGTGGATGACGTTGCCGGCGCGCAGGGTCTGGTTGCTGGCGCGGTTGCACTTGTCCTTGAAGGTCATCCAGCCGTTGCCGGTCTCGGCCAGGGTACGCATCATGCGCGAGTACAGCTTGCGCGCGGAGATGGTGCGGTTGGCCTTGCCCTGCGCTTCGGCCTGCAGGTAGGCCTGCTCGAAGTCCTCACCGAACAGGTCGGTGAATTCGGGCACGACGCGCGGGTCGAACAGCGACCATTCCTGGTCGGCCTCGACGCGCTTCATGAACAGGTCCGGGATCCAGTTGGCCAGGTTCAGGTTGTGCGCACGGCGCGATTCGTCACCGGTGTTGTCACGCAGTTCGAGGAAGTCCTCGATGTCGGCGTGCCAGGTTTCCAGGTACACGCAGGCCGCGCCCTTGCGCTTGCCACCCTGGTTCACGGCGGCCACGGACGAATCCATGGTCTTCAGCCACGGCACGATGCCGTTGGAATGGCCGTTGGTGGACTTGATGAGCGAGCCGCGCGAACGCACGCGGGTGTAGCTGACGCCGATGCCGCCGCTGAACTTGGACAGCTGGGCGATGTCGCCGTACTTGGAATAGATGGACTCCAGCGAATCCTGCGGCGAATCGAGCAGGAAGCACGAGGACAGCTGCTCGTGGGTGGTGCCGGAGTTGAACAGGGTCGGGCTGGACGGCAGGTAGTCCAGGCTGCCCATGCGCTTGTACAGGGCCAGGGTTTCCGGCACGTCTTCGCTCAGGGCGCTGGCGATGCGCAGGAAGAACTGCTGCGGGGTTTCGATCACCTTGCGGGTGTGCGGGTGGCGCAGCAGGTAGCGGTCGTACAGGGTACGCAGGCCGAAGTAATCGAAGTTCAGGTCCAGCCCGATGTCGATGGCATCGTTGAGCTTGCGCGCGTTGGTCTGCACGAAGCCCAGCAGGCGGTCGTTGATCAGGCCCACTTCGTGGCCACGGCCCACGGACTGCGAGAAGGCGTGGATTTCCTGGCCCGACACTTCCTTGGCGATGTAGTTGGCCAGCAGGCGCGCCGCAAGGCGGCCGTACTCGGGCTCTTCACCGATCAGCAGGGCGGCGGTGCGGATGGACAGCTCGTCCAGCTCCTGGGTGGTGGCGCCGTTGTACAGACCCGAGATGGTGCGGGTAGCCACGCGCATCGGATCAACCGAGTGCAGGCCTTCGGCCGAACGCTGCACCGCGCGCACGATCTTGTTCAGGTCCACCAGTTCGGTCGTGCCGTTGCGCTTGGTCACGCTCATGGCGGTCGCGGTCGGCGGCGAGGTCAACAGGAACTCGCTTTCCTGGTCGGTGGCTGCGCTGGTTTCGGTGCTCACGGCGTTTTCCTCTTGGCGTGATTTGGGGTGGTACGGGGTCGCCTGCTTGGCAGGCCGGGACCGGTGCGCTCAGGCATCAGGGTGGACTGTCGGTGTCGCAGGAGACGCGACCGGCGCAACGGCGCTGCGGACGATTCCCCTTGCTTCACCGGTCATCTCCCCCCGGAGACTGGCGCTACCAGCGCCGCACCCTGTACGGCATGCGGTTGTCGGTGGGCGTTTGGCCCGTTGGACCCTTCGACTTGTGGTCGAGGGGACCGACGGCCACAAGATAGTGGGGGTAAGGGGGTGCGTCAACGCCAAATCTGGTGAATAGGGGCAATCCCTTGCAGCGCAAGGATTCGACTTGGAGGGCGTCCGACGAACGGTTGTGACCTGTCGAAAGCGAGTGCGCAGTCAAGCAGGCGCGCCCTATTTTTCTGCGATGGAGGGGCACGAAAAACGGAACGATGGGCATCACGTGGGCGTAACGAATCTTGGGGTGGCGGGCATTGCGCGGACACGCATGGCGTGTCCCTACGCGTTGGGATGTCGGCCGCTGGCAGGCACCGCGCAGCCACCCATGGGGTGGCTCTACCGGGTCCTGCCGCCCGGACGCGCGACGCCACGCAGGGCGTACGCGTCGGATCCCAGCCGGCTACCGATCAGGCCCTGTGGGGGGTGCCCAGGTATTCGGCGCTCTGCATTTCTATCAGGCGCGAGGCGGTGCGCTCGAAGGCGCCCTGCAGGCGGGTGCCGGAGTAGAGCGCCACCGGCGCGTCGGTGGCGGTGCAGACCAGGTTGACGTGGCGGTCGTACAGTTCGTCGATGAGGTTCACGAAGCGGCGGGCGGCGTCTTCGTTGGTGCGGTCGAAGTGCGGCACGTCGCCCAGCAGCACGGTGTTGAACTCGTGCGCGATCTCGATGTAGTCCGACGGCCCGCGCGGGCCCTCGCACAGGGCCTTGAAGTCGAACCAGACGATGCTCTTGCCGCGCGCGCGTACCGGAATCTTGCGGGCCTCGATTTCGATGTTGCCCGGCTTGGCCGGCTGGCCGCCGCTCAGCGCGGCCCAGCGCTCGCCCAGCCAGGCATCGCTGCCGGCGTCGCGCGGGGCCTGGTAGACCGGCGAACGGGTCAGCGCGCGCATGCGGTAGTCCTCGGTGCCCTCGGCATACAGCTCCACGCAGTAGGTCTGCAGCAGGCTGATGGCGGGCAGGAAGCTGTCGCGCTGCAGGCCGTTCAGGTACAGGTTCTCCACGGCGGTGTTGGAGGTGGTGACCAGGGTGACGCCCTCGGCGAACAGGCGTTCGAGCAGGCGCGCCAGCAGCATGGCGTCGCCGATGTCGGTGACGAAGAACTCGTCCAGCACCAGCACGCGCAATTTGCTGCGCCATTCCTGGGCGATGCGGGCCAGCGGGTCGCTCTGGCCCTGGTGCTCGCGCAGGCGCTCGTGGATGCCGCGCATGAACCGGTGGAAGTGGGTGCGGTACTTCTGCTCCAGCGGCAGGCCGTCATAGAACAGGTCGACCAGGAAGGTCTTGCCGCGCCCCACCCCACCCCAGAAGTACAGGCCCTTGACCGGCTCGGGCTTTTTCCAGAAGGCGGAAAGGCGGTCCAGCCAGCCGTCCTGGGCGCTGTCGACCAGGGCGATGTGGATGCGGTCCAGCTCGGCCAGGGCGGCGTGCTGGGCCGGGTCGTTCTGCCATTCGCCCCGGGCCACGCCATCGGCGTAGCGCTGCGACGGGGCCATCGCGGTGTCGCTCATGCGGTCGCGCTGTCCGGGTTGGGCAGCCAATGCTTGACGCCGTGGGTGAGCGCGCCGCGCAGGTCGATCAGCTTGCGGTGGAAGAAGTGGCTGGTGTCGGGCATGCGCACCAGCTCGTGCGGTACGTCCAGGCTGTCCAGCCAGTTGTAGACCGCCTGCGGGTCGACGATTTCGTCTTCTTCGCCCTGGATGACCAGCCAGTTGGCCGGCGGCTGCACGCCGTCGAAGTCCCAGCGCCCGGCGGGCGGCGCGATGGAGACCAGCACCTGCGGCTGCAGCTCGGCGGCCGCACGCAGGGAAACGAAGGCGCCGAAGCTGAAGCCGGCCAGCCACAGGGTGGCGTCGGGGCGCTGTTCGCGCACCCAGGCCACCACGGCCTTGAGGTCGTCCTGCTCGCCGGTGCCGTGGTCGAAGCTGCCGGCCGAGGTGCCGACGCTGCGGAAGTTGAAGCGCACGGTGGTGACGCCCAGCTCGCGCAGGGTGGTGCCGACCATGGTCACCACCTTGTTGTGCATGCTGCCGCCCTCGGTGGACAGCGGGTGGCAGATGACCGCCACGACCGGCTGTGCCGGGACATCGGCCTTGGGCAGGTCAACCGCCACGTCCAGCGCGCCGACCGGGCCGGCCAGCTGCAGGGTGCCGCTTTCATTGGGGAATGGGGGATTGTGCATGGCGTCATAATACCGCTCCCCCGCGGGCTGCATCGCCGCGCCTGCCTGGAACCCCATGTTCTATCTGCTTTTCAGCGTGGTCTGCAGCGTGCTGGTGTCGGTGCTGTTGAAGCTGGCGGCCCGCCGGCGCCTGGATGTGGGGCAGATGGTGACCTGGAATTACCTGGTGGCCGCGACCCTTACCGCCGTGGTGCTGCGCCCGCCGTTGGAGGCGCTGGCGTCTTCCCATGCGCCCTGGCCGGCGCTGCTGTTGCTGGCGGTGGTGCTGCCGGCATTGTTCCTGGTGCTGGGCCGTACGGTGGCCGTGGCCGGGATCGTGCGTACGGATGTGGCGCAGCGGTTGTCGTTGTTGCTGTCGTTGTTGGCCGCGTTTTTGTTCTTTGGGCAGAGTGCCACGCCGTTGAAGCTGCTCGGGCTGGGGTTGGGGCTGGTGGCGATGGTGGGTATCAGCCTGCGCCCGCGCGGGCCGGCGGTGAGCGGCGACGGCGGCAGCTGGCGCTGGCTGCTGGCGGTGTGGGTGGGCTTTGCGCTGGTGGACGTGCTGCTGAAGCAGGTGGCGTTGTCGGGCACGCCTTCGATGGCGGCGCTGCTGGTGTGCTTCAGTATTGCCTTTGTGCTGATGCTGGCGGTGCAGGTGTGGCGGCATGTGAGCGGGCGTGGCCGGTTGGAGGTGCGCAACCTGGGCGCGGGCGCGCTGCTGGGCCTGCTCAATGGCGGCAACATCCTGTTTTATGTGCACGCCCATCAGGCGATGCCGGACAGCCCGGCCACGGTGTTCGCCGGGATGAATATCGGCGTGGTGGTGCTGGGGGCGCTGGTGGGGGTGTTCGCGTTCGGCGAGCCGACCACGCGGTGGAACCGCGCGGGGTTGGTGTTGGCGGTGGTGGCGATTGGCTTTATTGCTTGGGGGTGATACCGCGCAGACACGCATGGCGTGTCTCTACGCGCGGGCGGGTTCGTTGGTGTCCCGGCGCCGCGCGCAGCCACCCATGGGGTGGCTCTACGGCGGTTCGTGCCGCCGATCACCGCCGCGGAATGTCGATTCGTCCGGGCGTAGAGCCACCCCATGGGTGGCTGCGGTGCCGACCAACGGTCGGCACCTACCGGGTCATCCCCGTTTTATTTGTCGAAACCCAGAATCAACGGGTCGTGGTCCGAACTGCGCCACGGGCCCGCCACGTTGCGGTCGCGGTAGCCCACGTCGTCGGCTTCGTCGGCATTGATATGCCACTCGGCCGCGCCGCGCAGGCGCTTGGCCATGCCCGGGCTGAGCAGGGCATGGTCGAGGCGGCCGGTCATGCCGTTGTAGACATAACTGTAAGGACGCTCGACCTTGGCCACGCCGAAGGCGTCGCGCCAGCCGGCGTCATGCAGGGTGCGGATCGGCGCTTCCATCGCATAGGCGTTGAAGTCGCCCAGCAGAATCGCATCGGTGGTGCCGGCATGGGTCGGGTCGGTGCCCAGCCACTGGTCGAGCAGGCGCGCCGATTCGACGCGGGTGGCATTCCAGCAGCCCTGCCCATCGTTCTGGTCGGCATCAGCGCCGGTGGCTTCCGAACAGCCCTTGGACTTGAAGTGGTTGGCAACCACCACGAACGGTGCGCCCTTGCCGGCACGGAACGCCTGCGCCAGCGGCACGCGGCTGTGCGGGCCGAACGGTGCGGTTTCCAGCACGGCCGGCGCGCCGACCGGGGTCACCCGCGAGCTGCGGTAGATGATGCCGACCCGGATCGGGTTTTCGCCCGGGCCCTTGCCGGCGTCGATGAAGCGCCAGTCTGCGCCCTTGCCACGGTTGGCGTTGAGCGCGGCGACGAGTTCGGCGATGGCCGACTGCGGGCCGTAGCCGTCGTTCTCCAGCTCCATCAGGGCGGCCACGTCCGCGCCGAGTGCGTTGACGGTGGCCACCAGCTTGGCGGTCTGCGCCTGGTGTTCGGCCAGGGTGCGGGCGCCACGCAGGGTCGGGTAACCACCGCCTTGGCCGTCGCCGTTGAAGAAGTTTTCCAGGTTGAAGGCGGCCACTTTGAGCGCGCCGGGTACTGCCGGCACAGTCGGGCGGGCCAACGCAGGCAGCTGCAGCGGGGTGGTCACCTGCAGGCGCGGGGTGCCCTTGGCGTCCACGTGCACGATGCCTTCCACGTTGCGCAGGACGGTGCCGGTGCGCAGGGTGGCGCCGGCCGGCAGGTAGGCCACCGGGCCGGGGTCGCGGGCGCTGCTGCCGTCGTCGAGCAGGAGGCGGCGGCGCTGGTTGTCGGCGATCACCTTGGCGTGTGCGTCGGTGCCCGGGGCGGCCACTTCGCTGGGCTGCCAGAGGCGGCCGTCGAAGGCCACGGTGAGTTCGCCGAAGCGGGCCAGCCCGTCGGTGCCGGCCAGGGTCAGCGGCGCGGCGATGCGCACGTGCTGGCCGTCCAGCGCGCGCCAGTCGGCGGGCGCGGCGGTGAGGGTGATGGTGGCGGAGGTCGCCGGGGTCGGTGCGGTCGGGCGTGCCTGCGGCTGGGCTTGGGCGAAGGCGGTGGCGGGCAGCAGCAGCGACAGGGCAAGAGCGAGGGAGCGACGGCGCATCGACGGCGATTCCGGAAACGGGTGCACAGGGTAATGCGGAATTGTGGCGGGGAGCGGTCGGGGGCAGGGATTTGGGCGGGTTTGGCAAAGCCGCGTGGGGACGGAACGCGTGGGACACGCATGGCGTGTCGCTACGCGTCCCTGCAAGCGGGGCGCCCGGTGCGTGGCGGCATTGCGCGCGGGCCGGCAATCGGGGCGCGTGGCGGCGTTGCGCGCGTACCGGGGTGTTTCCCGGCGCGCGGCGCCGCGTAGCGACACGCCATGCGTGTCCCACGTAATGCCGGATGTCGGGCGTGGCGGGTCCGCGTAGCCACCCATGGGGTGGCTCTACGTGGGTGGGTTACTTCAGGTTCGCCAGCATCCAATCCACGGTGGCGTGGATCTGCTCCTCGCTCAGCGCCGGGTTGCCGCCCTTGGGCGGCATGATCCCGCCGTCCGGGCCGGTGTAGCCCTCCAGCGCGTGCTTGTAGAGGGTGTCCTTGCCCTGGGCGAGGCGCGCATCCCAATGGGCGTGGTCCAGGGTCGGCGCCTGGCCGACGCCGGTGGTGTGGCAGGCGGTGCACAGGTTGTTGAAGATCACCTTGCCGTCGGTGGTGCCGCCATAGGCCACCTGGGCGGCTGCCTTGGCCAGCGCCGCAGCCTTGGCCGCCGCCTGGTCGGCGGCACCGGTGCTGCCGGCATACACCGCACCGGCCGGCGCAATGCGCAGCTCGGTACGTTTGGCCGCCTGGGGCGATATTTCAGGGGGAATGCGGGTGTGCAGATACGCAGCGAACAGGATCAATCCGAGCGTAATGGCCATCAACAACGCGATGATCATGGAGAAGCGTTTCAGGAACTCGAGATCGTAATTCCGCACTCTCTATACCCCTGGCTGGTAGTCGTTGGACCACGGCTTGTTTCCCGAGTATGACCAGCGGCGGCGGCGCTCTGCAAGCCGCCACCGGGTGTCGCAATGCAGCATCGGCCGGCGCTCAGGCCCCGGCGGCCCGCAGGCAGAACACGCAGATGGATTCGACCAGTGCCGCTTCGTCGCCGTGCGCGTCGCGGCTGGGCGCGGTAGGACCCACCAGCGCCTCGGTAAATGCACCGACGATGCAGGCCGCTGCGACATGGGTGTCCTGCGCCGGGAAGGTGCCCGCTTCAATGCCATCGGCGACGATGCGCCGGAACACGTCGCCGAACAGCCGGCGGCAGCGGATGCGCTCGGCTTCCACTTCCGGGTCGACCGGTTCGGCGATGAAGGCGTAGGCCAGGCCCGGACCGGCCAGGGCGCGGCGGACGAAGGCGGTAATGGCCCGGCGCAGGCGCTCGGGCGCCGGCAGCGGCTCGGCGGCGATGGCCTCGAAGATGCGCAGTTCGTGCTCCACCGCGTTGGTGAGCACCTCTACGAACAGCTCGGCCTTGGAGGGGAAGTGCCGGTAGATCAGCCCGGTGGAGACCCCCGCCTCGGCCGCCACGGCGGTGACCGGGGCGTTGCGGTAACCGCCGGCGGCCACCAGGGCACGGGTGGCCAGCAGGATCCGCTCGCGGGCCCCGGCCAGGCGTTCTTCCATCAGAGGGGAGCGTTTATAGGCCATTTGCTGATTCTATGTTCAATTTTTGAATTTGTATTCACTTTTACATCGGGGAGGACTAGGCTGGGCGTACATTCCCTTCTGCCGAGCCGCTCATGCACGTCCCCACCATGAACTTCGACCTCGGCGAAGAGATCGACATGCTTCGCGAGAGCGTCGCCCATTTTGCCTCGGTGGAGATCGCGCCGCTGGCGGCCAAGGCCGACGAGGAAAATCTGTTCCCCCACCCGCTGTGGCGCAAGCTCGGCGAGCAGGGCCTGCTCGGCCTGACCGTGGAAGAAGAATACGGCGGCAGCGGCATGGGCTACCTGGCCCACGTGGTGGCGATGGAAGAAATTTCGCGCGCCTCCGGCGGCATCGGCCTGTCCTACGGCGCGCATTCCAACCTGTGCGTGAACCAGCTGCGCAAGAACGGCACCGAAGAGCAGAAGCGTCGCTTCCTGCCCGGCCTGTGCAGCGGCGAGCTGGTGGGTGCGCTGGCGATGAGCGAGCCGGGCGCCGGTTCGGACGTGGTGTCGATGAAGCTGCGCGCCGACAAGCGCGGCGACCACTACGTGCTCAACGGCAACAAGATGTGGATCACCAACGGCCCCGATGCGGACGTGCTGGTGGTGTACGCCAAGACCGACCCGGACGCCGGCGCCAAGGGCATCACCGCGTTCCTGGTCGAGAAGGGCATGAAGGGCTTCAGCACCGCGCAGAAGCTGGACAAGCTGGGCATGCGCGGCTCCAACACCTGCGAGCTGGTGTTCGAGGACTGCGAGGTGCCCGAGGCCAACGTGCTGGGCAAGGTCGGCGGCGGCGTGAACGTGCTGATGTCCGGGCTGGATTTCGAGCGCGTGGTGCTTTCCGGCGGCCCGCTGGGCCTGATGGCAGCGGGCATGGATGTGGTGATGCCGTATGTGCACGAACGCAAGCAGTTCGGCGAGGCCATCGGTACTTTCCAGCTGATCCAGGCCAAGCTGGCCGACATGTACGTGGGGCTCAACGCCTGCCGCGCATATGTGTATGCGGTGGCGCGCGCCTGCGACCAGGGCCGCACCACCCGCCAGGACGCGGCCGGTGCCATTCTGTATTCGGCCGAGAAGGCCACCTGGCTGACCGGCCAGGCGATCCAGATCCTGGGCGGCAACGGCTACATCAACGAGTACCCGACCGGGCGTTTGTGGCGCGATGCCAAGCTGTACGAGATCGGCGCCGGCACCTCGGAGATCCGCCGTATGCTGATCGGTCGCGAACTGTTCCAGCGCACCAAGTAAGGGCCCACCCATGACGGTACTGAGCACGCAGCTGCAACCGGGCAGCGACACCTTCGAGGCCAACCGCGCCGCGCTGCAGGCGGTGGTGGACGACCTGCGCGCCACCCTGGCGCAGACCGCGCTGGGCGGCAGCGAGGCGGCACGGCAGAAACACACCGCGCGCGGCAAGCTGCTGGTGCGCGACCGCATCGACGCCCTGCTCGACCCGGGCAGCGCGTTCCTGGAGATCGCGCCGCTGGCCGCGCACGGGATGTACGGCGATCCGATTCCCAGCGCGGGCGTGGTGGCCGGGATCGGCCGCGTTTCCGGGGTGGAATGCGTGATCGTGGCCAACGACGCCACGGTCAAGGGCGGCACCTACTACCCGATGACGGTGAAGAAGCACCTGCGCGCGCAGGAAGTGGCCGAGCAGAACCGGCTGCCCTGCATCTATCTGGTGGATTCGGGTGGCGCGTTCCTGCCGCTGCAGGACGAGGTGTTCCCGGACCGCGATCATTTCGGCCGCATCTTCTACAACCAGGCCAATCTCTCGGCGCAGGGCATTCCCCAGATCGCCTGCGTGATGGGCTCGTGCACCGCCGGCGGCGCGTATGTGCCGGCGATGAGCGATGAGACGGTGATCGTGCGCGAACAGGGCACCATCTTCCTGGGCGGCCCGCCGCTGGTGAAGGCGGCGACCGGCGAAGTGGTCACCGCTGAAGAACTGGGCGGTGCCGACGTGCACACGCGCATTTCCGGCGTGGCCGACCACATGGCCGACAACGACCTGCAGGCGCTGGCACGCGTACGCGCGATCATCGCCCAGCTCAACTGGCGCAAGCCCGAGCCGGCGCTGGCGGTGCAGGCGCCCGCCGCGCCGCGCTACCCGGCCGACGAACTGTATGGCGTGATTCCCGCCGATACGCGCAAGCCCTACGACGTGCGCGAAGTGATCATGCGGCTGGTGGACGATTCGCGCTTCGACGAGTTCAAGCCGCGCTACGGCAATACGCTGGTGACCGGGTTCGCGCACCTGCATGGCTACCCGGTGGGCATCATCGCCAACAACGGCATCCTGTTCTCCGAGTCCGCGCTCAAGGGCGCGCACTTCATTGAGCTGTGCACCCAGCGCGGCATTCCGCTGGTGTTCCTGCAGAACATCACCGGCTTCATGGTCGGGCGCAAGTACGAACACGGCGGCATCGCCAAGGACGGCGCCAAGCTGGTGATGGCGGTGGCCTGCGCGAAGGTGCCCAAGTTCACGGTGGTGATCGGCGGCTCGTTCGGCGCCGGCAACTACGGCATGTGCGGCCGCGCCTATTCGCCCAATTTCCTGTGGATGTGGCCGAACGCGCGCATCGGCGTGATGGGCGGCGAGCAGGCGGCCAGCGTGCTGGCCACGGTGAAGCGCGACGGCATCGAGGCCAAGGGCGGGCAGTGGTCGGCGGAGGAGGAAGACGGCTTCAAGGCGCCCATCCGCGAGCAGTTCGAGCAGCAGGGCCACCCCTACTACGCCAGCGCGCGGCTGTGGGACGACGGCGTGATCGATCCGGCCGACACGCGCCGCGTGCTGGGCCTGGCGCTGTCGGCCAGCCTCAACGCGCCGGCACGGAAAACCGAGTTCGGCGTGTTCCGCATGTAACGCACGGGCGGTGCCGCCCGGCACCGCCGCCCCTGGCCTGCGCAACGAGACTTCCATGTTCACCAAGATCCTGATCGCCAACCGTGGCGAAATTGCCTGCCGCATCATCGCCACCTGCCGGCGCCTGGGCATCGCGACCGTCGCCGTGTTCTCCGACGCCGACCGCGACGCACGCCACGTGCGCCTGGCCGACGAAGCCGTCGGCATCGGCCCGGCCCCGGCACGCGAGAGCTACCTGCGCAGCGATGCGATCCTGGACGCGGCACGCCGCACCGGCGCGCAGGCGATCCATCCCGGCTACGGCTTCCTGTCCGAAAACGCCGCGTTCGCGCAGGCGTGTGCGGAGGCGGGCATCGTCTTCATCGGGCCGTCGGCCTCGGCGATCCGCGCGATGGGCGACAAGAGCGCGGCCAAGGCGCTGATGGCGCAGGCCGGCGTGCCGCTGACCCCGGGCTACCACGGCGACGCACAGGCGCCCGACTTCCTGCGCGGGCAGGCCGACGGCATCGGCTACCCGGTGCTGATCAAGGCCAGCGCCGGCGGCGGCGGCAAGGGCATGCGCAAGGTGGAAGACAGCGCGGCCTTCACCGAGGCGCTGGCCAGCTGCCAGCGCGAGGCGCAGTCCGCGTTCGGCAACGCGCACGTGCTGGTGGAAAAGTACGTGGAGCGGCCGCGCCACATCGAGATCCAGGTGTTCGGCGACAGCCACGGCAACGTGGTGTACCTGTTCGAGCGCGACTGCTCGGTGCAGCGCCGCCACCAGAAGGTGCTGGAAGAAGCGCCCGCGCCGGGCATGACACCCGAGCGCCGCGCGGCGATGGGCAAGGCGGCGGTGGATGCGGCGCGCGCGGTGGACTACGTGGGCGCCGGCACGGTGGAGTTCATCGCCGGGCCTGATGGCGATTTCTATTTCATGGAAATGAACACCCGCCTGCAGGTCGAACACCCCGTAACCGAGTGCATCACCGGTACCGACCTGGTGGAGTGGCAGCTGCGCGTGGCCAGCGGTGAACCGCTGCCGCTGCAGCAGGAACAGCTGCGCATCAACGGCCATGCGCTGGAGGCGCGGCTGTACGCCGAAGACGCCGACAAGGGCTTCCTGCCCTCCACCGGCACGCTGCGCCACCTGCGCATGCCGGCCGCGTCGGCGCATGTGCGCGTGGATGCGGGTGTGGAACAGGGCGATGCGATCACCCCGTTCTACGACCCGATGATCGCCAAGCTGATCGTGTGGGACGTGGACCGCGATGCGGCGCTGCGCCGCATGCAGCAGGCGCTGGCCGAATGCGAGGTGGTGGGGGTGACCACCAACGCGGCCTTCCTGCGCAAGCTGGTGATGACCGATTCGTTCGTGCACGCGAAGCTGGACACCGCATTGATCGACCGCGAGCAGGCCGCGCTGGCGCCGCACGACGGCGATACCGCCGCGGCGCAGTGGGCGATGGCGGCCGTGGCCGCGGTGGCGTCGGAGGCGCCGGCGTTCGCCGATGCGCGCGACCCGCATTCGCCGTGGCAGGCCAGCGATGGCTGGCGGCTGGGTCAACGTGCGGCGCGACGGCTGACGCTGGAGCACCGCGGCCGCCAGCAGGTGCTGGCAGTGGAGGGCCATGGCGAGGCGTGGTCGATCGAGGTGAACGGCACGCCGGTGTTGGCGCAGGGTCGTATGGCCGGCGAGCAGCTGGCATTGCAGGTTGGAGAGAGCCTGCACCGCGCGCGCGTGGTCCGCGATGGCAGCGAGCTGTATCTGTTCGGCACTGACGGCGTGCAGCGCTTCACCCTGCACGACCCGGTGAGTGAAGCGGACCAGGGCGTGGCCGACGCCGGCAGCCTGGTGGCGCCGATGCCGGGCCGCATTGTGGCCACGCTGGTGGCGGCAGGCACCACGGTGGCACGCGGCACGCCGCTGGTGGTGCTGGAGGCGATGAAGATGGAGCACACGCTGCAGGCACCGGCTGACGGCGTGGTGCAGGGCTACCGGGTCAAGGCCGGTGACCAGGTGGGCGACGGGGCGGTGCTGGTGGATTTCGAGGCCACCTGATCCACACCACCCGTCGTGACACCCCATGGGTGTCTTCGCGGTGCCGGAACGAAATACAGCCACGCATGGCGTGGCTCTACGGATTCGGGCAGCGCCGAATCGGATTCGTGCGGTGCCGAATCGGATCCGGCCGGTGCCCAATCGGTTTCGTGCAGCGCCGAATCGGATCCGGCCGGTGCCCAATCGGTTTCGTGCAGCGCCGAATCGGATCCGGGCGGTGCCCAATCGGATTCGTGCAGCACCCAATCCTCATTGCCGCATCGTCGCGTCCGACACGGTATCGTGCACATTCAGCGCCTGCATCAACTGCGTGTTCGCCACCTCCGCAATCGCCCTGCCCCGGTTCTCGAACAGCCATTCGTTCTGCTTCTGGAACTGCTCACCATCGCCAAGCAGGCGGTACGCTTCACGCAGCGCCACACGCGCCTGCACCGGTTCGCTGCCGTCCATCATCGGCCGCAGCAGCGCCACGGCTTTCTGCGGTTCGCTCCTGCCGATGTTCTGCATGGCCAGGACCACGGTGCGCCACTTCCCGATCATGGGATTCTTCTGCTTCACCACCTGCGCGTCGTACTCGGCCAGCAGCCGGTCGGCCAGCGCATGGTCGCCCTGGCGCTGCGCCAGGTACACCAGCGACAGCAGGCGTAGCGTGCGGTCCGGCATGTTGGGGTGGCTGGCATCTGCCAGCCGTGGACGCATCTCGCCCGCGATGCGTGCCAGCGCCTTGGAATCGCCCTGCTGGCACGCGGTGTCGACCAGCGCTTCCAGCACGCGGACATGCATGCGGAAATCGGGCGATTCGGTGGGCATCGGCTCTGTCGACAGCGCCTCGCGCATGCCCGTGCAGTCGTCCTGGTCCGCCGCCAGCAGCATGCGCACGCGAACGTTCATCAGCGCCTGCAGCTCATCGCCGGGCGTGCCGAGCTGGTCCAGTACCTCACGCGCTTCCCGGTAGCGACGCATGGCAATCAGCGCATCGGCGCGTGGGTCGGCGGCCGGACGGCTGGTCAGCTGCTCGGACTGCCTGAAGCTGCGCACGGCATCGTCGTAGCGGTTGGTTCCCAGCTGGATCCAGCCCAGGTTCGCAAAGGCGTAAGCGCGCAGTGGGTTCGAGGGTACGGCGGCGGCGCGGGCGTAGCGCTCGGCGTCCTCGAAGCGGTTGTCGACCAGCAGGTACCAGGAGGTGGTGTAGAGACCCGCGTAAGAGTCGGGGTAGACATCGGCCAGCACGCGCCAGTCGTCGAGCGGCCAGGAGACCGGGCTCAACTCGTTGCTCCAGGCCTTCAGGTACAGCCGCTCGCGGTGCGGCAGGCGCTGGCTTACCGCCAGCGCGCGGGCCACGTGGGGCTGTGCTTCGGCGCGCTGGTCCAGCCGAACCAGCAGCCTCGCCAGGCCGATGTGGGCCATGGCGAAATCCGGGTCGGCATCGATCGCCGCGTCGTAGAGCTTGGTCGCCTCGGAAAAACGACGACGGCCCAGCGCGTTCTCGGCCAGCGCGAACGACTTCAGTGCCTGCAGGTTGGACGTGGTTGCCTGCGGCAGCGGTACCGACTGTTGCAACGAGGCAACCGATTCGCCCAGGCCCGCGCGCAGCTGGCCGACGACGTCGTCAACGGCCCCCAGCACATCGGTGGAGGCCTTGGCCGTTGCGTGATAGCTGCGCACCACCGCGCGGGTGGCCGGATCGAGCAGTTCGACGCTGACCAGGTAATGACCGCCCGCCTCGGTAATGGCCGGCGCCAGCACCATGCGTGCCCCCTCGCGCGCCGCCACGTCGCTGGCAAGCTCGCGATCCAGGGCGCGTGCAGATGGAACCCGCAACAGATCGCGCGATTCGGAGACCTTGCTGCTGGAGAGCACATTGACGTAGCGCGACTGCTCCAGGCTCATCAGCAGCGCCCGCTGCAACGAAGCGTCGAACAGCGTCTCGCCCGTGGCGTTGTCCACGTCGGCCAGCACCACCCAGTCGCGCTCGGCAAAGGCGATGGCGGGCGCCGGGCGCAGCAGGATCCAGCCGCCGACGGCCAGCATTGCGATAACCACGACCTGGGCGGCGAGCGCAGCCGGGCGCCTCCACACCGGAAGCACACGGCGCGCGTTGGCATTTCCGCGCGGCATTCGTACCGGGGTAATGCCCAACTCGCCCGCTTCGAACACTTCCTGCACCGACGGCACCGACGTGAAGCGCCAGGGGCCATGCGACTTCCAGAGCAGCCTGTCACCCCGTTCGCCCAGCACACCGCTTGCTCGCCGCGCCAACGTTTCGGCCACGGCGGACAGCAGGATCTGCCCGGGCCACGCCAACGCCATGAGGCGCGCGGCCAGCGGTTTTGCCAGGCCCTCCGCTTCGAGCGGCTTGGCACCGTCAGCGACGGCCTCTGGACTGTTTTCCCGGATCAGGACTTCGCCGACGTGCAGACCGGCGCGCGCGCTAAGTTCGATACCCCGCTGCTTGCCGACCTCCAGCAGTTCGCGCTGGTAGTCCAATGCAAACCCCAACGCATCGATCGGCCGTTCGAACAGCATGAACACCCCGTTGGAGCGATCGATCTGCTTCCCGTGCCAGTGCTGCTGCAGCGCCAGGACCAGCCGGTCGTGCTGCTGGAACAGTTCGGCGGCCACGCTGTCGCCCAGCCGTTCGACCAGGCCGATGGAATCGCACAGATCGGTGAACAACAGGGCTTTCAGCAACGGGGGTGGGGTTGAAGGGGTGACATCCCCGCTCATGACTGGGCCCAGACCACATTGTTCGGATCGAACTCGGTGGTATCCAGCGTATCGCCGCGCCAGCCAATGCCCACGATCGCGATGGGACTCTGGGTGACGCCATCCAGTGCGAACACCGCTTCGGTGTCCACGTCATTGATGGCGGCGGTGACAAACGCAGCCAGGCCGCGCTCGGTTGCGGCCATGTACACGGCCTGCGAGATATGACCCACGTCCAGCAACAGTGCCCGGTAGGCCTTGGCGTGGTTGCGGTACTTCCAGTTGGTGCGTGCGAAGCGCGGCACCAGCACAAGGTGGGCCGCCGCGTTGGCGAACCAGTCCTGGCCGGACAGCATGGCGTCGGCCACCTCCTGCAACGGTCGCTCGCACTGGCGTGGCAGTGCCACCAGCGCATGCTTCACGGGGTGATAGTGGTACAGCCCGGGCGCCAGTCCATCCACCCGCTGCACGAGCAGATAGGTCTCGGTGGGATGCAGCCCTCCGCCGGATGGCACGTTCTTCTTCAGGAACTCGGTATCGGCGTCCACCTGCACCACCGCCTGCGCCTTCACCGTGCGCTGCAGGAGCTGCGCCAGCTGCGCGCAACCGATGCTGCGTGCGGCATCGAAGTTGCGGCAGGTCGTGCGGCGTTCCAGCAACCGGTCGTACTCGGTGGCCTCCACGACGGGAAGCGGTTGATACGTGCCGGGGTGCACCTGCACCGCTGGCGGCGGCGGGCCGAGCTGCCGGCGAAGATCCTTGGCGGTGACCATGTTGCTGTCGCGCATCTGCGCGGCACTGTTGACGCCGCTCCAGCGGGCATGCCGGTGGGTCAGGGCCGCCAGCGGCCACCAGTGGCCGTCGCGCATGCCTTCGTCGCGGAGGCGATGCGCGGCGTGCTGCTCGTCGTCGGCGATCAGCAGCCCGGCCTCCAGCAGCGGTTGCCAGTCAGCCGGGGGGCAATTGATGTCGCCCGCCTCGGTCCAGTCCCGGGCACCGAGCGACCCCAGCAGTTCCCGCTGTGCGGCACTCACCGGCACGGCCTGTTCCAGGTGTGCGGCCAGGGCGAACCAGGTGATGGTGGTGGACAGCTCCGTACGCCCGGCAAGCATGGCGTTGAAGTCGATGCCGACCTCTTCGCGTGGCTCGAACATGACAGTAGTGCAACGGCGCAGTTTCATTCGGGGCCGACCGTGGGAGGACCCGGACATTCTAGCCGCGGCGCCTTGGGTTCCGTCGTGCGTGGCCGGTCTTCGGCGTACCCTGCGTGGTGCTTCGCACCGTGCGTTGGCCGGTCCTGCCGGGCACTACATTCCCGCCTGGCCCGGCCGATAACCCTCACTTCACCCACTGGATCGAGCGCAATGAGCAACGACAAACCGGAAACGAACAAGATTTCCCCTGAAATCGCCGCGCGGCTGGTGAGCAGGCTGATTGACGACCCCGCCTTCCGTGAGCTGTTCCAGAAGGATGCACGCCAGGCACTGACCGAGCTGGGGTTGAGCACGGACGCCCAGCCGCTGTGCTGCGACATCCAGCAGCTGGCCAGCGTGGAAGAGCTGCGCGCGGTGCAGGCCCAGTTGGAGAAGTACCTGAGCACGTCCTACCAGGCGATGCTGGTACCGCACTGCTTCGAGGCGGGCAAGGCCGCCGACTCACTCGAATGACGACGCCGCCAGCCTGCGCCCCACCTAGTTGGAACGCAGGCTGGCGTCACCCAGCATGTCGTGGATGCTGAGCGGCTGCATCAGCTGCATGGGCGCCAGTTCGGCAATCGCGCGCCCTCGATGGGCATACAGCCATTCGTTCTGCTCGTGGAACGTCTCGGCATTGCCCAGCGTGCGTTGTACTTCGCGCAGCGCCACCCGGGCCTGTACTGGTTCGGTACCATCCAGGATCGGCCGCAGCAGTGCCTCGGCCTGCGCAGGCTGGTTACGGCCCAGCTGCTGCATGGCCAGCACGATGGCATGCCACTTGCCGACCACCGGACTTTTCAACGAGTCGATCAACGCCGCATGGTCGCGCAGCAGCGCGTCGGCGCGCGCAACATCGCCCTGGCGCTGTGCGAGATACACCAGCGACAGCAGGCGCAGTACCCGGTCGGACAGGTTCGGGTTGGCGGTGTCCTTGAGCAGCGGGAGCAGCTGGTCTGACACGGCGGCCAGCGCAGCGGGGTCGCGCCGCTCGCAGGCGGTGTCCACCACCGCGTGCATCAGCAATACATGCGTGCGGAAGTCGTCCGATTCGCTCGGCGGCTCCTCACTGGCCAGCGCATCGGTCATGCCGGTGCAGTCGTCCTGGTCGGCAGCCAGCAGCACCCGGACGCGCTGGTACATGATGGTCTGCAGCTCGTCGCGCGACTTGGGCAGCTGCGCCAGCAGCGCCTGTGCTTCCTTGTAGCGACGCTGGGCGATCAGCACGTCCACGCGCGTGTCGCTGGCGCTGCGGCCGGTGAGCTGCTCTGCCTGCTGGAAGCTGCGCAACGCATCGTCATAGCGGTTGGTCGCCAGCTGGATCCACCCCGTATAGCCGATGGGATAGGCACGCAGCGGCGCCTGCGGTACCGACGCTGCGCGTGCGTAGTGCTCGGCCTCTTCATAGCGGTTGTCCATCAACAGGAAGCCCGCCGTGTTGGCCTGCCCTGCAAACGAGTCGGGATAGACTTCGGCCAGCACGCGCCAGTCTTCCAGCGGCCAGCCATCCGGGCGCAGCTCGCTGCTCCAGGCCTTGAGGTAGAGGCGCTCGCGGTGCGGCAGGCGATCATTGAGGGCCAGTGCCTGTTTCAGATGTGGCAGGGCCTCGGCGCGCCGGTCGATGCGCACCAGCAACCTGGCCAGGCCCATGTGCGCCATGGCGAAGTCCGGGTCGGCGTCCAGTGCCGCCTCATAAAGTTTGGTCGCTTCAGCGAAGCGACCGCCGCCCACCGCGCGCTCGGCCAGCGCATACGACTTGAGCGCCTGCAGGTTGTTGGTGGACGCCTGCGGCAGTGGCACCGACTGCTGCAGCGAGGCCACGGTTTCGCCCAGGCCCGCGCGCAGGCGGCCCACGACGTTGTCCACGGCGGCCACCACGTCGTCGGGGGCGCGGGCCTCGGCGTGGTACGAACGCACGACCGAACGGCTGACCGGATCCAGCAGGTCAACGGCCACGACGTACTGCCCCCCGAAGCGGTTGATGCTGGGCACCAGCACCATGCGCGCGCCCTCGCGCGAGGCCACGTCGCCGGCCAGGTCGCGGTCCAGCGCGCGCGTGGAAGGCACCCGCAGCAGCTCGCGCGATTGCTTCACCTTGCTGTCCGACAACACGTTGACGTAGCGCGACTGCTCCAGGCTGATCAGCAGCGCGCGCTGCAGGCTGTCGTCGAACAGCGCCTCACCACTGCGATTGTCCACATCGGCCACCACCACCCAGTCCCGCTCGGCGAACGCGATGGCCGGTTCCGGGCGCAACAGCACCCAGCCGCCCACGACGAGCATCGCCAGCACGGCGGCTTCGGCGGCCAATGCAGCGGGCTGCCGCCACAACGGAATGTCGCGGCGGGCCTTGGCGCTGCCGCGCGGCATGCGCAGGGGCGTGAAGCCAACCTCGCCGACCTCGACCACTTCCTGCGTGGTGGGAATACCCTTGAACCGCCAGCGCCCGTGCGATTTCCAGACCAGCCGCTCGGCGCGTTCGCCCAGTTCCGCGGTGGCGCGCCGGGTCAGCGAGTCGGCCACCGCCGAGAGCAGGATCTGGCCGGGGCGCGCCAGGGTCATCAGGCGCGCCGCCATCGGCTTGGCCAGGCCTTCAACCTCCAGCGACTTGGCACCGGCCTTGATGGCTTCGGGGCTGTTCTCCCAGGTGAGCACTTCGCCCACATGCAGGCCGGCGCGCGCCCGCAGTTCGATGCCGCGCTCCTTGCCGATCTCCTGCAGGCCGCGCTGGTAATCCAGGGCGAAGCCGAGCCCGTCGATGGCGCGCTCGAAGAGCAGGAACAGGCCGTCGGAGCGATCGATCTGATGCCCGTTCCACTGCTGCTGCAGGGTCAGTACCAGCCGGTCGTGCTGCTGGAACAGCTCGGCGGCGGCGCTGTCGCCGATCCGCTCGACCAGCAACACGGAGTCGCACAGGTCGGTGAACAGCAGCGCGCGCAGCTGGGGGGCTTGGGTCGACGTTCCGTTGTCGCCGTTCATTTGGAAATTCCGTCAGGGCTTTGCGGTCGCGGCACGCGACCAGTGCAGCCGGTTGCCGCCCAGGCGCTTGGCCTGGTACAGCGCGTTGTCGGCGCGAGCGTACCAGTCGCTCCAGTCACTCTGAGGCTCGAGCAGGCACACGCCGATGCTGACCGGGCAGACGTGCGGCTGGCCGGTGGCCCGCCCCATCAGACCGTGCACGGCGCTGAGGATGAATTCGGCCGCATGCTGCAGGGTGTCCGGGTCGGCCACGCGCAGCAGCAGGCAGAATTCGTCGCCGCCCAGCCGGCAGGCGCGGTCCTGCTCGGTGGCCACCGAACGCAGGATGTTGGCCACGCTCTGCAGCACGCGGTCGCCGGCCTGGTGGCCGTGTTCGTCGTTGACCCGCTTGAAGTGGTCGCAGTCGATCAGCAGCAGGCCCTGCGGCGCGCCGTTGTCGTGGCTGCGGCATTCCTGCAGGTACAGCGCCAGGCCGCGGCGGTTGTGCAGGCCGGTCATTTCGTCGGTGCGGACCAGCTCCCGGGTGTGGGTGAGCTGGTGGGTGGTGACGTATAGATTGTCCAGCGCCGCTTCGAGGTCGTGGTTGCGGCGGCGCAGCTGCCGGATCAGGACCTGTTCGTTGCTGACGACCCGCATGATGGTGCGGCGCAGGAAGTACGCCACCATGCCCGGATCGCGGTCCACCAGGCGCTGGAAATCGCCATGGCTGAGTTCGAGTACCAGCGAATCGGCCGTGGCCTGGGCGTCGGCGCTGCGGGGATGGTCACCGATCAGCAGGCCGAGTTCGCCGAAGAATTCATGCGGCCCCAGCGACTTGACCACCAGGTCCTCGCCGAAGTCGAGCTCGATGCTGCCGCTGACGATGACATACATGGTGTCACCGCCCTGGTTGCGCAGGAACAGGTGTTCCCCGGCGCGCAGGTGGCGTTGCTGGCCAAATTCGGCGAACAGGGCGAACTCGCCCGCGCTCAGCACGGCGTGCACGATCTCAGCCATCGCGGTCTGGGCGATGCCTGCTTCTGGTTCGCACACGTTCGTCGCAAACTTGCCGGTCATCACAACACCCGCTTCCCAGCGTCCCCCGGTGAGCGGACGAGGATAGCACTCCTTAAAAGTGTGCGCCTCATCCCATTTCCATGCCCCGGCGCCCGAAATGCTTCGGCGCTCCGGCCCAACCTTACCCAACGCGACGACCGGTGCAAACCGGCCATTCCCTACCGCATGGTGGCTCAGGGGGACCGTAACATCTGGGCGTGGCATATAAAAGAAGGGCCGCCCCTACAGGGACGGCCTTGTGTGGTTGGGGCGGGTTGCCGGGAGCCGGCCAACGGCCGGCGCTACCCGGGGGTGCCGCGGCGCTCGAGGGTCAGGCCGCCCGGAATTGCTCTTCTTCGGTCGAGCCGGTCAGCGCGGTGGTCGAGGACTGACCCTGCTGGATGGCCTGGGTGACGGCGTCGAAGTAGCCGGTGCCCACCTCGCGCTGGTGCTTGACCGCGGTGAAGCCACGGTCGGCGGCGGCGAACTCGGCCTCCTGCAGTTCGACGAAGGCGCTCATCTGGCGGCGGGCGTAGCCGTGGGCCAGGTTGAACATGGAGTAGTTCAGCGCGTGGAAGCCGGCCAGGGTGATGAACTGGAACTTGTAGCCGTAGCGCGCGATCTCCTTCTGGAAGGTGGCGATGGTGGCGTCGTCCAGGTTCTTCTTCCAGTTGAAGCTGGGCGAGCAGTTGTAGGCCAGCAGCTTGCCCGGGAACTTGGCGTGGATGGCTTCGGCGAATTTGCGGGCGAATTCCAGGTCCGGCTTGCCGGTCTCGCACCAGATCAGGTCGGCGTAGGGCGCATAGGCCAGGCCGCGGCTGATGGCCTGGTCCAGGCCGTTGCGGGTCTTGTAGAAGCCTTCCACGGTGCGCTCGCCGGTGGCGAAGGGCTGGTCGTTGGCGTCGATGTCGCTGGTCAGCAGGTCGGCCGCCTCGGCGTCGGTGCGGGCCACCAGCAGGGTCGGCACGCCCAGCACGTCGGCCGCCAGGCGCGCGGCGTTCAACTTCTCGATCGCCTCGCGGGTCGGCACCAACACCTTGCCGCCCATGTGGCCGCACTTTTTCACCGAGGCCAGCTGGTCCTCAAAGTGCACGCCGGCGGCGCCCGCCTCGATCATGGCCTTCATCAGTTCGAAGGCGTTGAGCACGCCGCCAAAGCCGGCCTCGGCGTCGGCCACGATCGGCTGCAGGAAGTCGATCTCGTCCTTGCCTTCGGCGTGGTGCAGCTGGTCGGCGCGCAGCAGGGTGTTGTTGATGCGCTTGACCACCGCCGGCACCGAGTCGGCCGGGTACAGCGACTGGTCGGGGTACATCTGGCCGGCCAGGTTGGCGTCGGCGGCGACCTGCCAACCGGACAGGTAGATGGCGTTGAGCCCGGCCTTGACCTGCTGCATGGCCTGGTTGCCGGTCAGCGCGCCCAGCGCGTTGACGAAGTCCTTTTCATGCAGGTACTTCCACAGCTTCTCCGCGCCCAGCCGGGCCAGCGAGTGCTCCACGTGCACGGTGCCGCGCAGGCGCACCACGTCGGCGGCGCTGTAGTTGCGCTGGATGCCGGCCCAACGCGGGTCGGTGTTCCATTCGTGCTGGATCTGTTCGGCGGTGGGCAGCTTGCTCATGGCGGTTCTCCAGGGTCGATGGGGCAGCGGGGCAGAGCCCCGCTCTACGGCGGTGGGAAAAGGCAGCGGGGCAGAGCCCCGCTCTACGGGTATCAAGTGCGTAGCGCCGGGCTCTGCCCGGCAGGCGGGTCAATCCAGGCGGTCGTACGCCGGCAAGGTCAGGAAGTCGGTCAGTTCGTTGCGGCGGCTGAGTTCGGCCAGCAGCGCCATGGCTTCGTCGATGCGCGCCCCGCCCGGCAGGGTGCTGCGCTCGCCCAGGCGGGCGGGCAACCGGGCCAGGGTGGCGTCGAGCAGCGCCAGGTCGATGGCGGTGCCGTCGTCCAGGTGCTGGCCCGGCACATGCAGCCACTGCCACAGCTGGCTGCGGCTGATCTCGGCGGTGGCCGCGTCTTCCATCAGGTGATGGATGGGCACGCAGCCATTGCCGTCCAGCCACGCGGCCAGGTAGCGCACGCAGACCTCCACGTTGCCCTCGAAGCCGGCGCGGGTAATGGTGCCGGTGGGCGCGGCGATCAACGCATCGCGGCTGGCCTGCACGTCGCGGCGCAGCACGGCGTGCTGGTTCGGGCCGGGCATGTGTTCGTCGAAGATGGCCTGCGCCACGGGAATCAGCGCCGGGTGGGCTACCCAGGTGCCGTCATGACCGGCGGTGACTTCGCGCAGCTTGTCGGCACGCACGCGGGCCATCGCCTGCTCGTTCGCGGCCGGGTCGTGGTTGATCGGAATCTGCGCGGCCATGCCGCCCATCGCATGCGCACCGCGACGGTGGCAGGTCTGGATCAGCAGTTCGGAATAGGCCTTCAGGAACGGCTGCGTCATGGTCACCTGGCCACGCTCGGGCAGCACCTTGTCGGCGTGCTTACGGAAGGTCTTGATGTACGAAAAGATGTAGTCCCAGCGCCCGCAGTTCAGGCCGACGATGCGGTCGCGCAGCGCGTGCAGGATCTCGTCCATTTCGAACACCGCCGGCAGCGTCTCGATCAGCACGGTGACCTTGATCTGGCCATGCGGCAGACCGAGCATGCCCTCGATGTGCGACAGCGCGGTCTCCCACAGCGCGGCCTCTTCCATCGACTGCAGCTTGGGCAGGTAGAAGTACGGCCCGCGCTGGCGGCACATCAGGGTGCGGGCGTTATGGAAGGCGAACACGGCGGCATCGAACAGGCCGCCGGCCAGCGGCTGGCCGTCGATGCGCACGTGCTTCTCGTCCAGGTGCCAGCCACGCGGGCGCACGATCAGCACCGCCTGCTCGTCCAGCGGGCGCAGGGCGTACTGCTTGCCCGGCTTGCCGTCCACCGACGGCCCGGTATGGGTCAGGTCGCCGCGCACGGCGCCGATCAGGGCCTGCTGGCCGGCCAGCAGGTTGCGCCAGGCCGGGGCGGTGGAATCCTCGAAGTCGGCCATGAACACCTTGGCGCCCGAATTCAGCGCGTTGATGACCATCTTCGGGTCGGTCGGGCCGGTGATCTCCACGCGGCGGTCCTGCAGCGCATCCGGGATCGGCGCCACGCGCCAGTCCTCGCTGCGAATGGCGGCAGTGTCGGCGCGGAAGTCCGGCAGGCCGCCGCCGTCGAAGAACGCTTGGCGCTCGCGGCGGGCCTGCAGGCGGCGCTGGCGCTCGGGTTCCACGGCGCGGTGCAACGACACCAGCAGCGCCAATACGCCCGCCGGCAGCAGGGCCGACTGGCCGGCGAGCTGGGTGGTCAGGGCAATGCCCGGCGTGGCCGGGGCATCGGCCGGGGTGGGCTGGGCGGTGGCGAAGGCGGCGACAGCGGACATGTCCAACTCCTGCGTTGCGGGTGACCCCACCGTGCGCCGGAGTGTGGTATTTGACAAAACAGTTATCGCAATGCTTTACATAAGTCAGACTTATAGTCGTTACACCATGCCCACGCCGCGACCGCCAAGTCCCCGTTTTTCCTACAAGTCTGACCGGCTCAAGCCGCTGCGGGCGTTCTGCCAGACGGTGCGACTGGGCTCAGTCTCACGGGCTGCTGAGGCGCTGTTCGTCAGCCAGCCGGCCATCAGCCAGCAGTTGCAGGCGCTGGAACGCGAGTTGGGGCTGGTGCTGTTCGAGCGCAGCGGGCGGCGGCTGGTGCCCAGCCGCGAGGGCCAGTTGCTGTTCGAGATGGCCCAGCCGCTGGTGGAGAGCCTGGACGGGCTGGAGGCCAGCTTCCGCGACAAGGTCAAAGGCCTGGACGCGGGCGAGCTCAACATCGCCGCCAACAGCTCCACCATCCTGTACCTGCTGCCACGCATCGTGGAGCGCTTCCGCCAGCGCCACCCGGACGTGCGCCTGACCCTGCACAACGCGATCAGCGCCGACGGCACCGACCTGCTGCGCAGCGACGCGGCCGACCTGGCGGTGGGCTCGATGACCGACGTGCCCGCCGACCTCAGCTACGCGCCGGCCTACCGCTTCGAGCAGGTGCTGATCGCCCCGCCCGACCACCCGCTGGCCACCGCGCCGGAGCTGACCCTGCAGGCGATCTCGGCCTACCCGCTGGTGCTGCCGCCCAAGCGCCAGATCACCTACCGGCTGGTGGACCAGGTGTTCCAGCGCCAGCGCGTGCCGTACACGGTGGCGCTGGAAGTGGGTGGCTGGGAGGTGATCAAGCAGTACGTGGCGATGGGCATGGGCATTTCGATCGTGCCGGCGCTGTGCCTCAACGATGCCGACCGGGACCGGCTGGTGACGCGTTCGATGAGCGCCTGGTTCCCCGAGCGCAGTTATGGGGTGATCGTGCGCCGCGGCCGCTTCCTGTCGCCGCAGGCGCGCGCCTTCATCGAGCTGATCCAGCCGGACCTGTTCAGTCCGCGCAGCTATGATGAAAGCGGTCATTCCGAACGCTGATGCGCTGCCATGTCGATTGAACTGCGCCACCTGCGGTACTTCCTGGCGGTGGCCGATACGCTGCACTTCGGCCGTGCTGCCGAGCGCCTGGGCATGTCGCAGCCGCCGCTCAGCCAGCAGATCCGGCAACTGGAAACGCTGCTGGGCGCGCGCCTGTTTTTGCGCAGCAACCGCCGGGTGGAACTCACCGAGGCCGGGCGCGTGCTGCAGGCACAGGCCACCGAGGCGCTGGCGCGGGTGGACCAGGCCATCGACCTCACACAGCGCGCGCAGCGCGGCGAGACCGGCGAGCTGCGCATCGGGCTGACCCGTGCCACGCCGCTGTCCACGCAGATTCCGCGCGCGATCTTCGCCTACCGCCAGCAGTTCCCGCAGGTGCAGTTGAAGCTGCGCGAGATGAATACCCTGCAGCAGATCGATGCGCTGGTGGCCAACGAACTGGACGTGGGGTTGATCCGCAAGCGCGCGTTGCCGACGCCGCTGATGTCACGCAAGTTGTTCAGCGATCCGCTGGCGCTGGTGGTGCATGACCAGCACCCGTTGATCCGCGATCTTCCGGACGGTGCACCGGTGGCGCTGCGCCAGTTCGCGCATGAGCCCTTCGTCGGTTTCCTGCGCGAGGTCGGCGCCGGCATCCACGACCATTTCATCGCGCTGTGTCGCAGCGCCGGCTTCACGCCGCGCATCATCCAGGAGGCGGGTGAAGCGTCCACGCTGATCAGTCTTGCCGCCTCTGGGCTGGGCGTAACGGTATTGCCCGCCTCGTGCAGCCACATCCACGTGGAAGGCGCGCGCTTCGTGCCGTTGAGCGATCGCGCCGCCAGTTCGGAAGTGCATGTGGCCTACCGGCGCGGCGCACCCTCGCCGCTGATCACCCACTTCACCCGGCTGCTGCAGGGCGGCTTCAGCGACTGACCGCCAGCGCGGCCGGCAGCGGTTGCGCGCGGCGGCCCAGCCGCCAGGCGATGGTGGCGCCGATGGCGGTCAGCACGGCGGTGAAGGCGCACACGCCCCACCAGTCCCAGCGGGTGTAGAACACGCCGCCGGCCGCACCGGCCAGGCTGGACCCCAGGTAATAGGCGAACAGGTACAGCGCAGAGGCTTCGGCACGCATCACGCCGGCACGGCTGCCGACCCAGCTGCTGGCCACCGAATGGCCGCCGAAGAAGCCGAAGGTCACCAGCGCGATACCCACCGCCATGCAGCCCAGCCACGGCAGCGCCAACATGACGATGCCCAGTGCGATCAGCCCGTAGCAGATGCCCAGCACGCGGCCACGGCCATGCCGGTTGGCCTGCTGGCCCATCCATGCCGAGCTGAAGGTGCCGACCAGGTACACGCTGAAGATCAGGCCGACCACGGTCTGGCTGAGCCGGTACGGCGGCGCCAGCAGGTGATAGCCGAGGTAGTTGTAGAGGGTGACGAACACGCCCATGAGCACGAACGCGGTGGCGAACAGCGACGGCAGGCCCGGGTCGGCGAACAGCTGGCGCCAGCGCGCGGGCAGCTCGCGCAGGCCGCCGCGACGGCTCTGGAAATGGCGCGAGGGCGGCAGCTGCACCCACAGCAGCACGGTGCTGAGCACGGCGATCAGCGAGACCACGCCGATGCCCCAGCGCCAGCCCCAATGGTCGGCCACGATGCCGGCAATCAGCCGCCCGCTCATGCCGCCGACCGCATTGCCGCCGATATACAGGCCCATGGCCAGGCCCAGCGCGCGGCTGTCCATCTCTTCCACCAGGTAGGTCATCGCCACCGCAGGGACGCCGCTGAGGGCGATGCCGAGCAGGGCGCGCAGGATCAGCAGGGTGGTCCAGTCGTGGACCATGGCGCTGGCCGCGGACAGCACGGTGGAGGCGAGCAACGCGGTGATCATGACGCCGCGCCGGCCGACCCGGTCGGAGATCAGGCCGGCCACCAGCATGGAGACGGCCAGCAGGCCGGTGCTGAGCGACAGCGCCAGCGCGCTGTTGGCGGCGGAAACCCCGAAGTGGCGGCTGAACTCGGGCAACAGCGGCTGCACGGTGTAGAGCAGGCCGAAGGTGGAGAAGCCGGCCAGGAACAGCGCCGCTGCGGTGCGGCGGAAGGCGGGCGTGCCCTGCTCGATGTGCTGCGAAGCCGTGGGCGGATGGTCGGTGGAACTGCGCTGCGGCAGCGCTGCGGTGTCGCCGTTCATTGCGTCTGGGCCCGTGGGGGCGGGCCGGTGCGTAAGAGTCAGCGCTCAGGATAGGCAGCGGGTACAGGTCGATCCATAACCTGACGAGTCTGGATTGAGACGTTTGGCGTATCGAACGGTGAAACGGCCGGGCAGAGCCCGGCGCTACGGCGAGGTGCGGCGAGCGTATCGAACGGTGAAACGGCCCGGCCGAGCCCCGCCCGACCGCGGGGGGCGGCGCACCGAATTGGCGGCGGGCGCCCCCCCCCAAAGGGGGGGGGGGCGGGCCCGCGCCCGCCCCGCCCCCCCCCCC
>NZ_JBLZQD010000024.1:0-31630 GCF_049199305.1 Stenotrophomonas sp. PD6 | reverse complement strand
ACTGTCAAAGGCGGGTCGGGGCCGGTTTGCGGGGGCATGAGCCGCATGGATGCGGCGACTGAGCCCCCATGGATGGGTTCACGGCGTCCCCCGCAAACCGGCACCGTCCCGCCAAATCAGAGGAACCAAGGGCCACCCGCTGTTCGCTCAAATGCGTGACGCAGCCGGGCAGAGCCCGGCTCTACGAGTGGCTGGCAAGGCCCAAAAAAACCCGGCCGAAGCCGGGTTTTTCGTTGCCACGTGATCCCGGAGGATCAGGCAGCTGCGGCGGCCTTTACGGCGGCGGACAGGCTGTCGAGGGTGGCCTGCATCAGTTCGGCCGTGTCGGCCTCTACCGTGACGCGCACTACCGGCTCGGTGCCGGAGGGGCGCAGGAACGCGCGGCCCCTGCCCTTTACCGCCTGCTGCGCGGCGGCCAGCGCCGACTGCACGCCGTCGGACTGCACGATCGCCTTGGCCGATACGCCGGCCAGGCGAACGTTGACCGTCTTCTGCGGCACCCGGGTCAGTCCCACCAGCGACTCGCGCAGCGTCTTGCCTTCGCGGCGCAGGACTTCCAGCACCTGCAACGCACTGATGATCGCATCGCCCGTGGTGGCGCGGTCCAGGCACAGCAGGTGACCGGAGGCTTCGCCGCCCAGGACGCCGCCGCCTTCGACCAGTGCCTGGTGCACATAGCGGTCGCCGACATTGCTGCGCTGGAACGGCAGACCCAGGCGCTCCAGCGCCTGCTCCAGGCCGAAGTTCGTCATCAGCGTGCCGACCACCGGGCCACGCAGGCGACCGCTGCGCTGCCACGAGGGCGCGAGCACATAGAGCAGATCGTCGCCGTCGACCGGGTTGCCCTGGTCGTCGGCCATCAGCACGCGGTCGCCGTCGCCGTCGAACGCGATGCCCAGGTCCGCACCGACCTCACGCACCTTCGCGGCGAGATTGTCGATGTGCATCGAGCCGACGCCGTCGTTGATGTTCACCCCGTTCGGCTCCGCACCGATCGCCACCACCTCGGCGCCCAGCTCGCGGAACAGCAGCGGCGCGATGTGGTACGTGGCGCCATGCGCGCAGTCGAGCACGATCTTCAGCCCGCGCAGGTCGAACTTGCGCGGCACGCTGGCCTTGCAGAACTCGATGTAGCGGCCCACCGCATCGCGGCCGCGTGCGGCCTTGCCCAGGCGGTCCGAGTCGGCCGTCGTGAACTCGGTATCCAGCGCTGCTTCCAGCGCCAGCTCCGTGGCATCGTCGAGCTTCTCGCCATCGGCAGAGAAGAACTTGATGCCATTGTCATAGTGCGGATTGTGCGAGGCACTGATCACGATGCCCGCGTCCGCACCCAGCGTGCGCGTCAGGAACGCGACCGCCGGGGTCGGCATCGGGCCGAGCAGCTGCACGTCCGCGCCGGCGGCGACCAGCCCGGCCTCCAGCGCGGCCTCGAACATGTAGCCGGAAATGCGCGTGTCCTTGCCGATCACCACCACCGGGCGGTGGCCCGGACGATGGCCATTGCGCTCGGTCAGCACGCGGCCCAGCGCATTGCCCAGACGCAGCACGAAATCGGCGGAGATCACCCCCTGCCCGACCCGACCGCGGATGCCGTCGGTGCCGAAATACTTGCGCGCGCCCATCAGGCAGCGACGTCCGGTGCCGGCTGACGGCCCAGCAGGGCCAGCAGTTCGGACAGGCGGTCGCGCAGCTCGCGGCGGTCGCAGATCTGGTCGATGGCGCCGTGTTCGAGCAGGAACTCGGAGCGCTGGAAGCCTTCCGGCAGCTTCTCACGCACCGTCTGTTCGATCACGCGCGGGCCGGCGAAGCCGATCAGCGCCTGCGGCTCGGCGATGTTGATATCGCCCAGCATCGCGAACGAGGCCGACACGCCACCGGTGGTGGGATGGGTCAGCACCGAGATATACGGCAGGCCCGCGTCGCGCAGGCGACCCAGCGCGGCCGAGGTCTTGGCCATCTGCATCAGCGAGAACAGGCCTTCCTGCATGCGCGCACCGCCGCTGGCGGAGAAGCACACGTAGGGGGCACGCAGCTCCAGCGCCTTTTCGGCGGCCAGCGAGAAGCGCTCGCCCACCACCGACCCCATCGAGCCGCCCATGAAGGCGAAGTCGAAGGCCGACGCCACCAGCGGGCGGCCCTTGAGCTGGCCCTGCATGGCAATCAGCGCGTCGTACTCGCCGGTGTTCTTCTGCGAGGCCTTGATGCGCTCGCTGTACTTCTTCTGGTCCTTGAACTTCAGCAGGTCGGTCGGGCCCAGGCGGGCGCCGATCTCACTGGTGCTGTCCGCGTCGAACAGCGAGGCCAGGCGCGCGCGGGCGCGGATCGCCATGTGGTGGCCACACTTGGGGCAGACTTCGAGGTTCTCTTCCAGCTCAGGACCGTAAAGCGCGCTGCCGCAGCTGCTGCACTTTTCCCACAGGCCCTCGGGGACGCTGCGCTTCTTGCTGGGGACGTTGTCGGTGCGGATGCCCGACGGCATCAACTTGCTGAGCCAACTCATGCGGGATGACACTTCCGTTCAGGGCGGCCCGAAAGCCGCAAAGGCGGACAGTCTAGCTCACCCGTCCCGTGGCCGGGACCCCCTGCCCGCGGGCGGGAGCCGGCGTGAAAACCATGCTGGGCCGTACGTTGCGGCCATGGACGGGCATCGGCGGCGGCCCGGCACGACCGTTGGTCGTGCGCGGTGGCGTCAGACGCCTTGGTCCAGGGCCGCACGCAACGGCTGCAGGAAACTCCCGGCCACGCGCGCGGCATCGCCCGCATCGCCTGCCTCGCCCAGCGCCGCCACCAGCGCGCTGCCCACCACCACGCCGTCGGCCTCCACCGCCATCGCCGCGGCGCTGGCCGCATCCTTGATGCCGAAGCCAGCCACCACCGGCACCGACGAACGGCTGCGCAGATCACGCAGACGCGCACCCGCCGCGCCGCTGTCCAACCGCTCCGACGCGCCGGTGACGCCGGCAAAGCTCACGTAATAGAGGTAACCGCGGGCCATGCCGGCCAGCAGGTCCAGCCGCGCATCGGCCGTGGTCGGCGAGGCCAGCAGGATCAAGGCCAGGCCGGCGGCAGTGAAGATTTCCAGGGTCTCGGCCGCCTCTTCCGGCGGCAGGTCGACCAGCAGCACGCCGTCCACGCCCGCGGCGATCGCCGCCTCGGCGAAGCGGGCGGTGCCGTGGATCTCCACCGGATTGAGGTAGCCCATCAGCACCACCGGCGTGGTCGCATCGTCGCGACGGAACGCGCTCACCGTCTCCAGTACATAACGCAGGCCGGCACCGCGGGCCAGCGCGCGCTCGGAGCTGCGCTGGATGGTCGGGCCGTCGGCCATCGGGTCGGAGAACGGCACGCCCAGCTCGATCACGTCGGCGCCTGCCGCCGCCAGGGCGTGCATCACCGGCACGGTGGCCTCCAGCCCCGGATCACCGGCGGTGATGAAGGGAATGAGCGCCTTGCGGCCGCTGCTGCGCAGCTGGGCGAAACAGGCATCAATACGGTCAACAGGCATCTCAGGCACATCCTTCAATCAGTTCAACGGCGCCACTGGCGCCCCAGTACAACTTCGATATCGTCCCGTCGAAGATCTCCAGCCGGATCGCCAGATCCGAACCGGGGTCCTGCCAGGTCAGGTATTCGCCCGTTTCCGGGTCATAGGCATGCGGCGTGCGGGTGCTGCCGGGCGGCAGGCGCTTGAGCGCTTCCTCGCGCGACATGCCCACCCGCAGCCCGAACGGCCCGGGCTGGGTGATCGCCTCGGCCGAGCCGTCGATGGTGTCCAGGTCGAAGCGCTGCACATGGTCGTCCTCGACCATCATCGACACGCCCTCGGGAAGGCTGCCGCGCTCGTAATACTCGCAGGCGCCCTTGCCCAGCCCCTCACCCAGGCCAGCCGAATGCCACGCGCCGTCGGCGTCCGTTTCGGTGAAACGCTGGCCGATCACGATGTCACCCGCATGATCGAGCGCCACCGACACCACGGCAGGCGCGTCATCTGCGGCAACGGCGGGTGCCGGCTCCGGTGCATCCTCGATCGGGCGGTTTTCCACCCCATCGTCATTGCTGGCCGGCACGCGCGCCGGGGCAATCGGCGCAGGTGCGGCCGGCGCGGCCGCCAGGACCGGCGGGTCCGGCGGCGTGCAGGCGGTCAGGCCGACCACGATCAGCAGCGCACTTCCCTGGCGCAGCAGTGGATTCACAGGACCAGGCCCTCGCGCGCGGCGATGGTGTGCACGTCCTTGTCGCCGCGACCGGACAGGTTGCACAGCACCAGCTTGTCACTCGGCAGCTCGCGCGCCAGCTTGATCGCCTGCGCGACGGCATGACTGGATTCCAGCGCGGCCAGGATGCCTTCGCTGTGGGCCAGTTGGTGGAATGCGGCCAGTGCCTCGTCGTCGGTGATGCCCACGTACTCCGCGCGGCCGGCATCGGCCAGGAACGCGTGCTCGGGTCCGACACCCGGATAGTCCAGGCCCGCCGACACCGAATGGGTTTCGATGATCTGCCCATCGTCGTCGCAGATCACGTAGGTGCGGTTGCCGTGCAGCACGCCCGGGCGGCCCGCCGCGATGGACGCGGCATGGCGGCCGGTTTCGATGCCATCGCCGGCCGCTTCGGCGCCGACGATGCGCACCTCGCGATCATTGAGGAAGGCATGGAACAGGCCGATGGCGTTGCTGCCGCCGCCCACGCACGCGGTGATCGCATCGGGCAGGCGGCCGTAGTCGGTGAGCATCTGCGCGCGTGCCTCGCGGCCGACGATGGCGTTGAAGTCACGCACCATGCGCGGGTACGGATCGGGGCCGGCCACGGTGCCGATGATGTAGAAGGTGTCGCGCACATTGGTCACCCAGTCGCGCATCGCTTCATTGAGCGCGTCCTTGAGCGTGGCCGAGCCGGACGTCACCGGCACCACCGTCGCGCCGAGCAGCTTCATGCGGTAGACGTTGATCTTCTGGCGCTCGATGTCGGTGGCGCCCATGTACACCACGCATTCCAGGCCCAGCCGCGCGGCCACGGTGGCGCTGGCCACGCCGTGCTGGCCGGCGCCGGTCTCGGCGATGATGCGCTTCTTGCCCATCCGCGACGCCAGCAGCGCCTGGCCGATGGTGTTGTTGATCTTGTGCGCGCCGGTATGGTTCAGGTCCTCGCGCTTGAGCAGGATCTGCGCGCCACCCACCTGCTTGCTGAGCCGCTCGGCGTGGTAGATCGGGCTGGGCCGCCCCACGTAGTGGGTCAGGTCCTTGTCGTAGGCCGCAATGAAGGCCGGGTCGCGACGTGCCTCGTCATAGGCGGCGGCCAGCTCCTGCAGCGGCCCGATCAGCGTTTCGGCGACGAAACTGCCGCCGTAGCGGCCGAAATGGCCCTGCGCGTCGGGATAGGCGTGGAAATCTGCGATGGGGGATGCGGGGGATGCGGACATGACGCGACAGCCGGTTGAGACAGGCTGACAATTTAGCGCACATATCCCGGCCGGAATATCGATATTATCTGCGACGAACCGTCAGGAAAACTCACATGAGCGAGATCCCCCTGCCGCCCCTGAACGCCCTGCGCAGCTTCGAGGCCGCCGCCCGCCTGGGTGGCGTGGGTCGGGCCGCCGAGGCCCTGCACGTCACCCACGGCGCGATCAGCCGCCAGCTGCGGCTGCTGGAGGAGCACCTGGGCGTGGCGCTGTTCGAGCGCGATGGCCGCGGCCTGCGCCTGACCCGGGCCGGCGTGGAGCTGCAGGCCGCCTGCGAGGGTGCCTTCGATCAGATCCGCGCAGCCGTGGCCGGGCTGCAACGGCGGCAGCGGCCGGAGGCGCTGGTGCTGGGCTGCAGCGGCAGCATCCTGGCGCGCTGGATGATTCCCCGCCTGCCGGCCCTGCAGGCCGAACTGCCGCAGGTGCCGCTGCACTGGTCGGCGCAGGACGGCGCCTTCACCGAGCAGCAGCAGGCGCTGGATGCCGTGCTGCTGCTGGCGCAGCCACCCTGGCCGCGCGGCTGGCAGGTGCGCGAACTGGCGCCCGAACGGGTCGGCGTGGTGGTCAGCCCGCAGCATCCGGCCGCCGCACGCCTGCGCGGGCACCCGCCGGCGGCCCTGCTGGCCGAGCCGCTGCTGCACACCACCTCGCGCCCGCAGGCCTGGCCGGCGTGGGCGGCGTCGCACGCGTTGGACCCAACCGCGCTGCAGCTGGGCACCGGGTTCGAGCACCTGTATTACCTGCTGGAGGCGGCGGTGGCCGGCCTCGGTGTGGCGATCGCGCCGGAGCCGCTGGTGGCCGATGAGCTGGCGGCGGGACGACTGCTGGCGCCGTGGGGCTTCGGCGCCACGGGCGGGTTCTGGGTGTTGGCCACGCCGGAAGGCACAGCGGATGCGCGGGTGGATGCCCTGGCGGAATGGCTGCGCGGGCAATTGGACCGGTGATGCGCAGCCACGCATGGCGTGGCTCTACCGGAGAGGCGCCCATGGTTCACAGATCCCGATCCCAATGGGCCCGTAAGAGTTCGTAGCCCCGAAGAGAACGGCAGGAGCCGTTCTCAACGGCGCGCCGCGCCGGCCCGAAGGGTGCCCGCCAGGACGGCGGGCATAACGTTGGCCGGACACCGCGCGCAGCGCGGCACAAGCGTCCGAAGCCGATGCCATGCAGCGCCGATAATCCGACCGGCGTTTAGACCAAAACGAAGTCAACCCTCAGACGTTCATGACCCCGCAACGAAGCGCATCCGGCCAACGGCCGGCGCTACCCGGCGGTCGGCTGCGCCAGGCGCGCCTGCACATCGTCGCGCAGGCGGGCCAGCTCGACTTCGGCCTGCTGGCGCTGCTGCATGCCTTCGCGGTGGATGGTGCGTACTTCCTCCACCGTGGCGATCAACTGCTCGTGGGTGTGACGCAGCGTGGCGACGTCGATGACCGCACGCTGGTTGGCCTTCGCCGTTTCCACCGAGGTCTGCCGCATCAGGTCGGCGTTGCGCCGCATCAGGTCATTGGTAGCATCGTCGATCGCGTTGGACAGCTCCACCGCATTCTTCTGCTCGCTCAACGACAACTGGATCGCGAACTGGCGCTTCCACGACGGGATCGTGATGTCGCGCACCGTGTTGAACTTCTCGATCAGCTGGATCGCATTGGCCTGGATCAGGCGGATCATCGGCAGCGACTGATCGGCCGCATGCTGCATCACCACCAGATCGCCCACGCGCTTGTCGAGCAGGCGCAGCGCATTGTCCAGTTCGCCCTGGCGGATGCGCACCTGCGGGTCCTCACTGCCGACATTGCCCTGCTGCTCGCTGCGCAGCTCGGCCAGCCGCTGCTTGCCGGCCGCGATGTGCAGGCCCAGCGCGTGGCGCTCTTCGCGCACGATGTCATGCATGCGGTCGAACTCGCCCACCCGCTGCCCCATCAGCGTCTGCTGCGCCCCCACATCGCCCAGCAGCTGCTCGATCTGGCGGTTGGTGTCGCTGAATTTCTGTACCAGCTCGCCCTTCGACGCACGCAGCTTGTCGATCAGCCCGCCGATCACCGGCACCTTCGATCGTTCGGTCAGGCCATCGAGCTTGAGCGAACGCGCGATGCGCACCACTTCGCCGAGCTTGTCGCCGCTGCTGTCCAGATCGCGGTTGCGCACCTGGTCGAGCAGCTGGCTGGAGAATGCCGCCGTCTTCGCGGCCGCCTCACGCCCGAACACCTGCAGGTTGCCCGGGCGGATGTCCTCCAGCCCGCGCCCGATCTCGGCGATCTTCGGCAGGTCCTCGCGGACCAGGCCCAAGGCCTTCAGCGTGGCGTCGTCCACCGCCTGCGCCGGTACGGGCAGCGCTGCGCTGTCCTGCGTTTCCTGGGTCATGGATGCGTCTCCTTGAAAGTGGCGTACGGGCGGTGCACGAAAGTCATTCCAGTCTAGCCTGCGCCGAGGCGACCTCGGCGGCGATCTGTGCCTGCAGCTGCGTGGCCTGCACATCGCGTTGGCGCTGGCCGTCGGCCTGGCGTGCCAGCACGGCCTGCTGCCAGGCCGGCAACAGGATGTCGGCGATGCGGCGGAAGCGGGCCAGCAACGCCTCGTCCTGCGCCTGCAGCAACTGCCATTGCGCGGCCTCGGTCTGCTGCAGCAGGGCCAGCCGGCGCAGGTGGTCGACACGCTGGGCGAGCACCGCCTGCAGGCCCTCGGACAGACCCGGCATCTGCGCTGCAGCGGCCGCCGCCCACGCGTCCAGCGCCAGCGCGCCCTGATGGGCGTGCGCCACTGCAACTGCGCGCAGCGCACCCTGCCCCTGCACCGCGCGGGCGCAGTCTTCGGCCTGCACCAGCAGCAGGCCCAACCGCGGTCGCCACGCGTCGCCGTCCTGCTGGTGTTCCACATCGCGGCCGAGCAGCCGCCCCCACCAGCCGGTCTGCCGGCGCAACTGGCCGGGATCGGCCGACTGCAGCGTGCGCGCGATCTGCGCCAGCAGCGCGATCAAGCCCTGCCCGGCTGCGGCATCCGCAGCCGGACGTGCCGCGTCGCGCGCGGCCATCGCCTGCAGCAGCACGTCGCCGTAGCGCGCCAACCCGCCCGCGTCGGCGGCAACGGTGGCCGGCGGTGCCGGCAATCCAGGCAGCGCGCCGTCACTCATGCAGGCGCATCACCGCTACCGCGCTCCCAGCGCGGCGGCAGATTCGATTCGCCATAGAAGTGGCGCATCAGCGCCTCGTCCAGCGCCCGCTCCTCCGGCGTGGAGGCGCGCTTGGGGCGCGCACCGGCACGCGGGGCCGGCCCGTTCTCCATCTGCTGGCGCACCCAGGCGGCCAACAGCGCCAAGGTCTCCCCCGTACGCAGCTGCTGCGCATGCGAATCGCCGAGCAGCTGCAACAGCGGTGCCAGACCGGCCTGCAGTCCGCTGGCCAGCGGTTCGGCCAGTGTCGGTGCCGCAACCGGTGCGACCGGCGCAGCGGCAACCGCCACCGGTTCCGCGCGTGCAGCCGACAGCCGCTCCAGTGCCGCCAGCAGGGCCGGCCATGGCGCAGGGTCCGCTGCCGTCGCCGGTGCCGGCGGCAGCTGCAATGCGCTGGCGATATCGGCCAGCTGCGCGACCACGCGCCCGCCGACATCCGCATCGCCGGCGCCCATCGCCTTGTTGCGCAGGAAATCACGCTTGATCTGCTGCCAGCGCGCGTCGGCTTCAGCGTCCAGCGTGCCGCGCAGTTCGGCGAGCTTGAGCAGGTTCTCTTCGGCGCCGGTGGTCAGCAGCTGGGCCTCGCCCACGTAGTGGTCGGAGATGAGCTGCTGGAGCTCGGCGTCGTTCATCACCGGGGAGATCTTCTCCGCCAGTTTGTTCATGTTGCGGTAGCTGCCCTGCAGCCGGAACGGCGGCTCGGTGCGGTAGCGGTCGTCCTGCGCGGCACTGGCGATGTACTGCTGGTTGACCCGGTAGACCACGTCGCGCACGCGCAGCATGCGCTGCAGGGTGCCGACGATCTCGTTGACCTCCGCGCCGCTGTAGGCATGGCTGAGCGCGTTGGTGGAGACCTCCTTGCCCATCGCCCGTTCGACCAGCAGGTACAGGTCGGCCATTTCGCGCGTGGCCAGCGGCGCCAGCACCGGGTTGGAGGTCAGGCTGTTCTCGATGTAGCTCAGGGTGAACGCATCTTCCATGCCGCCGAGCACATCGCCGAGGTTGTAGATGTCGGCCCGGTTGGCGAGCATGTCCGGAATCTTGAACACCTCGCCGGACTCGGTGTACGGGTTGCCCGCCATGACCACGCAGAACTTCTTGCCGCGCATGTCATAGGTGCGGGTGCGGCCGTGCCATACGCCTTCGATGCGGCGGGTGCCGTCGCACAGCGAGATGAACTTCTGCAGGAACTCGGGATGGGTGTGCTGGATGTCGTCGACATACAGCATGGTGTTGTTGCCCATCTCCAGCGCCAGGTTGAGCTTCTCCAGCTCCTGCCGCGAAGTGGCGTCCGGCGCCTGTGCCGGGTCGATCGAGCGCACTTCATGCCCCAGCGCCGGGCCGTTGATCTTCATGAAGACCAGGCCGAGCCGGTGCGCCACGTATTCCATCAACGTGGTTTTGCCGTAGCCCGGTGGCGAGATCATCATCAGCAGGCCCATCAGGTCGCTGCGCTTGTTCTCGCCGACCGTGCCCATCTGCTTGGCCAGGTTGTCGCCGATCACGCCCAGGTAGACGTCGTTGATGAGCTTGTTGCGCACGAACGAGGACAGCGGCCGCGCCTTGAATTCGGACAGGCGCAGGGCGTCGCGTTCGCGCGCGACGATGCGCTGGCGCACGCCCTGGTAAGCATGGAATGCCGGCACGAACACGCTGGCGTGCTGCTGCAGGCGGGCCATGAAATCGTCCAGCGACAATGACAGACGGCCCTGCACGACGCGCGCATGTTCACCCAGCAGACCGTCGACCGTGACCTGCAGGACGGCGTCCGACGCCCGCGTGCGCAGCGCACGCTGCACCAGCAGCAGTGCGGCCGCTTCGTCGGCGTAGCCGGCGTGGTCGGTGAACGCCGGCAGCGTGCACAGCGCGCGCAGCCACTGCCCCGCCAGTGCCCAGCGCGGCGCCAGGCCGTCCTGTTCGCGGGCCAGGGCGCGCTCGAATACCTCGCGTTGCCCCGCCGCCTGCAGTTGCTTCGACAACGCATCCAGCAGTGCCAGCGCATAGCGGCTGGTGCTGAAGACCGGCTCGCCAGCCGCGAATTCCGCACACAGGTAGGCCGCTGCGGCGTGGTGGTCCGCCGCCGTGAACGGCAGCTGCCGCGCCTCGGTGAACGCGGCCAGGGCCGCGCCGACTTCGTCGCGCAGGGCCTGCTGGCCCTCGCGCGAGCCGAACAACTGGGCGATCGCGTCGGCACCGGCCTGGCGCGCCGGCCATTGCACGACGGCCTCATCGCGCTGCTGCTGGGACCAGAACAGCATCGCCAGCGCGCGTGCCCGCGGTGCATGCAGCAGCGTTCCCGCGGCCTGCTGCAGCGGCAGCAGGGCGCGCAGGATCGCGCTGGCGTCGTGGTCGTGGATGCCGCGCTCATAGCCTTCGCGGTAACGCGGCGCGGCGAAGTCACGGACGATCTTGTCCAATGCCTCGGGCTCGGCGGCGCTGTGCTGCAGGGCTGGTAGATCCAGTCCGTCGCGCCGCTCCATTGCCGCCTGCAGCACGCTGCCCGCCAGGTACTCGCCGCGATACAGCGCGGCGGATTCCGAATCCAGCCCGACCTGCCAGTAGGGCTTGAGCTCGGCCAGCTCGGGGTCGTGCAGCGGCTCCAGGAAATCGGTGCCGGTCAGGTGGATGGCCAGCGTGTCGCCACGCGGCAGCAGGGTCAGGTCCAGCGGCTGGGTGTTGACGCTGAAGCGATGCCGCGGCCCGAGCCGCACCACATTGCCACCGGCCTCGAACAGGTCGCTGCGGTCGCGCAGCGCGCGCACGGCCTGGTCGCGCACGCCCTTCAGGCGCGACTCGATGTCGTCGGCCTTCACGCTGTCGCGCAGCTCGCGCAGGCGCTCGGCCAGTTCACGCAGCTTGAGCACCAGCGGGTCGCCGGCGAAGAACGCATTGAGTTCGTCGGCGCTGGCGAAGCGCTCGGTGCGCTTGGCCAGGCCGTCCAGGATGCGGCTGGCCGCGTCGAGCACAGAGCGCGCCTTGCGCTGGCGCTCGTCGAGCAGGGCCTGCTTGTGGGTCTCGAAGGCTTCGATCAACTCCTCGCGCTTGGCCAGGATGTCGCCAAGGAACTGCTCGTGTTCGCCGAACTGGCTCTCCAGTTCTTCCAGCTGCACCAGCAACCGCGACATCTGCTCGTCGGCGCGCTCGGGGTCGGTGGCCATCGCCAGCGCACTGGTGATGGCCTGCGAGAACAGCGCGAACTGTGCGGCGAACTGGGCCACCGCCTCGGCCGAGCCCAGGCTGCGGCGCCCCTGCTCGGCACGCGCGCGCGACTGGTTCAGACGGGCGTACACGGCCGAGATCGCCTCCACCACGCGGGTGCGCTCGGTGGCGTCATCGACCTTCAGCCCGGCCATCAGCCCGGACAGCATGTCCAGGTCGGCGGACATCGCGCGCATGCCGGCAAGCTGTTCGTCCAGCACCCGCGCGCTCTGCGCCTGCTGGGCGGCCTCGTCCAGCGCCTGCAGCCGCACACCGAACGGCGCCAGCGCCGTGTCGCCGGCAAGGAACGTCCCCGTGGCGGCACCCACGCTGTCCTGCGCCTTCTGCAGGGCGGCGGTCATCGCATCGATCGCGTCGGTGTCGATGTAGCGGTAGTCGCGGATGGTGAGCAGCTGGCCGCGCTGGGTCGAGATCGCGTTGAGCGCCTCGACGAAGGCCTGCACTTCGTTCCAGTTCTCCGGCTGCAGGCGCGCCAGCAGCGCCTTCTGTGCGGCCTGCGCCTGGCTCATCGCCTGCGCCGACTGCTGCCGGATCGACTGCACCTTCTCGTACTCGTCCAGCACCGATTCGCCGGTGCTGCTGATCTCGCGCAGCAGCCCGGCGGCGCCTTCGCTCTGCGCGTCGTCCAGCCAGTGGTGCGCGTCGAACATGCGCCGGGTGTCCTGCACCAGCCGCTGGTAACGCTGCACCGAGACGTCGTCGCCTTCAATGGCGCGCGCCAGGTCGAACAGGTTGGAGATGCCGCGCACCAGTTCGGCGTTGCCGATGCGGCCCATGAAGGTGTTGCCCGGCGGCCGGCTGGCCGCGAATTCGTCGGTGCTGAACGGGGTCTGCCAGACCTGCATCGGGTGGATGCGGGTCGGCTCGGTGCCTTCGGCATGGAACAGCACCATGCGCCCGTCGTGCATGAAGGCGTAGCCGTGGCCGAACACCGGGTTCTGCAGCACGCGCTGGATGGTGTTGTACACGAACAGCGCCGAGCGCCCACCTTCGCGCTCGTAGAAGATGTAGAGCACGTCCTCGCCGTTGGGCGATCGGATGGCACGCTTGAACTGCATGCCCTGCATGGACGCGTCGAACGCCTTGTGCTCGCCGCTCTGCAGGTAATAGCCGCCCGGGAAGATGATGCCGTGGTCTTCGGGCAGCTGCACGCAGGCCTGCACGATCGCATCGTTGCGCAGGATGGTGCCGGTGAGCGTGTTGTAGATCAGGCCACGCCAGACCGTTTCGCGGTACGGCAGCACCTTGAGCAGGATCAGCGAACCGACCCGCGCGAAATCGAACTGCGCGTCGTCCAGCGACTGGGTGCTGTCGTCCACGGGCTCGGCGTAGATGCCCTGCCCGCTTTCGGTGTTGTTCTCGACCTTGATGGTGAGGTCGCCACCGGTGGTCTCGACGAACAGGGTGTCGAGGATGTTCAGGTGCGCGTGACGGCCGTTGACCGCCATGTCGCGGGTGGCGCGGGTCCACTCGAAATCGAACGGGGGCGGCAGCGCGATGTCGCGTTCGCCGCGCGCATCCAGGTAGGTCAGTGCGCCGTCGGACGCAACGGCCCAACGAAACACGCGCACGTCGCTGCTGCGCTCGCCGATCTGGAACGCCGCCAGCAGCTTGTCGCCGATGACGATCAGCTGCAGCAGGCGCGCATGCTTGTAATAGGCGTACAGCTCGCTGAAGTCGTGCACGAAGCCGGGCTGGGCCAGGAAGCTGCCCTTGGCCTCCACCGGCACCACGTCGTAGCCCTCGCCGGTCTGCACCAGCCGGTACAGGCCGAACACGTCCTCGACCCGGGTCTGGGTCTTGAGGCCCAGGAACACGTTGTAGCCGAACAGCAGCAGGTCGGGCCCGACCTGCACGACGTCGCGGCCCACGCAGTTGTTCTCGCTGCGGATACGAAAACGCCCGATGACCTCCAGGCGGCTGTCGCCGAATTCGGCCAGGCGCTGCCGGTTCAGGGTATCGGCGAGACCGCGCAGGCGGCTGCCCTGCTCGCCCAGGCGGCGGCGCAGGACTTCGTAGGCACCGCCCTGGGCGACGGCCTGGTCAACGCTGGCGGTGGCTTCCGGCGCAGACGGCTCGGGACGGTTGGCGGTATCGGACATCGGCTTCCTTCCGGCTCACGGACAACCGGCCGGGCAAGCCGGCCGGTGATGGCGCGCCGGCGGCACTGGGGCCGCCGCCGGTTCCAGCGCTGTATTCAGCGCGTTTCGATCACGGTGGCGGTCACGCTGTCCACCGCATCGGCGGGCTGCTCGGTGAGCTTGCGCGGGGTGGGCTCGCGCGGGGTCACGCCCAGGTAGCGCTCCATCAGGTCCTGCACGATTGGGCTCTTGCCGGCCAGGCCTTCAATGGACTTGCCCAGCGAGACGGCCTTGATGAGGTTCTCGAACATGCCGCCGTCGCCGCCGACCAGGTCGATGTCGGCGTTGCGCAGCGCGCTGGCGATGACGCCGGCGTTCTCGCGCGAGACTTCCTTGCCCGCCTCGATCGACGCCAGCGCCTGCTTCAGGCTGTTGTCGAGCATCATGCGGAACTCTTCGTGGCCGCGCGCGGTGTCGCTGAGCGAGGCGATGGCCTCGAACTTGCGGACCAGGCCTTCGGCTTCGGCGAGCAGCTTCTTCTGCACCACGCCGGCCTCGGCGCCGCCGAGCGATTCGGTGGCGGTGGCACGTGCACGGCCCATCTGCTCTTCGCCCTGGGCCTGCGCGTGCAGGGTTTCGGCCAGCACGCGGGCTTCGTTGGTGCCCTGCTTGAGGTTGGCGTCGGCCTTGGCTTCGATCACGCGCGCCTCGGCGATACCCACCTTCTCGATGGCCAGTGCGGACGCTTCACGCACCTGCGCCTCGGCCAGGCCGGGGGCGGCCTGCTCGGCACGGGTACCGTCGGCCAGCAGCCGCTTGGCCTCGGCCTGCTTGCCGGCCGCTTCGTGTTCGGCCTGGGCCAGGGTGGTGATTTCCACGGCGCGGTGTTTGGCCGAGGTCTCGGCCGCCTGGGCCTCCTTGACCTGGCGCACCATCAGCTCCTGCGCCTTGCCTTCGGCTTCCAGGATCAGCACCTGCTTCTGGCGGTCGGCCTCGGAGACCTCGCGCACTTCCTTGATGCGCTCTTCTTCCTGCGCCACGGTCTTGTCGATGGCGATGCGCTCGCGGGTGATGTTGGCCACGTCCATCTTGCCGGACTCGACCACCTTGTCGCGCTCCACGCCCTGCAGCTGCACTTCGCGCTGGGTGGTGACCTGCTCCAGCTGGCGCGCGCGCTCGACCCGTTCGGACTCGATGGCCACCGCACGCTGGCGGTTCTGCTCGGCCACTTCGACCTCACGCATGCGGTTCTGCTCGCGGATTTCGATGACTTCCTGCGCCTCGATGCGCGCCTGTTCGGACAGCTGGCGCTGTTCTTCCTGCACCTTCGTGGTTTCGGCCTGCTCGCGCGCCTGGATGGTCTCGATTTCGCGCTTCTGGCGCGCCTCGGCCTCGGCCTGCTGGCGTTCCAGGGCCAGCAGCGCCTCACGCGCCTCGACGTTCTTCTTGGTGATGGCCAGCTTTTCGTTCTGTTCCAGCTCGTTGGTGACCACGTTGTGGGTGGCGGTGAGCTCGGTGATCTTGCGGATGCCCTGCGCGTCCAGGATGTTGTTCTGGTCCAGCAGCATCTTGGGGGTCTGTTCGAGGTAGTCGATGGCGACGTCTTCCAGCGCGTAGCCGTTGAGGTCGTTGCCGATCACGGCGATGATCTCGTCGCGGAATTCCTGGCGCTTTTCGAACAGCTCGGTGAACTCGAACTTCTTGCCGACCGTCTTCAGCGCCTCGGAGAATTTGGCGTTGAACAGCTCGTCCACGGCGTGCTTGTCCGAGGCGCGGTCGGCGCCGATGGCCTTGGCCACGCGCAGCACGTCGGCCTGGGTTTCATTCACGCGCAGGTAGAAGGCCACGGCGATGTCGGCGCGCATGTTGTCGCGGCAGATCAGGCCTTCCTTGCCACGGCGGTCGATCTGCAGGGTGATCAGGCTGATCCGCATGAGCTCGGCGCGGTACAGCACCGGGATGATCAGCGCACCGGTGAAATGCACCTTGGGCTGGGAACTCATGTCGTTGACGATCAGCGCCACGCCCTGGTCGACCTTGCGGTAGAAGGCCTTGAACAGGCCGGCCAGTCCGAGCAGCAGCACCAGCAGGGCGCCAACCCCGATCACGAAGGGGGCCAGGGTCGCAAAACTCATCGGTGGATCTCCTTGTCGCCCGCAATCAGGCTGTCTTGGAACGAAAGCGCGGGGTGGCCGTGTTCGCGGGCCACCAGGTAATGGTTGTGTTCGGGCAGGTAGTCGAGCAGGACCACGCGCTCACCGCGCGGCAGGGCATCGCCCTCCTCGCGCAGGCGGACCTGCAGGATCAGCCCGGCGCCGCCGTCGTCGACGGTGGCGTAGCCGGTCTGCGTGGTCACCTGCGGCGAGGCGATCACGCCCACGCGGCCCAGCAGCGAGGTCTGCGGTACCGGGCGCAGGCGCAACAGCAGGCGCCGGATGGGACGCAGCAGGACGGCGGTGATAGGCACCGCGGGCACCAGCGCCAGCAGCGCGGTGGCGCTGCCCGCCAGCCAGCGCAGCGAATCCGGCAGCGGCTGCAGCAGGAACAGGTGCACGAAATAGGTGGCCGTCCAGCCGAAGAAGGCCAGCAGCGCGATCACCAGCATGACCGGTGCGCCGCCCAGGCCCAGGCGCGAGAACATGCCGGAAACGCCATGCAGGCCGCCGTCGCTTACATCCAGGTCGAGACCGTCGCCGCCGATGCCGTCATCGACCACGCCACAGGCGGCCAGCAGCCAGTACACCATCGCGAATGCCAGCACGATGCTGTACGGCAGCGTGGGGAACGTGAGCGCAACATTGAGAAATTCCGCCATTCCACATCTTCCCTGCATCGATGCCGCCCCCGCGGCGTCCTGCGCAACGCACTCCGGCGTTCCGCGATTACGCGCCATGTGGGCCGCGCTTTGTCCTGTCGATGCTACGTGAAATATGCCCAAGCGCCCATAGGGGTTTTCTCAGGGGGCGGCTTCGGTTGGGGATAAACTTCGGCGGGGTGGCTGGTGCCGTGGGGCCTTGGCTTCGGGCGCTTGTGCCGCGCTGCGCGCGGTTGCCACCCATGGGGTGGCACTACGAATTGTTACGGGCCCATTGGGATTTGGATCTGTCGATCCCGGCCTAATCCGCTTCGTGGCAGTCCGCGCGGCGGACTTCTTCGACGAATTTGCGCATTTTGTAGCCGTCCTTGATGCCCGGCTCGGTTTCGATGCCGCTGGAGACGTCCACGCCCCATGGCAGGGTCGCAACAATGGCGTCGAAGACGTTGTCCGGGGTGATGCCGCCGGCCAGCAGGAACGGGCGGTGCAGGCCGGTTGGCACACGGCTCCAGTCGAACGCCACGCCGGTGCCGCCGCCGCCGCCGGGGGCGTGGCTGTCGAACAGGAAGCCGGCCGCGCTCGGATAGCGCAGCTGCAGCTGGCGGGCGTTGACCTCATCCCGCCCGCCCATCGCCACCGCCTTCAGGTACGGCATGTTGAAGCTGCGGCAGAACGACTCGTCCTCGGCGCCGTGGAACTGCAGCAGGGTCGGCCGCACCGTGCGCAGCACTTCGCGGACCTCTTCCTTGCTGTTGTCGCGGAACAGCGCCACCACGTCCACCATCGGCGCGATCGCCTGGCGCATGGCGCGGGCCTCGGCCGGCGCGACGCGGCGCTTGCTTTCACGCGCGAAAATGAACCCCACCGCATCGACGCCGAGTTCGCCGGCCAGGCGGACATCGCCAGCACGGGTCATGCCGCAGAACTTGATGCGGGTGCGGTAGAAAGAGCGACTCATAAGGTGACCTCGGCGGGCAGGTGCCAGTTGTCGGGGTACAGCGGTCCAACAAACACCAATCCATGCGGCGGCGCAGTGGGTCCGGCCAAGGTACGGTCCTGGCCGGCCAGCAATTCGGCCATCCACGACACCGGCTTTTCCCCCGTCCCGATCAGGATCAGTGAACCGACGATATTGCGCACCATGTGATGAAGGAATGCATTGGCCTGAACGCAGACCTCCACCACATCCCCCTGGCGGGTCACGCTGATGGCCTGCAGGTTGCGCCGCGCATGCAGCGCCTCGCACTGGATGCTGCGGAAGGCGCTGAAGTCGTTTTCGCCCAGCAGGGCCTGCCCGGCTGCATGCATGAGCGCCGCGTCCAGCGGCCGGCGCTCCCAGCTCAGGGTCTGACGGTACAGCGCCGGGCGGATCGTCCGGTTGAGCAGGCGGTAGCGGTAGCGGCGGGCCTGTGCGGAGAAACGCGCATGGAAGTCATCGGCCACCGGCACGCACCAGCGCACCGCGATGGAGCGCGGCAGCCGGGTGGTGGTACCCAGCGTCCAGCCGCGCGGATCGCGCACGACGTCGGTCTCGAAGTGCACCACCTGGCACTCGCCATGCACGCCGGCATCCGTGCGCCCGGCGCAGACCACCTGGATGGGCGCGTCGGCCACGGACGACAAGGCGTCCTGCAGGCTGGCCTGCACGCTCGGGCAGCCGCTCTGGCCGAGCTGCTGCCAGCCCTTGAATTCGCTGCCGTCGTATTCCACGCCCAGTGCGTAGCGCATGGTCACGCCTGCCTCATCCGAGCCGTGCCAGCAGTTCGCGGGCCTGCAGCTGGCTGTGCGGATCGCCGGCGGTAGCCACTTCCTGCAGCAGGACGCGCGCGGTGTCGTCATCGCCCAGGTCCAGATAGGCGATCGCCAGTTCCAGCCGCTCGCGACCCGGCGCGCCCAGCGGCGCGGCAGCGGGTGCCGGCACCTCGGTGGCCGCCGGCGGTTCTTCAACCGCCGCGGTGTCGTCCGGGAACTCGAATACGCCGCGATAGGACGGCTGTGCGGCCGCCTCCAGCGCATGCGCCGGCACCGGGTCGGCGTCGGCAATGCGGGGCTCGGCGGTGTCGATCAACGGCTCGGCCGGGAGCACGTCGCTCTGGCCCGGCTGCGGCTCCAGGGTGAAGACCGGCTCGCGACGGCCGTTGTCTGCCGGGTACTCGTCCAGACGCGCGTCGGCCAGAACGTAGTCCGGGGCGTCGCGCAGGTCATCATCCAGCTGCCCGGCATCCTGCTGCGCGGCCAGCTCGTCCACGTAATCGGCCGCCGGCACGGGCACGGCCGCCGCCAGGCTGGCGGCATCCAGACCCTGCCGACGCAGCGGCGGCAACGGCGACGGCTTGCGGCGGCGGGCCAGCGCCCAGCCGGCGACCACCAGCAGCAGCACCCCCAAGCCCAGCCAGGCCCAGCCGCCCCCGCCGGCCTCGCGCGCGGCCGGGGCTTCGCCAAGACGCTGCTGCGCGGCGGCCAGGTCGCTGTCCTTCATGGCAATCAGCGAGGCCTGCTGCTGCTTGAGCTTTTCCAGTTCGTCCACGCGGTTGCGCAGCTCCTGGATCTCGGCGTCGCGGGTGGCCACATCTTCCTTGGCCTGCCGCAGTTGTTCATTGCCCAGCATGTCACCCTCGCTGCCGGCGGCGGTGCCGGTGGTTGTACCTGCGTTGTTGTCGGTGGCGGCGACCGCCGGGGCGATCTCCAGGCGTCCGCCGCTGGCGGCGGGCGCGCTGGCCGGTGCGGGCGCGGGTGCGCTCGGGGCAGCGGCGACACCACTGCTGACCGGCTGCGGGATCGCCGAGCGGGCCTGGCGCCACTGCGCGGCATGCTCGCGGACGATGGCAGCGGCTTCATTCGGGTCGATGGGACCTGCGGCGTCACCGCCCGGCGCACGCAGCACCGCGCCCTGCTTGAGCAGGTTGACGTTGCCGCGGATGAACGCATCGGGGTTGGCGCGCAGCAGCGCGATCATGGCCTGGTCGCGGCTGAGGCCCTGCTCGCGCGCCATCGCGCCGGCAATCTGGGAGAGGGTCTGGCCACGGCGTACAGTGATGCTGCCGTCGTCGGCCGGGGCCGCGGCGGGTGCCGCAGCGGCCTGACGGCGCGCAGGCGCGGCATTGCGCGCCGGCACCGGACTGGTGCGCGACGGCGTGGCCTCGGCGGCGACGGCTTCGGTGGGTGCCGGCGCCGGCTCGGGATCACGCACGATCGCGTTGGACATCGCACCGGCCGGGGCGACGATCTCGGGCTCGGCCACGGCCACTGCGCTGTCAGGCGCATCGACCAGGGCCGAATACTCGCGGACCAGGCGGCCCTGCCCCCAGTCGGCTTCGATCAGGAAATTCAGCGAGGGGGTAGTGACCGGGGCCTGCGAGCTCACCCGGACCACGGCACGCCCGTCGGCATTGCGGGTCAGTTCGAACTGCAGTTCGCTGACCAGCCCGGCCGGGCGCTCCAGGCCTACCCGGGCGAACGTCACCGGCGAGGCCAAGGCCACGCGCAGGTTCTGCAGCTCGGACGGGTCGGCCGAGATCACCGGGATCTCGGCCAGCAGCGGCTGGCCGGGTTTGGACAGCACCCGGATATCGCCCAGCCCGAGGGCCATGGCAGAGCTGCTGGCCAGGGCCAGCAGCAGGGTGGACGCAACCTTGAGCGGGCGCAGCGCGCCCGGAACTCGTTTCTTCATGCCGGCAATATAGCGATTCCCGACGCATCCAGCCACGAAAGACGTGGCGTGGACATCACCCTTCGGCGGCGACCAGCTCGGCCAGCTGCACGGCGTTGAGCGCGGCGCCCTTGCGGATGTTGTCCGACACGATCCACAGGTTCAGGCCGCGCGGGTGCGACAGGTCTTCGCGGATACGGCCCACGTAGACCGCGTCGTTGCCGGAGGCATGGGTCACCGGCGTCGGGTAGCCACCGGCCTCGTGGCGGTCGACCACTTCCACGCCCGGCGAACGCGACAGCAGTTCGCGCGCCGCGTCCGGGGTGACCTTGTCGCGGGTCTCGATGGTGACCGCTTCGGAGTGGCCGTAGAACACCGGCACGCGCACGGCGGTGGGATTGACCAGGATGCTGTCGTCGCCAAGGATCTTGCGGGTCTCCCAGACCAGCTTCATTTCTTCCTTGGTGAAGCCGTTGTCCTGGAAGTCGTCGATATGCGGGATCAGGTTGAAGGCGATCTGCACCGGGAAGCGCTGCGGATCGATCTGCTGGAAGCTCAGCAGCTGGCCGGTCTGCTTGCCCAGTTCCTCGAGCGCGGAGCGACCGCCACCGGACACCGACTGGTAGGTGGCCACGTTGATGCGCTGGATGCCGTACTGGCGATGCAGCGGAGCCAGTGCCACCAGCATCTGCATGGTCGAGCAGTTCGGGTTGGCGACGATGCCGCGCGGACGGTTCTTCAACGCCTCCGGGTTCACTTCGGAGACCACCAGCGGCACGTCGTCGTCGTAACGGAAGGCCGAGGAGTTGTCGATCACCACCGCACCGGCGGCGGCGAACTTCGGGCCGAACTCCTTGGAGACGCTGCCACCGGCAGAGAACAGCGCGATGTCCACGCCGGCCGGGTCGAAGCTGGCCAGGTCCTGGACCTTGATCTTCTTGCCGTCGAATTCGATCTCGCCACCGGCCGAACGCGAGGACGCGAGCAGGCTCAGCGTGGCGATCGGGAAGTTGCGCTCGGCCAGGATGGCCAGCATGGTTTCGCCGACGGCGCCGGTGGCACCGACGACAGCGACGTGGAAACGACGATCAGGGTTGTTCATGGAAACCTCGTTTGATGGTTTGCCGAATGGTGCATTGCCGACTAACAGTCGGCACTACAGGGGCGGCAATAGCGGGATGGTTGCCGACCAACGGTCGGTATCTGCCGAATGTGTATGGAACGCGGATTGGGCTCGGGGAACCTCACGTAGTGGACGCGCGGTTCCCTATCGTTTTGCGTCGTCGATTTTTTTGCCGCCCACGGTCGCGGCGCCGGCGTTTGCGGCGGCCACGGCTTCGGCGTTGATCGCGCTCGGCGGATGGCCGGCATTGGGGCCCACGTGCAGCGCGGCCAGCAGGTTGTCCACCGCCAGCTGCACCATCGCCCGGCGCGTGGCCTGGCTGGCGCTGCCGATGTGCGGGGTAAGGACAATGTTGTGCAGGGCCAGCAGTTCCGGGCGAACGTTGGGTTCGCCTTCGAAGACATCCAGCCCGGCGGCCGCCAGGCGACCGTTGGCCAGTGCGTCGGCCAGCGCCAGCTCGTCGACGATGCCGCCGCGCGCGATGTTGACCAGGGTGGCGGTCGGCTTCATCTTCGCCAGCGCGCGCGCATCGATGATGTGGCGCGAGGAGGCGTTGTACGGCAGCACCAGCACCAGGTGATCGACCTGCGCCAGCAGCGTGTCCAGGTCCACGTACTGCGCGCCGACCTCGGCCTCGGTGGCCTCCGGCAGGCGCGAACGGTTGTGGTACAGCACGCGCATGCCGAAGCCCAGCGCGCCACGGCGGGCAATGCCCTGGCCGATGCGGCCCATGCCGAGGATGCCCAGCGTGCTGCCGTGGATGTCCGCGCCCAGGATGGTCTGGAACGACCACTGGCCCCACTGCCCGTCGCGCAGCCAGCGCTCGGACTCGGTGATGCGCCGCGCGGTCGCCATCAACAGCGCAAAGCCGAGATCGGCGGTGGTTTCGGTCAGGACATCCGGGGTGTTGCTGGCCAGGATGCCGGCGGCGCTGAGCGCGTCCACATCCAGGTTGTTGTAGCCCACCCCTACGTTGGCGATCGCACGCAGTTGCGGTGCGTCGGCGATCTCGGCCGGGCCGATGCGCTCGTTGAGCGTGATCAGCGCACCGTCGACGCCGGCGAGGCGTTCGGCCAGCATCTGCGGCGTGTAGCGGGTGACGTCCGCGGTCATGGTCAGGTCGACATGCTGCCCGAGCTGCTCGATGACATCATCGAACAGCGGTTGGCTGACCCAGACCCGTGGCCGCGTCTCAGCCATCGATCGACCCTGGAATGCGCGGGGTGATGTCGCCGACGTCACCACACTGGGCGCGGTGCCGCAGCGCCTGGTCCATCAGCACCAGCGCCATCATCGCCTCGGCGATGGGGGTGGCGCGGATGCCGACGCAGGGGTCGTGGCGGCCGGTGGTGATGACATCCACCGCTGCACCGCTGGCGTCCACGGTGGCGCCGGGCAGGCGCAGGCTCGAGGTCGGCTTGAGCACGATCGAGGCGGTGACCTGCTGACCGGTGGAGATGCCGCCGAGGATGCCGCCGGCATGGTTGCTGGCGAAGCCGTCGGGCGTCATCAGGTCGCGGTGTTCGGTGCCCTTCTGCACGGCGCTGGCGAAGCCGTCGCCGATCTCGACGCCCTTGACCGCGTTGATGCTCATCAGCGCGGCGGCCAGTTCGCCATCGAGCTTGCCGTAGATCGGCTCGCCCCAGCCGGGCGGCACGCCGTCGGCCACGACATTGACGCGCGCGCCGACCGAGTCACCCGACTTGCGCAGGGCATCCATATAGCTTTCCAGCGCCGGCACCTGTTCGGCCACCGGCCAGAAGAACGGGTTCTCTTCCACCGCCGACCAGTCATGCCCGGTCGGGGTGATCTCGCCCAGCTGCGAAAGGTAGCCACGCACGCTGACGCCGTAGCGTTGCAGCAGCCACTTCTTGGCCACGACGCCAGCGGCCACGCGCATGGTGGTCTCGCGCGCGGACGAGCGGCCACCGCCGCGCGGGTCGCGGATACCGTACTTCTGCCAGTAGCTGTAGTCGGCATGGCCCGGGCGGAACTGCTGGGCGATGTTGCTGTAATCCTTGCTGCGCTGGTCGGTATTGCGGATCAGCAGGGCGATCGGCGTACCGGTGGTGCGCCCCTCGTACACGCCCGACAGGATCTCGACCTCGTCGGCCTCGCGCCGCGCGGAGGTATGCCGGCTCTTGCCGGTGGCGCGACGCTGCAGGTCGTGGGCGAATTCGTCGGCGCTGATCTCCAGCCCCGGCGGGCAGCCGTCGATCACGCAGCCGATCGCCGGACCATGCGATTCGCCGAAGGTGGTGACCGTGAGCAGTCTGCCGAAGCTGTTGGAACTCACGGCCGCAGCGCCGCCAGTTCGGTGATGCGGGCGCTGTGCGCGATCAGTTCACGGCACTCGACCGCGAAGATGCCCATCTGGCCGACCTTGAACTCGATCCAGGCGAAGTCCACTTCCGGCAGCAGCTTGATCAGGTGCTGCTCGGACTCGCCCACTTCGCAGATCAGCAGGCCGTCCTGGCTGAGGTGCAGCGGCGCGTCGCGCAGGATCTTCAGGACCAGGTCCAGACCGTCGTCGCCGGCACGCAGGCCCATCTCGGGCTCGTAGGAGTACTCCTGCGGCAGCGCGTCGGTCTCGTCGTTGGTGACATACGGCGGATTGGTGACGATCAGCTCGTAGTGGCGGCCGGTCAGCCCGTTGAACAGGTCGGACTTGAGCAGGGTGACGTTGGTCGCCTGCAGGCGTTCCTTGTTCTCTTCGGCCAGCGACAGGGCCTCATCGCTGAGGTCCACGCCGTCCACTTCCCAGTTGGGGTAGTAGTGGCCCATGGCGATGGCGATGCAGCCCGAGCCGGTGCACAGGTCGAGCGCGCGGTGCACGTCGCGGCCGGCCAGCCACGGCTCGAAGCCGGTTTCGATCAGCTCGGCGATGGGCGAACGCGGCACCAGGGCGCGGCTGTCGCTCTTGAAGCTCAGCCCGGCGAACCAGGCTTCGCCGGTCAGGTAGGCGGCCGGCAGGCGCTCGGTGATGCGGCGCTCGAACAGGGCCAGCACCTCGGCCTTTTCCGGCGTGGTCACCCGGGCGGCGCCGTACGCCGGGCCCAGGTCATGCGGCAGGTGCAGGGCGTGCAGGACCAGCTGGGTGGCCTCGTCCAGGGCATTGTCGTAGCTGTGCCCGAAGGTCAGCCCGGCGGCGTTGAAACGGCTGGTGCCGTAGCGGATCAGGTCGATGATCGTATGGAGTTCGGCGGCCGTTTCGGCAGTCATGGCAAGGCAACAGACAAAGTGGTCCCCGATTATAGGCGCTGCGGCGCAGCAGGGCATCCGTTGCAGCAGAAACGGACGCCGCCCGCCCCAATCCCTCTATCATGGTGGGCCATTCCGGGAACGGGTCCTTCATGTTCAATCGCAACGTCGGCATCATCCTGCTTATCGCGCTGGCCGCCGGGCTGGGCCTGGTGGTTGCCCAGAAGGTGTTCGCGCCCAAGGCGCCCGGCAACCGCCCCGCGACCGAGTCGATCACCTTCTACCCGCAGCCGCGCCCGCTGCCCGACTTCAACCTGAGCCAGTCCGACGGCACCCGTCTGATTCCCGGCGAGCTCAAGGGCCATTGGACCCTGGTGTTCCTGGGCTTCACCGCCTGCCCGGACGTCTGCCCGACCACCCTGGTCGACCTGGCCCAGGCCCAGAAGCAGTGGGAAGCCCTGCCCGAGACCCTGCGCCCGCGGCTGGTATTCGTCTCGGTCGACCCCGAGCGCGACACCCCCGCCCGGCTGGGCGAGTACGCGCATGCCTTCCACAAGGACACCCTGGCCGCCACCGCCGACGTGCCCTCGCTGGAGCGCTTCGCCACCTCGCTGGGCTTCGTGTTCCAGAAGGTGCCAGGCAAGACCTTCGATGAAAATCCCCAGGACTACACCCTGGAACACTCGGCCAGCCTGGCCGTGCTGGACCCGGAGGGCCGGCTGGCCGGCCTGATCCGCCCCCCCTTCAACGCGCAGGCCATTGCCCGCGACCTGAACCTGTTGACCGAGAAATCCGCCCCATGAGCCTGACCACCACGCTGAGCTACGTCCTGCCCCACCGCCTGTTGTCGTCCATGGCGCGGCGCCTGGCGTATTCCAGCAACCCGCGGATCTCGCGCTGGCTGATCGACACCGTGACCGAGAAGTTCGGGGTGAACCTGGCCGAGGCGGCCAACCCGGACCCGCGCAGCTACCCGACCTTCAACCAGTTCTTCACCCGCGCCCTGAAGCCCGGCGCGCGCGTGCCCGATGCCGACCCGCGCACCCTGCTGATGCCGGCCGACGGCCGGATCAGCCAGCTCGGTGCGATCGAGGACGGCCGCATCTTCCAGGCCAAGGGCCAGTCATTCACCGCCGCCGAACTGCTGGGCGATGCGGCCGACGCCGAGGTGTTCCGCCATGGTCTGTTCGCCACGGTGTACCTGTCGCCGAAGGACTACCACCGCGTGCACATGCCGTGGACCGGCACCCTGCGCGAGACCGTGCACGTGCCGGGGCGGTTGTTCAGCGTGGGCCCGGCCGCGGTCAACACCGTGCCGGGCCTGTTCGCCCGCAACGAGCGCCTGGTCTGCCATTTCGACACCGATTTCGGCCCGATGGTGCAGGTGATGGTGGGCGCGCTGCTGGTCTCGGGTGTGGAGACGGTATGGGGCGGCGAGGAAATCCCGCGCTACGGCGACACCATCACCCGCAAGGACTACCGCGGCAAGGGCATCACCCTGGAGCGCTTCGCCGAGATGGCGCGCTTCAACTACGGTTCGACGGTCATCGTGTTGCTGCCGCCAGGCGTAGCCGATTTCGCCCCGCACCTGGATGCCGAACACGCCGTACAGCTGGGCCAGGCATTGGCCACCTTGCGTTGATTGCGGCGGTTTGTGCCCAACGCGTGGCGACGCGCTCGACGCACCGGCGCCTCATTGCTGAGACGGCGCGGCATTCCCCGCATCATGCGCAAACTCAACGGGTCCTACATCCATCCCGTCGTAGTCCTCCACCCCGTTGGCTTCGGCCAGCGTCTGCAGCTGATGGTTGCGCGCATCCAGCGAGGCCTCGCTGTGCACCTCAACCCGCTCCACGTGCAGCACATGGTAGGGCGCCTCACCGTCTTCCAGCTCCGGCTCGAACACCTCGACCACGGTGTAGCCCTGCCCTTCCATCACCGTGGCCAGGCCGTGCAGCGCCTCCGGGGTGGTGTTGACGAAGAAGTAGCCCCACACCAGCGGACCGTTGAGATCCCAATCGGTGTTTTCACGGATGTTGGCGAACATCTCGTTGATTGCGGTGATATCCATCAGTGTTCCTCCAGTGCCCTGCCGCCGGTCGGCGCAGAGGCGATGGGCGCGAGCCTACCGGGTTTGCGTGTCATTTGCTGCATCCCTGCAGTTTGATGGCCTGGCCCTGCCGCAGCGAATACGCAGGCGCCTTCAGCCCGTTGGCCTTGGCCAGCTCACGCACGTCGCAGTCGAACTTGTCGGCGATCCGGCCCAGGGTCTCGCCCTTGCCGACCTTGTGGCTGCGTACCGGCTTGGCCTTGGGCTTGGCCACGGCCACCGGCGCGACCGGCGTGGTCGCCGGCACCGTGGGCTGCACGCCCGCCACCGGCACCGCGCTGCCGACCGCCACATTGCCGGTGTAGCTGGATGCGGTGGGGCGCACGATGGCGGCATTGAGGTCGGCGGTGATCAGCGTGCGGGCCAGGTCGGCGCGCGGGCCGCTCACGCAGTAGCGGTTGTACAGCCCGGCAATGCGGGTGGTGGCGTTGATGATCGTCCCGGCCGGAATCCAGCCGTCGGCCTCGTAGCGCGGGTTGAGGTTGCGCAGCGCGCGCATGTAGCCGTCGCGGGTGCCGGTGCTGCCCAGGCAGATGGTGAGCTCGTAGATGGTGGTCGACTTGGCCAGGCGGATGGTGGCCGGCTGCGCACTGACCTTGGGGAAGTCCACGCCGTACTGCTGCGGATGCAGGTAGATCCACGCCGCGGCGATCACCATCGGCACGTAGTCCTTGGTTTCTGCCGGGAACTGGTTGTAGACGCTGTCGACCCAGAAGCTCTGCCCCGCGCTCTGCCGATACACCCGCCCGGCGCGGCCTTCGCCACCGTTGTAGCCGGCCAGCGACAGTTCCACGTTGTTGTTGAGTTCGCGCATGCGTTCGTTGAGGTAGCTGGCACTGGCTTCGGCGGCGCTGCGCGCGTCGAAGCGGGTGTCGAAGCCGGTGCCGTCCGGGCCCAGCCCGAAGCGGCGGCCGGTGGCCGGCATGAACTGCATCAGCCCGGCGGCACCCGCGCGCGAGGAGGCGTGCACGCGGCCGTTGGATTCCTTGGCCATGATCCCGAACAGCAGCGCCTCGGGCAGGCCGCGCTTTTCCCATTCCGGCCACATCACCGCGCGCAGGGTCTGGTAGTTCTCGTAGGTATTCATCAACGCCGGGCGCATGTCGGTCAGCCAGCGGCGGATGCCGGCCTGCACGGCCGGGTTGTATTCGACCATGTTGTCGAAGGCGTGGCGCTTGTCGTTGAGCAGCGCGGCGGCACGCGCCGCCTCGGGTACATCGGCGGTCAACGGACCGACATGGTCCGGGTCGGCCTCGAGCAGGCCGCCATCGCTGGCGATCGCGTCGCTGTCGTCGCCATCGCGCGCATCGGCATTGTTCTTGAGCAGGCGCTTGTAGGTCACCAGCAGGTTGCTGACCTGGCAGCCCTTCTGGGCGACACAGGCGCTGATGACATCTTCCATATCCTCCAGCGCGGCATCGCCTTCGTTCTTGCCCTTCGGGTCGGCGTTGTTGACCAGCACCAGCGCGTTGGCATAGCGCTTCTCGGCCGCGGCCATGCGCTGCTCCAGCGCCTCGACCTTCACCCGGTCACGGGCAGAGACGCGCTGGGCATGGGCCTCGGGCACGAAGGAAAGCAGGGCGGCAAGCGCCAACAGCGGCCAACCACGGACAAGCAAGACAGGAACGGGCATTTTTGGCACTGTGGGCGAAAGAAGGGGCAGAGTAGCCGCGCCACTCGTATCGGGGCAACCCGGTCAGGTGACCGACACCCGCCGACGTTTAGAATCCCGCCCATTCACATAGCACGTCCACAGAGCGAGTTGACCATGGATCCGATCCTCCTCGGCAAAGGCATCACCGACGATATCGCCGTGACCCTGCAACCCCGGTTCGGCAATCGCCATGGCCTGGTGGCCGGCGCGACCGGTACCGGCAAGACCGTCACCCTGATGACCCTGGCCGAAGGCTTCTCGCGGATCGGCGTGCCGGTGTTCCTGGCCGACGTGAAGGGCGATGTCTCCGGCCTGGCCGTTGCCGGCGCCGGCGCCGAGGCGCTGCTGCAGCGCGCACGCGACCTTGGCGTGCCCGACTACGCGCCCGCGGCCAGCCCAACCATCTTCTGGGACCTGTACGGCAAGCTGGGCCACCCGGTGCGCACCACCGTCAGCGAAATGGGCCCGACCCTGCTGGCCCGCATCCTGGAACTCAACGACACCCAGGCCGGCGTGCTCGACATCGTGTTCAAGCTGGCCGACGACCGCGGCCTGCTGCTGCTCGACCTGGACGACCTGCGTGCCCTGCTCGGCCTGGTTGCCGACGAGCGCAAGGACATTTCCACCGAGTACGGCCTGGTCAGTGCGCAGTCGGTGGCCGCGATCCAGCGCTCGCTGCTGCGCCTGTCGCAGGATGGCGGCGAATCGTTCTTCGGCGAACCGGCGCTGGAACTGGCCGACCTGATGCGGGTCAACCACGACGGACGCGGCGTGATCGGCCTCCTCGCCGCCGACCAGCTGGTACTCAAGCCGCGGCTGTATTCCACGTTCCTGCTGTGGCTGCTGTCGGAGCTGTTCGAGACGTTGCCGGAAGTAGGCGACCTGGAGAAGCCCAAGCTGGTCTTCATCTTCGACGAGGCCCACCTGCTGTTCAACGATGCCCCGGCCGCACTGGTGCAGCGCATCGAGCAGGTGGTACGGCTGATCCGCTCCAAGGGCGTGGGCGTGTACTTCTGCTCGCAGTTCCCCGACGACGTGCCGGCCAACATCCTGGGCCAGCTCGGCAACCGGGTGCAGCATGCGCTGCGCGCGTTCACCCCGCGCGACCAGAAGGCGGTGAAGACCGCCGCCGAGACCTTCGTCCCCAATCCCAAGCTGGACGTGGCCGCCGTGCTGGCCAAGCTGGGCACCGGCGAGGCGCTGGTCTCCACGCTGCAGGACAAGGGCATTCCCTCCCCCGTGCAGCAGACCCAGATCGCGCCGCCGCGCTGCCGCATGGGCGCGATCACCGAGGCCGAACGCGCGCAGGTGCGTGCGGGCAGCCCGGTCGGCACCCGTTACGACACGGCGGTTAACCGCGAGTCGGCAGCCGAACTGCTGGCCCAGCGTGCCGCCAAGGCGGTGGAGCAGCCCGACGCACCCAAGGCGCGCACGCGCCAGCAGGACGAGGCGCAGGAAGGCGGCTTCGGCCAGTCGATCAAGGATGCGATCTTCGGCACCAAGCGCCGCCAGGGCATGATTGAAACCATGGCCAAGCAGACCACCCGGACCGTGGGCACCAAGCTGGGCAACCAGATCGTGCGCGGCATCCTGGGCGGCATCTTCGGCGGCAAGCGCTGATCGAATGTCGCGTTGGCGTCCCCCGGCGGAAAAGAGTACGGCCCTGATCACCGCGCAGGGCCATCAGCGATTGAAAAATGAGCTGGACGACCTCTGGCGCGTTCGTCGCCCGGAGGTGGTCAAGGCACTGGCTGCCGCCGCGGCCGAGGGCGACCGCTCGGAGAACGCCGAGTACACCTACCGCAAGAAGCAGCTCGGTGAGATCGACCGGCGCGTGCGCTACCTGACCAAGCGGCTGGAGTCGTTGCGGGTGGTGGACACGGTGCCAACTGATCCGCGCGCGGTGTTCTTCGGCGCCTGGGTGGAGCTGGAAAACGTGGACAGCGGCGATACCAGCCGTTACCGCATCGTGGGCCCGGATGAGACCGACGCGGGCGCCGGCTGGATCAGCATCGACTCGCCGCTGGCGCGTGCGCTGTTGAAGAAGCGCGTGGACGACGAGTTCGAGGTGGAGCTGCCGAGCGGCCGCACCGGGTTCGCGATTCTGGCGGTGGAGTACGAGGCGCAGGCCGCGGGTTGACCGACGGTCGATGGATGGCGCGGACGGCGCGGACGGCATTGCGATGCGTTGCCGGGTGTTGAACCGTTATCGGCGTTCGTTTGGGAACCGAACCTACCGCGAAATGCCATGCGGCCCCGGATATTCCCTGCCCTCGCGGACGGGCCGGAAATATTCTGCATTCCGGTAAAACGCCTCGTCCTGATCGGAATGCCACCCAGGAATGCCCATCAACGGCAGCGGTCGCAGTTCCAGCGGGTCGTTGAGCACGTCACCCAGCGCGATTGCCCGCGCCACCTGCTCCACCGCCTGCGCATCATCATCGCCCTGCACCACCAGGCACTTGCCCACCAACAATCGGGACGGCAACAACGCCTGCTCCATCAACGCGTGCCCAAACACGGCCGCCACCGCGATCGTGCCACTGCACCAGTGCTCCGCACCCTGCGGAAACACCTCGTCCCACGCATGCCGGTCCCACGCGTGCACCAACGCCGCATCACGCACCCGCACAACCACACCGGTTTCATCGAACTGGGTCAGCGCCGCCTGGGCACGGGTACGGCCAACCGAACCCTCGCCATCCAGGTCGCGGCACTGGCGCGCGTTGAGCGCCTGTTTGATCGCCGGGTAGCGCGCCCACACAAGCGCATTGAACAGGTCGTGCCAGTTCTCCGCACGGGTGGCGATGCACCCGGCCGCAATGCGCCGTTCGTAATGCAGGCCGTCGGCCAGCAAGTCCTCATCCTGCGCAACCAGCCGCTTGCCCGGCACGCCCAGCCGCTGATCGAGCGCAGCCACGCCCGGAAAGTCGGGCGCGACCAGCACATCATTGAAGTCTGCAAACGCAGCAAACAGCGGATGCGCGAACCGAGTCGGGTCCACGTCCGCACGCGCCGGCGCGATGAAACGCCGGCGCCCGGCCGCCGGGGTGGGGGCCCCCCCCCGCACAGCCCCATGGGGGGGGGGAGCGTGTTGGGCGGGGGTTGATCGCTCAGCGCGGCGCCGGTCAGAAAGTGGGGGGGGGGTTGGGGG
>NZ_JBLZQD010000023.1:35481-36344 GCF_049199305.1 Stenotrophomonas sp. PD6 | reverse complement strand
GGGGCGGCCGGCGGGTAGCCCCCGGAGGGACGCTAGAAAACATGGATGTTTTCTAGCAGCCCCCATGGATGGGTTCACGGCGTGTCCCGGAGCGGGGCTACCCGGCGGCCGCCCCAGCACGTACGAATTGAGACGCTGCTGTTAGCGCAAAACCGACTATCCACAAACAAAAACGGGCACCCTTTCGGGCGCCCGTTTTCTGGATCCACGCCTTGCGGCAGGGATCAGGCCTTTTCGGCTTCCACGACCACCTTGACGGTGGTTTCGACGTCGGCGTGCAGGTGAACGGTCACCTCGTACTCGCCCACGTTGCGGAAGGCGCCTTCGCCCAGGATGACTTCGCTCTTTTCCAGCGGCAGGCCGGCAGCGGTGAAGGCTTCGGCGATGTCGCGCGGGCCAACCGAGCCGTACAGCTTGCCTTCGGTCGACGCGTTGGCAGCGATGGTGACGCTCTTGCCTTCCAGCGAGGCCTTGCGGGCTTCGGCGTCAGCGTGGATCGACTGGGCCTTGGCTTCGTATTCGGCGCGCTTGGCTTCGAACTCGGCCACGTTGGTGGTGGTGGCCGGAACGGCCTTGCCGGTCGGGACGAGGAAGTTGCGGCCGTAGCCCGGCTTCACGTCGACCAGGTCGCCCAGGCCGCCGAGGTTGGTGACCTTCTGAAGAAGAATCAGCTTCATGGTGTAGCTCCAAAATGTATTCGTTAGCGAGGCGAGCCCCGCAGCGGATGGCTGTCCGAATATCCGAACGGTAGACCCGGCACCGGCCCCGGGCGGGCCGGGGGGGGGGGGGGGGGGGCGCGCAAGGGGGGGGCCCCCCCCCCCCCCGGCAGCCGCGGGGGGGGGGGGGGGGGGGGGGGTTAGGGG
>NZ_JBLZQD010000023.1:744-35471 GCF_049199305.1 Stenotrophomonas sp. PD6 | reverse complement strand
TTTTTAAAAAAATTTTTTTTGTTTGTTGCGGCCCCCCCCGTGCGGGCTGGTTTACTATTACAAGTAACGGAACCCCGCCCACCGCGGGCTGCTGCCGGGGGGGGGGGGTCGAGACTACGAAAGGGGCGGCCAGCAGCCGCCCGCCTTCATCAGACGTCGTGGTTGTCGGTGTACGGAATCAGGGCCAGGAAACGGGCGCGCTTGACGGCCGTTGCCAGCTGGCGCTGGTACTTCGACTTGGTACCGGTCACGCGGCTCGGCACGATCTTGCCGTTCTCGGTGAGGTACTGGCGCAGGGTGTTGAGATCCTTGTAGTCGATCTCCTTCACACCTTCGGCCGTGAACTTGCAGAACTTGCGGCGACGGAAGAACTTGGACATGTCAGTGCTCCTTAAGCGGCCGAAGCGGCGTCATCGCCGGCATCGGTGTCAGCGGCGGGGGTGGTTTCGCCTTCTTCGTCATCACGACGACGACGCTCACCGCGCTCGGGCTTGTCGCCCTTCTCGTCCTTGCTCTTCATGATCAGCGACTGCTCGGTGTCCGCGCCCGGGCGCAGGACGACCAGGTTGCGCAGCACTGCATCGTTGAACTTGAAGCTTTCGGTCAGTTCGGCCAGCACGGCCTGATCCACTTCGATATTCATCAGCACGTAATGTGCCTTGACCAGGTTCTGGATCGGGTAAGCCAACTGACGACGGCCCCAGTCTTCCAGACGGTGGATGGTGCCGTTACCGGTTTCGACCAGCGACTTGTAGCGCTCGATCATGGCCGGGACCTGTTCGCTCTGGTCCGGGTGGACCATGAACACGACTTCGTAATGACGACTCATGTGTTGTTACCTTTCGGATGTGGCCCTTGTCGGGCCGGACAGCCCCCCGCAGGTGAACGCGGTGGAGCAAGGGTCCTGCCAGAATCAGCAGGAAGCCGCGCATTGTGGCAGCAAACTGGCGCCCCGGCAAGCTGGGCCGGGGCTTCGGGGCCAGGCGGCGCCCGTGTCAGGCCTTGTCGGCCTCGGTGGTGAAGCTCTCGCCGCAGCCGCATTCGGCCGTGGCGTTGGGGTTCCTGAACGTGAACGTCTCGCTCAGGCCCTGCTTGCCGAAGTCGATCTCGGTGCCGTCGACCAGCCCCAGGCTGTCGGCGTCGACGTAGATGCGCACCCCGTCCTGCTCGAAGACGGTGTCGCCCGGGCGTTCATCCCGGGCCAGGTCGGTGATGTGCCCCCAGCCGGAGCAGCCGGTGCGGGTCACGCCGAAACGCAGGCCCAGCGCGCCAGGGGTCTGGGCGACGAACTTCTGCACGCGGGTAAAGGCAACAGGGGTAAGGCTTACGGCCATGACAGGCAACTCCAGCGGATCAGACACATTATAGGTCCACGGCCCAGTCAGAAATGCCTCGCAAGCAGAACGCTGCAACCGTTAAACTCCTCGTTCAGAGATCGAGTCGATCAACAGAGGATTCAAGTCATGACGGTGGTCAGCGTTGAACATGCGCTTGCCGGGAAGATCCCGGAAGGCGGCGAGGCAACAGTACGGGGCTGGGTGCGCACGGTGCGCGGCTCGGCGGCGCTTGCCTTCGTCAATGTCACCGACGGCTCCTGCTTCGCCCCCATCCAGGTGGTGGCCAATGACACCCTGGGCAACTTCGACGCCATCAAGGCGCTCACCCCGGGCTGCTCGGTCATCGCCCGCGGCACCCTGGTGAAGTCGCAGGGCAAGGGCCAGTCGTTCGAGATCCAGGCCAGCGACATCGAGATCGTCGGCCTGGTCGAAGACCCGCTGACCTACCCGATCCAGCCCAAGCCGATGAGCGCCGAGTTCCTGCGTGAAGTGGCGCACCTGCGCCCGCGCACCAACCTGTTCGGCGCGGTCACCCGCATCCGCAACTGCCTGTCCCAGGCCGTGCACCGGTTCTTCCACCAGAACGGCTTCAACTGGATCAGCACCCCGATCATCACCACCTCCGACGCCGAAGGCGCCGGGCAGATGTTCCGCGTCTCCACGCTGGACATGGCCAACCTGCCGCGCAACGCGCAGGGCGAGGTCGACTTCGGCCGCGATTTCTTCGGCAAGGAAACCTTCCTGACCGTGTCCGGCCAGCTCAATGTCGAGGCCTACTGCCTGGCGCTGAGCAAGGTGTACACCTTTGGCCCGACCTTCCGCGCCGAGAACTCCAACACCACCCGCCACCTGGCGGAGTTCTGGATGATCGAGCCGGAAATCGCCTTCGCCGACCTGGCCGAAGACGCGCGCCTGGCCGAGCAGTTCCTGAAGTACCTGTTCCGCGCGGTGCTCGACGAGCGCGGCGACGATCTGGCCTTCCTTGCCGAGCGCGTGGACAAGAACGCGATCAAGAAGCTGGAAGACTTCATCAACGCGCCGTTCGAGCAGATCGACTACAGCGAGGCCGTGAAGCTGCTGCAGAAGGCCGACAAGAAGTTCGACTTCCCGGTCGAATGGGGCCTGGACCTGCAGACCGAACACGAGCGCTGGCTGACCGAGGAACACATCGGCCGCCCGGTGGTGGTGACCAACTACCCCGAGCACATCAAGGCGTTCTACATGCGCCTCAACGACGACGGCAAGACCGTCGCGGCGATGGACGTGCTGGCCCCGGGCATCGGCGAGATCATCGGCGGCAGCCAGCGCGAAGAGCGCCTGGACGTGCTGGACGCGCGCATGGCGCAGTTCGGCCTGGACCCGGCGCACTACGGCTGGTACCGCGATTTCCGCCGCTACGGTTCGGTGCCGCACGCCGGCTTCGGCCTGGGCTTCGAGCGTCTGGTGGTCTACGTGTGCGGGCTGGGCAACATCCGCGACGCGATCCCCTACCCGCGCGCGCCGGGCAGCGCCGAGTTCTGATCCCGACCCCGGAGGCACGCACCCCATGACCCTGTTCTTCGCGCTGTGTTTCGTTGGCGTGGCGATCGCCGGGTTCAGTGCCTTCGTGATCTTCTGGCCGCTGACGCTGGTGCATATCCGCGACCGCCACCCTGCCCTGGCCACGCGCTTCGGCAGTGGCGCCTTCCTGCGCCCGGACGCGCTGCGCTGGCTGCTGGGCCGCGCTTACCGCGACACCCCCGACCGCTCGCTGTCGGGGCTGGCCACGCCGGCCTGGCTGTCGCTGCTCACCCTGCTGGCCGGACTGGGCATGGCCGCCCTGCTCTGGCTGCTTTCGATGGTACTGACATGAACGACATCACCGCCCACCACGACCAGTGGTTCCTCGCCAGCCTGGGCAACACTCTGATCTGGGCACGCCTGCGGGTTCGTCCCGGCGGCACCGCCGAAGTGCTGGACAGCGATGGCAACACGCTGAGCTACGACAGCGAAGACACCGCCCGCTCGCAGCTGTTCGACGCCGAATTCGTGGCCTACGACGGCCTGGACGAGGAAGACGCCCTGATCCGCGGCTTCAGCCTGCACGAGGTGCGCCCGCCGCAGGCAGACCATGACGACCAGCTCCACGGTCGCATGGTGCAGAACCTGGGCGCGCGTGCCTGACCGACGATGTTCATCCCGTCCGACTTCGTTGAGACCGACCTGACCTGGCTGGACCGGCTGCTGGCGCGCGATGCGTTCGTCACTGTGGTCACCACCGGCGGCGATGGCCTGCCGCAGGTGACCCTGCTGCCGGTGGTGTACCGGCGCGACGGCGAGGACATCCTGCTCGAAGGGCACTGGGCCCGGCCCAACCCGCAGGCCGGGCATGCCGGCCCGGCGCTGGTGCTGGTGCACGGTCCGCACGGCTACGTGTCGCCGGGCTGGTACCCGGATAAAGAAGCACAGGCGCGGGTGCCGACCTGGAACTACGCCGCCGCCGAACTGCGCGGCACGCTCGAACCGGTGACCGATCCGGATGCCTTGATCGGCATGTTGGACCGCCTGAGCGCCACGTACGAAGCCGGCGTGGGCGGCGACTGGAACCTGCTGCCGATCGAACCGCGCCAGCGCCGCATGCTGGGCGGCATCATCGGGTTCCGCTTCCGCGCGCACCAGACCCAGATCAAGCTCAAGCTCAGCCAGAACCATCCCGAGGCCAACCAGCACAGCGTGATCGACGCGCTGTCGGCGCTCGACTCCCCCGCTTCCCATGAGCTGGCGCAGTGGATGCGCTGGAAACTAGAGGTACCGCAACGATGAAAGACATCCACAAGCTGCTGCAGAACAACCGCGACTGGGCCGACCGGATCGAGAAGGAAGACCCGGACTTCTTCCACCAGCTCGCCAAGCAGCAGCACCCGGAATACCTGTGGATCGGCTGCTCCGATTCGCGCGTGCCGGCCAACCAGATCATCGGCATGGCGCCGGGCGAGGTCTTCGTCCACCGCAACGTCGCCAACGTGGTGGTGCATACCGACCTCAACTGCCTGAGCGTGATCCAGTACGCGGTGGACCAGCTGAAGGTGAAGCACATCCTGATCGTGGGCCACTACGGCTGCGGCGGCGTGCATGCCAGCCTGAACAACACCCGCGTCGGCCTGGCCGACAACTGGCTGCGTCACGTGGGCGATGTGGCCCAGAAGCACGCCGCGATCCTTGATGCGATCGACGAGCCCGAGCTGAAGCATGCGCGCCTGTGCGAGCTCAACGTGATCGAACAGGTGGTCAACGCCTGCCGTTCGACCATCGTGCAGGACGCCTGGGCCCGCGGCCAGAAGCTGATGGTGCATGGCTGGGTGTACAGCCTGAAGGACGGCCGCGTGCGCGAAATGGGCATCGACGTCGGTCAACCCGAGGACCTGCAGGCGGCCTACGAGCAGGCGCTGGCCCACGTGCCGCGCCGCGGCAAGCGCGACTGACCCCTTCCCACGGACACGCCCATGCTCGCCTCCCCGATCAACCTGCTGGCCTGGATCGACGAGAACCGCCACCTGCTCAAGCCGCCGGTGGGCAACAAGATGATCGAGAACGGCGACTTCATCATCATGGTGGTGGGCGGGCCGAACAGCCGCACCGACTTCCATTACGACGAAGGCCCGGAGTGGTTCTACCAGCTGGAAGGCGAGATGCTGCTGAAGATCCAGGAAGACGGCGCGGTGCGCGACATTCCGATCCGCGCCGGCGAGATCTTCCTGCTGCCAGGCAAGGTGCCGCACTCCCCGCGCCGCCCGCCCGGCGGCGTCGGGCTGGTGGTCGAGCGCAAGCGGCTGGCGCATGAGCGCGATGGCGTGATGTGGTTCTGCGAACGCTGCAACCACAAGCTGTACGAGGTGTACTTCACCCTCGAAAACATCGAAACCGACCTGCCGAAGGTGTTCGAGCACTACCAGGCATCGCTGGACCTGCGCACGTGCGACGCGTGCGGGCATGTGGACCCGCTGCCGGGCACCTGATTCCTGCGCGAACGGCAGCCAGGCAGAGCCTGGCGCTACGGGCTTGCCCCCGCGCCTGTCGGATTCAGCCCATAGGCAGGACACACGGATAAACTGTCTGTTCACAGACAGCCTCGATCACAAAATGTCCGAGCTCCTCAGCCGCACCCATGCCATCGCCCTGGACGCTGCCGACCCGCTGCGCGCCCTGCGCGCCGAGTTCGTGTTCCCGCAGCACAACCACCGCGACCAGACCTACTTCGTCGGCAACTCGCTGGGGCTGCAGCCCCGCGCGGCCAAGACGGCCGTGCAGGAGGTGATGGACAAGTGGGGCGCGCTGGCCGTGGAAGGCCACTTCACCGGCGATACCCAGTGGCTGGGCTACCACCGCCTGGTCAACGCCCAGCTGGCCCGCCTCGTGGGCGCGCTGCCCAGCGAAGTGGTCGCCATGAACACCCTGAGCGTGAACCTGCACCTGATGATGGTCAGCTTCTACCGGCCCACCGCCGAACGGCCGGTGATCCTGATGGAGGCCGGCGCCTTCCCCACCGATCGCCACGCGGTCGAATCGCAGCTCCGCTTCCACGGCTTCAACCCGGCCACCGACCTGGTCGAGGTTCAGCCCGACGAGCCCAACGGCACCATTTCGCTGCAGGCCATCGAGCGCGCCATCACCGAACACGGCCCGCGCCTGGCGCTGGTGCTGTGGCCCGGCGTGCAGTACCGCAGCGGCCAGGTGTTCGACCTGGACGCGATCACCCGCATGGCCCGCCTGCAGGGCGCGCGAGTCGGTTTTGACCTTGCCCATTCGGTTGGCAACGTGCCGCTGCAGCTGCACGACATCGCGCCCGATTTCGCCGTGTGGTGCCACTACAAGTACCTCAACAGCGGCCCGGGCGCCGTGGCCGGCTGCTTCGTGCACGAGCGCCACCACCGCGACACCACCCTGCCGCGCTTCGCCGGCTGGTGGGGCCACGAAGAAGCCACCCGCTTCAAGATGGCGCCCCAGTTCGTGCCGGCCGTCGGTGCCGAAGGCTGGCAGCTCAGCAACCCGCCCGTGCTCGGCCTGGCCCCGCTGCGTGCGGCGCTGGACGTGGTCGACAAGGCGGGCGGCATCCAGGCCCTTCGCGACAAGTCGCTGCAGCTCACCGGCCTGCTCGATGCGCTGGTCCGCGCCCGCCTGCCCGGCGTGCTCGAGGTGCTCACCCCGAGCGAGCCGGAACGCCGTGGCTGCCAACTGTCACTGCGTGTCGTGGATGGCCGCGAGCGTGGCCGCAACCTGTTCGAGTACCTGCAGACCGTGGGCGTACTGGGCGACTGGCGCGAGCCCGACGTGATCCGTATCTCACCGACGCCGTTGTACAACCGCTACCTTGACCTGCACCACTTCGTCGAGGAAGTGGAATCCTGGGCCGGACTGTGAGCCCTCCCCCCTTCGCCGCGCGGATCCGCCCTTGATTGCTACCCCCCACCGCTCCCTGAGCATCATCGGCGCGGGCCTGGCCGGCTCCCTGCTGGCCATCCTGCTGTCCCGCCAGGGCTGGCGCATCACCCTGTACGAACGCCGTGGCGACCCGCGCATCAGCGACTACGAGTCCGGCCGTTCGATCAACCTGGCCCTGGCCGAGCGCGGTCGCAACGCGCTGCGCCAGGCCGGCGTGGAAGCCGCGGTCATGGCCAAGGCGGTCATGATGCGTGGGCGCATGGTGCACCCGCGCCACGGCGAGCCGCAGCTGCAGCGTTACGGCCGCGACGACAGCGAGGTGATCTGGTCGATCCACCGCAAGGACCTCAACACCACCCTGCTGCAGCTGGCCGAAGATGCCGGCGCGCAGGTGCACTTCCACCGCCGCCTGCACACCGTGGATTTCGATGCCGGCTACGCGCGCTTCATCGACGACCGCAACGACCACCCGCACGACATCCGCTTCGACACGCTGATCGGCGCCGACGGTGCCGGCTCGGCGCTGCGCGCGGCGATGAACCGCAAGCACCCACTGGACGAGCGCATTGCCTTCCTCGATCACTCCTACAAGGAGCTGGAGATTCCGCCGACCGCAGACGGCGGCTTCCGCATCGAGGCCAACGCGCTGCACATCTGGCCGCGTGGCAACTACATGTGCATCGCGCTGCCCAATGACGAAGGCACGTTCACCGTCACCCTGTTCCTGCCCAACGAAGGCAACCCCAGTTTCGCCACCACCAACAGCGGTGCCGAAGCCGAGGCGCTGTTCGCGCGCGATTTCCCCGATGCGCTGGCCTTGATTCCGAACCTGCGCCGCGACTGGGAAGAGCATCCGCCGGGCCTGCTTGGCACCCTGCACCTGCGCCAGTGGCACCTGCAGGGCCGCGCGGTACTGATCGGCGACGCCGCCCATGCCATGGTGCCGTTCCACGGCCAGGGCATGAACTGCGCGTTCGAGGACTGCGTCGCCCTGGCCGGCCACCTGCTGGAACAGGACAGCCTGGCCGAGGCGTTCGCCGCGTTCGAGCGCGACCGCAAGCCCAACGCCGAGGCGATCCAGCAGATGGCGCTGGAGAACTACCTGGAAATGCGCGACCGCGTGGCCGATCCGGCCTTCCTGCTGCAGCGCGAGCTGGAGCAGGCGCTGCAGGCGCGCTGGCCGACCCGCTTCGTGCCGCACTACACCATGGTCACCTTCCTGCACACGCCGTACGCGGTGGCGCTGGAGCGCACCGAGCTGCAGCGGCGCATCCTGGAAGACGCCACCGCCGGCCACGACACGCTGGAGCACATCGACTGGGACGCACTGGAGCGCGTGGTGCATGAGCAATTGACCGTCCTGGAGGGCGCGCACTGATGGCCGACAGCTTCCTGTTCTATGACCTGGAAACCTTCGGCCAGGACCCGCGCCGCACCCGCGTGGCCCAGTTCGCGGCGATCCGCACCGATCCCGACCTGAACATCGTCGACGAACCGGTGAGCTTCTACGTGAAGCCGGCCGACGACCTGCTGCCCTCGCCCATCGCCACGCTGATCACCGGCATCACCCCGCAGCATGCGGCGGCCGAAGGCGTGAGCGAGGCCGAGGCGTTCTCGCGCATCAACGACCTGATGGCGCGGCCGGGCACCTGCACGCTGGGCTACAACACGCTGCGCTTCGACGACGAGTTCGTGCGCCACGGCCTGTTCCGCAACTTCTTCGATCCCTACGAGCGCGAGTGGCGCAACGGCAATTCGCGCTGGGACCTGCTGGACATGCTGCGGCTGGTGCACGCGCTGCGCCCCGACGGCATCGTGTGGCCGCAACGCGAGGATGGCGCCACCTCGTTCAAGCTCGAACACCTGGCCGTGGCCAATGACGTCCGGCAGGGCGATGCGCATGAGGCGCTGTCGGACGTGCACGCCACCATCGGCATGGCGCGGCTGTTCAAGCAGTCGCAGCCGCGGCTGTGGGACTACGCGCTGAAGCTGCGCGACAAGCGCTTCGTCGGCAGCCTGCTGGACGTGGACGCAATGCAGCCGGTGCTGCATGTGTCCATGCGCTACCCCGCCCAGCGCATGTGCGCCGCGCCGGTGCTGCCGATCGCGCGGCACCCGTACATCAACAACCGGGTCATCGCGCTGGACCTGGAAGGCGACATCGACGGACTGCTCGCGCTGCCGGCCGACACGCTGGCCGCCCGCCTGTACACGCGGGCGGCGGACCTGGCCGAGGGCGAGCAGCGGGTGCCCCTCAAGGAAGTGCATCTGAACAAGGTGCCGGCGCTGGTCGCCTGGAACCATCTGCGCCCGGCCGACCACGCCCGGATGGGCATCGACGTGGCCCTGGTGGAAACCAACGCCGCACGCGTGCGCGATGCCGGTCCGGCGCTGGTCGAGAAGGTGCGACAGGTGTATGGCGGCGAGCGAACGGCCACGGTCAGCGACGTGGACGCCTCGCTCTACGACGGCTTCCTGGCCGACGGCGACAAGGCGCTCATGACCCGCCTGCGCACCAGCCCGCCATCGGAGCTTGCCGGCTTCGCCGAGCGGCTCAAGGACCCGCGCATGCCCGAGCTGCTGTTCCGCTACCGCGCGCGCAACCACCCGCAGACGCTGGATGCGGCCGAGCACGGGCGCTGGAATGACTACCGGCGGCAGCGCCTGCTGGGCGATGCCGCGCTGGGCGAGCAGACCCTGCCCGAGTTCCGCGCGCAGCTGGACGCCCTGGCCGTCGAACATGCCGCCGATCCCGCCAAGCTCGCCCTGCTGCAGCAGCTGGGCGACTGGGGCACCCAACTGGAGCAGAGCCTGTGAGCAGCTATTTCAGCCCCGCCAGTTTCACCTTCCTGCGTGGCCTGGCGCGCAACAACGACAAGACCTGGTTCAACGAACACAAGGCGAAGTACGAGGAACACGTGCGGCAGCCGTTCCTGCGCCTGATCACCGACCTGCAGCCGGACCTGGCCGCCGTCAGCCCGCATTTCCGTTCCGACCCGCGCGGCGTGGGCGGCTCGCTGTTCCGCATTTATCGCGACGCGCGCTTCTCCAACGACAAGTCGCCCTACAAGAGCTGGCAGGGTGCGCGCCTGTTCCATGAGCGGCGCAAGCAGGTGCCGGCGCCGTCGTTCTACCTGCACCTGCAGCCGGGCGAAAGCTTCGTCGGCGCCGGCCTGTGGCACCCGGAGCCGGCCACCCAGCGCAAGGTGCGCCATTTCATCGTGGACAACCCCGGTGCCTGGAAGGCCGCCGCGCACGCGCCGGCGCTGCGCAGGAAGTTCGATTTCGAGGAGAGCGAGAAGCTGGTGCGCGCCCCGCGCGGGTTCGAGCCGGACTTCGAATTCATCGACGATCTGAAGCATCGCAACTGGGTGTTCTGGCGTTCGCTGGACGATGCCACCATGACCGGGCCGAAGCTGCGGCAGACCCTGGCCAAGGATCTGGTGACGTTGGGGCCGTTCGTGGATTACCTGTGTGCGGCGTTGGATCTGGAGTTTTGAGGGTGGGTCGCGCAGCCACGCGCGGCGTGGCTCTACCAAATCTTGACGCTTGCTGCGGCAAGGTGGCGCCATGAAGAAGCTGCTTCTGCTGCTGGGCTTGATCGTGGTGCTGCTGGCCGGCTGGCTGGTCAGTGGGCCCTACCTGACCCTGCGTGGCCTGGCCAACGCGGTTGAACAGCGCGACACCGCGCGGCTGGACCAGTATGTCGACTTTCCGATGCTGCGGGCCAACCTGCGCGCGCAGCTGGACGATTACATGGTGCGCCGCGCCGGCCCCGACGTGCAGTCGAACCTGGTGGGTGCGTTGCTGCTGACGGCCGGCCAGCGCCTGAGCGGGACCGCGGTGGACGCGATGGTGACGCCAACCGGCATCAGCGCGCTGCTGGAAGGCCACACGCTGTGGAAGCGCGCCAGCAATGACCTGGAAAGCAACGACGCCTACGCGGCGCCCCGCGCGGCGCGACCGCTGGAGGGCGCGCGCCACCGGTTCGAGTCCACGTCACGCTTCACCGCCACCACCCACACGCCGCAGGGGGCACCGGTGGTGTTCGTCCTGCAGCGGCAGGGATTGGTGTGGAAGCTGGTGAATATCGAGTTGCCGTTGGATTGATCGGCGTCACGACCAACGGTCGTGACCGCCTTCAGTCGTTCGCCACGCCGTGCGGCACATGCCCGGCGGCCACGCTTTGATGCTGGCGGGCGCTGTCGATGTTGTGCTGCGAATCGTCGAAGAAGATATCCGCGCCGAACGCCTCCAGGAACGGACCCTTGTGGCGGCCGCCCAGGAACAGCGCCTCGTCCAGGCGCACGCCCCATTCACGCAGGGTGCGGATCACCCGCTCATGCGCCGGTGCCGAGCGCGCGGTAACCAGCGCGGTGCGGATCGGCGCGTCCTCGCCCGACGGGAACACCGCCTGCAGCGTGTGCAGGGCCGACAGGAAGTTGCGGAACGGACCGCCACTCAGCGGCTCGCGCGCGTTCTCGCGCTCATGGCGGCCAAACGCCTCCACGCCCTGCTCGCGCGAAATGCGCTCGCTTTCATCGCCGAAGATCACCGCATCGCCATCGAACGCGATGCGCAGCTGGCCCAGCGGCTTGCTCAGGTCCACCTGCTCGGCCGCCGCGATGGTCTCGCCCGGTGGCTTGGGCAGGATCGTGGCCGCCGCGATGCCATGGCGCAGCGCGCGCCGCACCGATTCGGGATTGGCCGACAGGAACAGATCGGTGCCGAACGGCTTCACGTATGGCCAGGTCGGCTCGCCGGCGGTGAATGTCGCGCGGATGATGCCCAGGTCGTAGTGCTGGATGGAGTTGAAGATGCGCAGGCCGGTGTCGGCCGAGTTGCGCGAGAGCAGGATCACTTCCACCCGCGGCGACTCGGGCGACTGGCCCTGGTTCAGGGCCAGCAGCTTGCGCACCACCGGGAATGCCACGCCGGGACGCAGCACGTCATCTTCGTGCTTGCGCTGGTACTCGGCGTAGGCATCCACGCCCTCGGCCTCGAACAGCGCATGGCCCTCTTCCAGGTCGAACAGCGCGCGCGAGGTCACCGCGACGGTCAGCAAACGGGGGGTGTTGTCGCCCATGGCGGTCAAAAATCCTTCAAAACATGAACTGTTCGCTGAGGATCCGGTCTTCCAGGTTGTGTTCCGGATCGAACAGCAGGGTCACCCGGCGCTCGCGCGACTCGCGGATGGTCACTTCGACCACATCGCGGGTCTCATGCGAATCGGCGGTGACGCTCACCGGGCGCTTGTAGGGGTCGAGCACGCGGAAGCGCACCTCGGTGTCCGCCTTCAGGATCGCGCCACGCCAGCGCCGCGGCCGGTACGGGGCCAGCGGGGTCAGTGCGATAGTGTGCGAGCCCAGCGGCAGGATCGGGCCGTGTGCGGAGTAATTGTAGGCGGTGCTGCCGGCCGGCGTGGCGACCAGCACGCCATCGCCGATCAATTCGGCCACCCGCTCCTGCCCGTTGAGGTCCACGCCGATATGCGCGGCCTGTCGGGTCTGGCGCAGCAGCGACACGTCGTTGTAGGCCAGCGATCCCGTGGTGGTGCCCGATTCGGTCAGCGCCAGCATTTCCAGCGGGCGCAGGTTGGCCGGCTCGGCCACGGCCAGCCGCGCAGGCAGATCATTGTCGTCTTCGCGGTACTGGTTCATCAGGAACCCAACGGTACCCAGCTTCATGCCGAACACCGGCAGCCCCAGCGCGCCGTGGCGATGCAGGGTCTGCAGCATGAAGCCGTCGCCACCCAGCGGGCACAGCACATCCGCCTGTTCCGGCGCGTGGTCGCCATAGCGGGCAACCAGCACCGTGCGGGCCTGTTGGGCCGCCTCGGTAGCACTGGCAAGAAAGGCGATGCGGGGGGTATCGCTCATGGGGTTTCTGCGAATGGCATGTGTTGGAAGCATACCCGGTCGCGGCCTGGACACGCATGGCGTGTCCCTACGCTCTTCCCGTGGACACCGACCCACTGTTGGAGGGTCGGCGGGTGCGGGGGTACGGGACCGCAGAAAACATGGATGTTTTCTACGAGCCCCCAGGGATGGGTTCACGGCGTGTCCCGTACCCCCGCACCCGCCGGCCATCCACCCGTAGACCGCCAGACGAAGGCGCTTTTGCCTCAAAGAAAAGGCCCCCCCAATGGCGGGGCCTTGTCATGTTGCCATTGCCGGGCAGAGCCCGGCACTACCGCGGGCGTTAGGCGCCGTGCGCGGCCAGCTGGCCGAGGCGCTGGACCGCCACCGATACCGTCGGGTAGTCGAGCGTCTTTTGCTCGGCCAGCTCCTGCAGCATCGACAGCGTGAAGCGCAGGCTGCTGTCGTCGCGACCGATCCACGCCGCTACCTTGGCCTCGGCACTGCCACCCTTCGTGGACAGCACCTGGGCGGCCAGATTGCGGTGGTGGGCGGCCAGCTCGTCGCGCAGCACGCCACGGGCCACCGCGTGCCAGCGGCCGTTGACCTCCAGCGCGTCGATCTGCTCGAACAGCCACGGCAGCTGCAGCGCGTCGCCCAGGCGGAAGTGGACCTTGGAGACGTCCACCGGCTTGAGCTTGCGGGTACGGGCCAGTTCGATGATGTCGAACGCCGGTTCCAGGAACTGCAGCTCGGAGAGCTGCTGTGCCAGTGCCGGCGGCAGGCCCTTCTCCTTCCACTCCTGCACGCTCGCCTCATACGCCGGCCGCTGCGAATCGGGCAGCACCCCCGACGCCACGCGGATGTCATTGAACGGCGCCTGGTAGCGGTTCACCGCCTCGGTGATGCCCGGCATCGCGCCGGGGCGGAACAGCAGCCAGCGCACGAACGAACGCTGCAGCTTCCAGATCACTTCCAGCGCATCGATCTGCACCGACTCCGGCAGCGTGCCGTCGAGGGCGTCGATCTGCGCCCACAGCGCGCGTGCATCCAGCGTTTCACGGCTGATCGTGTAGGCCTTGGCGACCTCGGCGATGGTGCGGCCGGTGTCTTCCTGCATGCGCATCAGGAACGTGGCGCCCATGCGATTGATGGTCTGGTTGGTCACGGCCGTGGCGATGATTTCGCGCTTCAGGCGGTGACGCTCCATCGCGTCGGCGTACTTCTTCTGCAGCGGCGTCGGGAAGTAACGCAGCAGTTCCTTGGACAGGTACGGATCTTCCGGGATGTCCGATTCCAGCAGCTGCTGGAAGGCCACCAGCTTGGAATACGACAGCAGCACCGACAGCTCCGGACGGGTCAGGCCCTGGCCACGCGCCTTGCGTGCCGACAGCTCCGCGTCGGACGGCAGGAACTCGATCTGGCGATCCAGCAGGCCCTGCTTCTCCAGCGTGCGGATGAAGTGCTGCTTGGAGCCCAGGCGCTTGACCGCCATCCGCTCCATCAGGCTCAGGGCCTGGTTCTGGCGGTAGTTGTCGTTGAGCACCAGCTCGGCCACTTCGTCGGTCATCGACGCCAGCAGCTTGTTGCGCGCCTCCACGGTCAACTTCTTGGCGCGCACCACATCGTTGAGCAGGATCTTGATGTTGACTTCGTGGTCGGAGGTGTCCACACCGGCCGAGTTGTCGATGAAGTCGGTGTTGAGCAGCACGCCGGCCTGGGCGGCTTCGATGCGGCCCAGCTGGGTCATGCCCAGGTTGCCGCCCTCGCCCACCACCTTGCAGCGCAGCTCGCCACCATTGACACGCAGCGCGTTGTTGGCACGGTCGCCCACGTCGCTGTGCTGCTCGGTGGCGGCCTTGACGTAGGTGCCGATGCCGCCGTTCCACAGCAGGTCCACCGGGGCCTTCAGGATCGCGCTCATCAGATCGTTCGGCGACAGCGCCTTGACGTTGTCGTCCAGGCCCAGCGCCTCACGCACCTGCGGGGTGATCTCGATCGACTTCAGCGTGCGCGGGAAGATGCCACCGCCCTTGCTGATCAGCTTGGCGTCGTAGTCCGCCCAGCTCGAGCGCGGCACGGTGAACATGCGCTCGCGTTCGATGAACGAGGTCGCCGCATCCGGATTCGGGTCCAGGAAGATGTGGCGGTGGTCGAAGGCGGCCAGCAGGCGGATGTGGCGCGACAGCAGCATGCCGTTGCCGAACACGTCGCCGGACATGTCGCCGACACCCACCGTGGTGAAATCCTGGCTCTGGCTGTCACGGCCCAGCGCACGGAAGTGGCGCTTGACCGACTCCCACGCACCGCGTGCGGTGATGCCCATGCCCTTGTGGTCGTAACCGACCGAGCCGCCCGAGGCGAACGCGTCGCCCATCCAGAAGCCGTGCGCGATGGCCAGGCCGTTGGCGATGTCGGAGAAGGTCGCGGTGCCCTTGTCGGCCGCCACCACCAGGTACGGGTCGTCCATGTCGTGGCGGACCACGTCGACCGGATGCACGATCTTGTTGTTGACGATGTTGTCGGTGATGTCCAGCAGGCCCTGGATGAAGAGCTTGTAGCAGGCCACGCCGTTGGCGAACACCGCGTCGCGGTCGCCGTTCACCGGCGGCATCTTGGCGAAGAAACCGCCCTTCGCGCCGACCGGCACGATGACGGTGTTCTTGACCATCTGCGCCTTGACCAGGCCCAGCACTTCGGTACGGAAGTCTTCACGACGGTCCGACCAGCGCAGGCCGCCACGGGCCACGGCACCGAAACGCAGGTGGGTACCTTCCACGCGTGGGCCATACACGAAGATTTCGCGGTACGGACGCGGCTTGGGCAGGTCCGGCACCAGTGCCGAATCGAACTTGAAGCTGATGACATGGCCGTGATGGCCCTGCGCATCGGTCTGGTAGTAGCTGGTACGCAGGGTGGCGTCGATGACGCCCATGAAGCTGCGCAGGATGCGGTCTTCGTCCAGGCTGGAGACGCGGTCCATCAGCTTGATCAGTGCGTCGCGCGCGGCGTCCATCTGTGCCTTGCGGTCGCCCTTGCGGGCATCGACCACGGTCTTGAGCACCTTCAGGGTGGCTTCGTCGCCACCGGCGAGCACGTCGAGGTGCGCGCGCAGGTCGGCCTGGCCTTCGGCGATGGCCTCCTTGCCCTCGTGCCCGGTTGCCGGGTCGAAGCGGGCTTCGAACAGCTCCACCAGCAGGCGGGCCAGCAGCGGGTAACGGGTGAAGGTGCCTTCCACGTAGGCCTGCGAGAACGGCACGCCGGTCTGCAGCAGGTACTTGCAGTAGCCACGCAGCATCGCCACCTGGCGCCAATGCAGGCCGGCGGCCAGCACCAGGCGGTTGAAGCCGTCGTTCTCGGCGTCGCCGTGCCAGACCCGGGCGAAGGTCTCACCGAAGGCGGCGTCGACGCTCGGCGCGTCGATCGCACCGGCCACCGATTCCACTTCGAAGTCCTGCACGTACACCGGCGCGTTGTCGACGGTGAGGCGGTACGGGCGCTCGGCGATGACGCGCAGCCCCATGTTTTCCATCATCGGCAGCGCGTCCGACAGCGGAATGTCGTCCAGCTGGCGGTACAGCTTCAGGCGCAGGCCGTCGCCTTCTTCGCGGTGCACGGCCTGCAGGCTCAGGCGCAGGTCGTCCGGGCCGGTCAGCGCATCGAGCTGGCTGACATCGTTGGCCGCGATTTCGGTGCTGGAATCTTCGATGTAACCGGCCGGCAGTGCCTTGCCGATACGGGCGGCAATGCGCAGGCCTTCACTTTCACCGTGGCGGGCCACCAGCGCTTCGCGCAGGTCGTCCTGCCAGTTGCGCAGCACCTGGGCCAGCTTCTGCTCCAGCGCGCTGGTATCCACTTCCAGGGTCTGCCCCGCCTTCGGGCGCACGATCAGGTGCACCTGGGCCAGCGGCGATTCGCCGAGGACCACGGAGCTGTCCACGTACTCGCCCTGCAGGGCATCCTTGAGCATCGCCTCGATGCGCAGGCGCACGTCGGTGTTGAAGCGCTCGCGCGGCAGGTACACCAGCGCGGAGATGAAACGGCTGTACTTGTCACGGCGCAGGAACAGGCGGCTGCGCACGCGTTCCTGCAGACCCAGCACGCCCATGGCGGTGCGGAACAGCTCGTCCTCGCTGGACTGGAACAGTTCTTCGCGCGGCAGGGTTTCCAGGATGTGGCGCAACGCCTTGCCGCTGTGGCTGGCCGGGGCCAGGCCGGACTGCTTCATCACGTATTCGTGGCGCTGGCGCACCAGCGGGATTTCCCACGGGCGGCGGTTGTAGGCGCTGGAGGTGAACAGGCCCAGGAAGCGCTGTTCGCCGATGATCTTGCCCTTGGCGTCGAATTCCAGCACGCCGATGTAATCCATGTAGCCGGCGCGGTGCACGCGCGAACGCGCGTTGGTCTTGGTCAGGATCAGCGCGTCCTTCAGCCCCGTGGTGGCGTTGAGCCCCTGCGCGGCGAGGGTCTTGACCGGGCGCGCGGCGGACTTGTCCTTGCCGCGCATCAGGCCCAGGCCGGTGGCGTTGACGGGCGCCAGCACCTCTTCCTTGCCGTCCTTCTCGACGCGGTATTCGCGGTAACCGAAGAAGGTGAAGTGGTTGTCGGCGGCCCAGCGCAGGAATTCCTGCGCCTCGGCGCGCGAGGCGGCATCGATCGGCAACTGGCGGGTACCCAGGTCGTCGGCCAGCGCCAGCGCCTTGCTGCGCATCGCCTCCCAGTCACCCACGATGGCGCGGACCTCGTCCAGCGCCTTGACGATGGCCGCTTCGACGTCGGCCATGGCCTCGGCCGGCTGGCGGTCGATTTCCAGCAGCATCACCGACTCGGCGGTGCCTTCGCCCACGGCAGACAGCTTGCCGGCCTTGTCGCGGGTGAAGCGCAGCACCGGGTGGCCCAGCACGTGCACGCCCACGCCATGTTCGGCCAGCGACATCGTCACCGTATCCACCAGGAACGGCATGTCGTCGTTGACGATCTGCAGCACGGTGTGCAGCGATTCCCACCCGTTGGCCTTCAGGGTCGGGTTGAACACGCGCACATTGGCCTTGCCGGCCTTGCGCGTGCGTGCGAATTCGAGCGTGTCGGCGGCAAGCGCGGCCCATTCTTCAGCGGTGTGGTGCGGGAACTCGTCCGCTTCCATGCGCTTGTAGAAATCGGCGGCGAACGCCACTGCCTCGGCCTGCCCGGCCGCCGGGTAACGCTTGCGCAAGGCCGTGTACACCGGCTCCAGCGAGAAGCCCACTGGTGAAACAGTCTGCGTATCGGCTGGTTTGGTCGTTTTTTTCACGGTCTTGGCTGCTGTTTTTTGCGGTTTCATGGCAGAGCGATGCGTGTTGCCCAGTTGGAAAGATGAAATTGTAGCCCTACCGCACAAAAAGGCCTTGCTGCAGGACGGAATAAGGAAATTCGGGTTGGGTGCCGTTTACGTCGCGCGTCATCAATCCGGCGCGGTATGGATCACATGCTCGACACATCTCCCTGCGAAGCATCGGCCGCTTGTGTGGCAACTTGACGATGCGGCGAGAGACAGTGCCAAAAGCAATGCTTCTCCAATTCTGAACTGGACGGTATAGTCCACCGCGTGAACTCCCCCACCCCTGCCGTCGCCTCGCTCGATGCGCGCGATCACCGCGTGTTCGATGCCGTGCGCGATCTGATGGCGGTCCAGGGCATGCAGCTGAGCATGGAATCGGTTGCCCAGCATGCCGGCTGTTCCAAGCAGACCCTCTACAGCCGCTACGGCAGCAAGCAGGAACTGTTGCGCCGGGTCCTGCAGCGCCACCTGTGCCGGGCCACTGCCGGCCTGCGCGCACTGGACGGGGAGGACCTGCGCGGCAGCCTGCTGCAGTTCGCCTCGGACTACGTGGACCACTTCAATGAGCCGCACGTGGCACAGGCCTGCCGGCTGATCGCGGCCGAATCGGCCCAGTTTCCGCAGGAAGCCCAGGCCCTGTACCGCGACGGCGCGGGCGCACTCGCCCTTCACCTCGCTGAATGGTTGCACCTGCGCATCCAGCGCGGCCTGCTCCGCCATGACGACCCGCACTTCATGGCCGAACTGCTATTAAGCATGATCGCCGGCCTGGATCTGGAGAAACAGCGGTTCCATACCCCCCATCGTGCAGACGCCTCGCAGCGGCGCCGCTGGGCCGAATTTTCCGTGGACAGCTTCCTGCGCGCATTCGCGGCGCCGGACGCGCTTCCGATAGTGCATTCAAACCAACACCGGAGTTTCTCCTGATGATCGCCCCACTCCGCACCCTTGCCCTGACGTGCGCAGTCGCCGTCGCGTTGACCGCCTGCAAGAAGCCGGAACAACAGACGCCCCCGCCGCCGGAAGTGGGCGTGATCGAGGCCAAGACCGATACCCTGCCGCTGCAGCGTGAGCTGGTCGGCCGCCTGTCGCCGTACCGCAGCGCCGACGTGCGTGCCCGCGTGCCGGGCGTGCTGCTCAAGCGCGTCTACCAGGAAGGCCAGGACGTCAAGCAGGGCCAGGTGCTGTTCCTGATCGACCCGGCGCCGCTGCAGGCCGCATTGAATGCCTCGCAGGCCGAACTGGCCTCGGCACAGGCCACCTATGCCAACGCCAAGGCGGCCGCCGCCCGCGCCCGTTCGCTGGCGCCCAAGCAGTTCGTCTCCAAGTCGGACCTGGATACCGCCGAAGCCACCGAGCGTACCGCTGCCGCGGCGGTACAGCAGGCGCAGGCCTCGCTGTCCAACGCGAAGATCAACCTCGGCTACGCCCAGGTGACCTCGCCGATCGACGGCCGCGCCGGCAAGCAGCAGGTCACCGAAGGCGCGCTGGTCGGCCAGGGCGACATCACCCTGCTGACCACCGTGGACCAGCTCGACCCGCTGTACGTGAACTTCTCGATGAGCTCGGACGAGCTCACCCAGCTGCGCCGGGCCCAGGCGGCCGGTGCGGTGTCGCTGAGCGGCGACGGCAAGTCTACGGTGCAGGTGAAGCTCTCCGACGGCACGATGTACGACCAGCCGGGCACGCTGGATTACTCCTCGGCCGTGGTCGACCCCGCCACCGGCGCGGTGACCTTGCGCGCGGTGCTGCCGAACCCGGAAAAGATCCTGCTGCCGGGCTCCTTCGTCAGCTTCCAGGCAGTACTGGGTGAGCGCAAGAACGCCTTCCTGGTGCCGCTGCAGGCGCTGCAGCGCGACACCATCGGCGGCTACGTCATGGTGGTGGGCAAGGATGGCAAGGTGGTGCGCAAGAACGTGGTGACCGAAGGCCAGCAGGGCAGCGGTTGGCTGGTCAGCAGCGGCCTGGAGCCGGGCGACCAGGTGATCGTGGCCGGTGTGCAGAAGGTCAAGGAAGGGGCGCCGGCCACGGCCAAGCCCTGGACCCCGACCGCGCCGAACGGCAACGGCCAGGCCCCCGCGGGTGCTGCACCGGCCGCCGCCGGCCAGGCGCCGGCCGCCCAGGCAGATGCAGCGGCGCCGGCCGACGCGGCAGCCAAACCGTCCGATGGCGCTCCGGCCGCCGAACCGACCAAGCAGTAACGGGGACCATCCGTCATGCCTAAATTTTTCATTGAACACCCGGTATTCGCCTGGGTGGTCGCGATCCTGATCTCGCTTGCGGGCGTGATCTCGATCCTGGGTCTGGGCGTGGAGTCCTACCCGAGCATCGCACCGCCCCAGGTGACGGTGAGCGCCACCTACCCCGGCGCCAGCGCCGACACCACCGAAAAGTCGGTCACCCAGGTGATCGAGCAGCAGCTGACCGGTATCGATCACCTGCTGTACTTCAGCTCCTCGTCGGCCTCCAACGGCCGGGCGACCATCACGCTGACCTTCGAAACCGGCACCGACGCGGACATCGCCCAGGTGCAGGTGCAGAACAAGGTGTCGCTGGCCACGCCCCGCCTGCCCAGCGAAGTGACCCAGCAGGGCGTGGTGGTGGCCAAGGCCAACGCCGGCTTCCTGAAGGTGGTGGCGCTGCAGTCCGATCGGGAATCGATCACCCGCGATGCGCTCAACGACATCGTCGGTTCGCGCGTGCTCGACCAGATCTCGCGTATTCCCGGCGTCGGCAGCACCCAGCAGTTCGGTGCCGAGTACGCCATGAACATCTGGCTCAACCCCGAGCGCATGCAGGGCTTCAACCTGTCGGCCACGCAGGTGCTGGCCGCGATCAAGGCCCAGAACGTGCAGTTCGCGGCCGGTTCGCTGGGTTCGGACCCGTCCCCGCCGGGCCACAACTTCACCGCCACGGTGTCGGCCGAAGGTCGCTTCAGCTCGCCGGAGGAGTTCGAGAACATCATCCTGCGCGCCAATGCCGACGGCTCGCGGGTGCTGCTCAAGGACGTGGCACGCATCGCGTTCGGCGCCAGCAACTACGGCTTCGATACCCAGTACAACGGCAAGCCGACCGGTGCCTTCGCGATCCAGCTGCTGCCCGGTGCCAACGCACTGAACGTGGCCAACGCGGTCACCGCCAAGATGGACGAGCTTCAGTCCACCTTCCCGGCCGGCGTCACCTGGTTCTCGCCGTACGACAGCACCACCTTCGTCAAGATCTCGATCGAGGAAGTGGTCAAGACCCTGATCGAAGCGATCGTGCTGGTCTTCCTGGTGATGCTGATCTTCCTGCAGAACTTCCGCGCCACCCTGATTCCGACGCTGGTCATCCCGGTCGCCCTGCTGGGCACCTTCCTGGGCATGAGCATCATCGGCTTCACCATCAACCAGCTCACCCTGTTTGCGATGGTGCTGGCGATCGGCATCGTGGTCGATGACGCGATCGTGGTCATCGAGAACGTCGAACGCATCATGACCGAGGAGAAGCTGCCGCCCAAGGCCGCCACCCAGAAAGCCATGACCCAGATCACCGGCGCGGTGGTGGCCATCACCGTGGTGCTGGCGGCGGTGTTCATTCCCTCGGCGCTGCAGGGCGGTGCCGCGGGTGAGATCTACAAGCAGTTCGCACTGACGATTGCCATTGCGATGGCGTTCTCGGCGTTCCTGGCGCTGGGCTTCACCCCGGCCCTGTGCGCGACCTTCCTGAAGGCCACGCACGGCGAACCGAACGTGGTCTACCGCACGTTCAACAAGTACTACGACAAGGTCAGCGGCACCTACGTGGGCCACATCACCTCGGCGGTGAAGCACGCGCCGCGCTGGATGATCCTGTTCGTGGTGCTCACGGCGCTGTGCGGCTTCCTGTTCACCCGCATGCCGGGCAGCTTCCTGCCGGAAGAAGACCAGGGCTATGCGCTGGCGATCGTGCAGCTGCCGCCGGGCTCGACCAAGGCGCAGACCAACGCGACCTTCGCGCAGATGCGCGGCATCCTGGAAAAGCAGGAAGGGTTCGAAGGCCTGCTGCAGGTGGCCGGCTTCAGCTTCGTCGGTTCGGGCGAAAATGTGGGCATGGGCTTCATCCGGCTCAAGCCGTGGGATGAGCGCAAAGTCACCGTGCCCGAGTTCATCAACAACATGAACGGCGCGTTCTACGGGATCAAGGAAGCCCAGATCTTCGTGGTCAACCTGCCCACCGTGCAGGGCCTGGGCCAGTTCGGCGGCTTCGATATGTGGCTGCAGGACCGTGGCGGCGCCGGCTTCGAACAGCTGACGCAGGCGCGCAACATCCTGCTGGGCAAGGCGGGCGAAGAGAAGGACCTGCTCACCGGCGTGCGCCCGAACGGGCTGGAAAACGCGCCGCAGCTGCAGCTGCACGTGGACCGCGTGCAGGCGCAGACGATGGGCCTGTCGGTGTCGGACGTGTACAGCACCATCCAGCTGATGCTGGCCCCGGTGTACGTGAACGACTTCTTCTACCAGGGCCGCATCAAGCGCGTGACCATGCAGGCCGATGGTCCGTTCCGCACCGGTGCGGAGTCGTTGAACAGCTTCTACACACCCAGCTCGCTGCAGACCAACGCCGACGGTACGCCGGCGATGATTCCGCTGAGCACGGTGGTGAAATCCGAGTGGGTCTCGGCCCCGCCGTCGTTGAGCCGCTACAACGGTTATTCGGCGATCAACATCGTCGGTTCGCAGGCACCGGGCCGCAGCTCGGGCGAGGCGATGCAGGCGATGGAGCGGATCGTGTCGGACGACCTGCCGGCCGGCTTCGGCTACGACTGGTCGGGCATGTCCTACCAGGAAATCCTGGCGGGCAACGCGGCGACGCTGCTGCTGGTGCTGTCGATCGTGGTGGTGTTCCTGTGCCTTGCGGCGCTGTACGAAAGCTGGTCGATCCCGGTGGCGGTGCTGCTGGTGGTGCCGCTGGGCGTGCTGGGCGCGCTGGCGTTCTCGCTGGCCCGCGGCCTGCCCAACGATCTGTACTTCAAGATCGGCCTGATCACGGTGATCGGCCTGGCGGCGAAGAACGCGATCCTGATCGTGGAGTTCGCGGTGGAGCAGCGCGCAGCGGGCAAGAACCTGCGCGAGGCAACCATCGAGGCTTCCCGCCTGCGCTTCCGCCCGATCCTGATGACGTCGTTCGCGTTCATCATGGGCGTGATCCCGATGGCGATCTCGACCGGTGCCGGCGCCAACGCGCGTCACGCCATCGGTACCGGCGTGATCGGCGGCATGGTGTTCGCCACGTTCCTGGGCCTGCTGATGATCCCGGTGTTCTTCGTGGTGGTCCGCCGCATGCTGGGCGACAAGCTGGATGAGCCGTCCAAGGAGTTCCTGGAACGCCAGGGCGAAGCCAACGCGGCGCATCGCCCGGATCGTTGATCCACGCGTGACTGAAACACGAAAGGCCCCGGAGCGATCCGGGGCCTTTTTTATGTCTGGTTTGCGCCCATCAACGACGCATACGGCACCTGATTCCTCATCTGCTACGCAGTCCGCATCACCGCCACCCTTTCGGGCGTAACAACGTGCCTTCACCAACCGAAGGAGTCGCCCATGTCATTGCTCACCGCAACCAACGCACTTCGCCTGATCGGGTTGATAGCCCTTGGAATGCTCTTCCCCATGCCGGCGAACGCGGGCGGCGTTGTCAGCTGCGAGAAGTGCCCCAACCCACGACAGGCTGCTATCGCCTCAGGAATCGGCTTGACGGTCGTGGCAGACGTCTCAGGAAAAAAGCTGCTTGCCTTCGATGTGGAGTACGACCGCGAACTCCATCGCTATCGTGCGCTACCTGTTGCAATCCCCGACGAGGTAAACGCAACGTTCCACCGCCTGCTTCGACTGATGGATGTTGTGCGCGAATCACCGGGTGACGCCGGTCCCCAGGCGCGGGGGCGCAGCGCCATCGTCCCGGTACACCCGGACGACCCCAGCAACACCAACGGGATCACGTTTCCAGATGCATTCAAGTCCTTGACCGCATCTGACGTCGTGATTTCTGCCACCCATCGTTCCGGACTCGAGACGGCGATCGGAACTGCCTTCTGCGGATCCGACACCCGTTCCGCCGTATGGAACGCACTTTCCACGACGCTCACGTCCATCGTCGTGAGCGTCGCCAGTCGCCTGACGGGGGTCGACAGTGTCACCTACGTGATCACCTGGCGCGACGGTTCCATTACCCGACTGGTCGTTGCCGCCGATGCCGTGGATCGCGCCAGGTACCAGCACGGGCAGAGCCGGGATCCGGAAGGGAACGTCATCCCCGATGGCGCGTCGACGAACCCCGAAACCGGGCCCGACCTCGCGGGTACATATACCTTCAGCGACGAACAGACGTTGAACAATTGGCTCAACGCCGCATACATCTACGGCGTACAGGCCGATGTGGCAGAGCACAGCCTGCCTGTCAGCATCGTCTGCCGCTGGAACGGACGAACGCTGGAGTGCGAGGTGCCTCGTTGATCGCAGCAACGCCGGTAGGTGAGCACCGTTGGTGGTCACGCTGATACGCGAAAGGCCCTGGAGCGGTACGTGGCCTTTCTTTTTGCGTGTTTGCCTCTTTGCCGTAGCGCCGGGCTCTGCCCGGCTGCCGTTGGATCTGTGCGAACAGCTGGGGGCTGCGAACGCTTCTGGCTTGGGCCGGCGGCGGCGGGCCCGCGGGGGACGCTGCAAGTCCCGCTCCGCGGCCCGGCCCAGCCGCCAGCGGCTGTGCGTTCAGTCGCACGCGAGGCAGTGCCTCGCAAGCAGTGCGCCTTCACCCATGTAAGCTCAGTCGCCGCTTGCACGTGTGCGCTGTCCTGCGCACACGGCAAGACCGGGGTTGGGCTCCTGCCCAACCCGTCGGGCGCATGCGCCCGACCCATGCGGCTCATGCCCCCGCAAACCCACCCCCGCCAACCCTTCGACAGTGTTTCGCGGGCCATGGAAAAAGCGGGGATGCCGGCGATGCCGACACTCCGCTTCGATCAGTTCAATGCGTTATCGAACGTGGGAGTTTTCACGGCAGTTGTTTCGGAACCAATCCTACCGACGAGGTGGTGACGCGTTCAAGGTGCCCCAAACCGTCGGCGCCGCCGTTTTTCCGGTCGACACCGAACAAGTGTCGAACGCTCGGCGCCCCCGCTTTTCCCTTGGCCACCGACCATCTGTCGAAGGGTCGGCGGGGGTGGGTTTGCGGGGGTGTGAGCGGCATGGATGCCGCGACCAAGCCCCCAGGGATGGGTTTACGGCGTCCCCCGCAGGCCCACCGCCGCCGGCCAAAGCCAGGTACGTTCGCAGCGCAAGGCTGTTCGCCCAAACGCATGAAGCCGGGCAAAGCCCGGCCTCAGGTGATCGCATGCGATCAGGAAAGCGAGCCGGGCAGGGAAAGCGAGCCGGGCAGAGCCCGGCTCTACTCGCATGCGCGGTGCCGCATCAGCGCAGGCCGGTCTCGTTGCGGGCGATGACCAGGCGCTGGATTTCCGAGGTGCCTTCGTAGATCTCGGTGATCTTGGCGTCGCGGAAATAGCGCTCCAGCGGCATTTCCTTGGAATAGCCCATGCCGCCATGGATCTGCACCGCCTGGTGCGTGATCCACATCGCCGCTTCCGACGCGGTGAGCTTGGCGATGGCCGCTTCATTGCTGAAACGCTTGCCCTGGCCCTTCACCCATGCCGCGCGCAGCGTCAGCAGCAGCGCTGCGTCCAGCTTGCACTTCATGTCCGCGATCTTGGCCTGGGTCATCTGGAACGTGCCGATCGCCGCGCCGAAAGCCTTGCGGTCCTTCACGTATTCGATCGTCGCCTCGTAGGCGGCACGCGCGATGCCGATGGCCTGCGATGCGATGCCGATGCGGCCCGCGTCCAGCACGCCCATCGCGATCTTGAACCCCTCGCCTTCCTTGCCCACCACATCTTCAGCCGCCGCCACGTAATCCTGGAACTCGATCTCGCACGTGGCCGAGGCGCGGATGCCCAGCTTCGGCTCGGTCTTGCCGCGGTGGAAGCCGGCCTTGTCCGTGTCGATCATGAACGCCGTGATGCCGCGCGCGCCCTGCTCCGGGTCCGTCATCGCGAACAGCACAATGTATTTGGCCACCGGGCCGGAGGTGATCCAGCTCTTCTTGCCGTTGATCACATACGTGCCGTCGGCCTGCTTCACCGCGCGGCAGCGCATCGCCGTCGCGTCCGAACCGGACTGCGGCTCGGTCAGCGCGAACGCGCCGATGGCCTCGCCCTCGGCGATCGCGCGCACGTACTTCTGCTTCTGCGCCTCGCTGCCGTGGGTCAGGATGCCGTTGCAGAACAGCGAATTGTTGACCGACATGATCGTCGAATGCGCGGCGTCGCCAGCAGCAACCTCGACCATCGCCAGCACGTAGGCAATCGGGTCCATGCCCGCGCCGCCGTATTCGGCCGGCACTTCGATGCCCATCAGCCCGTTTTCACCCAGCAGGCGGATGTTCTCCAGCGGGAACTCGCCGGTGCGGTCATGGTGCTCCGCGCTCGGCGCGATCTTTTCCTGCGCAATGCGACGCGCAACGTCCTGCAGCATCAGCTGCTCTTCGGTAAAACTGAAATCCACAAAACCCTCCCAGGAACATGTCGATATGGCCGCGCAAGGCGCGTCCAGGTGCGGCGATTGTACCGGGGGCCGGCCAATGCCGGCTGACTTGACCGCAGCCAAGGCGAAGACGAAAATATCTCTATATCGCGATAGGTAGATATTTATGGATCTCGAGGACTGGTCGGTCCGGCTGAAAGTATTCGCCGACGCCACCCGCGTTCGCCTGCTGACCCTGCTGGAGCAGGAAGAATTGACCGTGGCCGAGCTGTCGGCCATCACCACGCTGGCCCAGCCACGCGTGTCCACCCACCTGGCCCGCCTCAAGGAAGCCGGGCTGGTGCGCGACCGCCGCGCCGGCGTCTCGGCCTATTACCGCTTCGACGATGCCGCCCTGGACCCGGCGCAGCGCGCATTGTGGCATGCGCTCAGTACCGGCAGCGACGACCCGCTGCTGCGTCAGGATGCTGAACGGGTGGCCAGCGTGCTGGCCAGCCGCGCCGCCGACCAGAACTGGGCCGACAGCGTGGCCGGCGACATGGAACGGCATTATTCGCCCGGCCGCACCTGGGAAGCCCTGGCGCGCACCGCGCTGCCGCTGCTGGAAACCGGCGACGTGCTGGACATCGCCTCGGGCGACGGTGTGCTGGCCGAACTGGTGGCCCCGCACGCCAAGCGCTACGTCTGCATCGACACCAGTGCGCGGGTCGTGGCGGCCGCCAGCGAGCGCCTGCGCCGCCTGGCCAACGTGGAAGTGCGCGAGGGCGACATGCATGCCCTGCCCTTCAAGGACCGCAGCTTCGACCTGGTCGTGCTGATGCACGCGCTCACCTACGCCGCCAAACCGGCCCAGGCCGTTGCCGAGGGCGCGCGCGTGCTGCGTTCCGGCGGCCGCCTGCTGCTGTGCAGCCTGGCCCGCCACGAGCACAAGGCGGCCGTGGATGCCTACGGCCACGTCAACCTTGGCTTCTCGGACAAGGAACTGCGCAAGTTCGCCGAGAAGGCCGGGCTGGTCGTGTCCAGTCTCGAAACCGTGACCCGTGAAAAGCGCCCGCCGCATTTCGAAGTCATCTCGCTGATCGCCAGCAAGCCCTGAGGTCCCTGTCATGTCCCTGCCCTGGCTGCACCCCGATCGCGTGCGCGCCCTGGAAGACGCCCTGGCGCGGCGCATCCTGATCATCGATGGCGCCATGGGCACCATGATCCAGCGCCACGGGCTGGAAGAGGCCGACTACCGCGGCGAGCGGTTCGCCGGCGGCTTCGACACCGCGCACCGCCCCGGCTGCGCGCACGGCGTCGACGCGCCGACGCCGGAGGGGCATGACCTCAAGGGCAACAACGACCTGCTGCTGCTGAGCCGGCCGGAGGTCATCGCCGGCATCCATACCGCCTACCTGGAGGCCGGTGCCGACCTGATCGAGACCAATACCTTCAACGCCACCTCCGTCAGCCAGGCCGACTACCATCTGGAACACCTGGTCTACGAATTGAACAAGGCCGGCGCCGCCGTGGCGCGCGCCTGCTGCGATGCAGTCGAGGCCACCACGCCGGACAAGCCGCGCTTCGTGATCGGCGTGCTGGGCCCGACCAGCCGTACCGCCTCGATCAGCCCGGATGTGAACGATCCCGGCTTCCGCAACACCAGCTTCGACGCACTGCGCGAGACCTACCGCGAGGCCATCGATGGCCTGATCGACGGCGGCGCCGACACCCTGATGGTCGAGACCATCTTCGACACGCTCAATGCCAAGGCGGCGCTGTTCGCCATCGAAGAGGCCTTCGACGACCGTGGCGCGCGGCTGCCGATCATGATCTCCGGCACCATTACCGACGCCTCCGGGCGCACCCTGTCCGGGCAGACCGCCGAAGCGTTCTACGCCTCGGTCGCGCACAGCCGGCCGCTGTCGGTGGGGCTGAACTGCGCGCTGGGCGCCAGCGACATGCGCCCGCACGTGGAAACGCTCTCCATCGTGGCCGACTGCCGGGTCAGCGCGCACCCCAATGCCGGCCTGCCCAACGCGTTCGGCGAATACGACGAGACCCCCGAGGAGATGGCCACCACCCTGCGCGAATTCGCCAGTGCCGGCCTGCTCAACCTTGTCGGCGGCTGCTGCGGCACCTCGCCGGCGCATATCCAGGCGATCGCCGAAGCGGTTGCGGACCTGCCGCCGCGCGCCCTGAACGAGTCCCCCTGTCCATGACGTCTTCGCAGCACACCCGCCTGTCCGGTCTTGAACCGCTGGTCATCACGCCGGACCTGTTGTTCGTCAACATCGGCGAGCGCACCAACGTTACCGGCAGCGCGCAGTTCCGCAAGCTGGTCAAGGAAGAGCGTTACGAAGAGGCGGTGGAAGTGGCCCGCCAGCAGGTCGCCAGCGGCGCGCAGATCCTCGACGTGAACATGGACGAGGGCCTGATCGACTCCGAGAAGGCGATGACGCGCTATCTCAACCTGATCATGTCCGAGCCGGATATCGCGCGCATTCCGGTGATGGTCGACTCCTCCAAGTGGAGCGTGATCGAGGCCGGGCTGAAGTGCCTGCAGGGCAAGAGCGTGGTCAACTCGATCTCGCTCAAGGAAGGCGAAGCCCAGTTCATCGACCATGCGCGCAAGGTGCTGCGTTACGGCGCGGCCGCGGTGGTGATGGCGTTCGACGAGGATGGCCAGGCCGACACCTGTGCGCGCAAGGTGGAGATATGCACCCGCGCCTACCGCATCCTGGTCGACCAGGTCGGTTTCCCGCCGCAGGACATCATCTTCGACCCCAACATCTTCGCCGTGGCCACCGGCATCGAGGAACACGACAACTACGCGGTGGACTTCATCGAGGCCACCCGCATCATCAAGCGCACGCTGCCGCACTGCCATATCTCCGGCGGCGTCTCCAACGTGTCGTTCTCGTTCCGTGGCAACGAGACCGTACGCCAGGCGATCCACTCCGTGTTCCTCTACCACGCCATCGCAGCGGGCATGGACATGGGCATCGTCAACGCCGGCGCGATGCCGATCTACGACGAGCTGGACCCGGAACTGCGCGAGCGGGTCGAGGACGTGATCCTCAACCGCCGCCGCGACGGTACCGAGCGCCTGCTGGAGATCGCCGAACGCTACAAGGGCAAGAAGGGCGAGATCAAGGGTGAAGACCTGGCCTGGCGCGAGAAGCCGATCGATGCGCGGCTGGCGCACGCGCTGGTGCACGGCCTGGATGCCTGGGTGGAGGCCGACACCGAAGAGGCGCGGATCCGCTCCAGCCGCCCGCTGGATGTGATCGAAGGGCCGCTGATGGATGGCATGAACGTGGTCGGCGACCTGTTCGGCGCCGGCAAGATGTTCCTGCCGCAGGTGGTGAAGTCCGCCCGCGTGATGAAGAAGGCGGTCGCCTACCTGCTGCCCTTCATCGAGGCCGAGAAGCTGCGCAGCGGCGACACCGCCAAGAGCAACGGCAAGATCATCATGGCCACGGTCAAGGGCGACGTGCATGACATCGGCAAGAACATCGTCGGCGTGGTCCTGGCCTGCAACAACTTCGAGGTGATCGACCTCGGTGTGATGGTGCCGGCGCAGAAGATCCTGGACGCGGCCCGCGCGGAGAATGCCGACATCATCGGCCTGTCCGGGCTGATCACCCCGTCGCTGGAAGAAATGAGCCACGTGGCCCGCGAGATGGAACGCCAGGGCTTCACCCTGCCGCTGATGATCGGCGGTGCCACCACGTCGCGCGCGCACACCGCGCTGAAGATCGACCCGCACTACAAGGCACCCACGGTGTGGGTGAAGGACGCCTCGCGCGCCGTCGGCGTGGCCCAGTCGCTGATCTCCAGCGAACTGCGCGCCGCCTTCGTGGCCGCCAACGAGGCCGACTACGCCGACATCCGCCTACGCCACCGCAACCGTGGCGACGCCAAGCGCCTGGTCACGCTGGCCAAGGCGCGCGCGCAGCGGTTCGAGGGCGACTGGGCCAATTACACGCCGCCGGCCCCGCGCAAGCCGGGCCTGCATGTGCTGGACGATTACCCGCTGGCCGACCTGGTCGAGGTGATCGACTGGACCCCGTTCTTCCAGGCCTGGGAACTGGCCGGCAAGTACCCGGCCATCCTCACCGACGAGATCGTCGGCACCCAGGCCAGCGAGCTGTACCGCGATGCCCGTGCGATGCTCCGCCGCATCGTCGACGAGCGCTGGTTGACCGCCAAGGCCGTGTTCGGGCTGTGGCCGGCCAACAGCGTGGGCGACGACGTGCATCTGACCACCGACGACGGCCCGGCCGTGCTGCACTTCCTGCGCCAGCAGGTGGACAAGCCGGTGGAGCGCCCGGACTTCTGCCTGGCCGATTTCATCGCCCCCGCCGACAGTGGCAAGCAGGACTGGATCGGCGGCTTCGCGGTGACGGCCGGCATCGGCATCGACCCGCACGTGGCGCGCTTCGAAGCCGACCATGACGATTACAACGCGATCCTGCTCAAGGCGCTGGCAGACCGCCTGGCCGAGGCGCTGGCCGAGCGCCTGCACCAGCACGTACGCACCGACTACTGGGGTTACCAGCCCGATGAGACGCTGGACAACGAGGCGCTGATTGCCGAGAAGTACAGCGGCATCCGCCCGGCGCCCGGCTACCCGGCCTGCCCCGAGCACAGCGAGAAGGGCACGCTGTTCCGCCTGCTCGATGCCGAAAACAACGCGGACATGCAGCTGACCGAGAGTTTCGCGATGCTGCCGACGGCGGCGGTTTCCGGCTATTACTTCAGCCACCCGCAGAGCCAGTATTTCGTCGTCGGCCGGGTCACCCGCGAGCAGGTCAGCGATTACGCCAAGCGCAAAGGCGTGGACCGCGCGCAGGCCGAACGCTGGCTGGCCTCGAACCTGGATTACGATCCGGAATGAGTGCTGTCCCAGCCGCCCGCCTTTCCAGTTTCTATCTTTTCTACTACGCGGCGCTGGGCGCGTTTACCCCCTACTGGTCGCTGTTCCTGACCGCGCGCGGGATGAGCGTCACCGCCATCAGCGTGATGATGGGCATCTGGTACGCCACCCGTATCGTGGCGCCCACCACCTGGACCTCGATTGCCGCCGCCTCCCGTCACCCGATCCGCTGGTTGCGGGTCGGCTGCGTGCTGACGCTGATCACCTTCGGCGCCTTCCTGCTGCCCCTGCCGCAGCCGTGGATGTACCCGGCCATGGTGGTGTTCTGCTTCTTCTACAACGCGGTGATGCCGCAGTTCGAATCCATCACGTTGACCCACCTGGGCAACGACAGCCATCGCTACGGCCTGATCCGGGTCTGGGGCTCGCTGGGCTTCATCGCGGTGGTGATGGGCTTCGGCTGGCTGCTGGAAGGCAACGGCGGAGCCGGCCGCGCCGGCATGCTGCCGTGGCTGATGCTGCCGCTGTTCGCGCTGCTGGTGGCCTCCTCGTTCGCCAACCGCTATGCGCGCGATTTCCATCGCGCCGATGGCGATGCCAGCGGCTTCTGGCAGATCGTGCGCAAGCCGCAGGTGCTGGCCTTCTTCCTGGCCGCCTTCATGGAACAGCTGTCGTTCGGCCCGTATTACACGTTCTTCTCGGTCTACATGGACCACCACGGCTATGCGACGTCCACGCTGGGGCTGCTGTGGACGGTAGGTGTGGTGTTTGAAGTGGGCGTGTTCTTCACCATCGGCCGCTTCTTCCGCCGCTACGACGCCAGCTGGATGCTGCTGATCGCGCTGCTCAGCTCCACCGTGCGCTGGACCGTCACCGCGCTGTTCCCGCAGCACCTGGGCGTGATGCTGGTGGCGCAGACCGCGCATGCCTTGGGATTCGCCGCATTCTTCGCCGCCGCCATGCAGATGCTGGCGACCTATTTCCCGGGTCGCCTCAACGGCCATGGCCAGGGCCTGCTGTATGGGTTCTCGTCCGGCGTCGGCGGCGTGCTCGGCGCGCTGATCGCCGGCCAGCTCTGGAACATCGACCAGGGGCGCACCGCGTTCCTGGCCGGCGCGGGTTTCGCCGCGCTGGGCGCGCTGTTGTGCTTCTTCGCGATCAGCCTGCCGCTGTTGCGGGGTCGCAACAACACCATTTGACAGGTGGGCGGAGGTCGCCCGACCAACGGTCGGGTGCTACCGCACGTGCTCGCGGAACACCGGCAACAACACGCGGTTGCCGTAACCACTCAGGTGGTCGCCATCGAAGTACAGCGGCTTGCCGTCGGCATCCGGCTGGCAGACGGTGCCGGGGCACAGCGTCGGCAACGGGTCCCAGACGCTGGCACCGGGCAGCGCTGCGGCGATCTGGAGCAGGCTGTCCAGCGCTGGAGTGCGCAGCGCTTCCACATGCGCGCGCGTGATCCGCAGGCCGTTGACGCAGATCGGGTTGGCGCGATTGAACGCATCCGAGCAGCGGTACGGCGGCGCCGGCAGCACCGGCTTCGGCGCCTCCAGCACGATCCGCACCCCGCGTTCGGCCAACGGACGAAGCTGCTCGATCGCGGCACTCACTTCGGCCGCGCGCCCTTCCACCGCCGCAGGACTGAGCAGATCGGCCTTGACCTGGGCTGCGTCGAACAACTGGTACTGCTCGGCCAGCCGCGGAATGCGCAGCCCCGGCAGGAACAGCACGTCGCCGGCACGCGCAGTGGCCTGGATGTCCTCAAGCACGTTGCGGGTATACGCCTCGCAGGCCGGGTTCGGGCCACGCCAGGCCTGCATGCCGGCCAGCGCGCAACCACCACTGCCGTACAGGCGCACCTGGCCACCGTCCTGCACCACCTTCCGGCGCAGCAGTTCGTTGTAGACCAGCGCGTGCGAATCGCCGGCAACGAACAGCACGCTCGCCGCGCCACTGCCACCCTTGCACTCGCCCCGCTGCAGCAGCCGCGCCTGTCCCCCGGCGACCGGAATGCTGGACTCGACTACGCGGCAATCGGGCACTTCCTTCTTCAGGCCTTTCGCATACGGGTACCAGTCCAGCGGATGGCGGCTGACCGTACTGAACGAAATGTGCCGCTGCTGCTTTACCAGCACCGACTGCAGTCCGGCGCCGAGCACCAGCACCGCCACCCCGAGCAGCACCCAGCGCCCGTTGGTCCGGGGGCCGCGCGCGCCGTGGCGCAGCGGCTGCTCCACCCAGCGCCAGGAAAGCCAGGCCAGGACGAATACCAGCAGTACCGCCGTGCCACCGGTGAGCGGCGTTTCCAATCCCACCGTCCAGCGGAACAGCACGAACACCGGCCAATGCCACAGGTACAGCGAGTAGGACAGCTTGCCCACCCAGACCATCGGCGCGCTGCCCAGCGCGCGTCCGGTCCAGCCCTGCGGGTGCCCCTGCAGCAGGCCGAGCAGCAGCAGCGTGGAGAGCACCGGCCACAGCCCGTCCGGCCACGGCGAATGTCCCGGGCGCGCCGCCCACAGGCCATAGCCCAACACCGTCAGCGCGATCAGCAGCAGCGGTGACCGCCACGACAGGCGCGGCGGCGCCGCGGCCGCATCGAAACGCCCGGCCAGGGTCATCAACTGGTACAGCAACACGCCGGCACCCAGTTGCCAGAAGCGCGTGGTGGTGACATAGAACGCCTGGATTTCCTGCCCGCCCTGCCCGACCAGGCGCAGCGCGTACGCGAGCGAGGCCACACTCGCCAGCGCGAGCAGCCCCAACGACCACACCCGCGCACGACCGCCGCGCGACCACGCCAGGAACAGCAGCGGGAACAGCAGGTAGAACTGCTCCTCCACGCCCAGCGACCAGGTGTGCGTATAGGGATTGAATTCGGTGCGTGGCGAGAAATAGTCGTTGCCGGTGCTGGCCAGGACCCAGTTGCTGAGCCCGAAGAATGCGCGGCGGCCGGTCGTGTCGCTGGTCTCGCTGAGCCAGGACTCCGGAATGAACAGCGCGCTGAGCAGCGCGGTGATGAGCAGGCACACCACCAGCGCCGGCACGATGCGGCGGATGCGCCGCGCATAGAAGCGCAGCAGGCCCTGCCAGCCGCCGAGCGCCGGCAGGCGGTCGACCGAGGCGCTGACCACAAAGCCGGAGATCACGAAAAAGACGTCCACGCCGGTGAAGCCACCCGGCAGCCAGCTCGCCTTGAGGTGGTAGAGGATCACCGCCAGCACCGCGACGGCGCGCAGGCCGTCGATGTGGGGGACGTATTGCTGGCGGGGACGGCTTTCCTGCATGTAACGCTCCTGGACCGCGCATCGGCCGCCGCCCCCCCCACCGGGGGGGGGGGCCCCCCCCGGCGCCCCCCCCCCCCCCCCCCCCCCCCCCCCC
>NZ_JBLZQD010000023.1:0-734 GCF_049199305.1 Stenotrophomonas sp. PD6 | reverse complement strand
GGGTCGGGGGCCCCGCAAAAGGCGCGGATCGGGGCGGGCACGGTGGGCGGGGCGAGCCGGAAACATACCCCCCCCGGGGGGCCCACCCCCCCCCCCCCCCCGCCCCGCCCCCCCCCCCCCCCCCCGGCCGCCCCCGCTACCGCGTTGTTTGCCGCACGACCAACGGTCGTGCGCCCCTTACCAGACCAGGTCGTCCGGGACCTGGTAGGCCGGATCGGCGTACGGGTCGTCTTCGGCCGGCGCATTCGGATCCACGCGCAGTGCCACCGACGGGGCGAAGATCGCCTCGGCCTCGTCCAGCACGGCGGCCGTCACCAGCAGGTAGCGGCCGTTCTGCTGCAGCACGCCCAGCTCACCGGCATTAAGCCCCTTGAGCTGTTCGGCATTGACGTAGACGCGCTTGATCTTGCCGCCGTAGTTGAAGTGGCGGGCAATTTCGGCGGCGGCGTCATTCAACGACTTGCCTTCCAGCAACACGTCCAGCTTGGCCTTCGCTTCGCGGCGCACGCGCGCCTCTTCCTGCTTCAGGCGCTCGGCTTCGATGCGGTCGTCTTTTTCCTTCTGCGCGCGGATCGCATAGGCCTTGGCCAGGTCGATGTCCTCGCGCGAGCGCGGCTTGCCCTGGCCCGGATTCTGTCCGGGGCGTGCGTTGCCTGCCGGGCGTGCGGCACCCGCGGGGCGGCCCTTGCCCTGCGGGCCACGGCGCGCGTCGCCCTCACGGGGCGGGCGCTGGC
>NZ_JBLZQD010000022.1:0-41041 GCF_049199305.1 Stenotrophomonas sp. PD6 | reverse complement strand
CTCCCTGGTGAAATTAGCGCTGTGGAACCACCCGATCCCATCCCGAACTCGGAAGTGAAACGCAGCTGCGCCGATGGTAGTGTGGCTCAAGCCATGCGAGAGTAGGTCATCGCCAGGGTTTATACCCAAAAACCCCGCTGCTCACGCAGCGGGGTTTTTTCTTTGCGTGCTGACTAACAGTCAGCACCTACCCGCAACGGGGTTTTTTCTTTGCGTGCGAAGGATGCGACCCTACCGACGGTGATCGTCCGTGCCGCTGATGCATGCGCTTGCCAATGTCGCGGCGGAGGGGATGGGGACGCTGCGGTGCAGGGCATCGAACAGCGGGCGCAATATCGGGTCCTGCAGCACGTGGACAGCCGGCGCGTCCAGCAGAGACAGAATCCGGTCCCTTGCCGCCCTGTCGCCTGCTTCGGCACTGGGATCCAGAAGCGCATCGGCCTCTATCTCGGTCTGCATCGCATTGGCCAACGCGGCGCGCATGGCCGCTGGCATCGGCGCGTTCAAGCCGAGTGCCTCGATCCGCAGTCGTCCTCCACAGATCTGCTCCAGTTCCTGCGCAAGGGAATCATGCACAACCTGGGCGAACCGCTCCCTGATCATGTCGCGCGGGATGTCTGATGCAATCGCGTCGGCCTTGTCGCACAGCAGCGTCACAGCGCTCACTGCCCAGCCCTCCACCATCGCTCCCCAGCTCTCCCGCAACTGTTGGCCGCTGACGTAGGCATCGGCTACCACCGCCGCAAGTGCGGGTTCACCCGGTTCGCCGACGGGCGCCGGTATGTCTGCCTGCAGGGCGAACTGGAACAGGTCCACCCAGACCGCGTCAGGTACTGCCGAGGGATGGCTGCCGCCCATGGCATGCGGCGATATCAGGAGCGTGCCGCCGCCCAACAACGCGCGTGGCACGCTGACCTGGCTGGCACTGCCTGGGATCGTAAGTGTTGGCCGCGTCGGCGCGTTGTGGACGCTGACTGGCGCCCCGCACTGCGTTGCAGGCGGGTTCTGCGCATGGGCAGTAGCATCGCGCGGGGCCGGGGCAGCGCCGGCCGTTGAAGACGTGAATGGATATGCATACATGACCGCGTTCCCTTCGGCACCGGGGCGGCCGTGCCGTCGACCGTGCCCCAGCTTCGGAGGCACGGTCGATGCGATCAATGATCGGCGTCGCGGATTGCGTCCTGCATGCCGACGCCGTCACCCGCAGACCATCGCGGCCCGATGGGACCGCGACGGTCGGCTCAGGCCGCTGCAGCGCGGCTGGGCGTGGCGACGTGTGCACCCCCCTGACGGAAGGCCGCTACGGCATCGGCCAGCGCATCGGCTTGACCTTCCAGCACGCGTGCGGCGGCACTGGCCTCTTCCACCAGCGCTGCATTGGCCTGGGTGGCCTCGTCCATGCGCACCACCGTCTGGTTGATCTGTTCGATGCCAGCGGACTGCTGATGCGAGGCGGCGGCAATCCCGGTCATGATGCCGCTCACACTGGCGACACTGCCGACCAGTTCGCCCATGGTCTGCCCAGCCTCACGCACCCAGCGCGCCCCTTCGGTGACCTCGCTGCCAGAGGCATCGATCAGCTGCTTGATCTCCCGGGCCGCATCGGCGGAACGCTGCGCCAGCGTGCGCACCTCACTGGCAACCACCGCGAAGCCACGCCCGTGGTCCCCTGCACGCGCCGCCTCCACCGCGGCGTTCAACGCCAGGATGTTGGTCTGGAACGCGATGCCATCGATGACCCGGGTGATGTCGCCGATGCGCTGCGACGCCGACTGGATCGACGCCATGCTCGACACGGCGCGCGCGACCACGTCGCCGCCGCGCGTGGCCATGGCGTGCGCGTCCTGCGCCAATGCGCTGGCCTGGCCCGCCTGCGCCGCATTCTGGCGCACCGTGGTGGTCAGCTCCTCCATCGAGGCGGCGGTCTCCTGCAGGTGCGCCGCCTGGCGTTCGGTGCGCTCGGACAGGTCGGCGTTGCCCACCGCGATCTCGGTGGCAGCTTCGGCGATGGACCCACTGCAATGACGGATGCGCGTGACCATCGCACCCAGCTGCGCGGCGGTATCGTTGGCGTCGCGCTGCATGGCCTCGAACGCGCCCTGGAACTGGCCCTGCATCCGCTGGTCCAGGTCGCCCTGCGCCAGCGCGGCCAGCATGCGGCGCAGCTCGCCCACCGTGCTGCCCACACTGTCCAGCAACTGGTTGATGCCACCGGTGAGCCCGTCGAGGAAGCTGCCATCGGCGCGGCGCGGTGGTAGGCGCCGGTCGAGGTCGCCGCTGGCCGCTGCGTCGACGATGCCGGCAACGGCAGCTTCGAGCAGCAGTTCCTCGGTGCGGTCGTGCCACTCCACCGCGAAGCCGATGCGATCCCCCTGCGTACCGAGCACCGGGGTGACCACCTGGGCGAAGTGCACGGGGCCGATCCGGATCCGCCCGTGGTGGGTGTGGGTGAGCGAATCGAGCATGCCGCGGATCCGCGCCGGGTTGGCGTGGAAGCGGTGGATGCTGGTGCCGACCAGCACGTCGGCGTCGAAATCGGGAAACGCCTCGCGCAGCTGATCCTGCTGGTTGCGCAGCAGCTCGACCACCGCACGGTTAACGTAGCGGATCACATGGTCGTCGTCCGCGATCATCATCGCCGTGCGCGACACATCCAACGACTGCCGCACCTGTGCGTCGGCGCGGTGGGTGATCGCATCGCGCTCCACCTGCTGCTGCAACGCAAGCAGCGCGTCGGTCGTACCCGCTGCCGCCTTCACTGCTGCCGATTGGCGACGCATGCCCGCTGCGAGCACGTAGAGCAGCCCCGCCAACGCACACACAACGAGCACGCGCATGGCGAGCAGCCATACGGGAACGGACGGCGCGTGCGGCCACCACATCAGTGCCACCGCGCCGAGCGTTGCGGCGGCGAGCAACAGCACAACGCTCCCGTGCGGATTCAGCGAGCGGCCCGACACACGGTCGGGAGGGCGGGGCGTAGCGGGCAGGGGTGACATGGAACCTCCAGGATTCAAACGACAACAGTGGGCCGGGTGCGCGCACGCGACATCGCGCAGGCGAGCGGCGCGGCGCAGGCAGAAGAGAGCGGCGGCGAAACGCGACCGCGACCGTCGCGGAGCGGCGGATGCCGGCGACGGGATCTGATACGGGGGAGAGAAGCGGGCATTGCGACGACGTGTCCTGGAAGCCGGGGTATTACGCGGCTTCGCAACGGCGGAGCAGGCGATGACACAGCCGATCGGTCGGCTGCAGTATCGGTATCGGTCCAGGCGCCGTTTTATTGAGTGCGACGGGATGTCGCACCGTGCAGGTACGGCGTGGCTGCGCGTTGGCGAACTAGATGCCGAGGAAGGTCGCGACGACTTCGGCCACCAGCCGTGGATGTTCCATGTGCAGGTGGTGGGTGCCGGGGAACACGCTGAGGCGCCCATCGCGCAGCAGGCGGATGCGGTCGCTGCGCAGCGGCTCGGGATAGTACGACTGCGCCGGCGAGGCGTAGATCACCTGGGTGGGGCATTCGATCGCCGCCAGCAGATCGTCGATCTGTGCCTCGCTCAGGCGCATCGCGGTCGGCAGCATCAGCCGTTGATCGCTGCACCAGCTGAAGCCGCCGTCCACCGCCATGACGCCGCGTTCGACCAGCAGCCTCGCGCAGGGCTCGCTGAGCTGGTTGGCCATCATCCGCGCGCGCACCGGCGCAACCAGGTCGGGGAACACGCGCAGCTTCTTGCCGGGCAGGGCGCGTGCGGCGCGCACGTGTTCGCGCAGGCGCTGTGCGGTTTCATCTTCGGGGCCACGCAGGCCGCCGAGTGCTTCGATGGCGATGAGCCGTTCGACACGTTCCGGCGCCGCCGCCGCGACAAGGCTGGCGATGCCGGCACCCATCGAATGGCCGAGCAGGATGAAGCGGTCCCAGCCCAGCGTGTCAGCCACGTCGAGCACGTGGCAGAGGGCGCCCGGGGTGTTGTACTGCGTGCCCGGCGGCAGGTGCGCGCTGTGGCCGTGACCGGGCAGGTCGATCGCCACCAGCTCCATCGCGGGCAACGCGGCGGCCAACGGAACGAAGCTGGCGGCGTTGTCGAGCCAACCGTGCAGCGCCAACACGCGCGGGCCTTGGCCGGCGGCCGAGCGCAGACCCGCGACGTGGTTGCCGGCGACCGGCAGCGAGAAGGGCTGCAGGATCATGCGAGCGCGGCGATGCTCAACCGCGACAACGCCAGCGCGTGGGCAGGCGCATCGTTGAGGCAGGGGATGTAGCGCATCTGCGCGCCGCGTTCGGCGACGGTTTCGGTGAACCCCAGCGCCACTTCTTCCAGCGTCTCCAGGCAGTCGGTGGCGAAGCCGGGGCAGACCACGTCGATGCGTTTGACGCCGCTTTCGGCCATCGCCCACAGCGTCGGCTCGGCGTAGGGTTGCAGCCACTTCTCGCGCCCGAAGCGCGACTGGTAGGTCAGCGTCCAGGCATCGTCGTCCAGGCCCAGCGCCTGCGCGATCGCCTGCGCGCTGGCCTCGCACCGTTGCGGATAGGGGTCGCCGGCGTCGGCCAGCCGCTGCGGAATGCCATGGAAGGAGAACACCAGGCGCTCGCCGCGGCCGTGTTCGGCCCACCACTGGCGGATGCTGTCGGCAACGGCGGCAACCCAATCCGGATCCACGGCGTAGTCGCGCACCAGGGTGACGGTGACGCCCGGGTGCCGCGGCTGCCAGTCGCGCACCTGGTCCTCGATGGAGGCGGTGGTGGTGGTCGAATACTGCGGGTACAACGGCAGCACCACGATCCTGCGCATGCCTTCGGCGGCCATCTGGTCCAGTGCGGCGGTCAGCGCGGGGGCGCCGTAGCGCATGGCGTGGCGCACCCGCAGGTTGGGCATGAGGCCCTGCATGGCCTCGGCCAGGCGGCGGGTGTAGACCATCAGCGGCGAGCCCTCGGGCAGCCAGACCTGGGCGTACTTGGCCGCCGACCGGCCACTGCGCAGGGGCAGGATCAGGCCGAACAACAGTGGTTTCCAAAGCAGTGGCGGGATCGCAACCACGCGGCGGTCGCTGAGGAACTCAGCCAGGTAGCGACGCACCGCCGGGGCGGTTGGCGTCTCGGGCGTGCCTAGATTGACCGCCAGCACGGCGGTGTCGGGTGCGTCGAGCATGGTGCCATTCTCGCAGGTCTGCGCGATTGCCGGGATGGAAACGACGGATTGCTGGGATCAATGTCGTCAATTAAACGAGTAATACTCATTGCGGATTCATTGGAACCCCACTAATTTCGGGGATGGCGTATCGACCAACGGTCGATACCTACCTGTTTGGCCGCATCGATCCACGGTCGATACCTACCTGTTTGGCCGTATCGATCCACGGTCGATATCCCCCGCTTTCCTTGGAGTCTCCATGCGCCGCCTCAGTCTTGTACTGCTGATCTCCGCCAGCCTGCTGTCGACCCAGGCCCTGGCCGGCCCTCAGGAGGACCAGCGCGCCCGCAACGCGGTGCGTGTGCTGGATGAAATCCAGAAGATTCCCGAAGACGGCATTCCGGACAAATTGCTCGACGAAGCACGCGCGGTCGTGGTCATTCCCGACACGATCAAGGCGGGTCTGGTGATTGGCGGGCGCCGCGGCCATGGCCTGATGTCGGTGAAGAACGCCGACGGCAGCTGGTCCAACCCGGTGTTCATCAAGCTCACCGGCGGCAGCATCGGCTTCCAGGCCGGCGTGCAGTCCTCCGACGTGGTGCTGGTGTTCCGCAACGACCGCAGCCTGGACAACATCGTCAACGGCAAGGTTACCCTCGGTGCCGATGCGGGCATCGCGGCGGGCCCGGTGGGGCGCAACGCCGCCGCCGCCACCGACGGCCAGCTGAAGGCCGAAATCTGGTCGTGGTCGCGCGCGCGCGGCCTGTTCGCCGGCGTGGCGCTGGACGGCGCGGTGCTGCAGATCGACGATGCGGCCGTCCTGGACGTCTACGGCAGCGGCACCACGCCGCGCATGGTCTTCGAGGGCCGGAACGGCGAGGCGCCGTCGACCGACGTGGTCGCCTTCCGCGACCGCCTCGAAGAAGCCACCTATTCAGCCCGCGAAAAGCGCGGCACCCAGGGCAGCGCGCCGGTAGCACGGGCCGCCAGCCCGCAGCCGCAGCCCGCGGCACCCGTGGCTGAACAGGCAACCGGCGGCGCCACCACCGCGCCGCTGCAGGCCGTGCCGGCGCAGACCGCCCCGCAACAGGCCGCTCCGCAGCAAGGTTTCCAGCCGGTGGGTGAGGGCGAAGTACGCACTGAATCGCTGGACGGCAACTGACTTTCGTCACGCGCGCCGCCTTACCGGCGGTGCGCTATGCTCAACCCTCTGTTTACTAGGTATTGCGAGCATCACATGGGCGGTATGAGCTTGTGGCATTGGGTGGTGGTGCTGGTCATCGTTCTGCTGGTGTTCGGCACCAAGAAGCTGACCAGTGGCGCCAAGGACCTTGGCAGTGCCGTCAAGGAATTCAAGAAGGGCATGCGCGACGACGACAAGCCGACCGCGCAGCTGAGCGATGAGTCGCGTCCGCAGGACCCGACGACGACCTCGCAGAACGAACACGAGCGCGACCGGCGCTGACCGGGGTAGCGTGGCGTGTTCGACATCGGTTTCAGTGAACTGCTGGTCATCGCGGTAGTGGCCTTGGTCGTGCTCGGTCCCGAGCGGCTGCCCAAGGCGGCCCGCTTCGCCGGGCTGTGGGTGCGCCGTGCGCGCAACCAGTGGGATTCGGTGAAGCAGGAGCTGGAACGCGAGCTGCATGCCGACGAGATCAAGCGCCAGTTCCGCGAGGCGCAGGACTCGGTGCGCGACACCGAAGCGCAGCTGCGTGCCAGTGGCGAGGCGGTCCGCCGCGAGGCCGAGCAGATGCGCGGGCAGGTGCAGCGCCATGACGATGCGCCCAGCGCCGCAGACGAACCGGTGATGACCGGGCCCGCACCGGGTTCACCGGCCAGCGTTGCCCAGCACGTGGTGGCCGCCGAGCCGGAGCCCGAGCCGGCTGAGCCGCGCGATGCGATGGCACCGCCGGGCATCGACGGGCAGGCCCCGCGCGATCCCCCGCCTTCGACACCGGAGGCTCCGCGATGAGCGGCAACGACGCGCCCGAAAGCGGGCTGATCGAACACCTGATCGAACTGCGTGCGCGGCTGATGCGCGGCCTGATCGGGCTGGGTGTGGTGCTGCTGGGGCTGATGCCGTTCTCGCGACAGATCTACACCTGGCTGGCCGAGCCGTTGATCTCGCAGCTGCCGAACGGGCAGTCGATGATCGCGACCAACCCGGCCGGTGCGTTCTTCGCACCGCTGAAGCTCACCTTCTTCGTGGCGCTGTTCATCGCCGTGCCGTGGCTGCTGTACCAGCTGTGGGCCTTCGTGGCGCCGGGCCTGTATGCACGCGAGAGGCGCCTGGCGGTGCCGTTGCTTTTCACCTCCGTGCTGCTGTTCTACATCGGCTGTGCGTTCGCCTACTTCCTGGTGTTGCCGGCGGTGTTCCACTTCCTGACCACCTTCCGCCCGGAAGTGATTGCGATCACCCCGGACGCGAATGCGTATCTGGATTTCGTGCTGGCCATCTTCTTCGCCTTCGGCAGCAGTTTTGAACTGCCGGTGGCGATGGTGATCCTGACCCTGCTGGGCTGGATCACCCCGCAGCAGTTCAAGGAAGGTCGCGGTTACGCGATCGTGGGCATCTTCGTGCTGGCCGCGGTGCTTACCCCGCCGGACGTGGTGTCGCAGCTCATGCTGGCGATCCCGATGTGCCTACTCTACGAGCTGGGCATCCATGCATCGCGCTGGCTGGTGCCGGCCAAGAGCGACGAGAAGCAGGCGTCGTAGCGGCGTCCTGAAAGAGCAGCGACGCATGGCGTCGCTCTACCGTTCTGATCGTTTCAATGCGTTACCGGACGTGGGACGGTTCCGGGCAATCGTTTTGGAACCGATCCTACCGTCGAAGCGCGCGCGGCCCGTAGAGCGACGCCATGCGTCGCTGCTCTTCCATCCGCCCAACGCGGTGCAGGAGTGGCCGGGCGGCGGGTAGCCCCCGGAGGGACGCTCCAAAACATGGGTCCGGCGCATGCGCCGGACGGGTTGGGCAGGACGCCCAACCCCGGCCTTGCCGTGTACGCAGGATTGCGTACACGCGCAAGTTTTGGAGCAGCCTACAAGGACGTACTTGCGGCGTGTCCCGGAGCGGGGCTGCCCGTCGGCCGCCCCAGCTCGGATGAATGGAAACGCCGCTCTTCGCGCGCTGACTCAACCACGCTTGACCGGCGACACCCACATATCAATCCGCGCTTCGAACACGGCTGTTCCGGCGGTATCGCGAATCTGCACCTTTACCGGCAACGCGTAACCGGTCTCGGCGGCCACGATCGGCTGTTCGGGAATGGCCACTGCATGCTGCGTTCCGGTCGCCTTGGCCAGGTACTTCACTTCCATGCCCTTGGGAATCCAGCGCATGCCTTTGGGTAGGGAGGCGTCGACCATCAGGCCGGCGGTGAGTTCGGCCAGGTTGCACAGGGCGATGGCGTGCACGGTGCCGATGTGGTTGGTGACCTTGCGGCGGTGCGCGATGCGGCCTTCGCAGCGGCCGGGTTCGAGCACGGTGATGCGCGGGGCAATGCTGGCGAAGTAGGGGGCCTTGAAGCAGACGGCGCGCGAGAACAGCCACTGGCCGGCGGGCCAGCGTTGCATGCGGTGGTAGAGGTTGAGCAGCGGAGCGGGCATGGCGGGGTCTCCTCAAAAAAAACGGCGGACCGAAGTCCGCCGTTGGGGTGTGCGCTGCAGCGGGGTTACGCCGCTTCGGACTGCGCGTCCTTGCGTTCGCGGTCGTAGTAGCTGGCCGAACGCAGTTCGTGCGGTTCGAAATCGTCGACGGTGATGGTCTCCAGCGTGATCGCACGCAGCTCTTCGAGCAGGGTGCGTTCGTCCTGGGTGATCACGCCTTCGGCCACGGCTTCGTCCAGCTGGGTGACGAAGTCCAGGGCTTCGATGCCCTTGGTCTTGAGCGCCTTGATGAACTTGCGCTCGACCGGTTCGGCCATGATCGCCTTGGACAGGTAGCTGTTGATGCGGCCACCCGGATTGTTCTCGCACGGGGTCAGGAACACGCCATTGGCCAGGCGGTCGCGGGCCTCGTTCGGGGCCATCAGCAGCGCGGCCACGCGGTGGCCCAGGCGGTCGCCCGGGGCTTCGGCACGGCGGCCGAACGGGAAGACCAGCAGCCACATCAGCCAGCCGATCGGACGGATCGGGAAGTTGCGCAGGGCCGCCGACAGCGATTGTTCGATCTTGTGCACGCTGTCATGGAAGGCCCAGGCCAGCAGCGGCTGGTCGGCCGCAGGTGCGCCTTCGTCGTGGTAACGCTTGAGCATCGCGCTGGTCATGTAGATGTGGCTCAGCACATCGCCCAGGCGGCCGGACAGCGATTCCTTGAACTTCAGCTTGCCGCCCAGCGTCATCATGGAGATGTCGGCCATCAGCGCCAGGTTGGCCGAGTAACGGTCCAGCTTGCGGAAGTAGCGGCGGGTGTATGCGTCGCCCGGGGCGGCACCGAAACGGGCGCCGGTGAGGCCGAACCAGAACGAACGTACGGCGTTGGAGATGCCGAAGCGGATGTGGCCGAACAGGCTGCGGTCGAATTCCTGCAGGCCGGCACGGGTGTCCGGGTCCTGCGCCGCCTTCATTTCCTTCAGCACCCACGGGTGGCAGAGGATCGCACCCTGGCCGAAGATCAGCAGGCTGCGGGTCATGATGTTGGCGCCCTCGACCGTGATCGCGATCGGTGCGGCCTGCCAGCTGCGGCCGGCGAAGTTGCGCGGGCCCAGGATGATGCCCTTGCCGCCGATCACATCCATCACATCCGAGATCACTTCACGGCTCATGGTGGTGCAGTGGTACTTGGCGATGGCCGACGGTACCGACGGCACGTCGCCACGGTCCACGGCGGCGGCCGTGGCCTGGCACAGCGCGCTGATCGCGTAGGCCTTGCCGCCGATGCGTGCCAGCGCCTCTTCCACGCCCTCGAAGCGGCCGACCGACAGGCCGAACTGCTTGCGGATGCGTGCATAGGCGCCGGTCACCACGGCGCCGGCCTTGGCACCGCCACTGGCGGTGGAGGGCAGGGTGATGGAGCGGCCGACGGCCAGGCACTCGTTGAGCATGTTCCAGCCCTTGCCGGCCTTCTCGGCACCGCCGATGAGCTGGGTCAGCGGGATGAACACGTTCTTGCCGCGGATCGGGCCGTTCTGGAAGGTCGAGTTGAGCGGGAAGTGGCGGCGGCCGATTTCCACGCCGTCGGTGTCGCGCGGCAGCAGCGCCAGCGTGATGCCGATGTCGCGGGTGGTACCGATCAGGCCATCCGGGTCGTACATGCGGAAGGCCAGGCCGATCAGCGTGGCCACCGGGGCCAGGGTGATGTAGCGCTTGTCGAAGGTGAGCTTGACGCCGAGCACCTGCTCGCCGTTCCACTCGCCCTTGCAGACGATGCCGTAATCGGGGATGGACGTTGCGTCGGAGCCGGCGAACGGACCGGTCAGGCCGAAGCAGGGCACTTCACGGCCGTCGGCCAGGCGCGGCAGGTACTGGTCCTTCTGCGCCTGGGTGCCGTAATGGTTGAGCAGTTCACCCGGGCCCAGCGAGTTGGGCACGCCGACGGTGGAGCTCACAACGCTCGACACCGAGGCCAGCTTCTGGATCACCTTGTGGTGGGCCAGCGCGCTGAAGCCCAGGCCGCCGTATTCCTTCGGAATGATCATGCCGAAGAACTTGTTCTTCTTGATGAAGCTCCACAGTTCCGGCGGCAGGTCGGCGTAGACATGGGTGATTTCCCAGTCGTTGACCATCTTGCACAGTTCTTCCACCGGGCCATCCAGGAAGGCCTGTTCTTCGGCGGTGAGCTGCGGCTTGGGATAGCTGAGCAGCTTGTTCCAGTCCGGGTCGCCGGTGAACAGCTCGCCTTCGAAGCCGACCGAGCCGGTTTCCAGTGCGATGCGCTCGGTCTGCGACAGCGGCGGCAGCACCTTGCGGAACACCTTCATCATCGGCGCGGTCAGCAGCGGCTTGCGGATGAACGGCAGCAGCAGCGGCACGGCGATGACGGCGACGATGGCGGCGGCCACGATCGTTGCGGTCTGGTTGATGTAGGGAACGAACCAGCAGGCCGCCAGCAGCACGAGGCTGACCAGCGTCCAGGTGATCAGCCGCATCCGATGGTAGGCGACGAACGCGCCTGCCAGCAGGATGGCGAGGAAGGGGACGACAATGCTCATGAGCGTGCTCCGGTGACGTGCTCGGTTGTGGCGGACTGTGCCACGGCGGAGGCCGAGGGCAACACGTCCAGATAGTCCAACACAGTAGCGGTAAAGGCGTTGTTGTCGTCACCGGCGACCATATGCGTGGCCTCCGGCAACTGCACGTGGCGAGCGTGCGGCACCAACGCGAGGAACTCGGCCACCGTCTGCGGGGTGACCAGGGTGCTGCGCCCGCCGCTGACCAGCAGCACCGGGCATTTCACCTGGCGCGCCGCTTCTGCGAGCGCGTCCTGGTGTTGTTCGCTGTCGCGCGCCAGTTCGGCGACCAGGCGCGGGTCCCAATGCCAGCGCCAGCGGCCGTGGCCGTCATCGCGCAGCAACGCGCGCAGCGATGCCTCGGTCTTGCGCGGGCGGTGCGGCAGGTACGCGGAAATCACGTCGGCCGCCTGTTCCAGCGAGGCGAAGCCGTCCGGGTGCGCGGTCATGAACATCAGGATCTTCTCGACCCCGGCGGTGTCCCAGCGCGGGGTGATGTCGACCAGCACCATCGCCGAAAACAGGCCCGGCCAACGCGCTTCGGCGAGCAGGCCGAACAGCCCGCCCATGGAGGCGGCTACCAGGATCGGCGGCTGCGGCTGTTCGCCGGCCAGCACGATCAGGTCATCGGCGAACTGTTCGCCGTGATACGGCACGTCGGCCGCGTTCCAGTCCGAGTCGCCGTGACCGCGCGCATCGTAGGCCAGGGTGGCATAGCCGGCGCCGGCCAGCGACTCCGCGGTGGCGGTCCAGGCATGCCGGGTCTGGCCGAAGCCGTGCGCGAACAGGACAGTGCCACGTCGTCCGCTGCCGGAGCGGGTGGCGGCCAGCACGGTGTCGTGGGCGGCGGTCAGGCGCGCCTCGGTGGGGACGGGCAGGGAGGGGGCGGGAGTTACCATACTTGCTAGTATGGACCGCGTTGTGGGCATGTCAATACCGGTGGGTATGGTTTGCCTGTCGGGCGTGGAATTCCATACAAACCAACCCCGGCGTATGGTTAAATCATCCTCATGAATGAACCTGACGCTTCCGCCGGCGAGCCACGTGCCGGCCGCAACAGCCGCCTGAGCGCGGAAGACTGGGCCCAGGCCGCCCTGGACCTCATCGCTGAACAAGGCGTCGGTGCCGTCGCGGTGGAGCCGTTGGCCCGCCGCCTCGGCGTGACCAAGGGCAGTTTCTACTGGCATTTCCCCTCGCGCGACGCGTTGCTGCAGGCCGCGCTGGAGCGCTGGGAACTGTTCGAACAGGAACAGGTGTTCGGCAGCCTGGAAGACGTGCCCGATCCGCGTGCGCGCCTGCGCCAGCTGTTCCAGGTGGTGGCCCATGAAGTGCAGCCGCACATCATCTACAGCGAGCTGCTGAAGGCGCTGGACCACCCGATGGTGCGGCCGGTGATCGACCGCGTCTCGCACCGCCGCCTGGAGTACCTGGTGGCCTCGTTCCGCCAGGCGGGGCTGAGCCGTACCGACGCGCAGCATCGCGCGCGGTTGGCGTACGCCGCGTACGTGGGTTTCCTGCAGCTGTCGCTGCAGCTGCAGCAGCCCAAGCCGGCACGCGAGGACTTCGAGGCTTACGTGGAGCACGTGATCGAGACGTTGATTCCGATCGGTTGAGCGGGAGTCGAGAACATGAAAAAGGCCGCTGAAAGCGGCCTTTTTTGTGCGTGTGCGATCGGTGCGAAACAACGACGGCACAAAAAGCAACGGCCCCTTTCGGGGCCGTTGCTGCATCAGGTGCTGATCAGTGGATCGATCAGAACTTCTGCTGGTACTTCATGTACACGAAGCGACCGATGTCGAAGCCACCGTAGTACGAGTAGCCGGAGTTCGGCTGCGCGTAGGCCGGAGCAGCCCAATGGTCGAACACGTTGTTGGCACCGACGGCCACCGTCGCATTCCACGGCAGGTTGTAGGCAACCTGGAGGTCATGGAAGGTGTTCGAGCCCAGCTCGTTCTGCGGCAGGATCTGACCAGCGGTATCCGGTGCGGCGTAATCCGGCAGGGTGCAGCGGTCGTCGAAGTAGCACTGTTCCTTGGTGCCCGAGTAGTAACGCGCGGTCCAGGTGATGGACAGGTCGTCCAGCTGCCAGTTGACCGAGGCGTTCGAGCGCAGGCGGAAGTTGCCACCGAAGCCGTTGTCCTGGGTCGGCGGGTTGGCCGAGTTGTCCTGCTTGATCTCGTTCTTGGTGACGTAGCTGCTCTGGATCGACGTGGTGAAGTTGCCGAAGCCGGTCTCGAAGCGATAGTTGATATCCCAGTCGAAGCCTTCGGTTTCGACGTAACCGGCGTTGCGCAGGCCGAAGTTCAGCGAGGTCACGTTGCCGGCGCCGTTACGGGTGAAGCCGACGCAACGCGATTCGATGCCACGCAGGTAGCAGTCGTTGAGCAGGTCGGTCGGGGTATCAGCAACGATGGTGTTCTCGATGCGGATGTTCCACCAGTCCAGCGAGGTGTTGAAGCCTTCGATGAACTCCGGGCTCCAGACGACACCCAGGGTCTTGGAGGTCGAGGTTTCCGGGGTCAGGGTCGGGGTCGAACCGGTCACGAACGGGTTGTTGGTCTGCTCACCCGGGCCCGGCGCCGGGGCGGTGCCCGAAGCGTTGAGCTGGCGGAAGCCGGCCGGCACGTCCTGGCGGCAGCGCGCGTTGTTGGCGGCCGGACCGAACACGGTGTCGCACGGATCGGTGTAGTCCTCGAAGGTCTGCGACAGGCCACCGTACAGATCGGCGACGGTCGGAGCGCGGAAGCCTTCCGACCAGGTGCCACGGATCAGCAGCGAGTCGATCGGCTTCCACTTCAGGCCGAACTTGCTGTTCAGCGTGTCGCCGAAGGTGTCGTAATCCGAGTAACGGGTTGCCGCGGTAATGCTCAGTTCGCGGGCAAAGGTCACGTCGGACAGGATCGGCACCAGGAACTCGGCGTAGACTTCGTTCAGGTTGTAACCACCTGCGGTCGGACCAGCAGCCAGATCGGTCGAGATACCGGTCTGGGCCAGTGCGTCCGGCGAGAACGAGCCGCTTTCCTCACGACGCTCCACGCCCACCGACACGCCCAGATCGCCCGCCGGCAGGGTCACGATCGAGCCGGAGATGTTGGCGAAGTAGTTCTTGGTGGTGGTGCGCGACAGCGCCTGGCCCGGCTGGTACAGGTACGCCTGCACGTTCGGGTCGTCCAGACCGTTGGCGGCCTGGTAGCCGAACGGAATCAACGGGTTCCACGGGGTGCAGGCTCCGGGGCCGCTACCCAGCGGAATCGGGTTGGCGGCGGTGCCGCACTGGGCGCGACCGTCGGCGTTGATGAACGATGCACCGGTGGCCTGGCCAACAGCGTAGGTGTTCAGGTTACCCGTACTGATCTGGGTACCCTTGTTCTGGTTGTACAGGTAGCCCGCTTCCCAATCCCAGTAACGATCACCGGTCTGGAAGTTGCCGCTGAACACGCCGGTGAAGCGCGTGGTGGTCAGGCTGTTGAACACTTCGCGCGGAACTTCCCAGCCACGACGGACGTACTGCACGTCGGTGCCGACCGGATTGAACACGCTGTCGGCCGACAGGCCGCCCGAGCTCAGGTCGAAGTTGGCGCTGTTGAACGGATAGCCGGCGTTCTGCGCGAACGAGTCGCGGTCGGTGTACATGACGCTGGTGTTGAAGCGAACGTTGTCAGTGAAGTCGAACTGACCGTTCAAGAACGCCGACTTGCGCTTGATGCCGCTGTACACGGTCGAAGCAAGCGCCGGGTTCGAGGTGTCGGTGCCGTTGGTCGGGCGGAAGCTGCCGAAGTCGGTCACGTCCAGGCCCGGCACATCGCGGCGCAGGGTGTAGGTGCCGCCGTTGTAGGAGAAGCGACCCCACTGGGTGGTGCCGGACAGGCCGCCCGGACGCGCAGCGCTCTTTTCGCCGGTCGGGAAGCGGTCACGCGAGAACCAGCGGTCCTTGGCCCACACCGGATCTTCGTTGGTGTATTCAACGCCGGCGGTCAGCGAGCCACGGTCACCACGGAAGCCCATGATGAAATCGTAGTTCTCGCGCTTGCCGTCGCCCTGGTCCCACTGGCCGATGTAAACGTTGGCTTCTGCGCCTTCGAAGTCCTTGCGGGTGATGATGTTGATCACGCCGGCGATGGCATCGGAGCCGTAGATGGTGGACGCGCCGTCCTTCAGGATTTCGATGCGCTCGACCATGGCCGACGGGATCGAGGCGACGTCCTGCAGGCCGTCGTTGGTGATGCCCAGGCGACGACCGTCGACCAGGATCAGGGTACGGTTGGCACCGAGGTTGCGCAGGTCGATGTAGTAACCACCGACGGCTTCACCCGAGCTCAGCGGCGAGGTGCGGCTGATCGCCGGAGAGCCTGCGGCCGGGATGTTCTGCAGGATGTCGGCAACCGACTTGAAACCCTGGCGTTCGATCTGGTCGCGGCTGATGGTGAGCACCGGCTGGGCGGTTTCGGTGTCGACCTGGCGGATGCGCGAGCCGGTAACCGAGATGCGGTCCAGATTGGTGGTGTTCGTCTCTTCCTGGGCCTGCGCGGTGGCGCTGCCGGCAGCGACGACCAGTGCAACGACCACTGCATCACGCAGCTTGTTGGACTTAAAGTTCATTGCTCTCTCTCTCCAAGGGAATCTTGGGTATTCACTGGGGTGTTTGCCTGGGGCGGTGCCAATAGAGAGCACCAAAGACCACGAGGCTGACTCGATAGTAACTGCCAGTTCGAAAGAATTAAAGTAGCGTTAATGATGTCTGTGATCCATGTGAAATTCGGCAAAGTCCTTGTGGATCAAGGCACTTGGATGGGCAAAAACGTCTTTCCGCCCCGAATGTTAAAAAAATGTTAGCAAAATAGTTGCAGTTGATTTGTCACGCTGTGTATCAGGTTGGCGTGCTCGGGGGGCGAAAGCAGACGGAGAGCCATAAAAAAAGCGCGCCCGGGGCGCGCTTTGTGTCTGTCTGTCAGCGCCCGTGGGCGGCCGGTCAGAGATCTTGTTCGTAGCGGACATAGGGCACGGTGCCCTCGTCGGTGCTCTCGTTGCGGGGGGCGAAAGGATTCTTGCCGCGGGTGATCACATTCTCCGCGCCGACCGTGAGCTGGCCGCTCCAGGGGGTGCGCCAGGTCAGGCCGACGCCCAGGCCTTCCCACTTGCCGGGCTGGCCGGGCACATCGACCACGCGGCCGATGATGTTGCCGCTGAAGTTGCCATAGCCGGCACCCAGGGTGAGGTTCTTGCTGTCCCAGCGGTCCACCAGCGCAGGGGACATGTCGGACAGGGGCACCAGGCGCGCCTTGGCGTAGGTGCCACCGATCGACACGAAGCCCTCACGGCCAATGTTCTTCTGGCCGAAGACGGTCAGGTCATTCTGTTCGGCGCGCAGCGCCGGCGACTTGTTCGGGCCGGCCAGCCAGGCCGGAAGCGTGTCCTTGCCGGTGCCGACGGTGAAGCCGACGCGGCCGCCAGGCCGGTTGAACGCGGCGGTGCCGGTCACCCGACGGCTCAGGGTGTTGTCGTCATCGTCGCCCAGGCTGGCCAGCATGCAGTGGCTGGCCAATCCGCTGATGCTGGTGCCGCGGCTGCTGTTGCACAGCAGGCCCAGCGAATCCCCCGACGACAGCCCGAAGGCCGCGTCCAGCGAGCTGCGCCCGAAGTGCCAGCGCGCGCCGGCGGCCTGCTCACCGGTGGGTTCCAGGTAGAGCAGGGCCTCGACCTTGCCGCTGCCCTTGTTCCACACCGGGATCACCGTGCTGTCCTGGCGCGCCTTGGATTGCGCATACGCGCCCGGGATCGCGGCGAGGGCGATCATCAGGGCAAGCGGTAGACGCAGAAGGGCACGCATGGGAACTCTCAGACAGCGGTGATGAGCACAAGTTCCCGCCGAAGCGGGACACTGATCCTAGGGTGTTTATGATTTCTTAACAAGTCTTGGTTCTCCCCAGAACAAAACTCGTGCGGCGATTACTGAAGCCGTTCAGGTGACGGCAAGGCAACTACCTCGTCGCTGAACAGTATGTCGAATTCCGTCAACGGAAAGTGATACTCCTGTCCGCAGAATTCGCAACGGATTTCGACCGCGCCCGTGGGCTCGGCGGCGGCCCGGGCTTCTTCCTGGCCCAGCGACTGCAGCATGCCCTCCACCCGCTCGCGTGAGCAGGAGCAGGCAAAGCGCAGCGGGCGCGCACCCAGCAGCTGCGGCTCCTCCTCATGGAACAGGCGAAGCAGCAGGGTGTCGGCGTCCACGTCGAGCAGTTCCTGCTTGCCCAGGGTCTCGAACAGGGCGCTGGCGCGGGACCAGCCGTCCACATCACCCTCGTCACCGGGCAGCTTCTGCAGCAGCAGGCCGGCCGCACGGGTGCCATCGGCGGCCAGCAGCAGGCGGGTCGGCAGCTGCTCGGACTGGCGGAAGTAGTCTTCGAAGGCCTCGTCCAGGCTGGCGGCACCCAGCCCGACCAGGCTCTGGTAGCGCTGCGGCTCGCGCGGGTCCAGGCCCGGGTTCTCGATGCTGATGGCCAGCAGCGCGTCGTCGCCCAGTTGGGTCAGGTCCCGCGGGACGTCGCCGTCATCGGACAGCTGCACGATGCCGCGCAGGGTGCCGGCGGCGGTGCATTCGGCGAACAGGGTGCGCAGGGCGGTGGCACTGCGCAGCTGGATCGACAGCCGACCGTCCACCTTGGTGTGGCCGGTGAACAGCGCCGAGGCGACACTCGCCTGGCCCAGCAGTTCGGCGGCGGCCGGCGGGTAGCTGGCGTGGGAGAGGATTTCCTGCCAGGTGGCGTCGAGGTGCACATGCACGCCGCGGACGCCGGCATCAGGAAGCAGGAAACGGACGAGGGAGTCGGTCTGGGCGGTCATCGGGTCGGTGGCTGCGCTTATATAAATGGGGGCGTGTTGCCGGATAATGCGCCGACAACCATGCAAGCATAGGGTGCACGAGTAATGGGGGCAGAGCGCAGCAACCACAAGGCCGATCCGGGTCTGGAACCCTCACGCCCGCGCCGCTGGCGCTGGAAGCACCTGCTCTGGCTGCCCGTGCTGTTCGTGGTGGGCAGTGTGCTGCAGGTGGCCGCGCTGCGTGTGATCGACCCGCCGCTGTCCACAGTCATGCTGTGGCGCTATGGCGAGGCGCTGGGCCAGGGCGACTGGAGCTACCGGCTGCACTACCAGTGGCGCGACCTGGACCAGATGGCGCCCAGCCTGCCGATCTCGCTGGTGGCCGCCGAAGACCAGCGCTTCCCCGAGCACAACGGGTTCGACCTGCAGGCGATCGAGAAGGCGCGCGACCACAACGCGCGCGGCGGGCGCCTGCGTGGGGCCAGCACGATCAGCCAGCAGGTGGCCAAGAACCTGTTCCTCTGGCAGGGCCGCAGCTGGATCCGCAAGGGCCTGGAGGTCTGGTACACGGTGCTGATCGAAGCGCTGTGGCCGAAATCGCGGATCCTGGAGATGTACGCCAACATCGCCGAATTCGGCGACGGCATCTACGGTGCGCAGGCGGCGTCGCAGCAGTTCTGGCACAAGGACGCCGCACGCCTGAGCCCGGCCGAAAGCGCCCGCCTGGCAGCGGTGTTGCCCGCGCCGCGCCGTTACAACGCGGCAAACCCGGGGCCGTACGTGCAGCGTCGCGCCAACTGGATCCAGCGGCAGGCCCGCCAGCTGGGCGGCGGCGCGTACCTGGCCGACGACTGACGATTCATGCAGCTGACGACACAACGGTACACTCGGCCCATGTCTGCCCAACGCCTTACCGTGGTCATTGCCGCCCACAACGAAGCCCTGGCGCTGCCCATGCTGCAGCCCCGGCTGTGCGCGGTGCTGGATGGCCTGGACGGTATCGAGGGACGCATCGTCTATGTGGATGACGGCAGCACCGATGCCACCTGGCAGGTGATGCAGGACCTGGCTGCGATCGATTCGCGCGTGGGCGCGCTGCGGCTGTCGCGCAATTTTGGCAAGGAGGCCGCGCTGACCGCAGGCCTGGACAGGGTCGACGACGGTGCGGTGATGATCCTCGATGCCGACGGCCAGGACCCGCCGGAGTTGATTCCGGAATTCGTGGCGTTGTGGCAGCAGGGCTACGACAACGTGTACGGCACGCGCCTGGTGCGCGATGGCGAAGGCTGGTTCAAGCGCAGCACCGCCGCGGCGTTTTACCGGGTGATCGGACGACTGTCGAGAACGCCCATTCCCGCCGACACCGGCGATTTCCGCCTGCTCTCGCCACGCGCGCTGCAGGCGCTGGGTCAGCTGCGTGAACGCCACCGGTTCATGAAGGGGCTGTTCGGCTGGGTCGGCTTCAGGCGCAAGGCGCTGCCGTACCACCGCCACGCGCGGATGGTGGGCGACAGCAAGTTCGGGCTGTGGAAGCTGTGGAATTTCGCGCTGGAGGGCATTACCAGCTTCTCCACGGTGCCACTGCGTGCGGCCACCTACCTTGGCCTGGCCACGGCCAGCGTCGCGTTCGTCTTTGGTGTGTGGGTGATCGTGAAGGCGGCGCTGTACGGCGACCGGGTGGCCGGCTATCCGACGATGATGGCGGTGATCCTGTTCCTGGGGGGCGTGCAGTTGATTGCACTGGGTCTGATCGGGGAATACCTGGGGCGGCTGTACGAGGAATCGAAGCAGCGCCCGCTGTACCTGGTTGACACCTGGCAGGCGCCGTTCGTGGCAGACTCGGCCTTGCATCCCATCGGTGGAGAGCAGCGAGATGACCACGGTACGACAGCTGTTGGAAGGCAAGTCCCCTGAGGTTTTCGCGGTAACCCCGGAGTCGGCGGTGATCGACGCGATCCGGTTGATGGCCGAGAAGGGCATTGGCGCGGTGCTGGTGATGGAAGGCCGGCACCTGGTCGGCATCCTGTCCGAGCGCGATTACGCACGCAAGATCGTGCTGCACGACCGCTCCTCGCGAACGACGCTGGTCAGCGACATCATGACCGCCAAGGTCGTCACGGTGGCACCGGGCGAGCAGGTGGAACACTGCCTGCAATTGGTGACCGACTACCGCATCCGGCATCTGCCGGTGGTGGACGGCGGTGGCGTGATCGGGGTGATCTCGATCGGTGATCTGGTCAAGTCGGTGATCGACGAGCAGGCCAAGACGCTGGATCAGCTGCAGCAGTACATCGTCGCCGGCTGACGGGTAGAGCCGGGCTCTGCCCGGCTGAATCGCATCTGCCCGGTTGTATCGCATGACGTAGCGCCGGGCTCTGCCCGGCTGCCTGCGTTATTTCGCGTATCGCCCGCCGCAGTTCGAATCCTTGCCGGGGCCGGTTTCGATGGTCGCCAGCAGGGCGGCCGGCGGGGCGATACTGCCCAGGGTGATTGCGATGGCACCCCGAATGCCCAGTGCCTTGAAGTCGGGGCGGAACGACGGGTCCTTGAACGTGCCGCCGATGCGCAGCGGCGAGCGCAACGCCAGGATGCTGATGTCCTTCGGCCGTGGGCGCAGCAGCAGGTCGAGTTTTTCCTGCTTCAGGTCCACCGTGCCTTCGCCCAGGATCAGCGTATCGGTGGTGTCGAACGCCAACTGCTGCGAGGTCATCACACCGCTGGCCACGTTGAAATCACCCCACGCGCAGCGCAGCGGAATCTGCTTGTCGCCGGTAAACAGGAATTTCAGCGATTCGGCCACGTCGAGGCCGGCCAGCTCCATGACCAGGTTGCCGACATGGCCGCGACCGATACCGACGGCGACACTGCCGTCGGAGCTGCCGAGCATTGCCGCCACGGAGTTGCCGGTGCCGCTTAATTTGATCTCGCCGCTGATGCCACCGGAGGCCTGCTCGGCGAGCTTGGCGTCGGGGAACAGCTTGCCCAGCTGCACTTTGCGGATGCTGGCATTGAGTTGGGTGGCGATGGTCGGCTTGCGCGCATCCATGCGTATGGTGCTGCGGATATCGCCGCCGGCAACGCCGAAGTTCAACGGATCGAGGCGCAGCAGCCCGTCGTCCAGCTTCAGGTGCGCATCCATGTCATCCAGCGGCAGCACCGGCGAATTGATCCGCTGCGCCTTCCAGCGCACGTCGGCGTCCATGGCGCGCAGCTTGCCGAGATCGTAGGGCGTATCGGGCAGCACGCGGGTCTTCACCGCGAGCGCGGCCGCCTTGGCCTTCTGTTCGGCATTGGCCGATTCGCCGGCACCGGTCTTCGGCGGCGCGCCGATGAAGCCGGCAAGATCATCGAAGTCCAGGCGCTTGGACACGAGGTCGGCCTTGAGCAGGGGACGCTCCCTGCCAACTTCGATCTGCGCGGTGCCGCCCAGATCGCTGTCGCCGGCCACGCCGGTAAAGTTCTCGTAGCGCCAGATGTCGTTGTTGCGCTTGAGTCGACCCTTGAGCCGATACGGCGGGGTGGACGGAATGGCCAGTCCAATCAGCGGATACAGGTCTTCCATGTCCTGGCCGCTCAGGGCAAGGTCGAGGTCGAAGGTGCGCAATGCGAACGGATTGGTGAGCGTGCCGCTGGCAATGGCGTGGGTATTGCCGGCGCGGCCGTCCAGGTGGATGCGGAACGGATGATCACTGTTGGTCAATTCCAGCGGGGATTCGGTATTGCCGTTCAAGGTGAACGGATTGCCCTGCCAACGGCCCTTGCCGTTGACCAGCAGCGGCGGGGCACTGTCCGCATTGCGGGGCTTGCCACTGTTGAGGGCGACAAGAATGTCGGTCTTGCCGGCAGCATCCAGGAATTGCAGTCTGCCGTCCTCGACCAGCAGGCGCCGCAGCACGGGCGGGTTGCCGTCGCTGGGCCCCAAAAAGTCCCAGTTGCCGGGCTGACCTTTGCCGGGCGCGGTTTCGAGCAGCAGGTCCGGGCGGGTCAGGCGGATTTCGGGAATCTGGATATCTCCCCGCAGCAGCGGCCAGGCGCGCAGATCAATTTCGGCCCGGTCGGCACTGGCCATGCGCGGCTTTTTGGACCATTCGGCGTTGGCAAAGGTCAGCCCATCGGCGCGCACGGTCAGGGTGCGCCCAAGATCGACATCCAGGTTGCCGCCAATATGGAATTCGCGCCCGGTCTTGGCCTGCACGGCGCGTTCAACCGGTCCCTTGAACCAGTTCCAATCCCACAGCGCGATGACCACCAGCGCCAGCGCAAACAGGAACACCAGCACCGCCAACCAGCGTTGCCCCCGCTTGCCAGGGCGGCGCAAGCGCCAACGGGAGCGGGAGGAGGGCGTATCAGGCGCAGGCGCGGGAACGGTATTCACCCGCCCATCCTTGCCCGTTCATCGTGCACGTAACGCGAAGCATTGGTAAGGATGGTGTCAGTGTTGCGCCAAAAGCCAAAGCCAAAGCCAAAGCCAAAGCGTTAGCTTTTCATTTCTACGTGCTGGGGCGGGCGGGGGTAGCCCATGCCGAGACACGCCGTAAACCCATCCATGGGGGCTCGTAGAAAACATCCATGTTTTCTGCGGTCCCGGCATGGGCTACCCCCGCCCACCCCCTCAGCATTTTCCTCGGCGGCAGGTCGAGCACGCTTGCGCTCTTGAACGCTCTTGAACGCTCTTGGACCGCTATTGATCTTCTATGCACACCGACCAAGCGTCGAAGGGGTGGTGTGGGTGGGTTGACGGGACCGTAGAGCGCCATGGATGGCGTGAACGAGCCTACAGGGACGTACTTGCGGCGTGTCCCGGCTGCCCACCCACACCGCCCCTAAACAGTGGGCAAATAGCAGCCTGCTGTTGCTGTTGCTGTTGCTGTTGCTCCAGCTATTCGCTTCAAAGAATCTGAGCAGTAACCGCGACGAAGTGACAGACGCTGCCGCCGATGACGAACAGGTGCCAGATCGCGTGGGAGTAGGGGATGGATTCGCGGTGGTAGAAATACGTGCCGAGCGTGTAGGAGAGGCCGCCGGCGAACAGCCAGCCGAGCGTCCAGCCGTCGATCGAGGACCACATCGGCTTGATCGCTACCAATACCATCCAGCCCATCGCGATGTAGATGATCGTCGACAGCAGCTTGAAACGGCCGGTGAAGAACAGTTTGAAGATCACACCGGACAGCGCCAGTGCCCAGATCGCCGTGAACATGCCCCAGCCCCAGGGGCCGCCGCGCAGCCCGATCAGCGTGAATGGGGTGTAGGTGCCGGCGATCAGCAGATAGATCGCGCAATGGTCGAAGACCTTCAGGCGGCCCTTGGCGATCGGGTGCTGGATCGCGTGGTACAGCGTCGAGGCGGTGTAGAGCAGCAGCAGGGCCACGCCGAACACGATCGCGCTGGCCAGCTGCCAGGCGTCGCCGTAGATCGCGGCAAGCGTGATCAGCACCGCGCTGCCGGCCAGTGCCGCAACGGCACCCAGCCCGTGGGTCAGGGCGCTGGCGATTTCTTCACGTACGGAAGCAACAGAGGTCATGGCGATGATCGTCGCGCGGGGAGGGGGAGCCCGCTCCCCCCTATCATCGCCGCGATGGCACGTGCATGCACGCGCCATCGTTCAAGCGTGCCTGGTCAGGACACCGACACGCTGTGCGCTGCCTCGCGGGTCGCCGCGAAGCGCACGTCCGGCGCGCGTTCCTGCGCCAGCTGCAGGTTGACCCGGGTCGGGGCCAGGTAGACCAGCTGGCCCGCCGCGTCGATGCTGAGGTTGCCCGCGTTCTTCTCGCGGAACTCTTCCAGCTTCTTCTCATTGCTGCAGGTGACCCAGCGCGCCGTCGTTACGCTGACCGGCTCGAACGTCGCTTCCACGCCATATTCGTCCTTCAGGCGGTAGGCCGCCACGTCGAACTGCAGCACGCCGACCGCGCCCAGGATCAGATCGTTGCTCATCAGCGGGCGGAAGAACTGCGTCGCGCCTTCCTCCGACAGCTGCGCCAGGCCCTTCTGCAGCTGCTTGAGCTTCAGTGGGTCACGCAACCGCGCGCGGCGGAACAGCTCCGGTGCGAAGTTCGGAATGCCGGTGAAGCTGACGGCCTCGCCTTCCGTGAATGTGTCGCCGATGGAGATCGTGCCGTGGTTGTGGATGCCGATCACATCGCCCGGCCAGGCCTCGGCCGCGATCTCGCGGTCGCTGGCCATGAACGTCAGCGCATTGGCCAGCTTCATCTCCTTGCCCGTGCGCACGTGGAAGGTCTTCATGCCGGCCACGAAGCGGCCCGAGCACACGCGCATGAACGCCACGCGGTCGCGATGCTGCGGGTCCATGTTGGCCTGGATCTTGAACACGAAGCCGGTCAGCTTGTTCTCCTGCGGCGCGATCACGCGGCCGGTGGTGGCGCGTGCCTGCGGCGACGGTGCGTGCTCGACAAAGAAATCCAGCAGCGGCTGCACGCCGAAGTTGTTCACGCCCGAACCGAAGAAGACCGGCGTCTGCTTGCCGGCCAGGTACGCCTCGAGGTCGAACGGGTGGCTGGCGCCCTGCACCAGTTCCAGCTCGTCGCGCAGGTCGGCCAGCATGCGCTCGCCGATCTTCTCGGCCAGGCCGGGCGAATCGATCGAGGGGAAGATCGTCGAATCCTGACGGGTGAAGTTGCGGCCCTGCTCGTACAGGTGCACTTCGCCGCTGATCAGATGCACCACGCCCTTCAGGCGCTGGCCCATGCCGATCGGCCAGGTTACCGGCGCGCACTGGATCCCGAGCACGCTCTCCACTTCGTCCAGCAGATCGATCGGCTCCTTGCCCTCTCGGTCCAGCTTGTTGATGAACGTCATGATCGGCGTGTCGCGCAGGCGGCACACCTCCATCAGCTTGATCGTGCGCTCTTCCACGCCCTTGGCGACGTCGATCACCATCAGCGCCGAGTCGACCGCGGTCAGCACGCGGTAGGTGTCCTCGCCGAAGTCGGCGTGGCCAGGGGTATCGAGCAGGTTGACGATCTTGCCTTCGTACGGGAACTGCATCACCGACGAAGTGACCGAGATGCCGCGTTCCTTTTCCAGCGCCATCCAGTCGGACGTGGCATGCCGGGCCGCCTTGCGACCCTTGACCGAACCGGCCATCTGGATCGCACCGCCGAACAGCAGCAGCTTTTCGGTCAGCGTGGTCTTGCCGGCGTCAGGATGGGAAATGATGGCGAAGGTGCGGCGGCGCGCAGCTTCGGTAGCGACTTCGGACATGGCGTGACGCGCCCGCCCGGGGCGCTTTTCAAAGAGATAAGCCGGCGATTATACCGGGCCGCCGCGGTCGGCGGGTCAGGGGGACGCCGCCTGCCCCGGATCGGCCTCTTCACGCGCGAAGTGCAGCTCGCCCTGCGGGGCCACGATACGGACCGGAATCGAGCGCAACTGCATGCCCACATTGACCTGCACTACGAAGTGCAGGTGCGGCGCGGTGCTGTAACCGGTGTTGCCCGAGACCCCGATGCGCTGCCCGGCCTCGACCCGCTGCCCGCTGCGCACCAGCACCCCATTGGCCTGCAGGTGCGCGTAGACGGCCATGCTGCCGTCTTCGTGCAGCACCCGGATGAAGTTGGCCCGCGCGCGGTCGCGCGCCGGGTCGCGGCCATTGGCGCTGAAATTGCCCTGCACCTGCATCACCTTGCCGGCCCGCGCGGCCAGCACCGGCGTGCCTTCCGGCAGCGCGAAGTCCACCGCATCGCGGTTCTCGGGGTCGGTGTGGCTGAAATGCCCCTGCGGCGCCTGGGTCACCTGGAAGCGCTTTGCGTCGAAGGGCAGCGCGTACGTCACATCGCGCGGCCGCGCGGCCGGATCGCCCGGCACCGCGTCCAGCAGCAGGTTCAGGCGTTCGGTGTCGGGCGGCAACTGCAGGCGGACCACCACCACGCTGGCCGATCCGGGCAGCACCGCCTGCATGGGCAGCCCCGGCAGCAGCGCCGCCCCGCTTTCCTGGCGCAGGGCGATCTGGACCGGGCCGGCCAGGTGGTTGTCGACCCGGGCCTGCCAGCGGCTCGCCCCGCCTTCCAGCTTCACCGAGGCGATGCCGCCGGCGGTGGGGCCCTGCGGGGCGCCGTCCACCTGCTGGACCAGCCCCCAGCCAGAGCGCCACTCCTGCGCCGCAGGGGCGCCGGACGCCAGCGAAACCAGGGGGCACAGCAGCAGGGACAGCAGCAGGGTGCGGCGCATCGTCGATCTTCGCGTGAGGGTGCGCGGACTCTACGCAACTGTATCCGTTCAGGAAAGTGGGCTGATGAGAAAAAACTATATCGCTTCATCCCGATGAAAGGATTGACATGGCCGCGGGAGGCTGGCATCGTGGCTCCACCATCGAGACCGGCAGAGGGACAGGCCCTTTGAAGCCGGGGCAGCCCGCAGACGCGCAAGCGACCTGCGTAGGTGCCAAATCCTGCGGAGACCGTGGCGTCTTCCGAAAGATGGTTCGAACCGTGCACCGTGCGTGCGCTTCGAACGCGAGCTCCGCGAAAGCTCGATGGCCGTTTCTCCTTATCGGGATACCGCCATGTCTTTCGCCACTGCCGCCGTTGCCACCGACTCCTTCGCCCCGCTGAGCGTTCCGGTTGATGCCGGGCGCTGCGCCGTGCGCGGCGAAATCGCCGCGATCCTGTCGATGCGCCACGGAGGCCTGCGGCCGGTACGGCTGCGCTACGAGCTGGTGGGCCGTGCCGAAGCGCCGGTGGTGGTGCTGGCCGGTGGCATCTCGGCGCACCGCCACGTGGCCGCCAACGGCGAGTTCACCGAGAAGGGCTGGGCGGAGGGCCTGGTCGGCGCCGGCCGCACGCTCGATCCGGCGTCGCTGCGCATCCTGGCCTTCGACTTCATCGGTGCCGACGGTTCGCTCGACCTGCCGATCGACACCGCCGACCAGGCCGACGCATTGCTGCTCCTGCTGGACCACCTGGGCATCGCCCAGCTGCAGTGCTTCGTCGGCTACTCCTACGGTGCACTGGTCGGCCAGCAGTTCGCGGTGCGCCACCGCCAGCGCCTGCTCAAGCTGGTCGCGGTCAGCGGCGCGCATCGTCCGCATCCCTATGCGGCGGCCTGGCGCGCGCTGCAACGCCGTGCGGTCGCGCTGGGCCAACTGCAGTGCGCCGAAAGCCACGGGCTGGCACTCGCCCGGCAGTTCGCCATGCTCAGCTACCGCACCCCGGAAGAGTTCGGCGAGCGCTTCGACGCCGCGCCGGAAGTGGTGAATGGCCGCGTGCGCGTGGCCGCCGAAGACTACCTGGACGCGGCGGGCGCGCAGTACGTCGCGCGTACCCCGGTCGAGGCGTACCTGCGCCTGTCCGAATCCATCGACCTGCACCGCATCGACCCGGCCGCCATCGACGTGCCCACCGTGGTGGTGGCCGTTGAAGGCGATCGTCTGGTGCCGCTGGCCGACCTGGTCGGCCTGGTCGAAGGGCTGGGCCGGCACGGCAGCCTGCGCGTACTGCGCTCGCCTTACGGCCACGACGCCTTCCTGAAAGAAACCGATCGCATCGACGCGATCCTCGCCAACGCATTCCGCCTCCCGGGAGAAAACGCATGAGTCTGTCCACCGGTTCCGAGCCGTCCTGTAGCCGTGTTACCGCCGCCGTGCGTGCCGGCATCGACCGTGATACCGCGCATGGGGCGGTGACCCCGCCGATCGTGCTGTCGTCGAACTTCAGCTTCGACGGCTTCGGCAACAAGCGCCAGTACGACTACACGCGCAGCGGCAACCCGACCCGCGACCTGCTGGGCGAGGCGCTGGCCGAACTGGAGGGGGGCGCCGGTGGCGTCATCACCTCGACCGGGATGGGCGCCATCAATCTGGTGCTCAACGCGCTGCTGCAGCCGGGCGATACGCTGGTGGTGCCGCACGACGCGTACGGCGGCAGCTGGCGCCTGTTCAATGCACTGGCGAAGAAGGGGCACTTCACTCTGGTCACCGCCGACCTGACCGACCCGCGTTCGCTGGCCGAGGCGCTGGCCGGTTCGCCCACGCTGGTGCTGATCGAGACCCCGTCCAATCCGCTGCTGCGCATCACCGACCTGCGCTTCGTGATCGACGCCGCGCACAAGGCCGGTGCCAAGGTGGTGGTGGACAACACCTTCCTGTCGCCGGCGCTGCAGCAGCCGATCGCCTTCGGTGCCGATGTGGTGCTGCACTCCACCACCAAGTACATCAACGGCCACAGCGACGTGGTCGGCGGTGCGGTGATCGCGCGCGACCCGGCGCTGCATGAGCAGCTGGTGTGGTGGGCCAATGCGCTGGGCCTGACCGGCTCGCCGTTCGACGCATTCCTGACCCTGCGCGGTCTGCGCACGCTGGGCGCCCGCCTGCGCGTGCACCAGGAGAATACCGCCGGCATCGTCGAGCTGCTGGCCGCCAGCGACGCGGTGGCGAATGTGTACTACCCGGGCCTTGCCGGGCATCCGGGCCACGCCATCGCCGCGCGCCAGCAGAGTGGTTTTGGCGCGATGCTGTCGTTCGAACTGGCCTCCTGCCCGGGCGATGATCCGCACGCGGCCGTGCGTGCCTTCGTCGATGGCCTGCGCTGCTTCACCCTGGCCGAATCGCTGGGCGGCGTGGAGAGCCTGGTGGCGCACCCGGCCACCATGACCCACGCGGCGATGACCGCCGAGGCGCGCGCGCATGCGGGCATCGGCGAGGGGCTGCTGCGCCTGTCGGTCGGCATCGAAGCGCTGGAGGACCTGGTGGCCGACCTGCAGGCCGGGCTGGAGCGCGCGCAGGCGGTGATCGACCTGCAGTCGCAGGCGGCGCGGCGCAAACAGGTGGACGCATGAGCGCGGTGGTTCCGTTCACGCGTGCGCTGCCGCGCCGGCTGGCCCTGCTGGGCACGGGCACGGTAGGCACCGCGTTCGTGCAGCGCTACCAGGCGCTGCAGTCGCGCGGCATCACGCTGCCGCAGTTCTCCTGGCTGGCCAACTCGCGCACGGCACGTGCCTGCGAACAGTTGCCCGAACAGGAACTGGCCGAGGCCAACCGCGCCCAGCGCGGTGCGCCGGCGGTGCAGCCCTGGGCCGAGGCCGAGGGACTGCAGCGCGGCGATGTGGTGGTGGATGCCACCGCCAGCGACGATGTAGCCAACTGGCATGAACAATGGCTGGCGCGCGGCGTGCATGTGGTGACCGCCAACAAGCTGGGGCAGGGCGCGCAGCTGGCGCGCGCGCAGGCCATCGCCGACAGCGGTCATGGCGGCGGCGCGCGATATGGCGACAGTGCCACCGTGGGTGCCGGGCTGCCGTTGCTGAGCAGCCTGCGCGGGCTGGTGGCGGGCGGCGACCACATCCACCGGGTGGAGGGCGTGCTGTCCGGCTCACTGGCCTGGCTGTTCCATCACTACGATGGCCAGCGCCGGTTCTCGGCGTGGGTACGCGAGGCGGCCGACGCCGGTTACACCGAACCGGATCCGCGCGTGGACCTGTCCGGCGAAGACGTGCGCCGCAAGCTGCTGATCCTGGCCCGCGCCAGCGGCATTGCGCTGCGCGCCGAGCAGGTGCAGGTTGCATCGCTGGTGCCCGACGCGTTGGCCTCGTTGCCGGTCGCCGCGGCCATCGAGCAGCTGTCGCTGCTGGATGCACCGCTGCAACGGCAGTGGGAGCAGGCCCAGGCGCAGAATGGCTGCCTGCGCTTCATCGGCGGCTTCGACCGTGATGGCGCCCGTGTCGGCCTGCGCATCGTGGCGCAGGACCATCCCCTGGCGGGTGGCGCCCAGACCGACAACCGCGTGGCGATCCACAGCGACCGCTACAGCGCCCAACCGCTGCTGATCCAGGGACCGGGCGCAGGCGCCGACGTCACCGCCGCGGCGCTCCTTGACGATGTGTTGCGGATAGCAAAGGCGTAGAGCCACGCCCTGCGTGGCTTCGCGGTACCGAACGAAGAGCAGCCACGCCTGAATCACGTCCCGTTGCGGCGGGAGGTTCCGCGCGCATGGCGATGCGTTCATCGAATCGGCGCCCGTCGGTCAAACGGCGCGGCGTGGCTCTACGCCGGTGGTACCCCGGACGTCGCGGAGGCGGGCAGAATTACTTCCCGCCCTTCAACGCCTCCAATAAGGCCGCATTGAACCGCTCGGGATCCTGCACCTGCGGCGAATGGCCGAGCTCGTCGAAGCTCACCAGCGTTGCACCTGGAATCGCGGCGGCCGCCGCCTTGCCCAGGGCGGGGTAGTCGCCCAACGTGGCCTTCAACGCGGCAGGCGCGAGATCACGGCCGATCGCGGTGCGGTCCTTCTGGCCGATGAGCAGCGTGGTGGGCACCTTGATGTTGGGCAGTTCGTAGACCACCGGCTGGTTGAACACCATGTCCGAGGTCAGCGCCTGGCTCCATGCGACGGCCTCTTTGCCCGGGCCGGCGTACATGCCGGCCTGCATGCGCGCCCAGTGTTCGTACTCCGGCGTCCAGTCGCCGTTGTAGTACACCTCCAACTGGTACTTCTTGATGCTGTCGAAGCTGGTCTTCAGCTCGTTGGCATACCACGCATCCACGCTGCGCCACGGCACGCCCTTGGCCTTCCAGTCTTCCAGTCCGATCGGGTTGACCAGCGCCAGCTGGCGGATCTGCTGCGGGTACATCAGCGCAAAGCGCGTGGCCAGCATGCCGCCCATCGAGTGGCCGACCAGGTCCACCTTGGTGGTGTCCAGCTTGAGGTGGGCGAGCAGGGCCTGGGTGTTGGCGGCCAGCTGGCCGAACGAGTACTGGTAGCGCAGCGGCTTGCTGGACTTGCAGAAGCCGATCTGGTCCGGCGCGATGACGCGGTAGCCGGCCGCACTCAACGCGGTGATCGTGTCGCGCCAAGTCCCCGCGCAGAAATTCTTGCCGTGCAGCAGCACGACCGTGCCCACCAGCGCGCGGCCGGCCGGCGGTACATCCAGGTAGGCCATTTCGAGCGGTTGCCGCTGCGAATCCAGGCGGAAGGTGTTGACCGGCCAGCCGTAGTCGAACGCCTGCAGGCGTGCGTCATAGGTGTCGGCGGCAAGGCCGGTCAGGGGCAGGCAGGCAAGCAGGGCAGCGGCCAGGATGCGCATGGCGGTCTCCAATAGGGGAACCACCAGCATAACCGTGGCCGCTCAGTCGCGTGGGGCTCTGCCCCAACCGAACCGTGGCGCCGGGCTCTGCCCGGCAGACCTTATCAACACTCGATGACGTTGACCGCCAGGCCACCGCGGCTGGTTTCCTTGTACTTGTCCTGCATGTCGCGGCCGGTATCGCGCATGGTCTTGATCACCTTGTCCAGCGAGACCTTGTGCTTGCCGTCGCCGCGCATGGCCATGCGCGAGGCATTGATCGCCTTGACCGCGCCCATTGCATTGCGCTCGATGCAGGGAATCTGCACCAGGCCGCCGATCGGGTCGCAGGTGAGGCCGAGGTTGTGTTCCATGCCGATCTCGGCGGCGTTCTCGATCTGGCTCGGGTTGCCGCCCAACGCGGCGACCAGGCCGCCGGCGGCCATCGAGCAGGCCACGCCGACCTCGCCCTGGCAGCCGACTTCGGCGCCGGAGATCGAGGCGTTTTCCTTGTACAGGATGCCGATGGCGGCCGACGTCAGCAGGAAGTCGAACACCCGCTGCTCATTGGCGCCCGGGCAGAAACGGTCGAAGTAGTGCAGCACCGCCGGCAGCACGCCGGCCGCGCCGTTGGTCGGCGCGGTGACCACACGACCGCCGGCCGCGTTTTCTTCGTTCACCGCCAGTGCGTACAGGTTCACCCAGTCCAGCGTGGTCAGCGGATCGCGCATGGCCGCTTCCGGCTTGGAGGACAGCTCGCGGTACAGCGCCGGCGCGCGGCGCGACACCTGCAGGCCGCCCGGCAGGGTGCCTTCCTGGCGGATGCCACGGGCCACGCACTGCTGCATGGCGTCCCAGATCTCGCGCAGCTGCTCGCGGATCTCGTCCTCGCTGCGCCAGCACTTCTCGTTCTCGAACATCATCTGGGCAATGCTCAGGCCGCTGCGCGCGGTCTGGGCCAGCAGTTCGTCGCCACTCTTGAACGGGTAGGGCAGCGGGGTTTCATCGGGCACGATGCGATCATCGGCCGCGTCGTCCTGGTTGACCACGAATCCGCCGCCCACCGAGTAGTAGTCGCGCGTGGCGATCACCTGGTCCTGCGCATCGAAGGCGGTGAAGCGCATGCCGTTGGTGTGGTAGGGCAGCTTCTGGCGCTTGTTCAGGCCCAGGTCGCGCTTCTCGTCGAAGGCGATTTCATGGGTGCCCATCAGCCGGATGCGTTTGCTGCTGCGGATCCGCTCGAGCGTGGCGGGAATGATGTCCGGGTCGATCAGGTTCGGGCGCTGGCCTTCCAGGCCCAGCAGCACGGCCTTGTCGGTGCCATGGCCGCGACCGGTCAGCGCCAGCGAGCCGTAGACGTCGGCGCGGATGCGCACCACGTCCTGCAGGCAGCCCGGGTCCAGCAGCCAGCGGTGCACGAAGCGTTCGGCAGCCTTCATCGGCCCGACGGTGTGCGAGGAGCTCGGGCCAATGCCGATCTTGAAAACGTCGAACGTGCTGACAGCCATGATTGCCAAACTGCGGGTATCGGATGGAGCGCTATTCTATGCTTTCCGCAGCAACCACCCTGGCTGCAACGCAACATAGGGGCGTCATGTTCATCCTGTACCAGCGCGACGACTGCCATCTCTGCGACCTGGCCCTGGCGGTCCTGTCCCAGGCCCGGGTGCCCGGGCTGGACAGTGTGTTCATCGACGATGACGCCGCCCTGGAAGCCCGCTATGGCAGCCGGGTGCCCGTCCTGCGCGACGGGCAGGGCCGGGAGCTGGACTGGCCATTCGACGCCTCCACCCTGTCGGTATGGATGACGGACCAGCGGTAGCGCCGGCCGTTGGCTGGCACTCCGGAACGCCGCACCGCCAAGGGGTTACTTCGCCTGCAGCTTCACCACGGTACTGATTGCGGTTTCGTCCGGGATGGTCTTGGTGTCGTTCCAGTCGCCCTGGCCTACGCCGAAGTCCAAGCGCTTGACTGTGGCTTTGCCCTTGAGTTCCGGGTTGGCACCGGGCTTCCATTCGAAGGTGAAGGTGACCGGCTTGCTCACCCCGCGCAGCTCCAGCGTGCCATTGGCGACGTACTTGTCGCCGTTCTTGGTGAAGCCCTTGGCGGTGTACCTGGCCGTGGCGAACTTGGCGACGTTGAAGAAGTCCGCCGTCTTCAGCGTTGAATCGCGGTCACTATTGCCGGTCACGGCACCTGCCAGCGGAATGGTCACGTCCAGCGTGCCCGCTGCCGGGTTGGCCGGATCGAAGCTGACCTTGGTCGAGAAGCCCGGAAACTTGCCGGTGAACACCTCGCCGTCGTACTTGGTGGCGAAGGCCAGGTGCGAGCCTGCGCCCGGGGCCTGCACGTAATCGGCGGCCAGCACTGGGGCGGTGGCCATCAGGCCGGCCAGCGCGGCAGCGACGGCGGCGGGGGAGGTGAGTTTGATGTTCATCGTCAATCCTTCTGGGGGGAGGCGATCCAGCGTTGCGGCAGCATGCGCGCCAGCGTGGCATCGCGTTGGAAGAAATGGTGGTACAGCGCGGCGCCGGCGTGCGCGACGACCACCGCGATCAGCAGCCAGAAGCCCCACTCGTGGATGGCGTGGGAGATGTCACGCGCCGCCGGGTCCGGTGCGACCAGTTTGGGCACGTCGACCAGGCCGAACCAGCGGAACGGACGCAGGCCACTGGCCGAATCGTAGATCCAGCCGGACAACGGCAGCGCGAACATCAGTACGTACAGCAGCCAGTGCGTGGCCGAGGCGATGCGCTCCTGCCAGGTCGGCGTGCCGGGCACGGGCTCGGGGGCACCGGCATACAGGCGCCAGCCCAGGCGCAGCGCCACCAGCGCCAGCACGGTGATGCCCAGCGACTTGTGCGCGGTATACACCCAGAAGTATTTCGGGGTACGGGGCAGCTCGCCCATGGTCAGGCCGACGATGCCCAGCACAAGGATGAGCACGGCGATCAGCCAATGCAGGCTCTGGCTGACAGTGCCCCAGCGGTCACGGGTGTTTCGGGTGGTCATGGCGAGCGCTTCCGGGCGGACGGAGTGGATGGAATGTCGGAGTCATCGCTCGGCACCGGAGTTCCCGGTTCCTCGACGGACGGTGTGTCCTGCGGATCGGTGGCGCTGCGATCGCGAACGGCTTCGGCCTCGATGCGCAGCTGCACCTGGTCGCCGATCATCGACGGCCACGCATCCACGCCGAACGCGCTGCGGCTGAGCGTGGCAGTTGCCGAGAAGCCGGCTGTGCGGCGGAACGGCGGCATCGGATGGCGCTTGACCGCGTTGAGCGTGACATCGAGCGCCACTTCCCCACTCACGCCTCGCAGGGTCAGCTCACCGATTACCCGCGCGTGCGTGGCATCGACGGGCTCGATGCGGGTAGAGACAAAGCGGGCCTCGGGATGGCGTTCGGCATCCAGCAGGTTGCGCGCCAGTGCGGCCTTGTTCCATTTGTCGTCGCCCAGGTCCAGGCGCTGCAGGGGCACGCTGACTGTGAGCGTGGCGCTGCGCCAGTCGTCGGCATCGAAGGAGAGAGTGCCTTCACTGCCCGACACCGTGCCCAGGGCCTGCGAGAAGCCGGCATGCTCGACCGCGAACAGGACCCGCGTGTGCACCGGGTCGAGCCGGTAGGTATCGGGTGCGGCGCTCACCGCCCAGGGGGCGATGGACAACAGCAGGGCAAGGGTCAGGCGCTGGTTCACGGCCGGCTCCATTCAGGGCTGGGCCGATCATACGCGTTGCCCCGTGATGCCTGGCAGCACCATGGCTGCAACAGATCGTGGTGCGGCCAGCGGGCTGGGGCCGGGGCGTTGCGCAGCGCACTGTGTGACAATCGCGGGCAACAGGGAGAACTCGATGGCGTTGAGCACGCGCGGTTGGCGGGCAGGCATCGTGCTGCTGGCACTGGCGTTGTGTTGGGTGCCGTCAGCGTTGTGGGCCGCAGGGACATCGGCAGAAACACCGCGCATGCGCCGTCTCGGTGCCGCCGAAGGCATGCCTTCGCGCATGGTGCTGGCGCTGGCGCAGGATCGCCAGGGCTATATCTGGGCGGCCACCGACGATGGCCTGGCCCGGGTTGACGGCGTGGGCCTGCGCGTGTGGCGGCATGAGCCGGACGATCCCGGTTCGCTGCCCGGCAATGAAATCGAGACGTTGCTGGTCGATCCGCTGGACCGGGTCTGGGTCGGCAGCAATGGCGTCGGGTTGAGCATGCTGGGGCCGGGGCGCGAGCGCTTCGAGCGCTTCCCCGAGCTCAACGAGCACTGCGAAGGCCAGTTCTGGTCATTGGCCTATGCCGCCAAATCGCTGTGGATCGGCACCAATCGCCACGGCATCTGCCGGCGCGACGAGGACGGCACGCTGCAGCGCTACCGGAGCGACCCGGCCGATCCCCACAGTCTTCCCGACGACACCATCTACAGCCTGCTGGCCGACCCCCAGGGCCGTGTCTGGGTCGGCACCGGCAGTGGCGTGGCGCGCTGGGACGGGCGCAGCTTTACCCGCATCGCGCCGGCCGTGCTCGGCGGCAAGAGCGTCTTTCGCCTGACCCGCGACCCGGACGGCACGGTCTGGGCCGGGACCGAGGGCGGCCTGTTCCGGATCGGCGCCGACGGCAGCGTGCGCCCGGCACCGTGGACGCTCAGCGCCGACGTCCGTGCGGCCACCGTGGTGCACGACCGCAATGGGGGCTACTGGTTGGGCACGGCCGATGGCCTCTACCGCGGCGACGAGCAGAACCTGCGCCTGCTGGCCGGCGATGGCGGCAGTGGCTTCCTGACCGAACGCAGCGGCGTGCTGGACATGCTGCAGGACCACGAAGGCGGCCTGTGGGTCGCGATGCTGACCCAGGGCCTGGCCTATCTGCCGCCGGACTGGAAGCGCTTCTCCACCTGGTACCAGCTCGACGGCAAGCCGCTGGACAGCGTTTACCTGCTCGGGGTCGGGGCCGCCGGCAATGCGTATTACATCGCCGGTGCGCACGGGCTGTACCACTTGGACGACAGTGCCCGCCTGAGCCAGATTGCCGACGAAAAAAAGCTGGGCGTCGGCGCCATCTGGGCGGTGCTGCCGCGTGCCGACGGTGCGCTGTGGATCGGCCGCGCCGGCCGGTTGGGCCTGTACCAGCCGCAGTCCGGACAGCTGCGCGAATGGAAGATCGGCGGCGGTTCGGATGTGCGTCAGCGCATCGACCTGATCCGTGAGGCGCCCAACGGCGAGCTGTGGTTGTCGATCATGAATTTCGGCATCCAGCGCCGCGACGCAAACGGCGAGCTGCTCGAATCCATCCGGATCGAGGAGGGGCGGGGGCTGACCGAAAACCCGGTCGAACAGATGGTGTTCGATCCGCGCGGCCAGTTGTGGATCATGGGCGACATGGGCCTGCTGCGTTGGCAGGAAAACCGCTTCGAACGCGTGCCTGGCATTTCAGAAGGGATGGTGTTCGACATCGCCTGGGCAGGTCCGGACGACGTGTGGATGGCGCGCAAGGGCAGCCTGGAGCGCTACCGCTGGGATGGCCTGAGCATGACCCTGCGCGAGCGGGTCGGTGCCGCGCAGGGCGTACCGCCGGTGTCGATGGGCGGTCTGGTGCTCGGCCGCGGCGGCCAGGTATGGGCGACCACGCCGCGCGGCCTGGTGTGTTGGCATTCGCAGGCGCGGCGCCTGCGCCTGTACGGCGAACGCGATGGACTGCCGGACGTGGAGTTCAGTGGACGACCGCCGGTGCGCGCCGCCGATGGACGGGTGCTGGCCGTCACGGCGACCGGGCTGGTCGGCTTCGATCCGGACGCGGCCGACCTGAAGCTGCCGCCCTCACAGCTGGTGATCGACAACATCCAGGTGCGTCGTGACGACGCCGAGGGCCAGCAGTCGCTGCCTGTCAATGCGCCCTTGCTGCTGGGGCCGGACGACCGTGACCTGATCATCTCCGCGCGGCTGCTGTCCTATGCCAGCCCGATGGGCAACCGCTACCGCTACCGCGTTTCGGGCTACGACCAGAACTGGGTGATGCAGAATGCCGACGGCGAGCGGCTGCTGTCGCGGCTGCCCTCGGGCCAGTACGCCATCGATGTGCAGGCCGCCACGCCGCACGGTGACTGGACGCCGTCGCGCACCATCAGCGTGCAGGTGCAGCCGCCCTGGTGGCGCAGCGGCTGGGCCATCTTCGGCTACCTCGTGCTGTGGCTGCTGTTGATCGCGGCGCTGCTGCTGTTCGCCCGCGCGCGGCTGCGCCGCCGGCAGCAGTGGCAGCTGACCGTGCACAAGCAGCAGATCGCCGAGCAGGCCTCGCAGGCCAAGAGTCGTTTCCTGGCCACGCTGGGGCATGAAGTGCGCACGCCAATGACCGGTGTGCTGGGCATGAGCGAGCTGTTGCTGGCGACGCCGCTGGATGACCTGCAGCGCGGCTATGCCGCGTCCATCCAACATGCCGGCGCCCACCTGCTGCGCCTGGTCAATGACGCGCTCGACCTGGCGCGGATCGAAGCCGGCCGGCTGGAGCTGGACATCCGCCCCTTCGACCTGATGTCGATGCTCACCCAGGTGGAGGCGCTGATGGAGCCGATGGCGCATCACCGTGGGCTGGCCTTTGAGCGCAGCTTCAACCTGCCCGGTCCGGTGCAGGTCAGCGGCGACGAGATGCGCGTGCGGCAGATCCTGATGAACCTGCTGGGCAACGCCATCAAGTTCACCGAGCAGGGGCACGTGGGCCTGGATGTCGAACTGCAGGGCGATGGCATGGGCCTGGTGTTCGAGGTCTCCGATACCGGCCCGGGCATCAACGAGGACCAGCAACAGCGCCTGTTCCACCGCTTCGAGCAGGCCGACGGCCCGCGTACCGCCTCACGCTACGGTGGCAGTGGGCTGGGCCTGGCCATCTGCCAGGAACTGGCGATGGCGATGGGGGGGCGCATCGGCATCGACAGCCAGCCGGGACACGGTGCGCGTTTCACCGTGCACCTGCCCCTGCCATGGAGCCAGCGCCACGGCGCAGCCAGTCACCCCGCGCCGGACGGTGCGCGGATCGAGCTGCCGCCGCTGCGCATTCTGCTGGTGGAAGACGACGCCACCGTCGCCGAAGTGATCGCAGGGCTGCTACGCGCGCGCGGGCACGCCGTGGTGCACGCATTGCACGGTCTTGCCGCGCTGTCGGAAATCACCGCCGGTGACTTCGACGTCGGTCTGCTCGATCTGGACCTGCCGGCCTTGGACGGCATCGCCATTGCCGGGCAGCTGCGGGCAATGGGCTATGAGTTGCCGCTGGTCGCTGTCACCGCGCGCTCGGACGCATACGCCGAGCAGCAGGTGCTGGCGGCCGGGTTCGACGGCTTCCTGCGCAAGCCGGTCACGGGCGACCTGCTGGTGGATGCCATTGCCCAGGCGCGCGCGGCCCGAGCCCCCGCTGGCTGAGCCGGGCGAAGCCATTTGATAGCCTGCGTGTTGTCGAATCGATCAATCAATCTAAAACTTGATTCGCATTCGTGTGACCTGTTTACAGAATGTCCGGTGCAAGCGGGCGATGCGGGTTCTACCGTGACAGGGATGAGAATGTTGCCGCTGCGGTAGACGGTGAAGCGTCCGCGAGTCGCCCTGCGCGGGCAACTGGGAACCCTGCTGCTGGTCGTGTGCCTGGGCTGGTCCGCGCAGGTCTTCGCCGTGGTCGTCCAGATGCCGTGGCCGCGCCAGCTGGGCCCAACCGATGGGCTGCCGGATCCGCTGGTGCGCGAGATTGCCGAAGATGCCACGGGCTATCTGTGGCTGGCCGGCAGTGACGGTCTGATGCGTTTCGATGGCCAGCGCTACCGCCTGTGGCGGCACGACGAAGGCTTGCCGGACGTGGACCTGCGCTCGGTGCACGTGGACGCGCGGGACCGGCTCTGGCTGGGCACGGCCACCCGCGGACTGGTGATGATGGGGGCCGGCCGCAGCGGCTTCCTGCGTGTGGATGCCTCCGCCCCGCCCGCGGTCCGTACGGGTCATCTGCGCCAGGTAACGAGCAGCCGCGATGGCTGGGTCTGGGTCATCGGTGACGATCAGCGCCTGTATGGCCTGTCACCGCGACTGGCGCGCTGGCAACGCCAGTCGCTGAACGACCAGGCGGTGCGCATGCTGGCCCGCGATGCAGAAGGCGCACTGTGGGCGGCGTCGGCCGGCGGACTGTGGCGCTGGAACGGTGAGGGTTTCGTGTCCGTGCCGCTGTCGTTGCCGGCAGCGACGCAACTGCTGTCACTGTGGGCAGACCCGCAGGGAGGAATTGAAGTAGGGACTTCGCGCGGAACCTGGGTGCTCGACGCCCGCCAGCGGGTGCGCGCCGGCCCGCTGCCGATGCGCAGCGTGCTGCGCAGCGCCGACGCGACGCTCTGGCAGCAGGGCGATGGCGTGCTGCAGCGCCGTGACGCTGCCGGGGTGCATCCGGTTGCGCTGCATCCAGCGCCCGGCGCGGCACCGGCCCCGGTGCGGGTGCGGCAGGCGCTGCAGGATCGACACGGCGACCTGTGGTGGGTCACCGAGCGGCACGGGGTGTGGTGGCTGCCGGCGCGCTGGCGGCAGTTCACCGCACTGCCGGCCACTAGCGATGACGGACCGGGACTGCGCAGCGGCACGGTAGTGGCGCTGGCAATATCGGGGGACGACCATGCATGGGTGGCAGGCAGCGGCGGAAGATTGCAGCGCCTGGATCTGCGCAGCGGGGGCAGCATCGACCACATCGATCACGCACGCGGTTTCGACAGCGCGTTGCCGGTGGGCCTGGCAGAGGACGCCGCCGGCCAGCTCTGGATTGCCAGCGGGGACCGCCTCGTCCGCTACGATCCCGTGCGCCGCGAGCGCCAGGAATGGCGGACGGGCGTGGGAACGCGCCCGGCCGCCGTCAACCTGCGCAGCTGCGCGGCCGGGCAACTGTGGCTGGCGCATCCGCAGGCGCTGCAACAGTGGTCGAGCACGGGAGCGCTGCTGCGCAGTGGCACGCCAACCGCCCTGGGTCTGAGCGCCGATGTGCCGGCACGGCAGCTGCTGTGTACGCGCGACGACAACGTGTGGGCGACCGATTCACAGGGCGTCATGCGCTGGTCAGCGGACCGCGAGCGCTTCGAGCCGATCGATGGCGACAGCGGTGGCAGTGTGGTCGCGCTGGCCGAAGCCGACGACGGCGCGCTCTGGGTCAGCCGCCACGGCGCACTGGAGCACTACCGTTACACCGGTGGGCGCCTGCAGCGGCTGCATCGTTTCGATGCCGCACAGGGCTACCCGCAGCTGCGCGCGGACGCGCTTGCCGTGGGTCGCGATGGCGTGGCGTGGGCGGGCACGGCACGCGGGCTGGTGCGCGTCGATCCGCGCCAGGGTGACGTGCGGGTGCTGGGTGTTGCCCAGGGCCTCCCGATGCAGGAAGTGCTGAGCCAGGCGCTGCTGCGCCTCGGCTCGGGTGCGCTGTTGGCGGGGATGGGGGAAGGCGGCCTGCTGGCCTTCGATCCGCGCGCGCTGCGCGAGCCGGATCGTCCGCCGGTGCTGGTCATGGAGGCCATGAGCCGTCGCCGCCAGGGCCGTCCGCTGCCGGTGCCCCTGCATGCATCGCCGGTGCTGTTGAGCACGGCCGACCGCAACGTGCGCGTCGCGGTCAGTCTGCTCGGCCGGGGCGACCCGGACCGCATCCAGTACCGGTTCCGTCTGACCGGGCAGGATCCGGGCTGGATCGATACCGGGCCGGTGGCCCAACGGCTGTTCGCGCGCCTGCCCGCCGGCGAGCACACGCTGCTGATGCAGGCGCGGCACGCCGAGGGACCGTGGTCGGCGGTGCGGCAGGTGTCGCTGCGGGTGCAGCCGCTGTGGTGGGAAACCGGCGCGGGCCGCGCCGCCATCGCCGCCGTGCTCTGCGCGCTGGTGGTGCTGGCGGCGCGCCTGCGGCAGCGCCAGCGG
>NZ_JBLZQD010000021.1:0-44326 GCF_049199305.1 Stenotrophomonas sp. PD6 | reverse complement strand
CTGCAGGACCTGGTGGCCGCCGAGGACGCCGAAGTGGGCCCGGCCCCCCCGCCGGCCCCCCCGGGCGTGATGGGGCGCACAGCATCGGCGCCGGCCAGCGGCGCGCTGTCGACGCGAGCGCTCGACGCTGCCGTCGACGCCGACGCCGCCCTGCCACGCAGGCAGTGGCTGACGCGCATCCGCGAGCGCCGCGACGCCGGCGACATGGAGACCGCGCGCGCCAGCCTGGAGCGCTACGTGCAGCAGTATCCGGAGGTGCGCGTGCCGCGCGACCTGCGCCAGCTGCTCGATCCGTGAGCCGCGACGCGGCATCCCCACTAGAATGAGCGGGATGTCCGATACGCTCGCCACCGCCGTCAGCCACAGCCTGGACATCAAGCACAGCCGCTTCGTCGCCCATGCGGCGCCCATCGTCGCGGTCGCCGATGCGCTGGCCTTCCTGCAGCAGGTCGCCGTGGCCGACGCCACCCACAACTGCTGGGCATACCGCTACGGCAACGAGTACCGCTCCAGCGACGACGGCGAACCCGCCGGCACCGCGGGGCGCCCCATCCTGGCAGCGATCGACGGCCAGGGGTTCGATCGCGTCATGGTGGTGGTGATCCGCTGGTACGGCGGCATCAAGCTGGGCGCCGGCGGCCTGGTACGCGCCTACGGTGGCACCGCCGCCGAATGCCTGCGCACCGCGCCGCGCCTGCCGCTGGTGGCGCTGTCGGAGCTGAGCGTGCAGGCCGGCTTCGAGGACACGGGTACGCTGCATGCGGCGCTCGCCGCCCACGGGGCCGAGAAACTGGGCGAAACCTTCACCACGGTGGGGGTCGAACTGCACGTGCGCCTGCCTGCCGACCAGGTCGAGCCATTGAAAACCCGCCTGCGCGACGCCACCCGTAACCGTATCCGGATCCATCCGCGCACCGAACCAGGCCTTGTCCATGACTGACCCCGCTTCCCCGCCCGCCCCCACGCTGCGCCGACTCGGCAGCCTGGGCACGCTGTGGCCGTTCGTGCGCCGTCACTCGGGCCTGTTCAGTGCCTGGCTGGTGGCGCTGGCGGTCTCGTCGGCGGCAACGCTGAGCCTGCCGCCGGCGGTCAAGCTGATGATCGACCACGGCTTCAACAGCAATGGGCAGATCAACCGCGCCTTCGCGCTGCTGTTCCTGGTTGCGTTGGTACTGGGGCTGGCCACGGCCGCGCGCTTCTTCTTCGTCTCGCTGCTGGGCGAAAAGGTCGTGGCTGACCTGCGCAGCCGCCTGTACGCGCACCTGATCGCGCTGGGCGCCGGCTTCCATGACCGCAGCCGCAGTGGTGAACTGGTCTCGCGGTTGACCGCCGACAGCGAACTGCTGCGCAGCGTGATCGGCTCCACCATGTCCGTGGCCCTGCGCAGCAGCGTCACGGTGGTGGGCAGCCTGGTGATGCTGTTCGTGACCAGCCCGCGCCTGGCGGCGTGGTCGCTGGTAGGCATTCCGCTGGCGGTCCTGCCGATCATCATCGGCGCACGGCGCGTGCGCGGCATTTCGCGCGCAAGCCAGGACCGCATCGCCGATGCCAACAGCCTGGCCGCCGAAACGCTGGGGGCGGTACGAACGGTGCAGGCGCACGCGCGAGAACCCTACGAACGCAACCGCTTCAATGCCGCGTTGGCCGAATCCATCCGCGCCGCACGACGTCGCATCGGTGCGCAGTCGCTGGTGACCGCCACCGCCATCGTGCTGGTGTTCGGCGCGATCGTGGGCGTGCTATGGCTCGGCGCGCATGACGTCAACGACGGCCGCATGACGGCCGGCACCCTGGGCCAGTTCGTGCTGTACGCGCTGATTGGCGGCGGCTCGGTTGGCGCGTTGGCGGAAGTGTGGAATGAACTGCAGCGTGCGTCGGGCGGCATGGGCCGGATCGCCGAGCTTCTGCACGAAGACATCGAGATCACCGCCCCGACCGATCCGCTACCGCTACCGCAACCGCTGCGTGGCGAGATCCGTTTCGACGATGTGGTCTTCCACTACCCGCAGCGCCCGGACACGGCCGCGCTGGAGCACTTCAACCTGCACGTACGGCCCGGCGAGACGGTCGCGCTGGTGGGGCCCTCCGGTGCCGGCAAGAGTACGGTGCTGTCGATGCTGCTGCGTTTCCACGACCCGGCCACAGGCAGCGTGCAGGTGGACGGCATCGACGTCCGCAAGGTCGATCCGGCGCTGCTGCGTGCGCAGATGGCGCTGGTGCCGCAGCAACCCACGCTGTTCGCCAGCAGTGCGCTGGAGAACATCCGCTACGGCCGGCTGGAGGCCAGCAACGAGGATGTTCAGCGTGCGGCCGAAGCGGCCGAAGCCGATGAGTTCCTGGCGGCCTTGCCCGAGGGGTATCTGAGCGAGCTCGGCGAGCGTGGCGCGCGCCTGTCCGGCGGCCAGCAGCAGCGCATTGCGATCGCGCGCGCCCTGCTCAAGGACGCCCCGATCCTGCTGCTCGACGAGGCCACCAGTGCGCTGGACGCGCAGAGCGAGCGCGCGGTGCAGCAGGCGCTGGAGCGGTTGATGGCCGGGCGCACCACGCTGGTCATCGCGCATCGCCTGGCCACCGTGCTCAAGGCCGACCGGATCGTGGTCATGGACCACGGCCGGATCGTCGCACAGGGCACCCACGCGCAGCTGCTGGCCGAAGGCGGCCTGTACGCTGAACTGGCCAAACTGCAGTTCATCGATTGATGACGCACCGCTAACGGCCCAGGTTGCATGGTGCTCACGCCCCATGTCCCTGTCGCTGAAGGAGGTGCTGCATGTCGTTCCGCCAATTCCCCGCCACCGATGCCAATGGCGATGACTACGTCATCATCGAGTTCAAGGATGAGCAGTCCGGCGATGCCGGTACCGCAGCCGATCCGCACGTCCGCTATGAGCTGGCGGATGGCCGCCGCCTGGTGCGCGACGGTCGCGCATTCCGGACCAGCGGTGGCGAACTCACGTTGAGTACCTGACCCCCGACGCGTATCGACCAACGGTCGATGCCTACCGATTGCGTACCGACCAACGGTAGCGCACGACCGTTGGTCGTGCGGTGCGACGCCGCGTCGCGCGGCAATGTGCACTGGTCAATTAATCGCCATCCATCTTGACAGCCTTGCCAGCCGGGGGCTGCGCGCGGTTATCCACATGCTTGTCCGCAGTTCATCCACACCCCCTGTGGATGAATGCGGGAATGCATCAGCGCGGCAGCACGTGCCCGAGGCCGCTCGCATCGATCTCCACCGCCGCCCGCTGCATCGCCTCCAGGTCGCTGCCGGCCACGAAGCCCATGCGGAAGTGCACCTCGCCGCCCGGGGTACGCGATGAATGGATCGAGGCCAGACTCACGCCGTGGCGCTCAAACACATGCAGCAGCTCGCGCAGCGAGCCCGGGCGGTCTTCGGGCAGGTGCACGCTGATCGCATTGCGCTCGGTCAGGTCGGCCAGCAGGTAGCCGACCCGTTCGAAAGTGTAGTTGCCGGCCGCGAGCAGCGCCGGCCCCTGGTGCTCGCGGTTGTCGCGCAACAACTGCTCGCGGAACGCGGTGCGCGCGGCGTCGTCGCCCTGCCCCACCTGTGCGCGCAGCTCCTGCAGCTGTGCCAGCAATCGATCCAGCATCGGCGCCACGTGCGGGTTGCCGAACTGGATGTCTTCGTAGATCGCCGGGTTCATCGACAGGATGCGGGCGATGATTGCCGTGTCCAGCTCGAACGACGCCGAGCGGTACGGCATCAGCTCGGGCAGCGCGCCCAGCAGCGGGGCGTACTCGCGCAGCACGCCGGCCTGGGCCAGGTGGGTGGCATGCACCATCGCCTGCACCAGCGCCATGACCTGGTCGTGGTGTTCGGGCGTGGCGCGCACGCACTCGGCCTCCAGCGCGGCGCACAGCGACTGCAGCCACGGCTGCCACTGCGACAGGCGCGCCTCGCACACCACCATCACCCTGCCCTTCAGCGTGGGTGCCTTGGGCGGCGCGGTCATCGGGTGCAGCCCGACCACCTCGGCCTGCGAGGTGAGCATGGCGGCCACCGGCTCGCTCTTGACCGAGGTGACATCCAGCCACAGGCGACCGGCCTCGCGACCTGCCGAGCGGGCCACGTAGTCGGCGATCAGCGCCGGTGTGTGGCGGATCGGCGCGGAGAAGATCAGCACCTGCGCACGCGACAACAATGCCTCCGGATCCTCCGACTGCGGGTCGGCCGGGTCGTGGCCAATCACTTCCAGGCCCATTCGCTGCTGCAGGAACAAGCGCAGCCAGCGCCCATAGGCACCCGCACTGCCGACGATGCCGACGACCGGTTGCAGACTCACGCCAGCCGCTCGGCGAGGAAACGATGGGGCTGGGCGAGCGCGGCCGGTGCGGCGGCCAGGACATCGAATTCTTCGTGGTCGTTGGCCAGGGTCGCTTCCAGCGCGGCGTGCACGCCCGAGATGGAGCGCGACAGCGCCTGTTCGAAGCGCTCACCGCGCAGCAGGAAGGCGACCAGCAGCGACATCAGCACATCGCCGGTACCGGCGACGTCCACCGGCAGGTGCGGCGAGGACCAGCGCCAGATCGCATCGCGGCTGACCGCCAGCGTGACCAGCTGTCCCGGCTCGCCGCCGACGCTGTGCGCCAGCACCCACTCCGGCCCGCGTGCCAGCAATGCCTGCGAGGCTGCGACGGCGTCGGCCTCGGCCAGGCTGGGCAGGCCGGTCAGGCGGCCCAGTTCGAAGGCGTTCGGCGTGACCAGCCACGCATGCGGCAGCAGGCGTTCGGCGAAGATTTTTTCCAGGCCAGGCTCCACGTAGGGGCCGGTGTGGGTATCGCCGATCACCGGGTCCAGGCAGTAGCGCAGCTGCGGCGAGGCCGGCAGCACGGTGTCGAGCCAGTCGGCAAAGGCGGCGCCATTGCCGACGCTGCCGAAGTAACCCGAGACCAGCATCTTTGCGCGCGCGGGAAGGCCGCGCTCGGTCGTACCCAGCAGCAGTTCGGCGAACCAGTCGGCCGGCAGCACGCGGCCACGCGTGGTCGGATAGAACGGCGCATTGCTCAGCAGCGTGGTGGGGATTTCGGCGACACGCACGCCCAGCGCGCGCAGCGGCGGCACTGCCGCACTGTTGCCGGCATGGCCGTACACCAGCTGCGACTGGACCGAAATGACGTCGACCGGCGACGGGCCGTCCGGGCGCTGGCGGCGCCCGTGGACCAGGTGGCTTTCGAGGGTATCGTTCATGCCTCGATTTTAACGCCGCAGACACGAAAACACCGGGGCACGCCCGGTGTTTTTGTGTTGCAGGTGAAACGATCGATTACGAGGTCATGCGGTCCCAGAACCCCTTCACGCCGTCGATGAAGGTCGCCGACTTCGGCGAGTGCTTGCGCGCTTCTTCGCCGGTGAACGTGGTCTCGAACTGTTCGAGCAGCTTGCGCTGTTCGGTGGTCAGGTTGACCGGGGTCTCCACCACCACGCGGCAGTACAGGTCGCCCTCGCTGCGGCTGCGCACCGAACGCACGCCCTTGCCGCGCAGGCGGAACAGCTTGCCGGTCTGGGTTTCGGCCGGGATGCGGATTTCCGCATAGCCGCCCAGGGTGGCCACGCGCACGGTGTCGCCCAGCGCGGCCTGCGAGATGCGGATCGGTACTTCGCAGTGCAGGTCGTCGCCATCGCGCTGGAAGATCGCATGCTCGCGCACACGCACTTCCACATACAGGTCGCCTGGCGGGGTGCCGGCCGGACCGGCCTCGCCCTCGCCGGCCAGGCGGATGCGGTCGCCGGTATCGACGCCCGCAGGCACCTTCACCGACAACACCTTGTCTTCTTCCACACGACCGTTGCCATGGCAGGTCTTGCAGGGGTTCTGGATGATCTGGCCACGGCCGTTGCAGTTGTGGCAGGCCTGCTGCATGGCGAAGATGCCACGCTGGATGCGCACCTGGCCCTGCCCACGGCAGACGCTGCAGGTTTCCACCTTGCCATCGTCCGAACCGCTGCCATGGCAGTCGTCGCACTCGGCCAGGGTCGGAATCTCGATACGGCGCTCGATGCCGCGCACCGCTTCTTCCAGGTCCAGCTCCATCACGTAACCGATGTCGGCGCCGCGACGTGCCTGGCGCTGGCCACCGCCCGCGCCCCCGAAAATGTTGCCGAAGATGTCGCCGAAGATGTCGCCCATGTCCGGGCCGCCCGGGCCGCCACCGCCGCCCATGCCGTGCTCGAACGCGGCGTGGCCGTGCGCATCGTACATGCGGCGCTTGTTGGCGTCGGACAGGGTTTCGTAGGCTTCCTTGCACTCCTTGAAGGCCGCTTCCGCGGCGCTGTCGCCGGGGTTGCGGTCAGGGTGGTGCTTCATCGCGCAACGGCGATAGGCCTTCTTCAGTTCTTCTTCGCTGGCCGTGCGGGACACGCCCAGCACTTCGTAGTAATCGCGCTTGCTCATGGTGTGAATCAGTATCCGGAAGTCGGGATTCGTCAAAGCGGAAGAGCGGAACCAGGTCCGCTCTTTCGTCGGGCGCCCCGGCACACCGGGGTACGGCGGTCAGGACCCGGTGGAAACGACAACGGGACGTTGCCTGCGCAACGTCCCGCGTCATGTCCGGATCAGGACTTCTTGTCGTCCTTGACCTCGGTGAACTCGGCGTCGACCACATCGTCGTTCGCGCCGCTGTTGTTGCCGGCACCGGCATCGGCACCCGGGGCGGCACCGCCCTGCTCGGCCGCGGCCGAGGCGGCGAACAGCGACTGGCCAGCCTCTTCCAGCACCTTCGACTTGGCTTCGATCTGCGCCTTGTCGTCGCCCTTCATCGCGGTTTCCAGGTCGGCCAGGGCCGATTCCACGTTGCCGATCACGTCGCCACCGACCTTGCTGCCGTGTTCCTTGATCGCGGTACGGGTACCGTGGATCAGCGCGTCAGCCTGGTTGCGGGCCTGGACCAGCTCGTGGAACTTCTTGTCTTCTTCGCGGTTGGCTTCCGCGTCGGCGACCATGCGTGCGATCTCGTCCTCGGACAGACCCGAACCGGCCTTGATCTCGACCTTCTGTTCCTTGTTGGTCTTCTTGTCCTTGGCCGACACGTGCAGGATGCCGTTGGCATCGATGTCGAAGGACACTTCCACCTGCGGCAGGCCGCGCGGGGCCGGCTCGATGCCGGAGAGGTCGAACTTGGCCAGCGACTTGTTGTAGCGGGCCTGTTCGCGCTCACCCTGCAGCACGTGCACGGTCACGGCCGACTGGTTGTCCTCGGCGGTGGAGAACACCTGCGAGGCCTTGGTCGGGATGGTGGTGTTCTTTTCGATGATCTTGGTGAACACGCCGCCCATGGTTTCGATACCCAGCGACAGCGGGGTCACGTCCAGCAGCAGCACGTCCTTGACGTCGCCGCCCAGCACGCCGCCCTGGATCGCCGCGCCCAGTGCCACGGCCTCGTCGGGGTTGACGTCCTTGCGCGGTTCCTTGCCGAAGAACTCGGTGACCGCCTGCTGCACCTTCGGCATGCGGGTCTGGCCGCCGACCAGGATCACTTCGCTGATGTCGCTCGAACGCAGGCCGGCATCGTTCAGCGCGATGCGGCACGGCTCGATCGACTTCTTGATCAGTTCTTCCACCAGCGCTTCCAGCTTGGCGCGGGTCAGCTTGATGTTCAGGTGCTTCGGACCCGAGGCGTCGGCGGTGACGTACGGCAGGTTCACTTCGGTCTGCTGGCTGGTGGACAGCTCGATCTTGGCGCGCTCGGCGGCGTCCTTCAGACGCTGCAGGGCCAGCGGATCCTTGCGCAGGTCGATGCCCTGGTCCTTGTTGAACTCGTCCACCAGGTATTCGATGACGCGGTTGTCGAAGTCTTCGCCGCCCAGGAAGGTGTCGCCGTTGGTGGCCAGCACTTCGAACTGCTTCTCACCGTCGACGTTGGCGATTTCGATGATCGAGACGTCGAAGGTGCCGCCGCCCAGGTCGTACACGACGATCTTGCGGTCCTTGCCGTCACCCTTGTCCAGGCCATAGGCCAGGGCAGCCGCGGTCGGCTCGTTGATGATGCGCTTGACTTCCAGACCGGCGATGCGGCCGGCGTCCTTGGTCGCCTGGCGCTGGCTGTCGTTGAAGTAAGCCGGCACCGTGATCACGGCTTCGGTCACGGTCTCGCCCAGGTAGGCTTCGGCCGTCTTCTTCATCTTTTCCAGCACGCGCGCGGAGATTTCCTGCGGCGCCATCTTCTTGGCATCGCTGGTCTGGACCCAGGCGTCGCCGTTGTCGTGGGCCAGGATGCCGTAAGGCACGTGCGCGATGTCCTTCTGGACTTCAGCGTCGGTGAACTTGCGGCCGATCAGGCGCTTGACGGCGTAGAAGGTGTTCTTCGGGTTGGTGACGGCTTGGCGCTTGGCCGAGGCACCCACCAGCACTTCGCCGTCCTTGGTGTAGGCGACGATGGAAGGCGTGGTGCGGTCGCCCTCCGCATTCTCGATGACGCGGGCCTTGCCGCCGTCCATGATCGCCACGCACGAGTTGGTGGTGCCGAGGTCGATACCAATGATCTTGCCCATGGGGGAGACTCCTGAAAAGTTGGGAACATCCGGCAGTTGCCGGGTTATGAATGGGATGTGTGGGACGCTGCGAACACTTTCAAGCCATCCCTGATGTAGAGCCGGGCTCTGCCCGGCTGTATTGTTCATTCAGCCGGGCAGAGCCCGGCTCCACGCACCTAATCGCGGGCGACCACGACCAGCGCGGGGCGCAGCAGGCGGTCGTTGAGCTGGTAGCCCTTCTGGAACACCTGGACCACGCTGCCGGGCGCCGCGCCGGGCGCGTCGACCTGGCTGATGGCCTGGTGGTGTTCCGGGTTGAACGGCTGGCCGGTCGGATCCAGCAGGATCAGGCCGTTGTCGGCGGCGACCTTGAGCAACTGCTTGTAGGTCAGCTCCAGGCCTTCGCGCAGCGGGCTGGGCTCGGCGCCGGCGGCATTCAGGCCGGCGTCCAGGCTGTCGAAGACCGGCAGCAGCTCGCCCAGCAGCTTCTCATTGGCGAAGCGGCGCGCCTGTTCGACGTCGCGGGCCACGCGCTTGCGCTGGTTGTCCAGGTCGGCGCGCTCGCGCAGCGACTCGGACCGGAGCAGGGCCAGCTCGTTGTGCAGGGCGTCGAGCTGCTGCTGCAGGGTTTCACCCGCGGCGTCGGCGGCCGGGGTCTGGGATGCGATATCAGGCTGATCTTGGTTCATTTCCGGATCCTTGGCGGTGACTCTCCGCCTCCACCCACCCCTATGTGGGCGTCCGGACCCGATTCAAGAGCCGGAGACGCGTTTAGGCCCGATCCCGGGACAATCCGCCTCCGGCCGGCGCATCCAGCGCTGCCCCCAGCACCTGCGCGGTGGCTTCCACCAGCGGGATCATGCGGTCGTAGGCCATCCGCTTGGGCCCGATCACGCCCAGCACGCCCAGCACCTGGCCACCGGCCGAGTACGGCGCGGTGACCAGCGAGACGTTCTCCAGCGGCATCACCCCGGTCTCCTCGCCGATGAAGATGCGCACGCCCGGCGCCTGGATGGTGCGCTCCAGCAGCTGCAGGATCTCGCGCTTGCTGGCGAACACGTCGAACAGCTCCCGCAGGCGGTCCAGGTCGGACAGGTCCTGCACCCCCATGAGCCGGGTCTGGCCGGCCAGCACCATGTCGTCGGCCGGCGGCGCCATCGCCTGCTCGGCCAGCTCCACGCTATGGGCCAGCAGTTGCTCCATTTCCGAACGCGCCTCGCGCAGCTCCACCAGCAGCCGCGAGCGGATCTCGGCCAGCGGGCGGCCGGCGCAGTGCGCGTTGAGGTAGTTGGCCACCTGCTCCAGTTCGGCCGGCTCCCAGCTGCGGCGGGGCTCGATCACCCGGTTCTGCACCTCGTTGTCGGCGAACACCAGGATGGCCAGCACCCGGCGCGCATCCAGCGCCACGAAATCGATGTGGCGGAAGGCGAACTGCTCGCGGCGCGGGGCGCCGACCACGCCGACGAAATGACTCATGGCCGACAGCAGCTCCGAGGCACTGCCCAGCAGCGCCTGGGTGCCGGCACCGCTGGAGAGCTCGCTGCGCAGCCGGCTCAGCTCGCCCTCGCCGGGCGGCTGCATCTTGACCAGGCTGTCCACGAACACCCGGTAGCCGTGCGCGGTCGGCACCCGGCCGGCCGAGACATGCGCCGAGCTGAGCAGCCCCAGGTCCTCCAGGTCGCCCAGGATGTTGCGGATGGTGGCCGGGCTGACGTCCAGCCCGGCCAGCCGCGCCAGGGTCTGCGAGCCGACCGGCTCGCCGTCCTGGATGTGGCGCGCGATCAGCGTCCGCAGCAGGTGGCGGGCACGGGGGGCAAGGTGGGTCGCGGAGGGATGCATGGAATCAGCCTGTGAGACGCCACATTAGATAATGGCTGGGCCGGGCGTTGGCAAGTGAGCCCGCCAGGCCGATCGGCAGCCGCCGATCAGTGAATGCCGATTGGAGCCGCCCGCCGCGCATGCTAGCGTTGCGCGGCTCGAGAACCGAAGACCATGCTTAGACATCTATCGATCAAGGATTTTGCCGTCGTCCGCGCTACCGAACTGGAATTCGGCGCGGGCATGACCGTGGTTTCAGGCGAGACCGGCGCCGGCAAGTCGCTGATGGTCGACGCGCTGGGGTTCCTGTCCGGCCTGCGCGCCGACAGCGGCGTGGTCCGCCACGGCGCGGCGCGCGCCGAACTGTCGGCCGAGTTCGCGCCCGCCGACGATGCCCCCGCGCGGCGCTGGCTGCGCGACAACGAACTGGACGACGACGACCAGTGCCAGCTGCGCCGCATCATCCGTGCCGACGGCGGCTCGCGCGCCTTCATCAACGGCCGCCCGGTGACGCTGTCGCAGCTGACCGAGCTGGCCGCCATGCTGGTCGAGATTCATGGCCAGCACGAGCAGCAGGCCCTGCTGTCGCGCCCCTCCCAGCTGTCGCTGCTGGATGCCTTCGCCCGCAACGATGCCGAGCGCGCCCAGGTGCGCCAGACCGCGGCACGCTGGCAGGCGCTGGTCGATGAAGCCGAGGCGCTGTCGCGCCAGGGCGACGTCAGCGACCGGATCGGCTACCTGGAACACCAGCTCGGCGAGCTCACCCGCGAAGACCTGGACCCGGCCTCGATCGCCACCCTGGGCAGCAGCCACCGCCGCCAGGCCCACGCCAGCGCGCTGATCAGCGCCTGCGACGTGGCCGTCGGCCGGCTCAATGGCGACGATGAGGTCTCGGTACTGCAGCTGCTGCAGCAGACCCGCCACGACCTGAGCCGGGTGGCGGAGCACGACAGCCGCCTGGGCGAGGTCGACGCCCTGCTCGACAGCGCCGCCATCCAGCTGGACGAGGCGCTGGCCCTGCTCGACCGCATCCACGACGACCTGGATGCCGACCCGGAGCAGTTCGAGGACATCGAGCGCCGGCTGGGTCGCCTGCACGATCTCGCCCGCAAGCACCGCGTGCCGATGGAAGGCCTGGCCGAGCACCGCGACGCGATGGATGCCGAAGTGGAACAGCTGCGCGGCGCGGATGCGCGCCTGCAGGCCCTGGCGGGCGAGATCGACCGCGCCGCCGGCCAGTGGAAGACCGTGGCCGAGGTGCTCAGCGCCAGCCGCCGCACCGCCGCGAAGGCGCTGTCGGACACCACCACCACCCTGATCGGCGAGCTCGGCATGGGCGGCGGGCAGTTCCTGATCGACATCGAGCCGCAGGCCGTGTCCAAGCCGGACCCGAACGGCGCCGAGCGGGTGGAGTTCCTGGTGGCGGCCAATGCCGGCCAGCCGCCGCGCGCCCTGCGCAAGGTAGCCTCCGGCGGCGAACTGTCGCGCATCTCGCTGGCCATCGAGGTCGCCGCACTGGGCCTGGATGCGGTGCCGACCATGGTGTTCGACGAGGTCGATTCCGGCATCGGCGGCGCCGTGGCCGACATCGTCGGCCAGAAACTGCGCGCACTGGGCGAGAAGCGCCAGGTGCTGTGCGTCACCCATCTGCCGCAGGTGGCGTCCAAGGGCCACGCGCATTACCGGGTCAGCAAGGCCCCGGTGGAGGGCATGACCCAGAGCGCGGTGGAGAAGCTGGATGCCAAGGCCCGCGAAGAAGAACTCGCGCGCATGCTCGGCGGCGTGGAAGTCAGCAAGGAAGCCCGCGCGGCGGCGCGCAAACTTTTGCAGGAAACCTGACGCGCGTACGTACCCACCCACGGTGGGTACCTACCGTGGGTGGTCACCCCAACGGCCTGCCCAGGTCCACGTTTTCCACCAGGAAATCCAGGAAGGCGCGCACCCGCAACGGCAGGTGCCCGCCCTGTCCCACGAACACGGCGTGCACGTCTTCCAGGTCGCCTGGGTTGGCGTGCTCCAGCACCGGAAGCAGCCGGCCGGCGGCGACATCGGCCTGCACCTGGAACGCCGCCAGCCGCGCAACTCCGACGCCGCCCAGCACCAGCCGCCGCAACGCCTCGCCATCGCTTGCGCGTGCATTGCCACCGGTCGGCACCCTCTGCACCTGCCCCTGTTCGCGCACTGGCCAGCCCATCTGCGCACGTGCGTGGCCGATATCCAGACGGTTGTGCGCCATCAGCGCAGCCGCGTCTTCCGGCAAACCATGCCGGGCCGCATATGCAGGCGCCGCCACGATCATCATCCGCGTGGCACCCAGCCGGCGCGCCACCAGGCTGGAGCTCTTCAACGGCCCGGCACGCACCGCCACGTCGGTGCGCTGCTCCAGCAGATCGATCACTTCGTCGGTCAGCACCAGGTCCACGTCCACCTGCGGGTGGCGCGCCAGGAACAGCGGCAGCAACGGCAACAGGAAGTGGTGGCCGAACGGCACATTGGCGTTCACCCGCAGCCGCCCGCGCGGGTCGGCATGGGCGCTGGCGCAGCGTTCGGCCTCGTCCAGGTCGGCCAGCACCTGCAGGCCGCGTTCGTAGAACACGCAGCCCTCCGGGGTGAGCTGCAACTGGCGGGTCGAGCGCTGCAGCAGCCGCGTGCCGAGCCGCTGTTCCAGCCGTGCCACCAGCTTGCTGACCGCCGAGGGGCTCATGTCCAGCGCGCGCGCCGCCGCCGAGAAGCTGCCGGCCTCGATCACACGCACGAAGATTTCCAGCTGGCCGGAGCGGTTGATGTCGGGCGCGGGCATTGGGGAATCCAGTTCACAGATGATTGTCCGTAGGCAGTCTAGTTCACAGATGAGCGGCCGCGCACGATGGCGATCCCTTCCACGGGAGACCCCCATGAACCGATTCGCCGGCCTCGCCACCGCCGCCCTGCTCACCCTTTCCGCCGCAGCGCCAGCCACTGCCGGCACTGCCCCGCCCCTGCACTGGGTCGCCAGCTGGCAAGCCAGCCCGCAGCCGGTGTGGGGGGCGGATTTCCTGTTTCCTGCGGGGATACCCACGGCGCTGAACGACCAGACGTTTCGCCAGACCGCCCGGATCAGCCTGGGCGGGCCGCGCCTGCGGGTGCGATTGAGCAATGCCTACGGCACCACGCCAGTGCGGGTCGGCGCCGCCAGCGTGGCCGGCAGCGCTGGCGCCGTTCCGGTGGCGCTGTCCTTCGACGGCCAGCCGGGCACGCTCATCGCGCCCGGCCAGGAGCGCCTGAGCGACCCGCTGCACCTGCCCACCCGCGACCTGCAGGCCGTGCAGGTCGACGTCTACGTTCCCGGCCCCACCCCGCTGCAGACCTTCCACTGGGATGGGCGGCAGACCAGCGCGATCGCCCCGGGCGACCAGACCACCCGCGCCGCGCTGCGCGACGGCACCGCCACCACCGCGCGGCTGTTCCTGACCGGGATCGACGTGGAGGCACCTGCCACGTCCCGGACCGTGGTGGTGATCGGCGACTCCATCACCGACGGCGCCACCGCCAGCCTCGACCGCGACCAGCGCTGGACCGACCACCTGGCCGCCCGCCTGGCGCCGCAGGGCATCGCGGTCGTCAATGCCGGCATTTCCGGCGGACGGCTGCTGCGTGACGGAATGGGCGAATCCGCCCTGGCGCGCTTCCAGCGCGACGTGCTGGATCAGCCTGGCGTGGCCAGCGTGGTGGTGCTGGTGGGCATCAATGACATCAGCTGGCCGGGCACGGCCTTCGCCCGCAACCAGCCGCGACCGACCCTCGCGCAGCTCCAGGCCGGCTATGGGGCACTGATCGCCCGGGCGCATGCCCGGGGCGTACGGGTCATCGGCGCCACCCTGACCCCGTTCGCCGGTGCCCTGCCCGGCACGCCGCTGGACGACTACTACCGCCCGGACAAGGACGCGCTGCGCCACCAGCTCAATACCTGGCTGCGCGAGGAGGCCCCGTTCGATGACGTGATCGATCTCGACGCCGCCCTGCGCGATCCGGCCGACCCGGCCCGGCTGGCGGCCGCCTTCGACTCGGGGGATCACCTGCACCCGGGCGATGCCGGCAACCGGGCGATGGCCGAGGCGGTGGACCTGGCGGTGTTCGGGGAATGAAAAACCCGGGCTTGGCCCGGGTTTTCGTAGCAGCAGCGTCCTGACCAACGGTCAGGACCTACCGTAACGGCTCCGCCGTTATTTGCGCTTTTTGCGCACGTAGAGCACCAGCGAGTGCTCTTCCAGCTCGTAGCCGTGGTCGGCGGCGATCTTGCGCTGCAGCTCTTCGATCTCGTGGCTTTCAAACTCGATGATCTTGCCCGAGTCCACGTCCACCATATGGTCGTGATGGCCGCCGCGGTCCAGCTCGTAAACGGCCTGGCCGCCTTCGAAGTTGTGCTTCAGCACCAGGCCCGCAGCCTCGAACTGGGTCAGCACCCGGTATACGGTGGCCAGGCCGATCTCGTCACCGTGCTCCAGGAGCTGGCGGTAGATGTCTTCGGCGGTCATGTGGTGCTGGTGGTGCTGGGCATTGCGCTGCTCAAGCAGGGCAAGGATCCGCATCCGCGGATGGGTCACCTTCAGGCCAACTTTGCGCAGGTCGTGGGTTTCCATAGGTCTCCGTTCATTGGCGATTTAGCGCCAGCTGCCTCGGATTGGGTCGCGGCGACACGTTCGGAGTGTATCATCGACTGGATTTCCCAAAACGCCATTCCCCGATGCGCAATCTCCTGCTGGTCGCCGCCGTTGCCCTGTCCACCACGGGCTGCGGCATCATCTATAAGCAACCCATCTATCAGGGCAACCTGGTCCGGGAGCAGACCGTCGCTCAGCTGCAGGTCGGCCAGAGCAAGCAGCAGGTCAACGCCCTGCTCGGCACACCCTCCATCGACGACCCGTTCCACGCCCAGCGCTGGGATTACACCGCCAGCGAGCGTACCGACCGCCTGGGCCGTACCGAGGTGAAGAACTTCGTGGTCTTCTTCGAGAATGACCAGGTGACCCGTTGGGAAGGCGACTTCTTCCCGAACCGTGACGCCCAGCTTGCCCAGGACACCGTGCGCCAGTTCGGCCGCAACCTGCCCAAGGACAAGAAGAAGCAGCGCGGGCGCTGAGCGGATTCGCTTACCGCCCGGCGATTCATTGACCGGGCGCGTGGCGACGCGTTCATCAACACCCTGCGTCAGGGCTACGGGGCGCGGCAGAGCCCGGCACTACCGCGCCTTTGCCCGTCGCCGGCGGTTGTCCTTCGGGTCGGCCAGCAACGGACGCAGCAGCTCCACCCGGTCGCCGTCACGCAATGGCTGGATAGCCTGCGCCAGCACCCCGTGCACCGCCACGGCCGGACACGCCTGCGTGCCTTCGAGCGCGGCCAGGGCCACGGCCTCGCCCACAGTCGCACCGTCCGCCAGCTGCAACCGGCATGACAGCGCGCGGTCGGGCCAGGCCAGCACCACCTCTACCTGGATCACCGCTCAGTCCTGGGTGTCGGCGACACGGACGAAGTCATTCACCATGCGGTCGGCCAGGCCCTGGAAGCCGAGTGCCAGTGCCGGCCCGAGCAGGCGCGAGCTGGGCTCGAACTCCAGGGTGAGGGTCACCTTGCAGGCGTCCTCAGCCAGTGCATGAAACTCCCAGCGACCGTGCAGGCGCTTGAAGGGACCATCGCGCAGCTGCATATCGATGTGATTCGGGCGCTGCAACGTGTTTTCGGTCATGAACCAGGTCGAGAACGACCCCAGGCCCAGGTCCAGCCGCGCGAGCAGCCGGTCCGGACCGGATTCAAGAATCTGCGCGGCCGAGCACCACCGGAAGCGGCGCGGGTAGGCATCAATATCATTGACCAGGTCGAACATGCGGGCAGCCGAATGTTCGACCAGGGCACTACGTCGGATAGTTGGCATGCGATGGCTTGGCTGGCGAATCGACCAAGGAGGCCCGAATCGGAGACAATACGGAAATGAGCAAGAACAGCGGCAAGGATAAAGCAAAGAGCGCGACGGCCAACAAAACCATCGCGCTCAACAAGCGTGCCCGGTACGAATACTCCCTCGAGGACCGGTTCGAGGCCGGCCTGGCCCTGCAGGGCTGGGAGGTCAAGTCGATCCGCGCCGGGCGCGGCAACATCATCGACGCCTACGCCTACGTCAAGGATGGCGAGATCTTCCTGATCGGCGCGCAGATCACTCCGTTGATCCAGGCCTCCACCCACATGGTGGCCAACGACCGTCGCGACCGCAAGCTGCTCCTGCATCGCAACGAGATCGACAAGCTGATCGGCAAGGTGCAGCGCGACGGTTACACGATCGTGCCCACGGCGATGTACTGGAGCAAGAACAAGATCAAGCTCGAGGTCGCGCTGGCCAAGGGCAAGCAGACCCATGACAAGCGCGACGCCGAGAAGGACCGCGACTGGGCCCGCGAGAAGTCGCGCACCATGCGCCGCCACAACCGCGACGCCTGATCCCCATACCGCCGGGCCCTGCCCGGCCGCCGTAGAGCCGGGCTCTGCCCGGCTGTCTGGCTCAAAGACCCACGAACCGCTTCAACCGGGTCAGGTCTTTCTCGTGCACGGTCAGTGCATCCAGGAACAGGTTGGCCACTGCGCGCGCCTGCCGGCGCTCGCTGCTGGCCTCCATCACGCGCCAGGCGGTCTTGACCACCCCGGACGGGAACTGCCCCTCCGGCGCCTCCACCACCCGGTGCACACCGGACGTCAGCCAGCCGGATACCTTCTCGGCCCAGGTGCCGTTCAACCCCGCGAACACCTTGCGGTCGGCGGTTTCCTTGGCCTTACTGGTACTGAACGGCGCGGTGGCGTCCGGCCCCTCGGGCAACGGCACCCACGAATCCGACCGCCCCAGGTGCATGGAACTGGGCGCATAGCCATTGGCGTGCAGGAACGTGCTGCAGCCGAAGCACGACGAGAGCTTGTGGGTTTTTGCACCCAGCGCCAGTTCGAACGGGCGGCCCTTCGGGAAATCGCAGCGCACCTCGGCCACCGCCCAGATCATGCCGTGGCAATAGCCACATACCTGCCCCTGCCCGTCCCAGCGGCTGATCAGCTCGGTCGGCTCGATCGAACCGGCCTGCTTGGGTGACTGCCGGGCCGTGCCGGCGCGGCGTGGATCGTCGTAGCCGATCAGCCCGTGGCAGGCCACCTGCCGGTTCCAGCGCCCGCCCTCGGCGGCATAGGGAATCAGCCGGCGCACCGAGCTGATCACCTTCGGCAGCACATTGTCGGCGGCGTCGACAATGCCGTAGTAGGCGCCGAACTCCTCATCAATGCCGGCGAAGGTGCCGGGCACCTTGGGCGCGTCCGGGCGCATCAGCTCATGGGTATCGAGCAGTGTGCGGATATGGCTGGCCACCTTCGGCGACCACTCGATCGGCTGGCGGGCCTGGTCCGACGCCTGCTGGCTCAGCGGCCGCGCCGTCGCCGCGATGGCCACCTGCGACACCCGCCCGTCGTCGTACTGCGGGCTGCGTCCGGCCTCGATCCGCGGCGCCTCGACGCCGGTCAGGTCCTGCAGCCGGCCCAGCACCTGCTGCAGTTCCTTGACGTGGGTCGCGGTGACCGCGGGGTCGCCCGACTCCAGGTCCCACCGCAGCACCACCCCGTCCTGCAGCGCATCGCGCAGCAGGCCCAGGAACACGCAGCCGAAGATCACGTCCGATTCCAGCTGCGCCTGTCGCGCGTCCACCTCACCCAGGCCCAGGGGCCGTCCATCGATGATGCCCATGCTCGTTCTCCGCCAGTGGAAGGAGCGGCGGCGGCGCCTGCTTAGGGGGTGCACGCGCCGCCACCGCATCGCGCTGCCGAAGGCAACCACGACAGGCCCAGCATCGGCTCGGGCGGCGGACAGGGTTTGGCCGCAGGTTGCGTCGGCTTGTCGAAGATTCCCGCCGCAGGCCTACAAGTGTCAGAATCCCCGCCTATTACTCAGTCTGGAGCGTTGCGTGACACAGGAAATCCCCCAGGAGACGGTCGTAACCGCCGATCCGATCGCCGAGCTCCAGGCCGATGTCGCCGCATACGAGTCGATCTTCGGCGAGCTGGCCCGCGCGATGGACCCGGCCGCCCTGCTCAAGGTGCTGACCTACCTGCTGCGCAACGCCAAGCGTGAGGCGTCGGAGAGCCAGACCTACGACTCGCTCGAGCACCGCCGCCTGGTCGCCCGGGTCGAGGCATTGATGGCCCGGGTCCAGCCCGAAGCCCGCAAACAGGCCATGACCCAGCGCAACGAGAAGAACCACGAGCGCAAGGTCCGGGCCAAGCACCAGGCCGACAGCAAGCGCCAGCGCGAAGGCAGGTAAGCCGATTGAGGGCCGGCGCCACGATTCAGGTGACTGTTCAGCTGAATTGGAGTAGGATCGGCCCCGTCAAGTAGCGTCTGGTCGCAGACGGCTTGCAGTTCTTGAAGAAACCGGGGGTGCATTGGTTTCGACGGGGGTTGTGAAGTTACTTGGTGCATGCCGAGGGGGCAGCTTTCCTCGTAAATCCAGCAGCAAACTTTTAGTTGCCAACGACGACAACTACGCTCCGGTCGCTCTCGCAGCCTAACAGCTGTTTGAGTTACCTTCTGCCAACTTAGGCGGAGCCCCGAACCCACTTGTGTCCGTGCTCGTCGGTGTAGGGTCATTATCATGGAATCGGTTGTGATGGCTGCCCGTCAGTCGCGACCTAACCTAAAGCGGGCTGGTCCTGGGGTGCGCTTTGCACACCGTGCTGCCACAGGGCGAGATTCAACGGTGAGCTAAGCATGTAGTACCGGGGATGGAGTGCCTTCGGACGGCGGTTCAATTCCGCCCACCTCCACCAATGACGGGCCCGCAAGGGTCCGAAGAAGCCTGGGAATCCTCGTAGAGGGTTCCTGGGCTTTTTGCTTTTTCAGGCGCCATTCACCGCAACGCACCTTAACATACCGTCCGGTCGGTATTTAAAGAAAGCGCATACATGTCCCCCTTGCTCACGGCATACCTCTTCCTGTCCGGCGCCATCGTCTCCGAAGTCACCGCGACGATGCTGCTGCAGAAGACGGAGCAGTTCACCCGGCTGGCGCCCACGGTCACGATGGCCCTGCTCTATGGGCTGTCGTTTTATCTGCTCAGCCACGCGCTGAAAACCCTGCCGCTGGGCATCGCCTATGCCCTGTGGGGCGGCGTCGGGATCGTGTTGACCCTTATCGTCAGTGTGACGGTCTTCAAGCAGACGCTGGACTGGCAGGCCATCGCCGGCGTGGGGCTGATCGTTGCGGGCGTGGTCATGATCAACGCGTTTTCGAAGGCGGCAGCGCATTGAACGCCGACCTCAAACGCCGCAAGCAGCCGGCCATCGTACGCGCGGCGCTGCTGGACGCCGTGGTCCAGGAAGCGGTGCTGGGCGGCCTGGCCAGCGTCACGGTGCTCGGCGTCGCGGCACGCGCGAGCGTGAGCAAGGGCGCGTTGTTCCACCACTTCCCCACGCGCCAGGCATTGCTGGAAGCGGCGTATGCGGAATGCCTGCTGCGCTTCGACAGTGAACTGGATGCGTGCATGGCGCGCGATCCGGTCGAGGCGGGCAGATTCACCCGGGCCTACGTGATCGTCACTTTCGAGGCGATGACGTCCGGGGCGATGACCTCCGATGACCGCCGTTGGGCCACCTTTTCGTTGACCGCGCTGGTCGAGCCTGCGTTTGCCCAGCTGTGGCGAGACTGGCTTGCCAAGCGGTTGGAAAGCGTTCCGTCGGAACGCGTGGACCCCCGGTACCGGGCGGCGCGCTTGGCCGCCGATGGGTTCTGGCTTCAGATGCTCAGCGAGCCCGCGGCGCAGAGCGCGCCAACAGTGAATGACGCCCTGCTCGCCTGCATCCTGACCCTCACGCGCGCAGCGTAGGTGGCGGTTGCGCCCTCAGGGCAGCGTGAACTTGCGCGCCATGCGGGTCGGCCATACCGAGGTGAACTGCGCGCCGCCGACCAGCCGGTAGGCGGCCGATACGCTGTGCAGCACGCCCAACCGTTCCAGCACGTCCTTGGCGCGGCGGAAGGCCGGGCGCGGGTCGGCAGTGAACATGAAGAGGTTGATCTCCTTCGCACTGACGTCGTAACCGTCCAGCGTCGCCGCACTGCCCATCGCCGTTTTCAGCTCGGCCTCCAGCGTGGCCAGGAAGGCCTCGTCGTCGAGCGACTTTCTCCAGAACTTGATGACAAGCTGGTAATCCATGGGAGGGACCCGCCGTACGGCAGTGGGGGACAGGCCAGATTACGCTAGAGATAGGCACGTTCGATACAACGATTCCGATCCCGACAGCGCGGCCTATGCGAGGCGGCGTTTCGTTCAGCGGCGGAGATCCGTGTGGCGCAAGGCCTGCCGTCTCACCGCGCGCGGCCTCGACGACGACAGCGCAGCGGACCTGAGCGCGGGCGGGGATGCATTGCGTAGCCTCTGCGCCCCCTCCCCCACGGCTCCGCAACATGCCCAGCACGACGCCTGCATCCTCCTTCCTCGGCGCGCCGGCAACGCCGTCGTCGCACGCGCCCTCCCCGCTCGGCACCGAAGCCGACAGCGGGCTGCGCAGTGTGCACAACGGCGGGCCGTCGTCGCTGCAGCAGTTTCGCTTCGAACGTGCAGCGCGCGTTGCTCGGCAACCCACCTCCCAGCTTGCGCTGGTCAGCGTGCCGCGCGATGCACTGGCCTCGTTGAGCAACGCGCTGAACGCCGCCACCATCGATACCGCGCTGCTGGACGCGCTGATCCGCGGCGGCGTTGCGGATACCGAAATGGGCCGGGCCATGGCCGAGGAACTGGCGAAGCGCTGTGCGCTTCCGACCGTCACAGATACCGAAGAGCAGGCGAGCTGGCGCAGCGTGTTGTGTTGTGCGCTGTCGCTCCCGGCGCCGGCGTGGACAGTGGAGTGCGTAGCCGAGCGCGCCCGACTGGGCGCGGCCGCAGCGCAGGCCGACCCGGTACTGCAACGCCTCCGCGACGCGCTGTACCGCCCCGTCGATGTCAGCCGCACGGAATGGGAGGCACGGCTCGACGCGCGGCGCAAGGACGCACCCGGCGCGGACAGCCGCGACCTTGCGCTGGCGCACCAGCGTGCGCAGTTGCCCCGCAGCACGACGGCGGAGCGGCATGCATGGGTGAAAGGGCAGCTGCGCGAACTGGCCCCGTCCGCCTCGCCGGAAACAATGCAACGCGCGATGCGGCTGATCCGCCGGCACGAACAGCGCGATGGTGGTCTGCTGGATATGCGTGCGGGCCTGCCCGCCGTGTTCGATGCTTCGTGTGGCGACCCGAAAAATGCGCAGGATCCCGCCTCCATCGCGGCCATCCACGCGCAGCTCCAGCGCCTGGCTTCACCTCACCACGATGCAACCTCCACGGCGCAAGGCGTGCATATGCCGTTGCTGGTCCATGCCCTCGCCGAGCAGCTGTTGCAGGTCGCCCGTCAAGCTCAGCTGGACAGAGCACCAGCGCTGACCCCACTGGGTCGCTACGACAGCGTGTCGCGCGCGCTGGTGAGCCTGCTCAGCAGCCCGTGGCAGCTGAACCAGTTGGCAGGCGCGGCATGGGATACCACATTCGCGGCGACCGTCGCCGCACGTGAACTGGGCAGTACCCGCCTGCCCTCCCCCGAACGCGTAGCGGAAGCAGCCGACGCATTCGGTCGTGCAGACGCATGGATGCGCCCGGCGTCGGCAGCACTGTGCACACCCCTGCCCGGAGAGCGCAACAGCGGCATGGATACGCAGGCGGCCACGACGCGCGCCCTGCTTGGCAGGCCGCCCGCCAGCACGGCACTGGCAGTTCCCGGGCAGTGCCGTGAGGCGACCTGGAGGGTGGCCGGGCTGCGTCGGCTACAGACGCGCGGCATCGGCGCATTCCTCGGGCTTCAGCACCGCGGCGGCGACGCGGCGGACACTGTACGTCCTACCGACGCATCGCCGCCTGCAGCGGCATCTGCAGACGAGCGCATCGCGACGACGGCCGAAACCTGGACGACGACGCGTGCCCGGGCGGGCGCATTGACCGAACCGGGCCGGCCGACCTTGAACCAGGCCCAGACCCCGCACATGACCTACGGCGCTTCGGCGCAGTTCATGGTGCCGATGCAGGGCTACCTGCCACTGAACGTCCTCGTGCCGCTGCTGGACGGCATTCCGCGCACGGCCTGGTGGAATGCGTTCGACTGGCAGACGCCGCGCACCTTGCCTGGGCTGCGCGTGGCCGTGGAGGATCTGTTCGCGCACGCGAACATTGCCCTGGATCAGCGCGCGCCGTCGTTCGAGGTATTGGAAGGATTCTTCGCCTCCGCGCCCGTCCTGCATTGGTTCGATGTCATCCGTGAGCTCCCCGCCGCCGAAGGCGCCCGGCGCAATCTTGCACGTGGTGGTGAAGACATCCGCGTGTATGCCTTCACCCTCATGCTGCAGCATCTGCTGCGGCGCACCCGCAGCACGGGGACGGAAGAGGATCGCGCTGCGATGCATCTGCTCTCACGGATCGCCACGCAGTGTGTAGGATATCTGCAAGGGTTGGACGGCACGCCCGCCGACGCCTTCGTGGGCGCGTTCGAGCCGATCGTTGCACGCAGCCAGACTGCCGCGAGCAGCAGCGCTGCCCCCCTGACCGAGGCGATGCTGCTGGACCACGCGGCGCGCCTGCGCGATGCCCAAGGCGTGCCGCTTGCACTCAAGCCCGACCAGCCTTACGTGCGCGCCTGGCTGGTCCAGGGCGAACCTCCCGTCCTCGATCCGGCCACGTTTGCCAGCCTATCCTCGGCCGATGCGTTGCTGGCCAACATCATGGTGACGCTGCGGCGCAAGCTGGACGACTACCGGTTCGGAAAGCACTGGGCGTGGCGTGAGGCACCGCCCACGCCGCAGGACTGGCGCGACCATCTTGATCGACGCGCCAAGTTGCAGGGGACGCCATGGCAGACGGAGCTTGGCGTGTTGATCCAGCAGGTCGCGGCGTCGCTCCGGCGCTACCACGACCTGCAGGTATCGACCGATGCACCGATCGGTACAGGCGTCAACGATCTGCGGGTACTGACCCGCGCGCTGGTCGAACCGCTGTTGCACCTGTACACGAGCGTCCATCTGCCGATGGACGAGGTGGATCCGCACTATGCGAGCGCCTACCGGACCTGCACGGCCTTCTTTGAGCTCGCCGGTACGATGCTGTCGTCCGATCCCGGTATCGGGCTGGATGCGAACATGGTGATGGGGGGCGCGACGCGGTTGCGTGCCCTGCTGCCGTCAGACACGGCAAACCTGCCCTTGCCGCAGGCGGTGCTGCAGTACCTGCTCGGTCATTCGGATTTTCCTGCCGATGCCGCAGCACTCGATCACGCCACCCTGCTCCTGCATCGCGGCGAGCGCAGCAGGCAGCTGATCGGTCGATTGCTGGAGGTCGACAGCGACGCCGTCGGTCCCGACCTGGCCCGACGCTTCTTCCGCCTGCTGGCAAACGCAGACGAGGCAGGCACGCTCGGCGACTGGCGCGCGGAACTGCTGCGGGGCTCCGACTGGCAGGTGTCCCCCGCCGAATGGCTGACCCTGCAGCCGCCCGACGCCCTTGCGAGCGCGTGGCATACCCCGACCATGGCCAACCCGCGCGAGGGCCTGGTGCGCTGGATACATGCGGCGATGGACTCAACGTGGCGCGCGCGCAACGCAACGGACCTTCCGGCACACTGGACGCGGATCATCGACGGGCCGCACGCGCTGGACGAATGGCTCGCCAGCGACGTGGGTGAACAGGCGCTTAGGGATGTACTGCGTACCATCGTTCCGGGTGGCCTGCCGGTGTCCCGTCTCGATCAGCAGGCACCCCTGTCCACGCCCACCCGCATCGCGGTGTTGGCAGCGGCAGTAGAGGCCCAGCTGCAGCAACTGCCGCGAGGGATCGCGACCAACAACGAGCTCGACGGCGCGCCCGCGCTGTCACTGGCCATCGAGCTGTCGGCGCTGTATCCCGCGTTGGACGCTGCCGAGGCGCTGGCCTTCGCTACAGCGCTGCTGGACGCCGACGGGCGTGCGGTCCCGACGGCCCGCGCCCCGCTGCAGTTCCCGGTGTTATCGAACCTCACGGAACCTTCGCCCATCTCCTTCCCCACTGCGCTCCAACTGGACGCACCGGATGCGTTGTTGGAACGGTTCGGCTTCGCATTGCTGCAGCCGGACCCCGGCAGCGCCGAGGGATCTGCGCTGCGGGCATCGGAGCAATGGGAGCTGATGAGCCGCACCCGCCAGTTCGCCAACTACTGCCGCCCCCTGCTGGCGCAGCTCGGCTGGTACGGCGGCGGCACCGACCAGGCCGCCTCGCCGCGCGGCGCACAGGCACTGCTGGCCCGCCTGATGCTGGAGCAGTACATCGGAATGACGCACATCGAGGCGATGCGCGAACGGCTGGCCTCTCCGGCCAGCCTCGAAGAGACCTATGTGGCGCTGGCCGGCCGCATCAGGACACTGATTGCCGAACGCCAGCCGCATGCCTCTGCCGCGGCACACGACCTGCTGTACTGGATGCTGGTGCGCGAACTGCAGCAGCCGACACTGCTGGTGGAAGGCATCCCCGAATGGCTGTACTACGGCCGCTCGTTGCAGGCCGCCGCGTTCCACCATGGCGCGACCCTGTTGGACGCACTGCAGCCCGGCGCCACCGAGCGCGCGCATTTCGACGACGTCTGCGCGCTGCCGTCGCAACTTGCACGACCACCTCATCATGCGGGTGATCTGGATGACCTGCACGACGCCTGGGCCAAGGCCATGCTGCCGTCCGCCGTGTTGTATGCCACCGCAGAGGAGGTGATCGAGCCGACGCGTACCGATGTGGTCAGCGCGGAACAGGCACGCACCGCGCTGGACCATCTGCAGGCCCGGCAGCGCCTGCATGCGCTGCACGTGGCGCAGCTGGATACGCGACCGCCGCAGCGCATGGAGATTGCCGCGCACACGCTGACCACGGCCGATGTCGACCCGAAGTACTGGGCGCAACGCCCCGACGAACTGCCCGAAGGCTACCTGGTGGAACATGGCATCGCCCCCTCGGAGGAGATTGAACGCGAGGTCGCGATCGAGTCGTCGCAGACCGCCTTCTTCCATCCCTTCCCGGTGGCCGCCCATGTCACCGCCTATGACAGCCTGCAGGCACTGCTGGTGTCCGATGCCTACGGCGTGGTGGGTGCACCAACGACCGCCACCCTGTTCGAGCGCACGTTCACGCTGTATCAGCAGCGCCTCGAAGGCGGTCTCGCCAGCATCATCGGCATGCTGCTGGAGGAATTGCCGGCGCAGGATCGCCAGGTGCTGATGCACGCCACCTGCGTTCCCCTGCGCGTACAGCACGCCGGCCGCGACGCCGACCGGGGCATCGTGCTGCGCTGTATCGCGACGGATGCCGGTCTGCCCGACGCGCATTTCGAAGTGTTTCCCAGCGCCGGTGTGATTCGCCGCCTGCGCAGCGGTGAGCACGGCGAGATGATCGAACTCGACGGGTTCGTGAGCGGCCAGCTTACCCGCCAACAGGATCCCGGGCGCTGGCGCGCCCTGCCCGACGTGACTCTTGTGCCCTCGGAGATTGCCGTGCAGGGGGACGGTCCGGACAAGCTGGACCTGATTGCCAAGGCCGCCGCCAACCACCTGTGGCAGCCGTTCCTGGAACGCACGAAGCAGGCCGCGCTGGCGCGCAGGACCGGCCTGGAACACCTGCACGAGGAAGACCGGCGGCTGCGCCTGGCGCTGCTGGAGTTTGCCGTGCCGTTCTTCCGCTGCGTCGAGGAAATCGTCCACCAGGACAGCAGCGGGGCAGCGCTCGACTGTACGCTCGACGCCGGGTTCGCCCTGCTGCCCTTCGGCGGCTTCGTGGCCAGTACCGTGCGCGTGCTGGACAGCGCCGGCGTGCGCAGCATCCATGCCCTGTGCGAGGAGGCCGGCAGCGCACTGCTCAAACTCGCGGCGGGCCTTGCAGAACAGAGTGGCGTGTTCGCACTGCGGGACGTCGCCAGAGCGACGTTCTGGATGGGAAGCACGGCGTTCAACAGCGCACTGGATGCCGCCGCGTGGTTGCGTCGGGTCCTGCGTGGCGGCACGTTGCTGGACAACGCTGCCATGACCACCGAGTACGTGCTGGCTGCAGGGAAGACCGACGCCGCAACATGGCACGCGCTCACTGAAGCAACACCCTCCCTGGGTCTGGCCCGGCTGGCAGACGGCAGCATCCATCCGGTCAGCGCCGACGGGCTGCAGTGGTACCCCTGGGATGCGGTCGCCAAGGTCCCCTTCGGCCCGGCGTTGCCCCACCTCGAATGGCATGGCGACCACCTGCCCCAGGCCTTCCCGGTACACGCAACCGAAGATGGACGGGAGATCAACCTGGGCAGCACCGACGATGCCGTGTTCACCCGGCGCAGTCCCACCCAGTGGGAGGTCGTCGTCCATGGTGTGACGTATCGGCTGGATGCCGCGGATCCGTGGCTGCGACGCCACCCGCACGAACCGCTTCCCCACGAAACGGGCACGCTGGAACCGGTCGGCACCTGCCGCACAAAACGCGGCCTGGAACCTGCCGCGTGCTCGACCGGACTGCGCCTGCGCTTCGTTCCCGATACGCTGACCAAACTGGGTGCAGCTCCCACCCTCACCGAGCTGGGCGGGCACGCGCTGTCCCGTCGCGAATACATGCTGGTTCCGCAGTACGTGGTCGCGCCGGACGGCACCCGCACCGAAGTGCGGCTGATGGTTCACGAGGGCAAGGTCCAGAAGTGGATCGTGCAGGCCACCCGGCGCAACCCGGCCGTGAACACGCTGGTTCCGCTGTCGGCGTGGGAATCGAACGCACTGGGCGTACCGCAGGCCGTGGAGTACCCACAGCAGCTTTCCGCCACCCTCTCGCGCGACCCCACGCTGGGTCTGCCGGATACGGTGGACGCGGCCGAGCGCGATGCGCTCTACCGGCAGATGCCGGTGATCCTGGTCGGGCCGCTGGTGGCCACCGTGGCGGACGGCCGGCGCCTGCGCGGCGTGGTGATCGACGGTCACGTCTACCTGGAACCGGACACGGGCGTGTTCTACCGCGCCCCGCTGCCGGCCGAAATGACCGGCGGAACCGGGCTGACCTTCACCCGGTTGAGCGAAGCGCCCTGCCCCCCGGTGAGCGGCGGCGACGCGCCGCCCGCGGTGCCCCCGCGTTCGGCGCAGCAGCCCGAAACTGGCGCGCGCGCGCACGACCCGGGCTTCATGGTGATTGCCGACGAGGAGCAACCGGCGCTGCCGGACGTGCATGCGCACACCAGTGATCGCAGCGCGATCAATGCCTACCTGCGTGAGGTGGAGAGATACCGCATGGCACGCCTGTATGGTGCGATGGAGCAGGACCGCGAGAACATCGCGCGACTGGCGTTCGGTCACCTGCAAGCGCACTTCCGCGGCGAATCGCTGGAGCAGTACACCAGCTACGAGGCCTACCGCGATGACTGCCGGGATACGGGCCGAGCGAATGTGTTGATCCGCTATGCCGACGGCGTGCTGTCGGGCGCCAGCTCCCAACGCATCTTCGTGCGGCTGGCGCGCACCCTGATTCCGGACTGGCGATCGCTGGCCACCGGCACGCGCGAAGAGCGCCAGGGCATCACCGACATCCTCAACCAGTTGCTGCCCGTCGCAGGGAAACAAGCGGATTGGACCCCATTGAGTGCCAACACGTTGCTCTCCAATGGGGCCAGCCGCCAGCTGATGTATCAACTCAATGGGGTCAACCTTGCCTTTGCCGAGGTGATCCTCCGCGACGGTCGGCGCGTGGTGTACTACGCCCTTTCCGATGGCAAAAAGGCTGCACAGGTAACGCTGCGCGACGCCTCGCGGCTGCGCGGTGATATCCGCTACGTGAATGCACGACAGGCCGTACGCGGCAAGCCCAACAAGCCCACGTACACCAGTCTTCCGGTGCTGCGCGATGTGGACGACAACAAACAGGAAATCGTGTTCTTCCGTGGCAAGGACTCCGAGGTGGCGATTGCCGATGCGATTGCCAATGATCCCGACGTCGACGAGACAGAGATCACCTCCTTCCGGCTGTTCTCGCTGCTCAGCATGTGCCCCTCCTGCGGGGGCGTGACGTTGCCGCAGCTGTTCGATCGCCTGCCCAACGCCGAAACGTTCTCCATCCGCTACCTGCGCGAGTACCGGGGGACCACCGTCGTGGAACTGCCGCCCCCCGTCGTCGCCGCGCCGCAACCGCCCGCCGAACCCGATCCCGCGTTGCGCACGTACTACCGCCAGTGGCTGCGCGGCCTGCAGGCAGCGTAAGGCCTCGCCCCGGCTGCGCAACGCGACGCAGCCGGGGCCACCGCCGCCCCTTGTACGTGGCACCGCCGCTGCGCCATGCTGGCCACGCTGGCCGCCGCGTGCGCGGCCACCCTGCCCGCGCCCGAGGTGGTCATGGATTTCCTCAAGCTGTTGCGTTCGCTGGAAGAGTTCCTCTACGAGCTCTGCACCTGGTTCCTGTTCTTCCCGCGCACGCTGTACCGGGTGATCGTTCATCCGCGCCGCATGGCGCAGTACGTGAACACCGAACTGAAGGAGAAGGCCGAGCGCCAGTTCGACGATGCGATCAGCCCACCGATGTTCCTGATGCTGGCGGTGCTGGCCGCGCATGGCGTTGAACTGCTGATGCACCAGACCGTGGTCGGCACCAGCGAGCTGTCGCGCACGGTGATGGGCAACGAGGAAAGCCTGCTGCTGTACCGCTCGATCACGTTCGCGATCTGGCCCTTGGTGGCGACCGCACATCTGCTGCGCCGCAAGCGCGTTCCGCTGACCCGCGAATCGCTGCGCCGCCCGTTCTTCATGCAGTGCTACCTCACCGCGCCGTTCGCGGTGGCGCTGTCCACCAGCATGGTGTTCGTGCGCCTGCCCGGCGAACTCTCCACCACGATAGGCATCGCCACCGCGCTGCTGTCTGCCGCCTGGTTCGTGGTGGTGCAGGCCGGTTGGCTGAAGGTGGCGCTGCAGCGCTCGTGGCTCAACACGATTCTGTCCACGCTGTGGGTGCTCGCGCTGGGTGCGGCGATCAACATGACCATTGGCGTATTGCTGCTGGCCAGCTGACCCAACGGCGCCGCTGCCGCCAATCTCCGCATATCCAGGCCCTGCCTTTCCATGGCACCCTCTGCAAACGATTTCACGGAATGGAGGGATTCCCATGTTGTCTCGTTTTCGCCGCCCGGCCCTGCTGGCCCTGATCGCAGTGGCCCTGCCGCTCGGCTCCGCCCTGGCCAAGGGCCCCGAGCCGTTGCGGGTAATGTCGTTCAACGTCCGCACGCCGGTGGATACCGAACCCAACAAGCGCTGGGAGGACCGTCGGGATGCGATGGTGACGCTGCTGCGCGAGCAGCACCCGGCAGTGTTCGGCACCCAGGAACTCAAGACCAACCAGGCCGACTACCTGGTGCAGCACCTGCCCGGCTACCGCTGGTTCGGCGACCCGCGCGGTCCTGGCGACAATGAAGAACACATGGGCGTGTTCTACGACAGCGCCGCGCTGAAGGTGGTGGAGTCGGGCAATTTCTGGCTGTCGGACACGCCGGACGTTGCGGGCAGCATCACCTGGGGCAACCTGATGCCGCGCATGGTCACCTGGGCATTGTTCCAGCGTGCTGCCGACGGCAAGCGCTTCTATCTGTACAACACGCACCTGCCCTACCGCGATGAAGACGAGCCGCGCCGCGTGCTGGGCGCCAGGCTGATCAGCCAGCGGCTGGCTGCGCTGCCGCAGGACGTTCCCGTGGTCGTGACCGGCGATTTCAACAGCGAGCCGGGCGGCACCACGTATGCAGCGTTCACGGAAACGCTGGGCGACGCACGCAAGCTGGCGCGCAAGGTCGAGGGACCGCGCCTGACGTTCCAGAATTTCAGCGATACGCCGACGGCCGAGATCGACTGGATCCTGGTGCGCGGCTTCGGCGTGAACCGCTTCAGCACGCTGGACCAGAAGCCGGGCGGCGTGGTGCCGTCGGATCACTATCCGGTGATGGCCGAGCTGGTGTTTCCGGCGAAGGTATCGCGCTGACCGGCAGTGGTGGAGGCATCCCGTTGCCGTCACCGCACACGTCGCAGCCCATCCAGCGCCCTGCACAGGGCCTGGTGCTGTTCGCGGGCCTGGCAGATCCGCGCACTGATCGCCAGGAACACGCCGACGCCCACTACCCCGATGCCAAGCAGGCCATCCGGCAGTCGCGCGAACCCGAGACTGACAGCGAGCGCGGCCACCACCAGCAGCACGATCACGCTGGCCGACAGACCCGAGTTGATCGGCACATGTACTTCGTGGACCGTGCGTGACGGCTTCCAGCAATTCCGTTGCATTCCACATCTCCCGGGCAGGCGGTGTTTTTAGCACTGCGCCGGTCGGCCCCGGCAGAGGCAAAGCCGTCAGCGCGGGGTTCCCCGGTACGCCATCGCGGCGAACCATTACAAAACAGGCAGAGGGCGACCCAAGTCGCCCTCTGCATCACCTCATCGCATCGTGCCGGCCACCGCAGGCGGTGCCGCGTCCTGCTGCTGGCCCCAACCGCCCAGCGCCTTGTACACACCCACCACGCTGACGTTGACGGTGGATTCCGCCGCCGCCAGCGCGTCGTCCGCCGCCAGCTGGGTACGTTGCGCATCGAGCAGGGTCAGGAAGTCCTCCGAACCCTCGCGATAGCGGATCTGCGCCAGCTGTTCGGCGCGCCGTGCGGCCTGCGCCTGCTCGGCGACAATCGCCAACCGGGCCTGCTGCTTGGCGTAACGGGTCAACGCGTTCTCGGTATCTTCCAGCGCCAGCAATACGGCCTTCTCATACTCGGCGGCCGCACCGTCGGCCTGCGCCTTGCTGGCGCGCAGCCGTGCCTTGACCGTGCCGAAGTCGAAGGCCGCCCAGCTGATCGACGGGGTCACCGACCAGGCCTTGTTGTTGCCGTTGACCAACCCGCTGGCATCGCCGGACAGGAAACCGACGAAACCGCTCAGGCTGATCCGCGGGAACAGGTCGGCGGTGGCCACGCCCACCCGCGCGGTGGCGGCGGCGAGGCGACGCTCGGCCACGCGCACGTCGGCACGCTGGCGCAGCAGGTCGGTGGTATCACCCAACGGCAATGCCTTGGCATACGGGGCCACGTCACGCGGTTCCAGCAGCGCGTCCAGCGCGTCCGGACGCTGGCCCAGCAATACCGCCAGGCGATGCCGCGACTGCACCTCGGCCACTTCCAGCAGCGGAATGTCGGCTTCGATCGCCTTCAACCGCGCGCGGCTGCTCTGCACATCCAGCTCGCTGCCGGCCCCCAGGTTCCAGCGGGTCTCGGTCAGCTTCTGGGTGTCGCGCAGGTTCACCAACGTGCGCTTGGCAACGTCGATGCGCTTCTGGGTACCGCGCAGCTCGAAGTAGTTGCGCGCCACTTCCGCGGCCACGGTGACCTGTGCGTCCGCCAGGTTGTCCTGCTCGGCGCCGAGGTCGGCACGCGCCGCTTCGGCGGCACGCCGCTGGCGCCCGAACAGGTCCAGCTCCCAGCCGGCATCGAAGCCGAGCTGGTAGGTCTCGCTGAAGACACGCTCACCGCTGGCGGTGAGATCCGGCTGCTTGCGGCGGTCGTAACTACCGCCGCTGGTGACGTGCGGCAGCTGGTCCAGGCGCTGCTCGACGAATACCGCGCGTGCCTCGCGCACCCGCGACATCGCGATGCGCAGGTCGAGGTTGTCGCCCAGCGCGTCATGCACCAGCTGTTCCAGCACCGGGTCATCGAACTGCGCCCACCAGCTGGCCACCGGCGAGGTGGTGCTGAAAACCGGCGCGGCCGCGCCCTGCAGGACCACCGGCTGCGCCGGCGGTGCCTGGTAGTTGGGGCCGACGCTGACGCAGCCGGCCAGCAGCGCGCTGGCGACGGCGGCGGTCAACACACGGATCACCATGGCAGCACCTCGCCCAGGTAGGTGAAGCTGCCATTGGGGCCGTCGGCACCGATCAGCGCCATGCCAACGCTGGAGCGTGCGCCGTCGGCGATCTCCAGCTCGCCCTCGCCACTGTTCATGTCGGTCTTCACGTAACCCGGGTGCACGGTGTTGACCTTGGTGGTGCTCTCGCGCAGCTCGTAGGCCAGCTGCACGGTCCAGGCATTCACCGCGCTCTTGGAGGCGTTGTAGGCCGGTACGGCGAAGCCGTAGATCGGCGACCCCGGCTGGCTGTGCAGGGTGAGCGAGCCCAGGATGCTGGACACGTTGACGATGCGGCCGGCCGGCGACTGGTTGAGCAGCGGCAGGAAGGCCTGGGTCACGGCGATCACCGCGAACAGGTTGGTGTCGAAGGTGCTGCGCCAGGTGTCCAGGGTCTGCGCCGACGGGGCCAGCGCCGGGTTGTCGACCAGGATGCCGGCGTTGTTGACCAGGATGTCGAGGCGGCCGTGGCGGTCAGTGATCTCCTGCACGGCAGCCGCGATGCTGGCGGCGTCGACCACGTCGAGCTGGATCGCTTCCACCGGCAGGCCTTCGGCCTGCAGCTTCAGCGCCTCGGCCACGGCGGTGTCGCGCTTGCGCCCGGCCAGCAGCGTGTGCACACCGGCCTGGGCCAGCTGGCGGACGGTTTCCAGGCCGATGCCACGGGTAGCGCCGGTGACCAGCGCGATCTTGGAAGTAGCGGTATTCATGGGTAAGTCCTCGTGGGGGTCGGGATCAATGATGGAGGGTGGATTCGCCGTGGGCGACCAGCTTGCCGCCGCCATTGCGGCTCACGAACTTGCGCAGCGCCACGTAGAACACCGGGGTCAGGAACAGGCCGAACAGGGTCACGCCCAGCATGCCGGCGAACACGGTAATACCGGTTACCGAACGCACCTCCGCACCGGCGCCGTGCGAGAGCACCAGCGGAATGGTGCCGGCGATGAACGCGATGGAGGTCATCACGATCGGACGCAGACGCAGGCGGCAGGCTTCCAGCGCGGCTTCCACGATCCCCTTGCCGCCCATTTCCAGTTCGCGGGCGAATTCGACGATCAGGATCGCGTTCTTGCACGCCAGGCCCATCAGCACCACCAGGCCCACCTGCACGAACACGTTGTTGTCACCGCCGGTCAACCATACGCCGAACAGTGCGGACAGCAGCGTCATCGGCACGATCAGGATCACCGCCAGCGGCAGCGACCAGCTTTCATACAGCGCGGCCAGCACCAGGAACGCCAGCAGGATGGCCACCGGGAACACGATGAAGGCGGCCTTGCCCTGGGTGGCCTGCTGGTAGCTCAGGTCGGTCCACTCGGTGGTCATGCCCACCGGCAGCACCTTGGCGGCGATGGCGGTCAGGTTGTTCATCGCCTCGGCCGAGGACAGCAGGCGCGGGTCGGCTTCGCCGGCCAGGTCGGCCGCCGGGTAACCGTTGAAGCGCAGCACCGGGTCCGGGCCGTAGGTTTCCTTGACGGTCACCATCGAGCCGATCGGCACCATCTCGCCACGGTCGTTGCGGGTACGCAGCTTGCCGATGTCTTCGACGCTGTTGCGGAACTGGCCGTCGGCCTGCGCGATCACCTGCCAGGTGCGCCCGAACTCATTGAAGTCGTTGACGTACGACGAGCCCAGGTAGGTCTGCAGCGTGTCGAACAGTTCGGTCAGCTGCACGCCCTGCGCCTTGGCCTTGACCCGGTCCACCTCGGCATCCAGCTGCGGCACGTTGGCCTGGTAGCTGGTGATCGGGAACGCCATGCCCGGGGTCTGCGCCACCGCGCCCTGCATCTGGCTCACCGCCGTCTGCAATGCGCCATAGCCCAGGTTGCCGCGGTCTTCGATGAACATCTGGTAGCCGTTGCCGTTGCCCAGGCCCAGGATCGGCGGCGGCATCATCGCGAAGGCGAAGCCTTCCTGCAGCCCGGCGATCTTCTGGTTGATCTCCGCATTGATCTGCGCGGCGGTACGGCCATGACGCTCGTTGAACGGCTTGAGCGGAATGAACGCCACGCCGGTGTTGGGCGTGTTGGTGAACTGCAGCGCGTTCAGGCCCGGGAACGAAATGGTGTGGGCCACGCCATCGGTTTCCTGCGCGATCTTGGCCACCTTGCGCAGCATTTCATCGGTGCGCGCGATGGACGAGCCTTCCGGCAGCTTCACGCCCGCGATCAGGTACAGCTTGTCCTGGGTCGGAATGAAGCCCGGCGGCACCACCTTGAAGATGAAGCCGGTGGCGACCAGCAGCACCGCGTACACCACGAACACCGCACCGCGACGACCGAGGATCTTCGAAACACCGCGCTCGTACTTCTCCGAGCTGGACTTGAAGAAGCGGTTGAACGGGCGGAACACCCAGCCGAACAGGCGGTCGATGATCCGGGTCGGGGCATCCTTGGCGGCATCGTGAGGCTTGAGCAGGCGCGCGGCCAGGGCCGGCGACAGGGTCAGCGAGTTGATGGCCGAGATCACCGTGGAGATGGCGATGGTGACCGCGAACTGCTTGTAGAACTGGCCGGTGACGCCCGACAGGAACGCCATCGGCACGAACACGGCGCACAGCACCAGCGCGATCGCGATGATCGGGCCGGACACTTCCTTCATGGCCTGGTGTGCCGCGGCGAGCGGGGTCAGGCCTTCCTCGATGTTGCGCTCGACGTTCTCCACCACCACGATCGCGTCATCGACGACGATGCCGATCGCCAGCACCAGCCCGAACAGGCTCAGCGTGTTGATCGAGAAGCCCAGCACATACAGCGCGGCAAACGTACCCACGATGGACACCGGCACGGCGATCAGCGGAATGATCGAGGCGCGCCAGGTCTGCAGGAACAGGATCACCACCAGCACCACCAGCGCGATGGCTTCCAGCAGCGTGGAGACCACGGCCTTGATCGAGTCACGCACGAAGATGGTGGTGTCGTACACCGCCTCGTACTTGACGTCGTTGGGGAAGGTCTTCTGCATCTCGTCCATCGTGCCGATCACCGCATCGCGGATCTCCAGCGCGTTGGCACCCGGGGCCTGGAAGATGCCGATGCCCACCGCGTTCTTGCCATCCAGCTGCGAACGCAGGGTGTAGTCACCTGCACCCAGTTCCACACGGGCCACGTCGGACAGACGCACCACTTCACCGTCGGTACCGGCCTTGAGCACGATGTCGCCGAACTCCTGCTCGCTGCGCAGGCGGCCCTGCGCGTTGATCAGGGTCAGGAACTGGCTGTTGGGCATCGGTTCGGCGCCGAGCTGGCCGGCCGACACCTGCACGTTCTGCTCGCGCATGGCGCGCACCACGTCGCTGGCGGTCAGGCCGCGCGCGGCCACCTTGTCCGGGTCCAGCCACGCACGCATGGCGTAGTCGCCGCCACCGAAGATCTGCGCATCACCCACGCCCTGGATGCGCGCGAGCGCGTCCTTGACGTGCAGGCGGGCGTAGTTGCGCAGGTACAGCGTGTCGTACTTGCCGTTGGGCGAGGTCAGGTGCACCACCATCAGGAAGGTGGGCGACTGCTTCTGGGTGGTCACACCCTGCCGCCGCACGTCTTCGGGCAGGCGCGCCTGCGCCTGGGCGACGCGGTTCTGCACCTTCACCGCCGCGTCGTCCGGGTCGGTGCCCGGGCGGAAGGTGATGGTCATCTGCAGCACGCCATCGGAGCCGGCCACCGACTTGAGGTACATCATGCCCTCAACGCCGTTGATCGCCTCTTCCAGCGGGGTGGCCACGGTCTCGGCGATCACCTTCGGGTTCGCGCCCGGGTAGACGGTGCGCACGACGACCGACGGCGGCACCACTTCGGGGTACTCGCCGATCGGCAGCATCGGTATGGAGATCAGGCCGGCGGCGAAGATCACGATCGACAACACCGCCGCGAAAATCGGCCTGTCGATGAAGAAACGGGAAAAGTCCATTAGCGGATTCCTGGGGTTTTCGCCAACGCCGGCGTGCAGCACCCCTGCCGCTGTCGCAGGCGACAGCGGGAGCAGTGCCCCACGGGGCGTTGAAAGACACGGGGTAGAGCCGACTGTTAGTCGGCTGCTTTCAATTCAACGCAACAGGACCCGAAGCCGCCGCCGGCTGCATCGCAACCGCCTTGGCCTGCACCGGCATGCCGGGCATGAAGACCTTCTGCACGCCGTCGATGATCACCCGGTCGCCGGCCTTCAGTCCCTGCTGCACGATGCGCAGGCCTTCGGCGGTACGACCCAGCTGGATGTCGCGGCGCTGCGCCTTGCCGTCCTTGTCGACCACGTACACGTACTTGCGGTCCTGGTCGGTGAGCACGGCCTTGTCGTCGATCAGCATGGCCTGGAACTCGCCGCTGCCGAGCAGCTGCACGCGGGCGAACAGGCCCGGGGTGAAGGCGCGGTCGGCATTGTCCAGCAACGCCCGCACGCGGATGGTGCCGGTGCTGCGGGTCACCTGGTTGTCCAGGAAGTCGACCTTGCCTTCGTGCGGATGGCCCTCCTCGCCCGACAGGCCCACCTTCACCGGCAGGTCGCTGTCGCGCTCGCTCGGGCGCTCGCCCTTGCGCGCCATCTGGGCGTAGCGCAGGAAGGTGCCCTCGTCGGCATCGAAGTACACGAAGACCTTGTCCAGCGAGACCAGCGTGGTCAGCACGCTGGCGCTGTCGCCGGCGGTGACCAGGTTGCCGGCGGTGACCATCGCGCGGCCGGCACGGCCATCGATCGGAGCGCGCACCTTGGTGAATTCCAGGTTCAGTGCCGCCGCATCCAGCGCGGCCTGTGCGGCCTGCACGCTGGCACCGGCCTGGTCGGCGGCGGCGCGGCGCTGCTCCCAGGTCTCGGTCGAAATGGCCTGCTGGTCGGACAGCTTCTTGGCACGCTCCGATTCGCCGCGGGCCAGCGTGGACTGGGTACGGGCACGGGCGAGTTCGGCGCGGGCACGGTCGTACTCGGCCTGGTAGCTGCGGGCGTCGATGGTGAACAGGACATCGCCCTTCTTCACCTCTTCGCCCTCAACGTAGTTGACCTTGTCGATGTAGCCGGACACGCGCGGACGCAGCTCGACGCTCTGCACGGCTTCAACGCGGCCGCTGAAGTCGTCCCACTGGCTGACCGGCTTGATCAGTACCGGCGCGGCGCTCACCGACGGCGGCGGCGGCATGCCGGCTTCTTCGGCGTGGCCGCCACTGCAGGCGGCCAGCACGGCCGCGGCGAGGATCGACACCCCGGCCATGGCCAGCCGTCGGGTGAAACGAGAGGAAGTGGAAATTGGGGTCATGACATGCATCCGTACGTAGGGGTGGTGATACGAAATCGGGCGTGCTGGGCAGCGTGGGTGGCGAAGCTTGAGACCTCAACCTTGGTAGAGGTCAAGCGGCACCGGCGGTGTTGTGCGACAGGGGGGGAGGCCAATCCCGATGCAGCAGCCCGCGCGGCAGTTCGGCGTCGCGGGTGTCGCAGCGGACGATGGCGCGGTTGTCGATACAGTTGTCGAGCAGCGACACCAGCCGGCGCCCGACCAGCAGCGCGCTCGGCCATTCGATGCAGGCATTGGCGGCGTTGGTCGGCGTGCACACCGGATTGCACACTTCCAGCATCTGCGCGCGCACGCCCAGCGCCTGCGCTTCCTGGTGCAGCACCTGCGCGTACATGCGCGTGGCCGACATGGTGATGGACGACTCACCGTGCCCGGCCCAGGGCTTGAAGCCCGCCGGGCCGCCTACCAGCACATAACGGCGCGCATGCGCGCCGCCGCGCAGCAGCGGCAGCAGATGGCGGCCGGCGTGCACGTGCGGCATCACGTCGGCCTGCAGCGCCTGCAACAATGCGTCGCCGCTGCGGTCGGTCACCCGGCCGCGGTTGTAGGGGCCGCCCATTGCGTCCACCACCGCCGCCAGCGGACGACGGCGCAACAGCATCCGCTCGGCCACAGTGCGGGCCGAGCCATCGTCGCCGAGCGAACCGAGCAGGGTCTCCAGCCCCGGCTCGTCGGCGAACTGTTCCTGCAGGGCCGCCAGCCGCTGGGGATCGCGGCCGACCACCAGAACCGGGCTGCCGGCCTCCAGCAGCGCAGCCACGATGCCCTGCCCGACGCTACCGGTGCCGCCCAGCACCAGCACTTCGGGGGCCAGCGTCCCACTCATGGGACTTTAACTCCCGACACCGGGATAATCCCAATTCGACCCAGTCGACCACCGTTGCGGGCGCCCAGGGTCAGGCTGCCACCGCGCTGCATGTTGGCGGGGGGAGTGAACTCGCGGAAAGCCTTGTGGGAGAAGGCCGAAGGGCGCTTCTCAACGGTCAGGGCAAGATCCAGCGAGGGCTGGCGGCCGCTCAGTACGCGGCCAAGAATGTTCTGCAACCACATGGTTGGCGTCCTCCAATTCGGGAATGGCGCCAGATTAGTCCTCGAACTCCCCCTTGATTAGTCCGGATTAAGGGGAATAATCGTCCCGTACCCGGCACAATCTTTCGGGCACCCTATCCCCACCCCGATTTGGACATCGCCATGGCCCACGATCTCAACGACACCCTGATCTTCGTCAAGGTGGTCGAGCAAGGCAGCTTCATTGCGGCTGCCAACGCGCTCGGCCTGCCCAAGACCACCGTCAGCCGCAAGGTGCAGGAGCTTGAGACGCGCCTGGGCGCGCGCCTGCTGCACCGGACCACCCGGCGGCTGGGCCTGACCGAGGCCGGCTCGGTCTACCACGAGCATTGCCAGCGCATCGCACGCGAGCTGGAAGAGGCAGAGGGTGCGGTGAACCAGCTGCAGTCTGGTCCGCGCGGCTGGTTGCGCTTCACCGTGCCGTATTCGATCGGCATCACCTGGATCGCGCCGCTGCTCGGTCAGTTCCATGCGCAGTACCCGGAAATCCAGTTGGACATGCACCTGGGCAACGAAAAGCTGGACCTGATCGCGGGCGAAGCCGACCTGGCGCTGCGCGTGGGTACCCTGCCCGACTCCAACCTGGTGGCGCGCAAGCTGGGCAGCCTGCGTACGCAGGTGTTCGCCAGCCCGGCCTACATCGAACGCTACGGCGAGCCGCTGCATCCGGATGAACTGCAGTTCCACCGCATCCTGGCGATGCGCAAGGCGCGCAACCTCAACAACAACCGGTTCTTCTGGCAACTGGGCGAGAACGGTGGCGACCTGCGTGATTTCCCGGTCAATCCGCTGCTGGTGGCCAACGATCCGTCCGCGCTCAATGGCGCGCTGGTCTGCGGCGAAGGCCTGCTGCTCACCGGCGACGTGATGGCCAAGCCGTTCGTGGAATCGGGCATGGTGCGCCGCGTGCTGGCCGGCTGGACCGGCCCGGAAGTGGACTTCAACGCGGTGTTTGCCGGCGGCCGGCTGGTCTCGCCCAAGGTGCGCGCGTTCGTCGACTTCCTGGTGGAGAAGCTCAACTTCGACGCCAACTACATGCTGGCCCAGTGCCCGAACGCGAAGTTTGCCAAGCAGCAGCAGAAGGAAGCGGAGGCGGAGCTGCAGGAGACCGGGAAGCGGATTCTGGAGACGGTGACGGCGGGGTAGGATCGAGATACAAAAATGCCGCCCATTGGGGCGGCATTTTCGCATTGCGCCGGCATTGCCGACGCAATGCAATAAAACGCGCGGGCGCGTTTTATTGTTGCAACGGAATCACGCGGATTTCGACGCGGCGGTTCTTGGCGCGGCCGGCATCGGTGCTGTTGTCGGCGATCGGGTACGCCTTGCCGGCGCCCAGCGTCTCGATGCGCACGCTCTGCACGCCCTGGCCGGTCAGGTACTGTGCCACCGAATCGGCACGCTCCTTGGAGAGCTTGTTGTTCACCGCATCGCTGCCGATGCTGTCGGTATGACCGACCACTTCAATCATGGTCTGGTTGTACTCGTTGAGGGTGCTGGCCACCCCGTTGAGCGCGCCATAGAACTGCGGCTTCAACGCGGACTTGCCGAAGTCGAACGTCACGCCGTCCGGCAGGTTCAGCACGATGTTGTCGCCCTGGCGCTGCACGTCGATACCGGTGTTGGCGGTACGCTCACGCAGCTCCCGCTCCTGCTTGTTCTGATACGCACCGACGCCGGCACCGGCCAGCGCGCCGATACCTGCGCCCACCATCGCGTGCTGGCGACGCTCGGTGGCGCTGTCACCGGTCAGCAGGCCGGCGGCGACGCCGATGGCGGTGCCGATCAGCGCATTGCGGCCGGTGTTGCTCTTCTGCTGCGTCGGGTTGCCGTACTGGTCGCTCTGCACGTAGGAACCGCCGGTGGCGCAGGCCGACAAGGCGGCAGCGGTCATCAGGGCCAGGGCCACGTTGCGGGGTGCGGATCGGATCATGTGTTTTCTCCTAAGTTGCCGGCGGTCGGCGTGCGAACGGCGAGAAGCATAAACACGCAAACGCGATGCCGGCATGATGAACACGCACATATTCGGCATTTCATTCAGGTTTCTGTCGCTAGCCCGTATGGCGATAGGCGGCCAGCGCCGCCTCTCTCCCCGCCGCCAGATCGACCAGCGGCACGGCCGGATAGCCGGGCGCAAGCTCGGCCAGCAACGCCGGCGACTGCCACGGCGCGAACCGCGCCTTCACCGGCAACGGCGCCAGCTCCGGCACCCAGCGGGTGATGTAGCGGGCCTGCGGATCGAACTTCTGCGACTGCGTGACCGGGTTGAAGATGCGGAAATACGGTGCCGCATCCGCCCCGGTCCCTGCGACCCATTGCCAGCCCATGGTGTTGTTGGCCAGGTCGGCATCCACCAGCGTGTCCCAGAACCAGCGCGCGCCGTGCAGCCAATGCTGACGCATATGCTTGCACAGGAAGCTGGCCACGATCATGCGCACGCGGTTGTGCATGTAGCCGGTGGCCCACAACTCACGCAGGCCGGCGTCGACGATCGGTACGCCGGTACGTCCCTGCTGCCAGGCCTGCAGCTGCGCCGCGTTCGGCTTGGCCCAGTTGAAGCCCGCGAAGCGCGGGTTGAGATTGTGCTCGGGCGTCTGCGGGAAGTGATGCAGCAGATGGTAGGAAAATTCGCGCCAACCCAGCTCACGGATATAGCCGTCGATGTCGGCATCGCGGCTGGCGCTGCGTTCGGTCTCCAGGCGCCGCACGATCTGCCACGGGGATATCTCGCCGAAATGCAGGTGCGGCGACAACAGCGAGGTGCCGACACGATCCGGCAGATCGCGTTGCTGCCGATAGCCGTTCAACGCGCCGTCGATGAACACCCCCAGCGCCTCGTCGGCCCCGGTTTCGCCGGGCTGCCAGTGCTCCCAGAACTGCTTGTCCCAGTCCAGTTGCGGCGCCAGCTGCAGCGTTTCCAGCGCCACACCCCGCACGTCATGCGTGGGCAGCGTGGCCGGCAGCGCAGGGGCCGCCGGCAGGTGCATGCGGGTCAGCGCGTTGCGCCAGAACGGGGTGAATACTTTGTAGGGCCCGCCCTGCAGGGTCGCGATGTCCCACGGCTCGAACATCAGGCTGCCGTTGTGGCTGTTCGCATCGATCCCCTGTTCGCGCAGTTCGCGCTTGATGCGGGCATCGCGCGGCTGGGTGGCCGGTTCGTATTTGCGGTTCCAGTGCACCGCGACCGCACCGGTTTCCTCGATCAGTGCCTGCAGCTGCGCCTGGCTGTCGCCCTGGCGCACCACCAGCGCGGAGCCGCGCGCCCGCAGGTCTGCGTCGAGTGCGGCCAACGACCGGTGCAGCCACGCATTCGATGCGCCGCCCGGCGCCCATGCGCCCTCCTCGTCCGGCGCATGGATGTATACCGGCACCGGGACATGACCTGAATCGAGCGCGGCCTGCAGCGCCGGGTTGTCCTGAAGACGCAGATCGCGGCGAAACCAGACCAGAGCTACCGACACGGACACCGCCTACGCTTGAAAGGAGCCCACATGATAGCGGCCACCAGTGAAGGCTCCGCACGCGCTCTTCGCGCGCCCGGCATGCTGCCTGCACCGGGCGTGCACGGCACACACGACAAGGTGGCCACGTGCCCCAGCCACGCGCAGCCAAGGCCGCCAACCGGCTTGCGGGTGCCCTCCTCCCAGCCTCCGGATGCCATCGCCATGTCCCCTCTCCTGCCCGCCGTGGCCTATTCCCCCGATGTCGAACGGCCCGAACCGGACGAGCAGGCCACCATCGCCGAACTGGTGAAGGTGTTCACCGACATGGCCGGCGTCGTGGCCGACCACGAGGGCCATGCGCACCGTGCGGTCCACGCCAAGGGCCACGCACTGCTGCGCGGGCGTTTCCGCGTACTGGACGGACTGGCACCCGAGCTGCGCCACGGCCTGTTCGCCGCGCCGGCCGAGTACAACGCGTTGGTGCGGCTTTCATCGCCCCCGGCCGAACAACTGCCGGACACCGTGTCCACGCCGCGCGCGATGGCGGTAAAGCTGCTGGACGTGCCGGGGCCGCGAGTGGAAGGCGGCGACGAACTGCACAGCCAGGACTTCCTGATGGTCAATGGCCCGGCCTTCAACACGCCGGGCATCAGCGGCTTCCTGCGGTCGGCGAAATTGCTGGCGGCTACCACCGAACGCATGCCGCGCACCAAGCAGGTGCTATCGGCCACGCTGCGCGGCACCGAAGCGGCACTGGAAGCCGTGGGCGGGCAAAGCGCCACGCTCAAGGCGTTGGGTGGCGAACCGCAGCATCACCCACTGGGCGAAACGTTCTTCACCCAGGTGCCGTTCCGCTACGGGCCGTACATGGCCAAGTTCTCGTGGGTGCCGGTGTCGCCGGCGCTGAAGGCGCTGACCGGGGAGAAGCTCGACGCGGCACCGGATACGCAGCGCGAGGCAGTGGCGGCGTTCTTCGCGCAGCCCGGTGCTGTGGCCGAGTGGGAACTGCGGGTGCAGCTCTGCCGCGACCTTGAAAAGATGCCGATTGAAGACGCCTCGGTGGTGTGGCCGGAAGAGATCAGCCCCTATCTGCCGGTCGGCCGCCTCGTGGTGGGTGCGCAGTCCTCATGGAGTGCCGACGCCGAGGCGACCGAAGACAGCCTGGCCTTCGCTCCGTGGCATGCATTGGCCGCCCACCAGCCGCTGGGCAACCTCAACCGCGCCCGCCGCGTGGTGATGGCCGCATCGCGCCAGTTCCGGTCCACGTTCAATCGTTGCCCGATCCACGAGCCAAGATGATGCACAACGCCCGTAGAGCCACCCCATGGGTGGCTGCGCACGGTGTCGGAACCAGGCAGCCACCCATGGGGTGGCTCTACGTCAGCGAGCCGGTCTCGATCAATCGCCCTTGGCGCGCCGCTGTTGTGCGTCGAAGCGCTGCATGGACTGGCGGATCAGCACCTTTGCTTCCGCCGCGTTGCCCCAGCCGTTGAGCTGGACCGGGTTGCGGCCTTCGGGCAGGTCCTTGTAGACGCGGAAGAACGCCTCGATGCGCTGGCGCTCGATCAGCGGCAGGTCCTGCAGGTCGCGGATGTTGGCGTAGGTCGGATCGATCTTGTCGGTGGGTACGCCGATGACCTTCTCGTCGTTCTCGCCCTTGTCGACCATCTTGAGGTAGCCGATCGGGCGGAAGCGCACGATGACGCCCGGGTGCAGCGGCTCGCGGGTCAGCACCAGCGCATCGAGCGGATCGTTGTCGCCGGCCAGGGTGCGCGGCATCGAACCGTAGTTGGCCGGGTATGCGACCGGCATCGACTGGAAGCGGTCCACGTGGACCAGCCCGTCTTCCTTGATCTCGTACTTGGTGAAGCTGCCGGCGGGAATCTCCACCGCGAGGTTGGCCTCTTCCGGTGCTTCCTTTGGCTGTGCAGCCAGGAACGGGTGAAGTACGGCATTGCCGGCAAGGCTGGCGCCGCTGAGCAGGAGCAGTGCGACGGCAACGGCGGTCAGGGGCAGAAGGCGGTGGGCGTGCATGGGGTCTCCAAAGAATCAGCCGGGCAGAGCCCGGCTCTACAGCGTAGCGGGGGGGGGGGGGGGGGGGGGGGGCAGGGGGCGCACCCGAGGGGGGGGGCGGGGGGGGGGGGGGGGGGGGGGGGGGGGGGGGGGGCGCGGGGGGGGGGGGGGGGGGGGGGGGGGGGGGGGGGGGGGGGGGGGGGGGGGGGGGGGGGGGGGGGGGGGGGGGGGGGGGGGGGGGGGGGGGGGGGGGG
>NZ_JBLZQD010000020.1:44560-49379 GCF_049199305.1 Stenotrophomonas sp. PD6 | reverse complement strand
GCCCCCGGAGGGACGCTCCAAAACATGGATGTTTTGGAGCAGCCTACAAGGACGTACTTGCGGCGTGTCCCGGAGCGGGGCTGCCCGCCGGCCGCCCCAGCCCGTAACAACGGAAACGCTGCTTTGGCTTTGGCCTTGTCCTTTGGTGCGTACCGACCAACGGTCGGTACGCACCGGGTGGGCGTCAGCCGCCCCCGCCACCGCCTCCCGCGTGGATCCCGCCTGCGGTCAGCGCCGCCGGATCGAGCAGGCGACGCAACTCGGCTTCGCTCAGCCCGCTGTCTTCCTTTGCCACGTCCAGCACCGGGCGCTGTTCCTTGTAGGCGCGTTTCGCGATAGCCGCCGCTTTTTCGTACCCGATGATCGGGTTCAACGCCGTCACCAGAATCGGATTGCGCGCCAGCGCCTCGCGCACGCGGTCTTCGCGCACCTTCAGCCCGGCGATCGCCGTGTCGGCCAGCAGCCGCGAAATGTTCGACAACAGACCGATCCCGTCCAGCAGGTTCGCCGCGATCAGCGGCAGCGTCACATTCAACTGGAAATTGCCCGTCTGGCCCGCCACCGTGATCGCCGTGTGGTGACCGATCACCTGCGCGCACACCATCACCGTCGCCTCCGGAATCACCGGATTGACCTTGCCCGGCATGATCGAACTGCCCGGCTGCAACGCCGGCAGCTCGATCTCGCCCAAGCCTGCCAGCGGACCGGCGTTCATCCAGCGCAGATCGTTCGCGATCTTGATCAGCGCCACCGCCAGCGCATTGAGCTGGCCGGACAGCTCCACCGCATCGTCCTGCGCCGCCAGACCCTCGAACTTGTTGTCCGCACTGTCGAAACGTACCCCGGTCTGCTGCTTCAGGCGCTTGGCCACCCGCTCGCCGAAGCGCGGGTCCGCATTGATGCCCGTGCCGATCGCCGTGCCGCCCAGCGGCAGCCGACGCAGCCGCTTCAAGCTGTCTTCCAGCCGCTCCTGCGCCGACGACAACTGCGCCGACCATGCACCGAATTCCTGCTCGAACGTCAGCGGCATCGCATCCATCAGGTGCGTGCGGCCGGTCTTCACCACCTTGCGCAACGCACGGCCGCGCTTGTCGATCGTCTTGCGCAGATGCACCAGCGCCGGCAGCAACTGCTCCTGCACGCCCAGCAGCGCCGACACCCGCAACGCCGTGGGAATCACGTCATTGGAGCTCTGCCCCTGATTGACGTGATCGTTCGGGTGCACCGTCGTCTTGCCGGTCTTGCCCGCACGGTTGGCCAGCGTGGCAATCACCTCGTTGGCATTCATGTTCGACGACGTGCCCGAACCGGTCTGGTACACATCGATCGGGAAATGCGCGTCGTGGCGGCCCTCGGCCACCTCGTCCGCCGCGGATTCGATGGCCTTGGCCACGTTCTTCGGCAGGTGGCCCAGCTCGGCGTTCACCGCCGCGGCGGCGCCTTTCACCAGGCCCAGCGCGCGGATGAAGCCGCGCGGCATGCGCTGGCCCGACACCGGGAAATTGTCCACCGCGCGCTGCGTCTGCGCGCCCCACAGCGCCTCTGCAGGTACCTGCAGTTCGCCCATGCTGTCGTGCTCGGTCCTGAAACCCTTGCTCATTGCATCACTCCGCGATTCTTTCAGTTGGGAAAGGGAACGGCGGCTTGCAACGGGCCTTCATTCCCTGGCTGGCGGCTGCGGTCACGATACTCCCAAGCGGGAATGAAACCCAACCGCAGCCCGCATCGGCTAGACTCGGAATTCGTGTTCATTCAGGCATCACCTCTCTCCATGGGCGACGACCCCCACTGTAGTTCGCGCCACGACCCACGGTTGTGGCCCACCGTTATCTTCACCGCCGTCACCTGCAGCGCGCTGCGCCGGGGCCGGCCATGATCGTCGGCAACCTGCTGCTCCTGCTGCTGGCCCTGTTCCTGGTGCTGCTCAACGGCTTCTTCGTGGCCGCCGAGTTCGCCCTGGTCAAACTGCGCCATACCCAGGCCGTTGGCCTGGCGGCCAATCACGGCTGGCGCGGCCGGCTGCTGCTCAACGTGCATTCGCACCTGGACGCCTACCTGTCGGCCTGCCAGCTTGGCATCACCCTGTCCTCGCTGGGCCTGGGCTGGGTGGGCGAGCCGGCCTTCGCCCACCTGCTGCAGCCGCTGTTCGACACGCTCGGCATGGGCCCCGAAGCGGCCCGCCTCACCGCCTTCATCATCGCCTTCAGCCTGATCTCGTTCCTGCACATCGTGCTGGGCGAGCTGGCGCCGAAATCGATGGCGATCCGCCGCCCGGAGGCCATGTCGCTGTGGACCGCCGCCCCGCTCTACCTGTTCTACTGGGCCATGTTCCCCGCCATCTGGCTGCTCAACCAGAGCGCCAACGCGCTGCTGCGGCTGGCCGGCTGGGGCGATGTCGAGCACACCTCGCACCGCTACTCGCGTGAGGAACTCAAGCTCATCGTCGCGCGCCAGCAGCCCGGCGCCGGTGCCCCGGACCAGAACCTGACCCTGATGAGCCACGCGCTGGAACTGCCCGAACTGGTGGCCGGCGACCTGATGCGCCCGCGCGAGCACATGCGCGTGTTCCGCCAGGGCATGGGCCTGGCCGAGGTCATGGCCGAATTCGCCGAGAGCCGCTACAGCCGCTACCCGTGGTTCGACCGCGAGGGCGAGGAAGTGCTGGGCATCCTGCACATGAAGGACCTGCTGGTGGAGATCGCCCGTGGCAACCCCACCGACGACCTGCGCGCCCTGCTTCGCCCGGCCAACCTGATCGCACTGGAAACCCCGGTCACGGCCGTGCTCGAACGCTTCCGCACCGGCACCACGCACATGGCCCTGTGCGTGGAGGAACATGGCCGCATCCTGGGCTACTTCACCCTGGAAGACCTGCTGGAAGTGGTGGTGGGCGACATCGAGGACGAACACCCGCACGTGGTCAAGGACGCGCCCACCCGGGGCGCCGACGGCAGCCTGCTGGTGGCCGGCTCCACCTCGATCTTCCGGCTGGAGCGCCTGCTGGGCCATGACCTGGCGGCGCCGGAGCACCTGAACTCGGTGGGCGGGCTGATCGTGCACCAGCTGCAGCGGCTGCCTGAGGAGGGTGAGGAGGTGCGCATCGACGGCCACCTGTTCACCGTCAAACGCATGGCCGGCCACCGCATCCAGGCGGTGACGGTGCGGCTGGCCCCCGAGGAGGCCGACGAGGACCCCGGGGCAGCGTAGAATGGCGGCCCCCGCCGTCATTGCCTGCGCCCGCCATGTCCGAATTCACCCTGCTCGCCCTGTCCCCGCTTGATGGCCGCTATGCCGGCAAGGTCGACGCCCTGCGCCCGATCTTCTCCGAGTACGGCCTGATCAAGGCCCGCGTGAAGGTCGAAGTGGAGTGGCTGCTGGCCCTGGCCGACGAGCCCGGCATCGCCGAGCTGGCCCCGTTCGCACCGTCCGCCGTGGCCCGCCTGCGCGCGCTGGCCGACGGTTTCTCCCCGGCCCACGCGGCGCGGGTGAAGGAGATCGAACGCACCACCAATCACGACGTGAAGGCGGTGGAGTACTTCATCAAGGAACAACTGAAGGACGATGCGGAGCTGGCGCCGGCGCTGGAGTTCGTGCATTTCGCCTGCACCAGCGAAGACATCAACAACCTCAGCTACGGGCTGATGCTGGAGCAGGCCCGCCGTGAGGTGCTGCTGCCCTCGCTGGACGGCATCGCCGCCAGCCTGCGCACGCTAGCCCACGCCCAGGCCGAACAGCCGATGCTGTCGCGCACGCACGGCCAGACCGCCTCGCCCACCACGCTGGGCAAGGAAGTGGCCAATGTGGTGGCCCGCCTGGAGCGCCAGCGCCGCCAGATCGCCGCAGTCGAACTCACCGGCAAGATCAACGGCGCGGTGGGCAACTACAACGCCCACGCGATCGCCTACCCCGCCGTGGACTGGCCGGCCTTCGCCAAGCGCTTCGTGGAGAGCCTGGGCCTGGTGTTCAATCCGTACACGACGCAGATCGAGCCGCACGACAACATCGCCGAGATCGGTGACGCGGCGCGCCGCGCCAACATCATCCTGATCGATCTGGCCCGCGACATCTGGGGCTACATCTCGCTGGGCTACTTCAAGCAGAAGCTCAAGGAAGGCGAAGTCGGCTCCTCGACGATGCCGCATAAGGTCAACCCGATCGATTTCGAGAATGCCGAAGGCAACTTCGGCATCGCCAACGCGCTGTTCGAGCACTTCAGCGCGAAGCTGCCGATCAGCCGCTGGCAGCGCGACCTGACCGATTCGACGGTGCTGCGCGCGCTGGGCACGGCCTTCGGCCACAGCCAGGTGGCGCTGGACTCGCTGGCCAAGGGCCTGGGCAAGCTGACGGTCAACCCGGAGCGCCTGGATGGCGATCTGGACGCGGCGTGGGAAGTGCTGGCCGAAGCGGTACAGACGGTGATGCGCCGCTATGGCCTGCCCAACCCGTACGAACAGCTCAAGGCCCTGACCCGCGGCCAGGGCATCACCGCCGAGTCGATGAAGGCGTTCGTGGAGTCCCTGGACCTGCCGGAAGACGCCAAGCAGGGCCTGCGCACCCTCACCCCGGGCGGCTACGTAGGCCTGGCGGCGGATCTCGCCAAGGCGATCTGACGCCACCGGTAACGGTATGCGGTTGAAGAAGGGACGCCAAGGGCGTCCCTTTTTTCGGTCTTGCGTTGAAGGCGGAGAAGCAAACGCCTTCGCCGGCCAAGCCGCCTGCACAGGGCCGGGGGGTGCGGGGGTACGGGACACGCCGTAAACCCATCCATGGGGGCTCGTTCACGCCATCCATGGCGCTCTACGGTCCCGTACCCCCACAC
>NZ_JBLZQD010000020.1:21620-44550 GCF_049199305.1 Stenotrophomonas sp. PD6 | reverse complement strand
GGGGGGGTCCCCCCCCCCCCCCACCCCCCCCGGGGGGGCGCCCCCCCCCCCCCCCCGGGGCCCCCCCCGCCCCCCCCCCCCCCCCCCCCCCGGCCCTCAGACAGTGAACCGGTAGCCGCACGAAAAGCGGTAGAGCGACGCCATGCGTCGCTGCCTTTCCAACCGCCAGCGCGACCCTCTGTCGGGGGCGGCCGGCGGGTGGCCCCCGTAGGGACTGTTGAAAACATGGATGCTTTCAACAAGCCCCCATGGACGGGTTTACGGCGTGTCCCGTAGGAGGCTACCCGCCGGCCGCCCCTGCACGTAGAACAAGAGGCGCCAACGCTCTACGCGCCGGGCTCCACGCGACAACCCACCGCAGGTGCACATCGCCGCCAACCAGCAGACAATAGGCAGGCCCGCGCGCGACCACGCCGCGCCCCGCTTTCCGTCTTTACGCTGCAAGGATTCCCCCATGGCTGTGCGCAAGACCAACACCCCCGTCATCGAAGTCCAGGCCCGCCCGGGCCTGCCGCTGGGCATGCCCGCCGCGACCTTCCTGCGCGACTACTGGCAGAAGCGCCCGCTGCTCATCCGCGGCGCCTTCCCCGATTTTGAAACGCCGCTGCAGCCCGAAGACCTGGCCGGCCTGGCCTGCGAGGAAACCGCCCTCGCCCGCCTCATCAGCCACGACCGTGCCACCGACGGCTGGACCGTGCGCACCGGCCCGTTCCAGGAAGAAGAATTCCCCGGCATGCCCGACCACGACTGGACCCTGCTGGTCCAGGACGTCGACAAGTGGGACCCGGACGTGCGCGCCCTCATCAGCCACTTCAACTTCCTGCCGCGCTGGCGGATGGATGACGTGATGATCAGCTTCGCCGCCACCGGCGGCTCGGTCGGCGCCCACGTCGACCAGTACGACGTCTTCCTGCTGCAGGCCTACGGCCACCGCCGCTGGCAGATCGACGCCAGCGAATCCATCAAGGGCAAGCGCCCGCCGCTGGAGTTCCGCGACGACGTTGAACTCAAGCTCCTGCGCCGCTTCAAGCCGACCCACGACTGGGTGCTCGAACCGGGCGACATGCTGTACCTGCCGCCGAACGTGCCGCACAACGGCGTGGCCGAGGATCCCTGCCTGACCTTCTCCTTCGGCATGCGCGCCCCGGCGTCGGCCGAGCTGATCAGCGACTACCTGGACACCCTGATCGAGGACGCCGACGAGGCCATCCGCTACCAGGACCCGGACCTGAAGGTGCCCGAGGACCCGAACGAAATCGACGTGGTGGCCATGAACCGCGTCGTGCAGGCGCTCAACGCCATCCGCATGAACGACCCGGACCGCCTGGGCGACTGGTTCGGCCGCTTCATCACCACCTACCGCGCCGCCGGTGAGGTCGTGGCCTCCGGTGAGGCCCTGCCGCGCGAGGAGATCGAAGCGGCCCTGGCCGAAGGCGTCGAACTGGGCCGCCACCCGTGGGCCCGCCTGGCCTGGCGCCGGGCCAAGCGCGGCGCCAGCCTGTACTGCAGCGGCCTGGAATTCGCCCTGCCGGTGAAGGATGCGCAGGTGCTGGCCGCCGCCGAGCAGGTCGGTGCCGCCCTGTACCAGAAGCTGTCGGCCAAGGGCCGCGATGCACTGCATGCGCTCGTCGCCGGGGGCTACTACCAGCTGCTGGACGGCCAGGCATTCGAGGACGAAGACGAGGACGACTACGCCGAGGGCGAAGTGGCCGAATACGAAATCATCGACGCCATCGAGACCGTCGAAGTGATCGAGGATGAAGACGTGCAGGCCAGCGTGCACGAAGTGACCATCCACGAGGACGGCGTCGAGGTCATTGTCGATTTCGACGACAGCGACGACGGCGAGCCGTCCGGCAGCCGTTCCTGACATGTCCCGCCCCGGCGTCCAGGTCGAGGTGGTCGACTACCCCGCCCATCGGGACCTGCTGCACCGGGTCCGCCACACCGTGTTCGTCGACGAACAACAGGTGCCGGCCGCACTGGAGATCGACGCGCTGGACCCGCTCAGCGTGCACGTGCTGGCCCGCGATCCGCAGGGCCAGCCGGTGGGCGCCGGCCGCCTGACCCCGGACGGCCGGATCGGGCGCATGGCCGTTCTGGCCGACTGGCGCAGCCAGGGCGTCGGCGAACAGCTGCTGCTGGCCCTGGTCGACGCCGCCCGCCAGCGTGGCTGGCGCGAGGTCAGCCTGCACGCCCAGCTGCCGGCCCGGGCGTTCTACGCCCGGCAGGGCTTCCTGCCCCATGGCGAGGTGTTCGAAGAGGCCGGCATCGGCCACCAGCACATGCGCCGCGTGCTGGACGGGGCAGTCAACATCGACCGCGCCGACGAAGCGGTGGCGATCACCACCGCGCTGGTCCACCGTGCCCGCCGTCAGCTGTGGATCCACAGCCGCGTGCTCGACCCCGGCCTGCTCGACGCACCCCCGGTGCTGGAGGCGCTGCGCCGCTTCGCCACCGCCCGCCACGACAAGCAGGCCACCCTCATCGTCCACGACGCGGCCGCCATCGCCCAGGCCGGTTCGCCGCTGCTGGGCCTGATCCAGCGCCTGCCGACCGTGTTCCGGGTGCGCCAGGTGAGCGACCCCATCGACCGCGCACTGGCCTCGGCCTGCCTGCTCAACGATGCGGGCGACTACTACTTTCGTCTGAGCGGACTGCGCTTCGACGGCGAAGCCGGACTCGCGCTGCCTGCACGTTCGCGACCGTTGCAGGACGGTTTGCAGCGCGTATGGGAACGTTCGCGTGATTGCACCGAACTGCGTGCCCTCGGCCTGTAGTCCACGGAGGGGTCCCGAACCTGTCTGGGAATGACACCGCAGGTCCCGCCGGGACCCCTGCGGTGCCCCTTCCTGTCCCGATGGGGGTACAATTTGTGGAGTTAGATACCGCCCGCGCAGGGCTATTCATCTTCCCTGCCGGATCATCGAAGCCTTACCCCACAAGCGAATCCGACCCTCCATCGTGGACAATCTACTGAAGCAGTTTGCGCAGTCTTCGCAGCTCGCCGGCGGCAACGCCTCCTATATCGAGGATCTGTACGAGCAGTACCTCGTTTCTCCGGACAGTGTCGATCCCAAATGGAAGACCTACTTCGACGGCTTCAAGGGCCGCGAAGCCGGTGACATTCCGCACTCGGCCGTCATCGCCCACATCACCGAAGCGGCCAAAAACGCTGGCAACAGCGCCACGGCCACCGGTACCGGCGACGAGCGCGAGCGCAATGTCGGTCGCCTGATCACCGCGTACCGTTCGCGCGGCCATCTGGACGCTCGTCTGGATCCGCTCGGCCTGGCCCAGGCGGTCAACTCGCCGGACCTCGGCCTGCCGTTCCACAGCCTGTCCGACGGCGATCTCAATACCGAGTTCAGCACCGGCGGTGTGGGTGGCCAGCCGCGCATGAAGCTGCGCGACCTGCTGGAGCGCCTGAAGAAGACCTACACCGGCTCGATCGGTGCGGAATTCATGCACATCTCCGAGGTCGAGCAGCGCCAGTGGATCTACCAGCGCCTCGAACTGGCCGGTGGCAACTACAGCCTGGACGCCGCTGCACAGCGCCGCACGCTGGAACGCCTGACCGCCGCCGAAGGCCTGGAACGCTACCTGCACACCAAGTACGTCGGCCAGAAGCGCTTCTCGCTGGAAGGCGGCGACTCGCTGATCCCGATGATGGACACCATCATTCGTGACGCCGGCAAGGATGGCGTCAAGGACGTGGTGGTCGGCATGGCCCACCGCGGCCGCCTCAACGTGCTGGTCAACACCCTCGGCAAGAACCCGCGCAAGCTGTTCGACGAATTCGAAGGCAAGTTCGAGCACGACGAGCACGCCTCGGCCGGCGACGTGAAGTACCACATGGGCTTCTCGGCCGACGTGGCCACCGAAGGTGGCCCGGTCCACCTGGCGCTGGCGTTCAACCCGTCGCATCTGGAAATCGCCGACCCGGTGGTGGCCGGTTCCGTGCGTTCGCGCCAGGAGCGCCGCAAGGACACCGCGCGCAAGCAGGTGATGCCGATCCTGATCCACGGCGACGCGGCCTTCTCCGGCCAGGGCGTGGTCATGGAACTGTTCCAGATGTCGCAGGCCCGCGGCTTTGCCGTGGGTGGCACCGTGCACATCGTGGTCAACAACCAGGTGGGCTTCACCACGTCCAACCCGCAGGACACCCGCTCCACCCGCTATGCCACCGACGTGGCCAAGATGATCGCCGCGCCCGTGCTGCACGTGAACGGTGACGATCCGGAAGCGGTCGTGTTCGCCGCGAAGCTGGCCTTCGAGTTCCGCCAGAAGTTCGCCAAGGACGTGGTCATCGACCTGATGTGCTACCGCCGTTGGGGCCACAACGAGGCCGACGAGCCGGCGATCACCCAGCCGCTGATGTACCAGGTGATCCGCAAGCACCAGACCACCCGCGAACTCTACGCCGCCCAGCTGGAGCAGGCCGGCGTCATCGAAGCCGGCGCCGGCAAGGCGATGGTCGATGCGTACCGCAACAAGCTGGACGCGGGCGAAGTGACCACCGAGCTGGCCAAGGTCGAAAAGACCCCGCCGACCAGCGCGCTGTTCGTCGACTGGCCCAAGCTGCTGGAAGGCAAGCTGTCCGACCCGGTGTCCACCAAGGTCGACCCGGCCAAGCTCAAGCAGCTGGCCGAGCTGATCAACACCGTGCCGGCCGAAGTGGAACTGCACTCGCGCGTGTCCAAGGTGTACGACGACCGTCGCAAGATGGCTGCCGGCGAGATCCCGGGCGACTGGGGTTTTGCCGAGAACCTGGCCTACGCCACCCTGCTCGACGAAGGCCACGCGCTGCGCCTGGTCGGCCAGGACGTCGGCCGCGGTACGTTCACGCACCGCCACGCGATCCTGCACGACCAGAAGACCGACAACTACTACCTGCCGCTGCGGCAGCTGGTGGATTCGCCGGAGAAGGCCACCATCATCGATTCGCTGCTCAGCGAAGAAGCGGTGATGGCCTACGAGTACGGCTTCTCCACCACCGACCCGAACACCCTGTGCATCTGGGAAGGCCAGTTCGGCGACTTCGCCAACGGCGCCCAGGTGGTCATCGACCAGTTCATCGCTGCCGGTGAAGCCAAGTGGGGCCGCGTTACCGGTCTCACCCTGCTGCTGCCGCACGGTTACGAAGGCCAGGGTCCGGAACACAGCTCGGCGCGCCTGGAGCGCTTCCTGCAGCTGTGCGCGCTGGAGAACATGCTGGTGGTGGTGCCGTCGACCCCGGCGCAGGCGTTCCACATGCTGCGTCGCCAGCTGCACCTGACCACCCGCAAGCCGCTGGTGGTGATGTCGCCCAAGTCGCTGCTGCGCCACAAGCTGGCCGTGTCGACCCTGGACGAACTGGCCAATGGCGAGTTCCAGCACCTGATCGGCGACGCGAATGCGGATGCCAAGAAGGTCAAGCGTGTGGTGCTGTGCTCGGGCAAGGTCTACTACGACCTGCTCGAAGACCAGACCAAGCGTGGCCAGGACGACGTCGCCATCATCCGTGTGGAGCAGCTGTATCCGTTCCCGCGTGCGCTGCTGGCCGCCGAGCTCAAGAAGTACGGCAAGGCTGCCGACGTGGTGTGGACGCAGGAAGAACCGCAGAACCAGGGTGCGTGGTACCAGATCCGCCACCACCTGCAGTTCTGCCTGGCCGATGGCCAGAGCCTGCACTACGCCGGTCGCGCCCGTTCGGCATCGCCCGCCGCTGGACACATGGCGGACCACATCATCGAACAGCAGAAGCTGGTCGCCGATGCACTGGTCAACCCGTTCAACGACGCGGTCGCTGAATAACCTCCCCCCATTCTAGAAAAAGACAAACCAGGAAGCTCCCGCATGGCCACCGAAGTCAAAGCCCCGGTACTGCCCGAATCCGTCGCCGACGGCACCATCGCCACCTGGCACAAGAAGGTCGGCGATGCCGTCAAGCGCGATGAAAACCTGCTTGATCTGGAAACCGACAAGGTCGTCCTGGAAGTGCCGTCGCCGGTCGACGGCGTGCTGAAGGAGATCAAGTTCGAGGTGGGCGCCACCGTGACCTCCAGCCAGGTCGTGGCCATCATCGAAGAAGGCGCAACGGCCGCTGCCCCGGCGGCTGCCCCGGCCGCGGAAGCCAAGCCGGCGGCCGCTGCTCCGGCCGCTGCGGCTGCTCCGGCCGCCGCTGCCGCACCGGCTCCGGCGTCGAAGTCCGCTGCCGACGCCCTGCCCCCGGGCGCCCGCTTCAGTGCCATCACCGAAGGCGTGAACCCGGCCGACGTGGACGGCACCGGCCGTCGCGGCGCGGTGACCAAGGAAGACATCGTCAACTTCGCCCGCAATGGCGGCGCCGGCAAGGCCGCCGGTGCGCGTCCGGAAGAGCGCGTGCCGATGACCCGCATCCGCAAGCGCATCGCCGAGCGCCTGATGCAGTCCAAGAACAGCACGGCCATGCTGACCACCTTCAACGAAGTCGACCTGTCCAAGGTGTCGGCGGCGCGCAAGGACCTGCAGGATGAGTTCGTCAAGGCGCACGGCATCAAGCTGGGCTTCATGAGCTTCTTCGTGAAGGCCGCCGCCAACGCGCTGCAGCGTTTCCCGCTGGTCAATGCATCGATCGACGGCGACGACATCATCTACCACGGCTACTCGGACATCTCGATCGCCGTGTCGACCGAGAAGGGTCTGGTCACCCCGGTGCTGCGCAACGTCGAGCGCATGTCGTTCGCCGACATCGAGAAGACCATTGCCGACTACGCCAAGAAGGCCCGTGACGGCAAGCTGAGCCTGGAAGAACTGCAGGGCGGCACCTTCACCGTGACCAACGGCGGCACCTTCGGTTCGCTGCTGTCCACCCCGATCATCAACCCGCCGCAGAGCGCCATCCTGGGCATGCACGCCATCAAGGATCGTCCGATCGCCCAGAACGGCCAGGTCGTGATCGCGCCGATGATGTACCTGGCGCTGTCCTACGACCACCGCATCATCGATGGCAAGGATTCGGTGCAGTTCCTGGTGGACATCAAGAACCAGCTGGAAAACCCGGGCCGCATGCTGTTCGGCCTGTAAGACCTCCCGCCCCTCCGCGTCCGCGCGGAGGGGTTCTGGTAAAGAAACAAGGAATGACAAATGGCTGAACAATTCGACGTCGTCGTCATCGGTGCCGGCCCGGCCGGCTACCATGCCGCGATCCGCGCCGCACAGCTGGGCCTGAAGACTGCCTGCATCGACGCAGCGCTGGGCAAGGATGGCAAGCCGGCCCTCGGCGGTACCTGCCTGCGCGTGGGCTGCATTCCGTCCAAGGCGCTGCTGGATTCCTCGCGCCAGTTCTGGAACATGGGCCACATCTTTGGCGACCACGGCATCAGCTTCAAGGACGCCAAGATGGACGTCGAGGCGATGGTTGGCCGCAAGGACAAGATCGTCAAGCAGTTCACTGGCGGCATCGCCATGCTGTTCAAGGCCAACAAGGTCACCGCCTATTACGGTTTCGGTGAGCTGCAGCCGGGCAACATCGTCAAGGTCAAGCAGCACGACGGTTCGGACATCGAGCTGAAGGGCACCAACGTCATCATCGCCGCCGGTTCGGATTCGATCGAACTGCCGTTCGCCAAGTTCGACGGCGAGACCATCGTCGACAACGTCGGCGGCCTGGACTTCACCGAAGTGCCGGCGCGCCTGGCCGTGATCGGCGCCGGCGTGATCGGCCTGGAACTGGGCAGCGTGTGGAAGCGCCTGGGTTCGGAAGTGACCATTCTGGAGGCGCTGCCGGACTTCCTGGCTGCTGCCGACAGCGAAGTGGCCAAGGTCGCCGCCAAGGAATTCAAGAAGCAGGGCCTCGACATCCGCCTGGGCGCCAAGGTCTCCAAGGCCGAAGTGACCGGCAAGGGCAAGAAGAAGGAAGTCGCCCTGACCTACACCGATGCCGAAGGCGAGAAGAGCCTGGTGGTGGACAAGCTGCTGGTGGCCGTTGGCCGTCGCGCCGCCACCAAGGGCCTGCTGGCCGAAGGCACCGGCGTCAAGATCAACGCACGCGGCCAGATCGAGGTGGACGACCATTGCCACACCGGCGTGGACGGCGTGTGGGCGGTCGGTGACTGCGTGCGCGGCCCGATGCTGGCGCACAAGGGCTTCGAGGAAGGCATCGCGGTGGCCGAACTGATCGCGGGCCTGCCGGGCCACGTCAACTTCGACACCATTCCGTGGGTCATCTACACCGAGCCGGAGCTGGCCTGGGTCGGCAAGACCGAGCAGCAGCTGAAGGACGAGGGCATTCCGTACAAGGCCGGCAGCTTCCCGTTCGCCGCCAACGGCCGTGCCGTGGCGATGATCGAGCCTTCGGGCTTCGTGAAGGTCCTGGCCCACGCCGAGACCGACCGCATCCTGGGCATGCACCTGGTCGGCGCGAACGTGTCCGAGCTGGTCCACGAAGGCGTGCTGACCATGGAGTTCAGTGGTTCGGCCGACGACCTGGCCCGCATCTGCCACGCCCACCCGTCCCTGTCGGAAGTCGTCCACGACGCCGCCATGGCCGTGAGCAAGCGCGCGATCCACAAGGCCAACTGACCGGCCCGTGGTGATGCAACGAAAAACCCCGCCTCGGCGGGGTTTTTTGTGGGTGGGGTGTGCGGGACAACCTTGGGGAACGCGGCCGGGCCTGGCGAACCGACTGGACGGCTGGCGAACCACCGCACGGGCGGCATCACACCGGTGCTGCGCGCCCGCCGCCGAGCACCCGCGCCGGCAGCATGAATACTGCGCCCAGGAACGCGAACAGCGCCGAGAAGGTGATGCCGACCAGGCGGAACGGCAGGCTCAGCAGCCACACGAAGGGCCAGGCCAGCAGGGCCAGGATCGCCAGCGGCCAGCACAGCACGAACAGCAGGCACCACACGCCCAGCGCGAACAGGGTCTTCATGACGGTCTCCGTTGGCGGCACCGTGCCGCCCAGGGACTACGTTGCCGCCCTGCTTCGCCAGGTTCAACGGGTTTGCGACGAAACCCGGAATGGGCCGACGAAACGCGTACCCACTAACAGTATGACCGGCTTCCTGCCGGTCATACCGTGGGTGGTGCGCCGCCCGGTTATTCGAACGAACCCACCGAATCGTGCGACAGGTTGTCGAAGCGGGTGTATTCACCGAAGAACTTGAGCTTGCACGAGCCGGTCGGGCCGCCTCGGTGCTTGCCGATGATGATCTCGGCCAGGCCCTTGTCCGGGGAATTTTCCTTGTTGTAATAATCGTCGCGGTAGATGAACACGATCATGTCCGCGTCCTGCTCGATTGCGCCGGATTCGCGAAGGTCGGCCATCACCGGGCGCTTGTCAGTTCGCGTTTCCAGCGAGCGGTTGAGCTGGGACAGCGCGATCACCGGCACGTGCAGCTCCTTGGCCAGGCCCTTGAGCGAACGTGAGATTTCCGAGATTTCGGTCGCGCGGTTCTCACTGTTGCCCGGCACGCTCATCAGCTGCAGGTAGTCGATCACGATCAGGCCCAGATCGTGCTCGCGCTTGAGGCGGCGGCACTTGGAACGCAGGATCTCCGGCGACACGCCGGGCGTGTCGTCGATGAAGATCTTGGTTTCCTTCAGCATCCGGATCGCGCCGGTCACGCGGCTCCAGTCCTCATCCTCCAGCTGGCCAGTACGCAGGCGCTGGGCGTTGATGCGGCCGTTGGAGGAAATCAGGCGCATGGCCAGCTGCGAGGCCGACATTTCCATCGAGAACACCGCCACGCCCTTCTTGGACTTGATCGCGGCGTACTCGGCGATGTTCAGCGCGAAGGTGGTCTTGCCCATGGCCGGCCGCGCGGCCAGGATGATCAGGTCGGTCGGCTGCAGGCCGGCGGTCATCGCGTCGAAATCGGCGTAGCCGGTCGGCAGGCCGGTGATGTTGCCGCCGTTCTCGAAGCGGTTGCGCAGTTCTTCGAAGGCGTCCTTCAGCGCGCCGGGCATCGCCACGAAATCGGTGCGGCCACGCGCGCCCTGCTCGGCGATGGCGAACACGGACTTTTCCGCCGCCGACAGCAGCTCGCTGCTCTCGCGGCCTTCGGGCTGGAACCCGTCGTTGACGATATCGGTGCCGACCTGGATCAGCTGGCGCAGCACGGCTTTGTCGCGCACGATCTCGGCGTAGGCCGAGATGTTGGCGGCCGACGGCGTGGTGCTGGCCAGTTCGATCAGGTAGGCGCCGTCGCCGACCAGCTCCATCTTGCCCTGCGACTCGAACCACTCGCCCAGCGTCACCGCATCGAACGGGCGGTCGCGTTCGGACAGCTCGCGGATCGCGCGGTAGATGGTCTGGTGGTCGCGCCGGTAGAAATCGGTCTCGGTCAGCTGGTCGTTGATCCGGTCGTAGCTTTCCGGGGCCAGCATCAAGCCGCCCAGCACCGCCTGTTCGGCCTCGATCGAGTGCGGCGGCACGCGCAGCGCGTCGATGCGCATCTCATCGCGATCAAAGCGGTCACCGCGTTCTTTGCGGTCGGAACGGAAGCCGGAGCGGGCGGACATGACGGGGTGTTCTTCCTGCAGAGTGGAGCGAGGGACATGGTAGGCACGGGTCGGCCGCCACAGCCATGCACAACCCTGTGGATAAGCGGTGGATAGCCGAAGGTGCCGGGCCGCATTCGCACGACCGTTGGTCGTGCGCCTTGTCCCTCATTATCGCAGAACCACCCGCACCGCGCGGTTCAGGCGGCAGGACGGTGGGTATCGATCCACGCCAGGAATTTATCGACGAAACCCTGCAGGAAGTCGCGTGTGCCCTCATTGCTGATGGTGCCCTGCCCGTCGATCAAGCCTTCCTTGAAATGAATGAACGCCTCGGGCTGGCCGAGCACCGGCATGTCCAGGTAGGACAGGATGTTGCGCAGGTGCTGCTGTGCCAACGCGGTGCCGATCACGCCGATGGAGGCGCCGATCACGGCGGCGGGCTTGCCGGCGAAGGCGCTGTGGCCGTACGGGCGTGAGCCCAGGTCGATGGCGTTCTTCAGCACCCCCGGCACCGAGCGGTTGTATTCGGGGGTGACGAACAGCACGGCGTCGGCCTTGCGGATCTGGTCCTTCAGCCGCACGCCTTCGGCCGGGTAGTCTTTGTCGAAGTCCTGGTTGTACAGCGGCAGGTCGCCGATCTGCACGTAGTCGAAGGTGGCCTTGCCGGCGGCCAGCTTCTCCAGCGCATGGGCCAGCGCCTGGTTGTGCGAGCCGCTGCGCAGGCTGCCGACGAGCACGGCGATGGTGGGATGGGCCATGGGGGGTCTCCGGATAAGGGGGACATCCAGCCTAGGCCGCGCAACCGTTGCGGGCGGTGAAGGTGCGCGGAGCAGCCACCCATGGGGTGGCTCTACCGGCGCCCGCGTCAGGTGCAACCGACCGGCGCGTGCGCCGCATTGTTGGTAACCGACCGACGCGTGCGCCGCATTGTTGGTAGAGCCACCCCATGGGTGGCTGCGCGGTGCCCGATCAGGCGCCCACCACCCCCGCCCTCACCTGCTTCCAATGCGCCTGCCACGCCTGGAACATCAACACGTTCCACAGGTGCGTGTGCCACTTCCGCTCGCCCTGCTTGAACTGCTGCCACAGCGGGGCCACGGCGTCGACCTTGAATATCCCTTCGGCCTCCAACCGCGCCGGATCCAGCAATGCGTCGGCCCAGCCACGCAGGTCGCCCTTCAACCACGCGCTGACCGGCGCGCCAAACCCACGCTTGGGCCGGTGCACCATGTCCTGCGGCACGTAGCGACCCAGCACGCGCTTGAGCAGGTACTTGCTCACCCCGTCGCGCTGCTTCATCGACAGCGGCAACGACCAGGCGAATTCGGCCACGCGCCAGTCCAGCAGCGGCGCGCGGGCCTCCAGGCTGACCGCCATGCTGGTGCGGTCCACCTTGCACAGCAGGTCGTCAGGCAGATAGGTACTGAAATCGGCCAGCATCATCGCGTCGGCCGGGGAACCTGCGCCGTGCAGCGGATCGGCCAGGTCGTAGAAGCTGCCGGCGCCACGCGCGCCGATCACCGCGGCGGCAGGATCGCGCCAGCGCGAGATGCGGTTGCGGTACACATCGCCGATGCCGCGTGCGCCGGTCTCGGCCAGCAACGCCGCCAGGCCGCCCGTGCGCGATGCCTCGCCCTGGGTATGCGCATGGGCGGCCATCCAGCGCCGCAGCGGTGCCGGCACACGGCCCAGCAGCGTCCAGTTGCGCAGCGCACGCTGGTAGCGGCTGTAGCCGAAGAACAGCTCATCGCCGCCGTCGCCGGACAGCGCCACGGTCACTGCGCTGCGCGCCAGCCGCGCGACCAGCGCGGTCGGCACCTGCGAGGCGTCGGCGAACGGTTCGTCGAACATGGCCGGCAGTTCGGGCACCACCGCCAACGCGTCGGCACCGCTGACATAGAGCTCGGTGTGGTCGGTGCCCAGGTGCGTGGCCAGCGCCTTGGCCAACGGGGCCTCGTCGTGGTCGGACCCCTCGAAGCCGATGCTGAAACTGTGGATCGGCGTGGACGACTGCGCCTGCATCAACGCGGCCACCACCGACGAATCGGTGCCGCCGGACAGGAACACGCCCACCGGCACGTCGGCCACCATGCGCAACCCGACCGCATCGCGCAGCAGCGCATCGAGCTGGTGTTCGGCATCGTCGTCGCTGCCCACGAACGGCGCGGCAAGCGCCTGCTGCATGCGCTCGCGCGCATTCCAGAACGGCAGCTGCTGCTGGTCTGGCCGGTGCGCGCCGGCACCGGCGGCCACCACCGCCGCATCCAGTCGCAGCACGCGGCCCGGCATGAGCTTGAAGCAGCGTTCGTGGATGCAGTGCGGTGCGGGAATGTAGTCCAGCCGCAGCAGCAGGGTGAGCGCGTCGCGGTCGATGTCGTTGTCGAAGTCCGGGTGCTGCCACAGCGCCTTCAGCTCGGAACCGAACACCAGCTGCTCGCCGGCCCAGCCGTAATACAGCGGCTTCTTGCCCACCCGGTCGCGGGCCAGCCACAGGCACTGCTCGGCGCGGTCCCACAGGGCGATGGCAAACATGCCGTTGGCGCGCTGCAGGGTCTCGTCCAGGCCCCAGGCCACGAAGGCAGCCAGCAGCACCTCGGTATCGGAGTGGCCGCGGAATGCGTGGCCCAGCGCCTCCAGTTCCCGGCGCAGCGTGGCGAAGTTGTAGACCTCGCCGTTGTAGGCCAGCACATAGCGGCCATCGTCGGACGCCATCGGCTGGTGGCCCAGCGGCGACAGGTCCAGGATGCTCAGCCGGCGGTGCGCCAGGGCGATGCCACTGGCCGCGTCGGCCCACACGCCGCTGTCATCCGGCCCACGGTGCACCAGGGCATCGCCCATCCGGCGTGCCAAGTCTTCCAGCGCGGCCTGCTCCCGTACCGGGGCGGCCAGCAACATTCCTGCCAGTCCACACATGCGTCAGTGTTCCTGCGCCAACACCCGCGCGGCGCTTACCAGCGCATTGTCGCTTGGAAGCACCGACATTGCTGCCCCCGCGAGCGGGGTATAGGTATCGGCACCGCATACGCGCTGCAACGGCAGGTGGCCGAGCCCGGCCTCGACCAACGCGGTGATGACGCCCTCCCCCACGCCACCACTGTGCCGCCCCTCGTCCACCACCAGCACGCGGCGGGCGTCGGCGGCCTGTTCGGCGATGAAACCGGCATTGAGCGGCACCAGCCAGCGCAGGTCGACCACGCGCACCTGCCAGCCCTGCTCGGCTTCGATGGTACGCGCCGCGCGCAGGCTCATCGGCACCCCGTTGCCGTAGGTGAAGATGATCAGGTCGTTGGCCTCCGCTGCATACACCCGCCCCTCGCCCAGTACCAGCGCCTGGTCCGCCGCGGGGTATGGGAACAGCCACTGGGCATCGCCCGGTGCGTGCAGGTCCTTGGTCATGTACAGCGCGATCGGCTCCAGGAACACCGCCACGCGCCCATCCACCTGCGCCAGCGCAGCCAGGGTGCGCAGCATCATCGCCGCGTCGTCGCCGCGCGAGGGGCAGCCGACCACCAGCCCGGGGATGTCGCGCAACGCGGTGATCGAGTTGTCGTTGTGGAAATGCCCACCAAAGCCCTTCTGATAGCCGAGCCCGGCGATCCGCACCAGCATTGGGTTGCGGTACTGGTCGTTGGAGAAGAACTGCAGCGAACACGCCTCCCCGCGCAGCTGGTCGGCGGCGTTGTGCAGGTAGGCCAGGTACTGGATCTCCGGCACCGGCAGCATGCCCATGTTGGCCAGGCCCTGGGCCATGCCCAGGATCATGGTCTCGTCGAGCAGCGTGTTGAACACCCGGCGCGGGCCGAAGGCCTTGAGCAGGCCCTTGCTGACCGTATACACGCCGCCTTTTTGTGCGACGTCCTCGCCGAACAGCAGCGACGAGGGGTACTTGCACAACAGGTCGTGCAGCGCCTGGTTGATCTGCACCGCCAGGTGGCGCGGCGGCTGCCGCTCGGGCAGCTGCGTGGCACCGCCGAAGACGGCCTCACGGGCCTCCGGCGGCGCCGGACGTGTGGCCTCGGCCTGCACCGCCGCCGGTGTGTAGGGCGCCAGTGGCGCGACGATCTCCGCCAGCACGTGCAGCTTGGGCCGCTGGTCGGCGGCCTCGGCGGCGGCGAAACAGCGCGCGCGCATCGCCTCGTAGCGCTCCAGCAGCTGCGGTGCCGCCATCCATCCCGACGCCAGCGCGATCTGCGCCGAACGCAGCAGCGGATCAGCGGCTTCGGCCGCGCACAGCTCCGGCAGCGGGCGCCACTCGATCTCGAAATCGGTGCCGGCGTGGCCCATCAGCCGCGTGGTGCGCAGGTGCAGGAAGGTGGGCCGCCGGGTCTGCCGGCAGTGCGCCAGCGCGCGTTGTACCTGCGCATGGCCAGCCGCGAGGTCAAGGCCATCGGCGAAGAAGTAGTCCAGCCCGGGCCGGTGACTGAAGCTGTCGGCGATCCAGCCATCGGGCGTCTTGACCGAGATACCGATCCCGTTGTCTTCGCAGACGAACAGGATGGGCGCCGGCAAGCGCTGGTAGGCGGCCCATGCGGCGGTATTGAACGCAGTCTGCGCGGTCGCATGGTTGGCCGAGGCATCGCCGAAGGAGCAGATCACCACGCTGTCGTCGGGAACCGGCAGGGTGTGGCCGATGCGGCGCGCGGTCTCGATCGCCATGGCCGTGCCCAACGCCTTGGGCAGGTGCGAGGCGATGGTGGAGGTCTGCGGCAGCACCCACAGCGGCTTGCTGCCCCACACCTTGTGGCGGCCGCCGCTGGCCGGATCGTCGCGGCTGGCGGCGAAGGACAGCGCCGCGTCCATCACCGGGTCCATGCCCGGCAGCTGGCGGAAGCGCTCGGCCATGAACGCGCCGGAGCGATAGTGCAGGAATGCCGGGTCGGTATGCCGGGCCAGCCGCGCCACCAGCGCGTTGCCCTCGTGGCCGGAGGAGCCGATGGTGTAGAAGACCTTGTTCTGCACGCGCAGCACGCGTGCCATCAGGTCCAGGTGGCGGCTGACCAGCTGCGACTCGAACAGCGCATCGAAGCCCTGTGCGTCCAGCGTGCTGCCGGGCAGGATCGGCGCCTCCGGCGCCGGCCGTGGGGCGGCGTCACCGCGCCACTGCTGCACGAACTCGATGAAATTGGTGTCGCAGATCTCGGCCCGGTTGAGGGCCTTCATGCGTGCGGGAATCGGATCGGGAACCACGGCAAACATGCACACCCTCCAGCTGAGCCGAACGGACGACCGGGCCGAGCATCGCCGCAATCGCCGCCGCTTGCCAAGCGCAGGTGCACAAAAGAGCGCTTACCTCGGCGTGCTTCTCCACTGGTCCCGCGACTGCCCCCAGACCTCGATCGGCTTGCCGTCGTGCGGGGGCGGCAGCTCGCCCATGCGCAGCAGCGTGCTGCCGAGCTTGCGCGCCACGGCCTTGGAGTTCTCGTTGGCCGCGTCGATGGTGTGGATCACCTCCTGCCAGCCGAGCGTATCGAACGCCCAGTCGATGGCGGCCACCGCCGCCTCCGGCGCATAGCCCCTGCCCCAGCTGGCGTGGCGCACGCTCCAGCCGACTTCGGTCCCCGGCCAGTCCAGCGGTTGCCACGGCCCCATTCGCCCCACCCATTCGCCGCTGCTCTTCTCGATCACCGAGAACATCGAGAAGCCATACAGGTGCCAACTACCGGCCAGGCAGCTGAAACTCCGCCACGCCTGGGATGGGGCCAGCACGCCTCCCAGGTGCTGCATCACCTGCGGATCGGTGCAGAACTGCAGGAAGGCGTCGAAGTCTTCTGCACGCGGTGGGCGCAGGATCAACCGGTCGGTTTCCAGGCGCAGGTCGAAAATGCTCATGGGGCACCCTGTTGGCAAGCCGGGATCCATCTTCGCAGAACGAAAGAGGCCGGCAAATGCCGGCCTCTCTGGGGTTGCCGGGCAGAGTCCCGGGGGAGCCTGCCGGGCAGAGTCCCGGCGCTACGGCTTGGTCGCCGGGCCGGCGTTATTGGTTGTTGGACCCCAGCGCGGCGGTCTGGGTGACCAGCTGGCCATCGACCACCGGCAGGCGGTCGCTGCTCGGCTTGTTGTCCATCTTCACCGTCTTTTCGACGCCGTCGTAGCGGTAGGTGACGTTGTAGCCGGTCACCGCGTTGCTGGTGCCCATCGGAATGCGGTTGCCCGGCTTGCTGGCCATGCGCATCGTGCCGGTGGTGCCGTCTTCATTGCGGTAGGTCACGTTGTAGCCGGTGACCTTGGTCGACTCGGAAGTCGCCGTTTCGGTATGGCACTGGCGCTCGGTACGGTTGACCACGCGGCCACCCACGTGGCGCTTGTCCACCTGGTTGCCGATCACGCCGCCGGCCACGGCGCCGGCTGCGGTGGCGGCCTTGCGGCCATTGCCGCCGCCCACCTGGTTGCCGAGCAGGCCACCGATGACCGCACCGGCCACGGTGCCGCCGACGTTGCCGTCGCGCTCGGGCAGGCGTTCCTGCACCACCACGTCCTGGCAGACCTCATGCGGGGTCTGGGTGGTGGAGGTCTCGCGCACCGGCTCGGTGCCGATCACGGTGGCGTAGGCCTTTTCCTTCTTCGTCAGCGGATCGACCTTGACCACGTCGGCGTATTCGAGGCGGCCGGCCTTGTCTTCCACGGCCACGCCATCGGTACGCGCGCCATCGTCGGCCAGCGGCGTGGTATCCAGCGTCGGGCGCGTCTGCGCGGCGGTGACCGGGTCGGAAGGGGAGCCGCTCTTCATGAAGGCCGCAGTGGCGATGCCGCCGACAAGCAGGGCGCCAGCGGCGACCAGGGCAGTAGTAGTTGTGCTTTTCATATCCGACTCCCTGCGGACGATCCGCAACGTTCTTGATGCGGATTCCAGCATGCCGAGCCTGAACGGAATCTCCACAGTGCGCACACGCCACGCTTACCCATTCAGGTTCTGTGATCGCAAGGCTCGTGATAGCGTTTACAGCATCTGTCGAGGAGAGTGCCGATGCCTGGTCCCCTGCTGCTGCCGGTCATGAACTGGGCCCGCCGGCTGCGTTATCCCACGCTGTTCAAGATCACCGCGGCGTTGTTCGCGGTGACGCTGGTCATTCCGGACCCGATTCCTTTCGTGGACGAGATCCTGTTCGGGCTCGGCACGCTGCTGCTGGCCAACTGGAAACGCCGCAGCGATACCCTGCCACCCCGCCTGGACCGGCGCGACGCGTGAGCCTGATCGACAGCCACTGCCACCTGGACGCGAACGAATTCGACCCCGACCGCGCCGAGGTGATCGCGCGCGCGCAGGCCGCCGGCGTACACGCGCAGGTCGTGCCGGCGGTCACGGCGGCCAGCTGGCCCAAGCTGCGTGACACCTGCGCGCTCGCCGAGGGGCTGTACCCGGCCTACGGGCTGCACCCGATGTTCCTGGACCAACACCGCCCCGAGCACCTGGACCAGCTGCGCGAGTGGATCGCCCGCGAGCGGCCCTGCGCGGTGGGCGAATGCGGGCTGGATTTCTTCGTGGACGGTCTGGATGCCGAACAGCAGCAGTTCTACTTCGACGGGCAACTGCGGATCGCACGCGAGTTCGACCTGCCGGTGATCGTGCATGCGCGCCGCGCGGTGGATGCGGTGATTGCCGCGATCAAGCAGGTGGGCGGGTTGCGCGGGGTGATCCACAGTTTCCCGGGCAGCCCCGAGCAGGCCGCGCAGCTGCACAAGCTGGGTTTCCTGGTCGGCCTGGGCGGCCCATTGACCTACGACCGCGCGCAGCGCCTGCAGCGCCTGGTCACGGTGCTGCCGCTGGAGCAGTTGCTGCTGGAAACCGATGCACCGGACCAGCCGGATGCCGGCATTCGCGGCGAGCGCAACGAACCGGCGCGGTTGACGGTGATCGCACAGACCGTGGCCACGTTGAGAGGCGAGACGGTGGAAGCGATTGCCGAGCAGACCACGGCCAACGCGCACAGGCTCTTCAGCCTGCCCACCGCTGCGCGTGATGCCCGAACGTAGAGCCACGCCATGCGTGGCTGCGCTTGGCCATGGATCTCGCAGCCACCCATGGGGTGGCTCTACGCGGCGTCGCGTTACGGCGTCGCCTTCTTCTTCATCAACATCTCCAACGCCTTGCCCACCGCCGCGAACGCGAACGCACCGGTGATATGCGTGGCCGCGCCCAGGCCCGCGCCGCAATCCAGCTTCAGCGCGGCATCGGCGCCCAGCTGCGGGCGGATGCCGCAGACCGAACCATCGGCCTGCGGGTACTTCACGTTCTCCAGCGAGTACACCGCCGGCACGCCGAAGTAGCGCGAGGCGTTCTTCGGGAAGTTGAAATCACTGCGCAGCTTCTTGCGGATCAGCGCCATCATCGCGTCGTGCTCGGTCCGCGACACGTCACGGATACGCACCAGGGTCGGGTCGGTGCGGCCGCCGGCCGCGCCCACGGTCAGAATCGGCAGCTTGCGGCGGCGGCACCAGGCGATGGTTTCAACCTTCACCCGGAAGCTGTCGCAGGCATCGATGACCAGGTCGAAGTCACGGTCCAGCAGCTCCACCATGTTCGACACGGTGAGGAAGGAGGCAATAGCGTCAACTTCGATGTCGGGATTGATCGCACGGCAACGCTCGGCCATCGCCTCGGCCTTGTTGCGCCCGTACTGCCCCGCCAGCGCGGGCAGCTGGCGGTTGGTGTTGGACACGCAGATGTCGTCGGCATCGATCAGGGTCAGGTGCCCCACCGCCGTGCGTGCCAGGGCTTCCACCACCCACGATCCGACCCCGCCCATGCCGACCACCGCCACCCGGCGGTGCGACAGCAGATCCACGGTGCCTACCCCATACAGCCGGTCGATGCCGGCAAAGCGTTCGCGCAATACGTCATTCATGGCGCCTATTTTAGACGGCACGGGGCCTGCACGTACGCGCGGCATGCCCCCGGCGGTAGGATGCAGCGAGCCACCCACAAGGAAGCCACCCGCATGAATGCCCCCGTCCCTGCCCGCCGCCCCTCTGTCGCCTATCGCTATCTGTTCGTCGGCGTTCTGGGGTTGATCGTCGGCCTGATCGCCACGGTAATGGTGTCGCGCGCCATCCAGGCCCGCCAGGACCCGTTCCCCGGCAGCCTGATGCACGTCATGGAGCGCCAGGTGGGCCTGCTGCGTGATGCACAGGCCCAGAACCGCTGCAGCCTGGCCGACAGCGTGCCGCGCCTGCAGACGCTGCGTTCGCTGTCCAACGACCTGGACCTGGCATTCCCGGGGCTGAAAGACAGCGCGCAGTTCCAGCAGCACGCCAGCGGTCTGCGCGCCACGCTCAACACCGCGTTGGCCGCACCGCCGACAGACTGCGTGGCCATGGGCCAGCTGGTGGAAAAGATCCAGACCGACTGCAAGGCCTGCCACCAGGATTTCCGCTGATTCATCTGGCAGCCACGTAGCGGGTGGCGGATTGGCGCCCTGTTCACGCAAGACACGACAGGATCTGCGCCATGCGCCCCAGACGCATTCACGACCACCCCTTCTGGCCAGGAGAACCACCATGAAGATCCAACTGATTGCCGCCGCTGCCGTTGCCACTGTCGCGCTGGCCGGCTGCGCCACCACCTCGCCTGGCTATGGCGGTGGCGGTTACAACAATGGCTACGGCAACTCCGGTGGCAACTACAACGACAACCGCTGCGCCGACTGCGGCATCGTCACCCGCATCAACCAGGTCGCCTCGGGCCGCACCGCGCCATCGGCAACCGGTGCGATCCTCGGCGGCATCGTAGGCGCCGTGGCCGGCCATGAAATCTCCGACCACACCGGCGGCAGCAAGGGCAACCAGAACGTCGCCGCCGCTGCGGGCGCGGTCGGTGGCGCACTGGCGGGCAACCAGATCCAGAAGAACGTCACCAGCGACACGTTCGACATCAGCGTGCGCATGGACGATGGCCGCACCATCGTGGTCAACCAGCGCGACCTGGGCGGCATCCGCGAGAACACCTATGTGCGCGTGGTCAACGGCCGGGTGATCCTGCGCTGAGGCCTGCGCTCCATTGCCGCATGAAAAGAAAGGGCCCGCTTGCGCGGGCCCTTTCCATGTCTGCACCTGAATGGTGTGCGCTTAGAGCGGCTTCACCTTGTCGGCCTGCAGGCCCTTCTGGCCGGTGACCACTTCAAACTCGACCGCCTGGCCTTCCTTCAGGCTCTTGAAGCCCTGGGATTCGATCGCGCGGAAGTGTACGAACACGTCCTCGCCGCTTTCACGGCTGATGAAACCGAAACCCTTCGCGTCATTGAACCACTTGACGGTGCCCTTCTCTGCCATCTTCCTTACTCCCTTACTGTCTTGTAGTTGGTTACGCCCTGAAAGGCGGCTGACGAGCAAGGGGGAAGCGAGGTGCAACGATGCAGCGGATCTGGAAGATCTACCATCATCAGGCCACGATCCACGGTGACCTTGCCAAGCTCAGCGCCTGCAACTTAACCCGGGCAAAACGAAAAATCAACTACCTGATTTCACATATGTCAACCCCAAAATACAGACCATACTCATAAGCATGGACCCTTCATTCATCTTCTACGTGCTAGCCGTCGTCCTGGTCCTGATCGGCATCGCCGGGATCATCCTGCCCGCCCTGCCCGGCATTCCCCTGGTGTTCGCCGGGCTGCTGGTGGCGGCGTGGGCCGACGGCTTCGTGCACGTGGGCTGGGTACCGCTGACCGTGCTGGGCTTGCTGACCCTGACCTCGTTCGCGGTCGACATCCTGGCCACGGTGGTGGGTGCCAAGCGGGTCGGCGCCAGCCGCAAGGCGCTGTGGGGCACCTTCATCGGCAGCATCGTGGGCCTGTTCTTCATGCCCATCGGGCTGTTTGCCGGGCCGCTGGCCGGGGCCCTGCTCGGGGAGTACTGGCATACGCGTGAGCTGGGTCGCTCGACCAAGGTCGGCCTGGCGACGTGGCTGGGCATCCTGCTCGGCTTCGCGCTGAAGCTGGCGCTGGTCATCGCCATGCTGGGCATCTTCGCGTTCGCCTGGTTCTTCTGACCGTCGCACGGCTTCACGCCCCGCGCACGGGGGACACCGGCATAAACGCGCTGTTCCCGTCACCGCATGCATCCTTCCTGCCGGCATGCTGGCAGGAAGGGCGGACAGCGGCGACACTGTCCGCGTTTAACCTTTCATTTACCTGGCCTGCCCCATGACCAACCCGCGCCCCCGTTCCGCCCTGTTCACCGCCCTGGCCCTGGCCACGGCCAGCCTGCCGCTGGCCGCACAGGAGGCGTCGCCGACCCCGGCCTCGCCCGAAGCCTGCGCGCAGGTCGCCACCGACGCGGCCCGGCTGGCCTGTTTCGACACGCTGTTCCGGCCCACCGCCGATACCACGCTGGCTGCCGACGCGGCAGCGACGGCCGCCAAGCAGGAGCGCCGAGAAGAGCGCCAGGCCGCGCGCACCCCCGACGCGCCGGCCACCGAGCGGGTCAAGCAGCGGCTGGGCGAGGTGTTCAAGAACGACGGCCACGACGCCGCGCTGGCCAATGCCGGCAAGGGCTCGCTGCTGGACAGCCGCTGGGAACTGGCGCAGGACTCCAAGCTGGGCGCGTTCCAGCTGCGCGCCTACAAACCGGTGTACCTGCTGCCGGCGTTCTGGACCAGCGACAAGAACCAGATGCCGCAGTCGCCCAACCCGGACAACACGGTGACCACGCCGCAGCAGCTGGACAGCAACGAACTGAAGTTCCAGCTGAGCTTCAAGACCAAGGTCTGGGAAAACGTGTTCGGCGACAACGGCGACATCTGGGCCGGCTACACGCAGAGTTCGCGCTGGCAGGCCTACAACGCCGACAATTCGCGCCCGTTCCGCGAAACCAATTACGAGCCGGAGATCATGATGGTCTTCCGCAACGGTTATTCCATCGGTGGCTGGCGCGGGCGCATGAGCGGGATCAGCCTGACCCACATGTCCAATGGTCGCGCCGACCCGTTGTCGCGCAGCTGGAACCGGGTGATTGCCAACATCGGCCTTGACCGCGAGAACTGGGCGCTGGTGCTGCGCCCGTGGTATCGCCTGCCGGAAGACCGCAAGGACGACAACAACCCGGACATCGAAGACTACATGGGTCGTGGCGACGCCACGCTGACCTGGAACCGCAACGGCCACGAGGTCTCGTTGATGGCGCGGCATTCGCTGCGCGGCGGCGACCGTTCGCACGGCGCGCTGCAGCTCGATTACGGCTTCCCGATCAGCAACCTGCTGCGCGGGCATGTGCAGGTCTTCGACGGCTATGGCGAGAGCATGATCGATTACAACCACAAGGCGACGTACATCGGCCTGGGCGTGTCGTTGCTGGAGTGGTATTGATCTACACGTGCAGCCACCCATGGGGTGGCTCTACGGCAGGTGATATACCCGTGCCGCCCCCCCCGGGGGGGGGGGGGCCCCCCCCCCCCGGGGCCCCCCCCCCGGGGGGGGGGGGGGGGCCCCCCCCCAAACAATTTTGTTTAACCCCGGTGGACCCCCCC
>NZ_JBLZQD010000020.1:3401-21611 GCF_049199305.1 Stenotrophomonas sp. PD6 | reverse complement strand
CACGCAGGGCGTGGCTCTACCAGCCCGAACCGTAGAGCCACGCCCTGCGTGGCTGCGCGGTGCCACCGCCAATCACATTGTTCGTTCCCCGCGGTAGAGCCACCCCATGGGTGGCTGCGCGGTAATCACCGCCAGTCGGTGATGCCTTCGCGGCGATACACCTCAACGAACGCCGGGCGCGCCTTCAGCCGGTCGACATACGCCTTCAGCACAGGCCAGGTATCGCTCGGCCGGGGCATGTTGCGCGACCAGCGCATCAGCATCACCAGCATGAAATCAACCACGCTGATCTGCTCGCCCAGCACGTAGGGCCCTGCCTGCTGCAGGTGCTCGGCAAACCGCCCCCATCCCGCTTCCAGTTGCTGGCGCGCGCTGTCGCGCACCGCGTCCACGTTCGCGGCGCCAGCCACTTCATCGGCATAGAACCAGGCGCGGTACGCCGGCTGCAGCGTATTGGCGCACCAGAACATCCACCGGTAGGCCTGCGCGCGCTCGGGCGACCCCGGTGCTGGCAGCAGCCCGGCCTGCGGGTGCAGGTCGGCCAGGTGCAGCGCGATGGCCGCCGCTTCGGTCAGCACCTGCCCGTCGACCACCAGCGTGGGCACGCGGCCAGCGGGGTTGAGCGCCAGGTATTCGGCCGACTTCTGTTCGCGCGTATCGAAATCGAGCAGCACCAGTTCGTGCTCGATGCCCAGTTCGATCAGCAGCCAGTGCACCACCAGTGACGCGGTGCTGGACGATCCATACAACGTAGTGGCCATGCGCGGAACCTGCAGGTGGGAAGCGCTGATTATGCCCGCACAGCCGCCCCCGGCAATGGATACAGATGGCCGCTGCAATGCCGCGCCACTGTGCCTTTTGTCCCGCCCGGCAGCGGCCTAGCATGCAGCGCACACTCCAACCGAGCGCCGTGCTGCCATGCCCGATCCTTCCCACCTGCTGGCCTTCAGCCTGATCGCGCTGGGCATGGTGCTCACGCCGGGGCCGAACATGATCTACCTGGTGTCGCGCTCGATCTGCCAGGGCCGCGCGGCCGGGCTGGTCTCGCTGGGCGGCATCGCGGTGGGGTTGATGGTGTATCTGCTGTGCGCGGTGCTGGGCATCAGCGCGCTGTTCATGGCAGTGCCCCATGCCTACGACGCGCTGCGCATCGGCGGCGCGCTGTACCTGCTGTACCTCGCCTGGCAGGCGCTCCGACCGGGTGGGCGTTCGCCGTTCGAGCTGCGTGCGCTGCCGCAGGACAGCCCGCGCCGGTTGTTCTCGATGGGCCTGTTCACCGCGCTGCTCAACCCGAAGATCGCGGTGCTGTATCTCTCGCTGCTGCCGCAGTTCATCCAGCCGCACGACCATGGCAGCGTAATGGCGCAGTCGTTGCTGCTGGGGTCGTTGCAGATCGCCACCAGCATCAGCGTCAACGGCATGATCGTGCTGGCCGCCGGCAGCATCGCCGCGTTCCTGGCCGGGCGACCGCGCTGGCAGGTGGTGCAGCGCGCGCTCATGGGCACCGTGCTGGGCGGGCTGGCGGTGCGGATGCTGGTGGAAGCGCGGCGTTAGAAAGAACAACGGCGCCACTGGGCGCCGTTGTTCACCGAGCCTCAGGCCACGACCACCGGGATCTTGCCGATGCGGGCCTGCCACTCGCGCGGGCCGGTGATGTGCACCGATTCGCCGGTCGAATCCACCGCCACGGTCACCGGCATGTCCTGCACGGTGAACTCGTAGATGGCCTCCATGCCCAGGTCGGCGAAGCCGACCACCTTGGCCGCCTTGATCGCCTTGGACACCAGGTAGGCCGAACCGCCCACCGCCATCAGGTAGGCCGACTTGTTGTCGCGGATCGCATCGATCGCGGCCGGGCCACGCTCGGCCTTGCCGACCATGCCCAGCAGGCCGGTCTGTTCCAGCACCTGGCGGGTGAACTTGTCCATGCGCGTGGCGGTGGTCGGACCGGCCGGGCCCACCACTTCGTCGCGCACCGGATCCACCGGGCCCACGTAGTAGATAAAGCGGCCCTTGAGGTCGACCGGCAGCGGCTCGCCCTTGTTGAGCATGTCCACCATGCGCTTGTGCGCGGCGTCGCGGCCGGTGAGCAGCTTGCCGTTGAGCAGCAGGGTCTGGCCTGGGGTCCAGCTGGCCACCTGTTCCGGGGTGATCGTGTCCAGGTCGACGCGGGTGCCCTTGGAGGCGTCGTAGGTGATCTCCGGCCAGTCTTCCAGCGACGGCGGGTCCAGCATCACCGGGCCGCTGCCGTCCAGGGTGAAGTGCGCGTGGCGGGTGGCGGCGCAGTTGGGAATCATCGCCACCGGCAGGTTGGCCGCGTGGGTCGGGAAGTCCTTGACCTTGATGTCCAGCACCGTGGTCAGGCCGCCCAGACCCTGCGCACCGATGCCCAGTGCGTTGACCTTGTCGTACAGCTCCAGGCGCAGCTCTTCGGCGCGGTTGGACGCGCCACGGGCCTTGAGCTCATTGATGTCGATCGGCTCCATCAGCGATTCCTTGGCCAGCAGCATCGCCTTTTCGGCGGTGCCGCCGATGCCGATGCCGAGCATGCCCGGCGGGCACCAGCCGGCGCCCATGGTCGGCACGGTCTTGAGCACCCAGTCCACGATCGAATCGGACGGGTTGAGCATGGCGAACTTGCTCTTGGCTTCCGAACCGCCGCCCTTGGCCGCGACGATGACCTCGACGGTGTTGCCCGGCACCACCTTGACGTTGACCACGCCGGGGGTGTTGTCCTTGGTATTGGTGCGCTTGCCGGCCGGGTCGGCCAGCACCGAGGCGCGCAGCTTGTTGTCCGGGTAGTTGTAGGCGCGGCGCACGCCTTCATTGGCCATGTCTTCCACGCCCATGGTGGCGTCGTCCCAGCGGACGTTCATGCCGATTTCCAGGAACACGGTGACGATGCCGGTGTCCTGGCAGATCGGCCGGTGGCCCTCGGCACACATCCGGGAATTGATCAGGATCTGGGCCATCGCCTCCTTCGCGGCCGGCGACTCCTCGCGCTCGTAGGCGGCGGCAAGGCTCTTGATGTAGTCGACCGGGTGGTAGTACGAGATGTACTGCAGCGCGTCGGCGATGGACTGGATGAGGTCTTCCTGCTTGATCGATGTCACGTAATGCTCGCTTGCTGGGGGCTGGCGGGGGTAAGCCGGCCATTTTACGCCCTGACGCCTTCCGGCGTTGATAATCGATCCCGTTAGCGCCTCCGATCCCGGCCCCGGCCGCGCATCGCCTGTCACAGCCACGCACCCTGCAGCGTCCTCCCGGCATGGAACCCATCGATACCTTCCAGACCCACCGCCCCCGTCTGTTCGCCCTGGCCTACCGGCTGCTGGGCAGCCGCAGCGACGCCGACGACGTGGTCCAGGACGCCTGGCTGCGCTGGCAGGGCGCGGACGTGCCCAGCATCCGCGACCCGGAAGGCTGGCTGGTGACCGCCACCACCCGGCTCGGCCTGGACCGGCTGAGGGCACGCCGCAACGCCCGCATCGAGTACGTGGGGCCGTGGCTTCCCGAGCCGCTGGAGATCGCGCTGGACCCCGATCCGCTGCACGACCCGGCGGAGCGACACGCGCGGGCCGACGCAGTCTCGGTCGCGTTCCTGGCCCTGCTGGAACAGCTCGGCCCGGAGGAGCGCGCGGCGTTCCTGCTCAAGGATGTCTTCGACCACGACTACCCGCAGATCGCGGCCCTGCTGGACCACACCGAGGCCAACTGCCGCCAGCTGGTGCACCGCGCCCGGCAGCGGCTGCAGGCCGGGCGTGCGCGCTTCGCGGTCAGTGCCGACCAGCACCGCGACCTGCTCAGCCGCTTCATGCAGGCCTCCCACCAGGGTGACCAGGCCGCCATGCTGTCGCTGCTGCACGCCAACGCGGAGATGGTCTCCGACGGCGGCGGGCGGGTCACGGCAGCGATCCGCCCGCTGCTCGGCGCCGAGCGCATCGCCCAGCTGTACTGGGCCATCGCCCGCCGCAACGGCGCGCACCCGGCCCGGATCGGTTGGGTCAACGGCGAGCCGGCGATCCTGCGTTTCGACGGCGACCAGCTGCACTCGGTCACCCTGATCAGCGTGGAGGACGGCCGCATCGTGCAGGTGCTGAGCGTACTCAACCCGGAAAAACTGCAGGCGCTTGTCACAGCGCGCGGTGCTGGCGCGTCCTCCTGATGAAGACGGCCACTGCGGCCGTCATGGAGTTGCGCCATGTCCGCTTCACCCCGTGTTCCCTACCTCCGCCTGGCCGCCGATGCCGTCAAGGGCCTGTTGGCCACCAGCAAGGCCGTGCATGACAGTTCGATCGACTCCACGCTGATGGAGCTGGTGTTCCTGCGCGTGTCGCAGATCAATGGCTGTGGCTACTGCATGGACATGCACGGCACGGCGCTGCGCAAGGGCGGCATCGAGCCGCGCAAGCTCGACACCCTGCCCGCCTGGCACGAGAGCCGCTTCTTCGACGCACGCGAGAAGACGGCGCTGGGCTGGGCCGAGTCGCTGACCCGGCTCAGCACGGCGGCACCGTCGGATGCGGCGTTCGACGCACTGGCGCCGCATTTCGATGAGAAGGGCATCAGCGACCTGAGCATGGGCATCGCGGTGATCAACGCCTGGAACCGGCTGGGCGCGGGGTTGTTGCCGCCGTTGGCATAAGGAAAGCGTACCCACCAACGGTGGGTACCTACCGTTCTGTCACAACGCGGGCTGGCACAATGCGTGCCATGCCCGCCTCCCCCGCTGCCGGCCCCGCCGGCCAGAAGAATCCCAGCCTGCGCGAACGCTTCCAGGCGATGCGCAATCTCCCCCCGTTCCTGCGCCAGGTCTGGCAGACCAGCCCCGTGCTGGCCACGGCCAGCCTGGGGCTGCGCGTCATCCGTGCGCTGCTGCCGGTGGCGATGCTCTACGTGGGCAAGCTCATCATCGATGCGGCGCTGCTGCTGAGCCGCCATGAGGCCGGCTTCCCGCCCTTCGGCGAGGCCCTGTCCAGCGGTCTGCTCAATCCCCTGCTGGCCCTGCTGGCACTGGAATTCGGCCTGGCGATCGGCTCGGACCTGCTCGGCCGCATCGTCAGCTACGCCGACGCACTGCTCTCGGAGCTGTTCACCAACGTCACCAGCATCCGGCTGATGGAACACGCCGCCGAACTGGACCTGGAGGACTTCGAGGATCCGGACCTGCAGGACAAGCTGGACCGCGCGCGGCGCCAGACCATGGGGCGCATGAACCTTATGAGCCAGCTGTTTGGCCAGGTACAGGACGCCATCACCGTGGCCAGCCTGGCGGTGGGCCTGCTGGTCTATGCGCCGTGGCTGATCCTGCTGCTGGCGGTGGCGCTGGTGCCGGCCTTCATCGGCGAAGCGCATTTCAATGCGGTGGGCTACAGCCTCAACTTCCAATGGACGCCCGAGCGCCGCCAGCTCGACTACCTGCGCCAGATCGGGGCCAGCGTGGAAACCGCCAAGGAGGTGAAAATATTCAACCTGCACCGGTTCCTGATTGACCGGTACCGGTTCCTGGCCGAGAAATTCTTCCGCGCCAACCGCGCCCTGGCGCGCAAGCGTGCGTTCTGGGGCACGCTGCTGGCCGCGCTGGGCACGTTGGGGTATTACACCGCGTATGCCTACATCGCCTGGCGCACCGTACGCGGCGACTTCTCCATCGGCGACCTGACCTTCCTGGCCGGCAGCTTCCTGCGCCTGCGCCAGCTGCTGGAAGGCCTGCTGATCGGCTTCTCGCAGGTGGCCAGCCAGGCGCTGTACCTGGACGATCTGTTCTCGTTCTTCCAGATCCAGCCGGAGATCCACTCGCGTCCCGATGCGGTGCCGGTACCGCAGCCGATCACCCAGGGCTTCGTGTTCGAAAACGTGGGCTTCCGTTACCCCGATGCCGAGGCCTGGGCGGTGCGCCATCTCGATTTCGAACTGCGCGCCGGTGAAGTGCTGGCCCTGGTTGGTGAGAACGGGGCGGGCAAGACCACGTTGGTGAAGCTGCTGGCGCGCCTGTACGACCCCGATGAAGGCCGCATCCTGCTCGACGGGCGCGACCTGCGCGACTACGACCTGGACGATCTGCGCGCCAACATGGGGGTGATCTTCCAGGACTTCGTGCGTTACAACCTCAGCGCCGGCGAGAACATCGGCGTCGGCCTGGTCGAGGCCATGACCGACGATGCGCGCATCCGCGACGCCGCCCGCCGCGGCATGGCCGAGGATGTCATCGCCGCCCTGCCGCACGGCTACGAGCAGTTGATCGGCCGCCGCTTCAAGCAGGGCGTGGACCTCTCCGGCGGGCAGTGGCAGAAGATCGCCATCGCCCGTGCGTACATGCGCGATGCGCAGGTGATGATCCTCGATGAACCGACCGCCGCGCTGGATGCGCGCGCCGAATTCGAGGTGTTCCAGCGCTTCAAGGAGCTGTCGGACAACCGCACCGCCGTGCTGATCTCGCACCGCTTCTCCTCTGTGCGCATGGCCGACCGCATCCTGGTGCTGGCCGGCGGCCGGATCGAGGCCAGTGGCACCCACGCCCAGCTGATGACCCAGGGCGGCCGCTACGCGGAGCTGTTCGAGCTGCAGGCGGCGGGTTACCGGTAGAGCGGGGCTCTGCCCCGCTGACCGGCCAATCGGGGTTCAATGAGAATTTATCTCATTTGAGCTAAACTGAGCGGGACAACACAGATCAGACCCCACCCCATGTCTTCCGCTTTCGGCGCCGAAACGGTGCTTGAGGTCCGTCACTGGACCGACGCCTACTTCAGCTTCACCACGACCCGCGACAGCGGTTTCCGCTTCGAGAACGGCCAGTTCGTGATGATCGGCCTCGAAACCGAGACGCGGCCGCTGCTGCGTGCGTATTCCATCGCCAGCGCCAACTGGGAAGAGAACCTCCAGTTCTTCAGCATCAAGGTCCAGGACGGCCCGCTGACCTCGCGCCTGCAGCACATCAAGCCGGGCGACAAGGTGCTGGTCGGCAAGAAGCCCACCGGCACCCTGCTCATCAGCGACCTGCACCCGGGCAAGCACCTGTACCTGCTGGGTACCGGCACCGGCCTGGCGCCGTGGCTGTCGGTGATCAAGGACCCGGAAACCTACGAGCGCTTCGACAAGGTGATCCTCACCCACGGCGTGCGTTACGAAAAGGACCTGGCCTACCGCGACCTGTTCGAGAAGGAACTGCGCGAGCACGAGTTCCTGGGCGAGATGATCGGCGACAAGCTGCTCTACTACCCCGCCGTGACCCGCGAAGCATTCCCGAACCAGGGCCGCCTGACCTCGCTGATGGAAAGCGGCGAGATGCAGCGCACCCTGGGCCTGCCCGAGCTGAGCCCGGAAAACGACCGCGCCATGATCTGCGGCAGCCCGCAGATGCTGGCCGACCTGCGCAGCGTGCTGGACGCGCGCGGCTTCCAGACCTCCCCGCGCATCGGCACCCCGGGCCATTACGTGTTCGAGCGCGCGTTCGTCGAGAAATAACGCCAACCCGGCACATCAAACCGTAGAGCCACCCCATGGGTGGCTGAGCGTCAGCCGGCACCGCGCAGCCACCCATGGGGTGGCTCTACCCCCGTTCGGGCACCGCGCAGCCACCCATGGGGTGGCTCTACCCCGTTCGGGCACCGCAAAGCCAACCATGGGATGGCCGCCCGTTGCGGCGCCGTGGGGAACCCGTAGCGACACGCCATGCGTGTCCCACGGTTACTCCAACGCAGCCTCAATGTCGCCGCGCAGGTTTTCCGGCTTGTCGGTGGGCGCGTAGCGTTCGAGCACCTTGCCGTCGCGGCCGATCAGGAACTTGCTGAAGTTCCATTTGATGCCACTGAAGCCCAGCAGGCCGGTCTTCTCGGCCTTCAACCATTTCCAGAGCGGATGGGCAGTGTCCCCGTTGACGTCGACCTTCTCCGACAGCGGGAAGTCCACTTCATAGGTCAGCGAGCAGAAATTCCGGATCTCCTCGGCGTTACCCGGCTCCTGGTGGCCGAACTGGTCGCAGGGGAAGCCGATCACCACCAGGCCCTGGTCGCGGTACTCGCGCCACACCTTCTCCAGACCCTCGTACTGGGGCGTGAAGCCGCATTTGCTGGCGACGTTCACCAGCAACAGGGCCTTGCCACGGTACTGGTCAAGATCCTGCTTCTGGCCGTCCAGGTCCACGAACGAGAAATCGAATGCGGTGGTCATGGTCGTTCTCCAGGGGTATTGAGGCCATTGTAGAGCCACCCCATGGGTGGCTGAGCATCGTCGGGGCATCGCGCAGCCACCCATGGGGTGGCTCTACCGTTCTGGCGACGCGCAGGGCTGCGACCGCTCCGCACATGCCTTTCGACACAAGCCTCGCCCCGCCGGGCCGGGTTAACCTCGGGCACTTGTCTGACCGGAGATTACCCCTTGACCACCCGCCTTGCCCTTGCCGTCGCCGTGACCCTCGGCCTTGCCCTGCCCGCCTATTCCGCCGTTGCCGCCACCCCCGTGGCCGCCAATGCCCAGCAGGCCAACCCGTTCTTCGCCGACAGCACGCTGCCGCTGCACTATCCCCAGTTCGACAAGATCAAGGACAGCGACTTCGCCCCCGCCTTCGACGCTGGCATGGCCCAGCAGCTGAAGGAAGTGGAGGCCATTGCCAACAACAAGGCCAAGCCGACCTTCGACAACACCCTCATCGCCCTGGAAAAGAGCGGTGACACCCTGGACCGTGCGACCACCGTGTTCTTCAGCCTGGTCGGCGCCGACACCAACGACACCCGCAAGAAGCTGCAGGCCGACTACTCGGCCAAGTTCGCCGCGCACAGCGACGCCATCGCGCTGAACGGCAAGCTGTTCGCCCGCATCCAGGCGCTGTATGACACCCGCAACCAGCTCGGCCTCGACGCCGAAGGCGTGCGCCTGGTCGAGAAGTACTACGAGAGCTATGTGCGCGCCGGCGCCAAGCTCAACGAGGCCGACAAGACCAAGCTCAAGAGCATGAACGCCGAGCTGGCCAACCTGGGCACCAAGTTCAGCCAGAACGTGCAGAACGAAGTGAATGCCTCGTTCATCGTCGTCGACGACGTCAAGCAGCTCGACGGCCTGTCGGCCGAGCAGATCGCCGCCGCCTCGGAAGCCGCCAAGGCGCGCAAGCTCGACGGCAAGTACGTCATCGCCCTGCTCAACACCACCGGCCAGCCGCCGCTGACCAACCTGTCCAACCGCGACCTGCGCAAGAAGATCTACGACGCCTCCGTCGCGCGCGGCAGCCACGGCGGTGAGTTCGACAACACCGCGCTGGTCTCGCGCATCATGCAGCTGCGCGCCGACAAGGCCAAGCTGATGGGCTTCGACAACTTCGCCGCCTACAACCTGACCAACCAGACCGCCAAGAATCCCGAAGCGGTCAACGCCATGCTCGGCCAGCTCGCCCCGGCCGCCGTCGCCAACGCCAAGCGCGAAGCCGCCGACCTGCAGGCGATGATCGACAAGGAACAGAAGGCCGCCGGCAAGCCGACCTTCCAGCTCGAAGCATGGGACTGGGCGTACTACAGCGAGAAGGTGCGCCAGGCCAAGTACAACTTCGACGAATCCCAGCTCAAGCCGTACTTCGAGCTGAAGAACGTGCTGGAGAACGGCGTGTTCTTCGCCGCCAACCAGGAATACGGCCTGACCTTCAAGCAGCGCACCGACCTGCCGGTCTACCACGACGATGTCACCGTCTACGACGTGTTCGACGCCGACGGCAGCCAGCTGGCGATCTTCATCTTCGACCCGTACGCACGCGCGTCCAAGCGTGGCGGTGCGTGGATGAACTCCTACGTCTCGCAGTCGGCGCTGACCGGCTTCAAGCCGGTGGTGGCCAACCACCTCAACATCCCCAAGCCGCCGGCTGGCCAGCCGACCCTGCTGACCTGGGATGAAGTGACCACCACCTTCCACGAATTCGGCCACGCCCTGCACGGCATGTTCTCGAACGTGAAGTACCCCTATTTCTCGGGCACCTCGGTGCCGCGCGACTTCGTCGAGTTCCCCTCGCAGGTCAACGAGATGTGGTCGGACAACCCGCTGATCCTGAAGAACTACGCCAAGCACTACCAGAACGGCACCGCGATGCCGCAGGCGCTGCTGGACAAGGTGATTGCCGCCGCCAAGTTCAACCAGGGCTTTGCCACCACCGAATACCTGGGCGCGGCGATGCTTGACCAGCGCTGGCACCAGATCGGCCCGGACCAGGTGCCGGCCGCCAAGGACGTGATGGCCTTCGAGCGCGCGGCGCTGGAGAAGGACGGCATCTACTACGCGCCGGTTCCGCCGCGTTACAAGACCCCGTACTTCAGCCACATCATGGGCGGCTACTCGGCCGGCTACTACGCCTACATCTGGTCGGAAGTGCTCGACGCCAACACCCAGAAGTGGTTCCGCGACAACGGCGGCCTGAGCCGCAAGAACGGCGACCACTTCCGCGAAACCCTGCTGTCCAAGGGTGGCAGCGTGGATGCGATGCAGCTGTTCCAGAACTTCGCCGGCCACGCCCCACAGATCGAGCCGCTGCTCGAAAAGCGCGGCCTGACCGCCGAAAAGAAGTAACGCGGACTGTGTAGAGCGGACTGTTAGTCCGCTAATCCCTTGATCTGCTGTTGAAACAAAAAAACCGCCCGGGAAACCGGGCGGTTTCTTGTGGCGCCACCCACAACGTCAATCCCGAATCAAAGACACGGATTTCGCGCGGACATCGATCAAGCCGTCCATCAGGTACCACCTGAATACGTTGCGTTTCTCTTCCACATGGCAAACCAGGGCGTTCCCGTGCATCCGTTCGAGGGCAAGGCTCGGCATATCCATGCTGACGAGGCAGAAGACCACACCCGTCAGTTCGATCCGCGCAGCGACGCGGTCAAGCGAATCCTCCCTCGGGCACATCTGAACATGCAGCGTACACGTTCCCTGTTTCGGTGAAACCTCGACCCTCTGCAGAATCGAATTCATGAACTCCACGCCTGCAAGCGCCGTGAACGAGTCGGCTATCGTGGTACCACCAAGCGTCTGATCGACCGCATCAACTGCATCAAGCTCCCGGCCATAGCTCAGCGATACGCTGCCCGGAATGGTCTCCAGCATCCCTCCGCACAGATAGTGCCGCACTGCACCGCGCTCGACATCCACCCGGCAATTCTGGACGTTGCCTGCACACGCGTTGTCCAGCAGATTCCTGAAATCCAGGCTGGCAAAACAACGCTCGACCGACGTCATTGCGAGCGTTGCCTCGGTCCTGTGCCTCGCGTGCTCTGTTTCATAGATCGCCATCTGCACGGTGCAGGACCGTGTTTCCACGCAGAACGCCAGATCACCCAGCAGCGCGTCGTGAAACTCGATCTCGCGCAACGCTTGAAGCGTTTCAGCAGCACTCACACATAGCTCCCCAGCAACGTTCCAGGCACCTCGTCATTTCCTCACATCCATTTCAGCCGGGACAAAAGGTTCGGATCGGTAGGTGCATTTGAACCGGTGATCGGAAAGACGGAGGGTGAACGGACCCTTGTCGATATCGCCTCTGCTACCGGTAAATCCGCTTCCCCACTGCGGTTCGCCTACCGCGACGCGACGCGACTGCCCGGGCTTCACCCACAGCGTGTAGTGAGGAGGAATGTACTCGTCCAGCGAAATGATGTAAGGCCGCCACCGCCCATTGACCTCCACTTCAATGTCGGCCGAATGACCGTATACCCAAGGCACCAAAGCGCCGCGCCACACCAGGAATCCAACGCGATCAGCACCCAGGTTCTTCACCTCGAACTGCCGCGCCGCGCCCCAACCATTCGATTCGACACGCCCGGTGTCACGCACGTCCACCTGCGGGCAATCGGCCCCCAGGGCGATGCCGGACACGCCCAACGCCAGTACCCCTGTCATCAGCAGCAGCCGCATCGACCTCTCCTTTGTCGTGTGCGGAATGTGCCACACCGTTGCGCCAGCGTCGATCACCGTCATCAGCAACACACGCTCACCGCGGCGCGATGTACCCGCCCGGCACGCCGTCCGGCGACAGCACCAGCTGCCACAACTGCGCATGGCGGCAGCGGAAACTGGCCATGGAGCCGGCCAGGTAGAACCGCCACATGCGCTTGAAGCGTTGGTCATAGCGCTGCGGATCGAGCCGCGACCATGCGGCCTCCACGTTGGCACGCCAGGCCTGCAGGGTGCGGTCGTAGTCGGCACCGAAGCTGTGCCAGTCCTCCAATACGAACAACCCCTCGTAGGCGGCCGTGATCTGAGCGGCCGAGGGCAGCATCGAGTTCGGGAAGATGTAGCGCGCGATCCACGGATCGGTGCGGTGGCGCGAGATGTTGCTGCCGATACTGTGCAGCAGGAACAAGCCTTCCGGCGCCAGGCAACGCCGCGCCATCTCGAAATAGCTGCGGTAGTTCTTGTCGCCCACATGCTCGAACATGCCGACCGACAGGATCGCGTCGAAGGTGTCCTCGACGTCGTGGTAGTCCTGCAGGCGGATCTCGATGGGCAGCCCCGCGCACAGCTCACGGGCGTAGTCGGCCTGTTCCTGCGAGATGGTGATGCCCACCCCGCTCACGCCGTAGCGCTCGGCGGCGAACTTCAGCGCCTCGCCCCAGCCGCAGCCGATGTCGAGCACGCGCTGGCCCGGGCGCAGCCCGAGCTTGCGGCAGATCAGGTCGAGCTTGGCCTCCTGCGCGCTGTCCAGGTCGTCGGCCTGCGCCCAGTAACCGCAGCTGTAGACCAGCCGCTTGCCGAGCATAGCGTGGTAGAGATCGTTGCCCAGGTCGTAATGGCGGCGCCCCACTTCCAGGTTGCCGCCGCCGGCCTGCAGATTGAACAGCCGCGCCTTGAGCGCATCGGCCAGCTCGCGCCAGCCGTGCACGCGTTCGTCCAGGTGGGCATGCATCAGGTGCAGCAGGAAGCCGTCCAGCGAGGCGGCATCCCACTGCCCGTCCATGTAGCTCTCGCCCAGGCCGAGCGAGCCCTGGGCGATGACGCGCGGATAGAACTGCGAGTCGTGTACGTGCAGGTCATGCGGGCGGTCACCGTCGACGGTGACGTCCGCCTCGTGCAGCAACTCGATCACCCGCCGTTGCAGCCCCACGTCCACGGCCCGGCCTCCGCTAGCCCTTGGCGAACAGCCCGGCGTAGGCCGGGGCCACGTGCGGCGCCAACACGCTGGCCGGTACGTCCACCGTCTGCGTGCCATCCGAGTACGGCCCCACCTGGTACGGCGGGAACACGAAGCGCACGGCGTTGATATGCCCGGCCGCGTCGGTCAGCGGCTGGAACTGGCTGAAGTTGTCGGCGCTGGCGTCGGTGCCATCGGCGATCATCCGGCTGGCGCTGCGCAGCGACTCCTGCAGCTGGCCCGGCTCCATGTCTTCGCTGCTCAGCCGGGTGGCCACGCGCTCTTTCAGCTGGTCGGCGACATAATCGCTGACCACGTCCCAGCCCTTGGCATCGGCGATCAGTTTGTCGGCGGTGAGCATCTGCTGCTGTTCGGGCAGCCACACGAAGCGGGCCACCAGCGGCTCGCCATGCGCGCCGCCGGTGTAGCGGCTGCCATCGGCGCTGATCACCACCAGTTGCGGGGTGTCCAGCACCTTCTCGAAGCTCAGCGACAGTTCGTACGGCATGGTCGGCTTGTCATTGCCCAGGCCGTCCACCGCCTGCTGCAGCTCGGCGCGCGCGGCGGCGGCGTAGTCCGACAGCGCCTTGGCCAACCCCGGATAGCGGTTTACGTCCTGCGGGTAGCTGATGCCGATCACGGCCTGCGGCGTGTTTTCGATCACGTCGCGCAGCTCGACCGGTGCCTCGGCCGCGGCCGGGGTTTCCACGGTGCCGGGCGACGCCGTGGCGGCGCTGTCGGCCGGTGCCGGTGCGGCACTGTCCGCGTCGCGCTTGCAGCCGGCCAGCAGCACCAGCCCCACGGCCAACGCCAGCGCACCAGTACGCAGCGCGCGGCGGTTTCCTGCGATGTTCATTGCAATCCCCTTGTTGAATCCGAGCATCATGACCTTCGTCCCTGAAACATCCCCTGCCGCGCTCAGCGCACCAGCAGGTCGTTGTATTCCTCGTGCCGCTCCAGGAAGGCTTCGGCATAGGCGCAGGCCGGCACCACCTTGAGCTTGTTCTCGCGCGCATAGCGCAGCGCCACCTTGGTCAGCTCCCCCGCGATGCCCTGGCCGCTGATCGGCTCGGGGACCTCGGTATGGGTGATGACCATCCGCTTGCGCTTGATCTGGTAGTCCAGCAGCGCCAGGTGCCCACGGATGCGGGCCTGGAACCGGTGGCGGGCCAGATCGTGCTCCACCTCGTAAGCCAATCCGGGCGGGGTGACCGAAGCCATGGGCACTGTCTCCTGCGGCGACTGTCGCGATAGTGCGCAGCGTAGCGCCATGATCGCGTGAAGCCTGAACAGGGGCAACTCCCGACAAATTTTGTCACATCCAGCCACTTCCCCTGACGGTTGAGGGCCGATCCACCCCACCCGCGCGGTCATGGCCGCTTCGGCGGCAAACCACGTTGTGGGGCGGCCTAAAGTCGTGCCGATTCAAGCCGATATCGGGTACGGACAGGGCGCAAAAGCTGGCACGCGTTTTGCGACACCTGCCTGCCCCATCCGTGTCACAAGGAGTTCCACATGGACCACGCACCCGATTTCACCCAGCCCGGCGACGCCGACAGCTCGCTGCTGGAAGGCCTGTTCCAGCTTGCGCTGAACGGCCAGACGCAGGGCTCGGAGTTCGATCTGATCGACAACGAGGTCTACGCCCGCCTGCTCAGCACCTACGGTGCCGACCAGCGTTTCGCCGCGTAAGGTTTGCGGAGGGTCACGCAAGGAACGGCAGAGCCGTTCCTAACGTCGCTTGTCGACGGCCCGAAGGGTGCCTGCCGCGGCAGGCATACCGACGGTCGTGACCGCCCTTCCCGTCAGCCGCCGCCCAGGTTCAAGCGCGGGTTGCTCAGCTCGACCAGGAAGTGCTGGAAGATCGCCGGCTCCATTGCCAGCATGAACAGCACGCCGAACGCGGCACCGGCCAGGTGTGCGCGGTAGTCGACGCCCTGCGCGCCCTGGCGCTCCATCCAGATGCTGTAGCCCACGAAGAACGCCGCGTAGATGATCGCCGGCGCGGGAATGAAGAACACGAAGATGATGCTCCACGGGCTGAGCAGGATGAAGGCGAACAACACCGCCGACACCGCACCCGAGGCGCCCAGGCTGGCGAAGTTCGGGTTCTTCTGGTTCTTCAGGTAGCTCGGCAGGCTCGACACCAGCATCGCGCCCAGATAGAACGCCGGGTAGGTCAGGTAGCTGCCGGTCAGGCGGACCATCAGCGTTTCGATCTGCCCGCCGAAGAAGAACAGCGTGATCATGTTGAACAGCAGATGCTGCCAGCCCGCATGGATGAAGCCGGAGGTGATCAGCCGGTCGTACTGGCGTTTGCGGTCCACCGCCGGCGGCCACAGGATCAGGCGGTCGTACAGCGCACGATTGTTGAACGCCATCCACGACACCAGGACGGTGATGGCGATCAGCAACAGGTTGACGGGGGTCAGGGACATGGGGGTACTCAGGCAGCGCGGTAGTTGTCGACCATACGATAGCGCATTGCATACCAACCGAAGGCCAACGCCGCCACGAACGCGAAGCCGGCGAAGAAGAACATCAGGAACGCTGCCTCGCTGAGCCCGGTACTGGCGATCTTGTGGGTCACCGTGTCGTTGCGCACCGCCGCGTTGGACAGCAGCACCCACAGGTTGCCGATGGTGGTGGTGAGGTTCCAGAAGCTCATCACCACGCCCTTCATCGCCTGCGGCGCCTGGCTGTAGGCGAACTCCAACCCCGTTGCCGAGACCAGCACCTCGCCGAAGGTCAGCAGCGCGTACGGCAGCATCTGCCAGAAGATGGACATGACGTTGCCGCCGTCCATCATCACCTGGATGCCGCCGACCACGATCCAGGCCAGGCCGCTGAAGGCGATGCCGGCGGTCATGCGGCGCAGCGCGGTCGGCTCGAAGCCGAAGCGGCGCAGCGCCGGGTACAGCACCAGGTTGTTGAACGGAATGAGGATCATGACCAGCAGCGGGTTCAGCGCCTGCATCTGCGAGGCGGTGAACCACGACGGCATCGCCATCTGCTGGCCCTGCAGCACCCAGGTGGAGGCCTTCTGGTCGAACAGCGAGAAGAACGGCGTGGTCAGCGCGAAGATCACCAGCACGCGCAGCACCGAACGCACGCCTTCCACGGCCTCGGCCGGGTGCACCGCACGGGCGCGGTCGAGCTGGATCCAGGTACCGCCGCCCACGCCGGCCAGGACCAGCACCAGCGCGATGCACAGGCAGATCACGATGCCCAGGCTGCCGACCAGACCCATCGAGGCCACCGCCAGCACCACGCCCAGCACGGCCAGGGTGAAGCCCGGACGGCCCTTGCCCGGCACCTGCGCCGTCAGCGCGGTACGCACCACGTTGCCGAACGAATGCGGGTCCTTCGGCGGCAGCGGCACCAGCACGTAGCGCTTGCGGCCCAGCCAGAACACGAACGTGGCCACGAACATCAGGATGCCCGGGATGCCGAACGCCCACTGCGGGCCCAGGTTCTTCAGCGCCAGCGGGATCAGCAGCGAAGCAAACAGCGAGCCGAAGTTGATGATCCAGTAGAAGGCATCGAAGACGAACTTGGCCAGGTGCTTGTTGCTCTGGTCGAACTGGTCGCCCATGAACGAGGCCACCAGCGGCTTGATGCCGCCCGCGCCCAGCGCGATCAGGCCCAGGCCGAGGAAGAAGCCCTCGCGGCTGTTCTCGAACAGCGCCAGGCAGGCGTGCCCGGCGCAGTAGATCAGGCTGAACCAGAGAATGGTGTGGTACTTGCCGAAGAACTTGTCGGCCAGCCAGCCGCCGAGCAGCGGGAAGAAGTACACGCCGATCATGAAGCTGTGCATGATGTCCTTGGCCTCGCCGGCCCGGCCATCGGCGGTGATCTCCTGCAGCAGCAGCGAGGTGATCAGGAACTGCACCAGGATGTTGCGCATCCCGTAGAAACTGAACCGCTCGCAGGCCTCATTGCCGATGATGTACGGAATCTGGCGCGGCATTTTTCCCTTGCCGGCGCTGGCGGCTGCGATCGTGCTCATTCGTTGGGGCTGTCCTGCGGCTTCAAAGGGCGCAAGGTTACCGGATGGACCGCGGGCGCGCACGCTGCGGCCCTACGTGACAGGTCGTTCGCGACATGGCAGGCGAGTCGCATTGAACCCGCCGGAAGTCACGGCGCGTCGACGGCCGAAGCGTAAACTTATCGTTATGCGCATCCACCCCACGGTTGTCGCAGCGCGCTGGCCCGGCTGGCTTCTGCTGCTCCTGTTGTCTGCCCCAACCGCCTTCGCGCGCCAGAGCGAGGACGCCACGCGCGTGCTCAAGATCGCCACGCTGGAGCTGCCCACCCTGGACGAAAGCCAGTGGGAACAGCGTCGCGACCAGCTCCTGCAGGTCCTGGAGGCGCTGCAGCCGGACGTGATCGCCGTGCAGCGGGTGTTGCAGACCCAGGGCCGCAACCCGGCCTGCTGGCTGGCCACCCGGCTGCGCTACAGCTGCGATTTCGTCACCGCGGACCCGCCGAGCCAACCCCTGCGCCATGGCAGCGCCCTGCTCAGCCGGCTGCCGGTGGCCGAGGACGGCGTGACCCTGCTGCATCCGCCCGGGCAGTACAGCGCGGCGGGCATGCTGCGGGTGAAGCTGCAGGAGGAACTGGTCAACGTTTACGTGGCCCGGTTGCGCCCGGACCCGGACGAGGCACAGGTCCGCCAGCACCAGACCAGTGACCTGATGACCTGGATCGGCGCCACCGCCGATGGCCTGCCCTCGTTGATCGCCGGCGACTTCTCTGCCGGCACGCCGGAACTGGTCGGCAACTCCCCGGGGTTCCAGCCGGCCCGCAAGAATCCCGGTGAGCGGGTCGACCCGCCGTCGGCGGCCGGTGCGGCACGTGGGCACGGCCTGGACGTGCTCTTCCAGGTGAAGTATTTCGCCGGCATGGGCCAGCAGCCGTTGAGACTGCCGGCAACCGAGGGCACCGACGCCGGCGAGCTGCGCCTAGGCGTCATGGCGACGCTGCGGTTACAGGGCGAAGCCCAAACACGGTAGCGGCGGGGGGGGGGCGGCCCCCCGAAAACAAAAAGGCGGGGGGGGGGGGCGCCGGCGGGTGGGGGTTAAAAGCCCAAAAAAAAAGGGGGGGGGGGGGGG
>NZ_JBLZQD010000020.1:0-3391 GCF_049199305.1 Stenotrophomonas sp. PD6 | reverse complement strand
CCCCCCCCCCCCCCCCCCCCCCCCCCCCCCCCCATTTTTTTTTTTCACGCTCACCACGCCATACGACATCTAGTACGGTCTCCCCCCCCCCCCCTTGTCTATATGAGACTGGCGCGGGGCTCTGCCCGGCCGCCTCAAACGAAAAGGCCGGGCGTCTCCGCCCGGCCTTTTCGCATTCAATCCGCCAAAACAATCAGGCGATGGCTTCCTGGTAACGACGCTCGACTTCCTTCCAGTCGACGACGTTGAAGAACGCGCCGATGTATTCCGGGCGACGGTTCTGGTACTTCAGGTAGTAGGCGTGTTCCCACACGTCCAGCGCCAGGATCGGGGTGTTGCCGTTTTCCAGGGGGCTGTCCTGGTTGGCGCTGCTTTCCACCACGACCTTCTTGTCCGGGGTGACGCTCAGCCAGGCCCAGCCGCTGCCGAAGCGGGTCAGCGCGGCCTTGGTGAAGGCTTCCTTGAACTTCTCGAAGCCGCCGAGCTGGGCGTCGATCGCCTGGGCGACGTCACCGACCGGGTTGCCGCCGGCATTCGGGGCCATCACGGTCCAGAACAGCGAGTGGTTGGCGTGGCCGCCACCGTTGTTGCGCACCACGCCCTGCAGGTTCTCCGGCAGCGACTTGGTCTTCTTCACCAGCTCTTCGATCGGCAGGTCGGCGTACTCGGTGCCTTCCAGTGCCGCGTTGACGTTGTTGATATAGGTCTGGTGGTGCTTGGTGTGATGGATTTCCATCGTGGCCGCATCGATATGCGGCTCGAGCGCGTCGTAGGCGTAGGACAGCTTGGGGAGGGTGTAGGCCATGTGGATCTCCTGGTAGCTCACTCGCCCGGCGAAGGCAGGGCGTTGCGAAGTGGATGATGGGGATGGCCAACAAGCTTACCAAGCCCCACGTAAAGGAAAGTTCGTTGCGAAGGCTCCACATGTTACGCACCGGTGACGACCCGCACGACACCAAACGAAGCGTAGTGCCACGCCATGCGTGGCAACCACGCACCCCATCCGCAGCCGTAATTCCACGCCCTGCGTGGCAACCAAGCAGCGTTAAACAAAGACGCAGTACAGTACCCCCACCCAACACGCCATGCCCGCCCATGCGCAAACCCCTATTACTGCTCGTTGCAATCGTCCTGCTGGTCGGCGGCCTGTTCGCCATCAAGGAAGCGCAGCGCGCGCCCAAGCCACAGTTCGCCCCGTCGCTGACCCAACCCGATGCAGGCCCCGCAGTCCGCAACGACGCACCGGGCAACCCGGGCGCTACCGCGCAGCAGTCTTCCAGCGCCCTGCCCGCCTTCCTGCCTGCCGAAGCGCGGCAGACCATCGTGCTGATCCAGCGCGGCGGCCCCTACCCGCACCGTCAAGACGGTGGGGTCTTCAGCAACCGCGAACAGCGGCTGCCGGAGCGCCCACGCGGCTATTACCGCGAGTACACGGTCGATACCCCGGGCGCCGGCAATCGCGGTGCGCGCCGCATCGTGACCGGCGGCAACCCGCCGACCGGTTGGTTCTACACCGATGACCATTACGAAACCTTCCGCAGTTTCGAGGTCCCACCCGCCGGGAGCTGGCAATGAACCACGATGCATTCGAACTGGGCCTGGACGATATCAACAACGCCGGCGTGTATTCGGTCACCAACGACGATATCGGCCCGCTGTCGGCCGCGATGCGCGATGCCGGGCTGCGCGTGGCCACCATCGACCTGCAGGGCTGCCATGACAAACGCACGCTGCTGGCGCGCATTGCCGCGCAGCTGGATTTTCCGAGCTCGTTTGGCGGCAATTGGGATGCGCTGTCGGACAGCCTGCGCGACCTGTCGTGGCTGAAGGCCGATGGGCATGCGCTGTTCTTCAGCGATGCCGATGGGCTGAAGGCCGATGCCACCGCGGATTTCGACACGCTGCTGGACGTGCTGGATGAGACCAGCCAGGCGTGGAGCGGCCAGGACGTGCCGTTCTGGGCGTTCGTCGCGCTGCAGGAATGATCAAACACCCATCGCGCTGCGCGAATGATCCAACGCCGTAGAGCCACCCCATGGGTGGCTGCGGGATATCCGGCACCGCGATAGCCACGCGCGGCGTGGCTCTACCGGATTCTCTCGGCACCGCGATAGCCACGCGCGGCGTCGCGCTACCGCCGGGTTACCGGCTGCCGTTATCTTCCTGCAGCTCTTTCTTGAACGGAACATCCGGCGGCGGGCGGGCCACGGCCGGCTGGTCCTGCATGTTCGGGTCGGTCAGGCCGCAGCCGCCGCCGAACTGCAGGATCGATACCACGCAGGAGATCTTAGAGCTGCTGCCCGGAATCGGAATCTCCACGGCCTTGATGCCCTTGCGCACCCATTCGGCCAGCAACGATTCGTTGGGCGCCCAATATTTGTCGAACGAGGTCGGGGTGTAGTCGTACGGCGGCCGCTTCAGCCACGTGCCCGACTGTGCGATGCGCTCGCGGCTCCAGCCATCGTTGTCGCCACCCGGCGCGCCGCGCGCGGTGTCACCGCTGCCTTCCTGGCCGGGCACGCGCACGCTGCCGTCGGCATTGAACAGCCCATCCCCGGTGCGTCCGGCGCCCTGGTTGGCCTGCGCGCCGCTGCGGTCGCCATCGCGGTTGCGGTCGGCCGCACCCCAATCGTCGCCGCGCGCCGGCGTTGCCCAGTTGCCCGGGTTCGGTGCGGGGCGTGCGGCCGGCGTACTGGACGGGGTCTTCGACGGCGTCGTCGCAGACGCCGCGTTGCGGCTCGGCGACGGCTGGGTCGCCGCGCCAGCGGTCGGGCTGGGCGTGGTCGCGGCGGTGGACGCTGCCGGCGTCGGTGATGGCGACGGACGCGGCGCGGCGTTGGGCACCGCACGTTCGCGCACGGTGACCTCCGGGCTTCGCCCGGGCACGCTGATCTCGCGCTGCGGTACCGGCGCCACCGTGACTGATACCGACGGGGCCGGTGCAATCTCGCGTTCGCGCACCTGCAGTTCGCGCTGCGGCAGCGTCACTTCCACGCGCGGGCCCGGCGTGGGCACCGGCGGCGTGGGTGCGTTCACCACCGTGACCTCGCGCTCGCGCACCGCCACTTCCGGCGTACGCAGCTGCGGCTCAACCGGCCGCAGCGTGGGCGTAACCGCGCGTGCGGCGGGGGCTTCCACCACTTCCACGGTGCGCTCGCGCACCTGCACCTCGGGGGCTTCGCGCGGAATCACCCGCACTTCGGTGCGCGGCACGCTGGTGGGCGGCACCACGAAATCGGTGGTGGCCTCGGCAACATCGGTCGCCTGGATTGGCTGTTCAACCGCCGTCGGTGCAGGCGGCGTCGGCGCAGGGGTTTGTTCGGCACTGGCGGCCGGCTGCGGCTCGGGCGGGGCCGGCGGCTGCGGGGCGGTGGCCGCCGCGGTGCTGCCG